>JBBQXD010000003.1:0-159703 GCA_038209995.1 Candidatus Limnocylindria bacterium | reverse complement strand
TAGCGGCCGACGATCTCGCGGCACCCCGCGAAGTAGCGGTCGAGCAGCTCGCGCACGTCCTCCGCGTCGCGCTTCTCGGAGATGGTCGTGAATCCCACCAGGTCGGCGAACAGGACGGTGACGAGACGCCGCTCGGCGACCTGGCTCGCGGCGCGGGAGGCGCCCGGAGCGGCGGTGGCGATCGCCGCGGCGGTATCGGTCAGGGCGCCGCCGCATTCACCGCAGAATTTGCCATCCGCAGGGTTGGCCGTGCCACAGCTCGGGCAGGCGATCACCAGGCGCGTTCCGCACTCGATGCAGAACTTCCGCCCCGCCTCGTTCACTGTGCCGCAGGTTGCGCAGGTCACTCGGTCCTCTGACTCCGCTCGGGGGGCCAGTATCAGCGCGTCACGTGGGAGTGGTCAACGAGGGCGTGCCGCTACCCGTACCGTGGTTGAAATTGCCATGCTGATGACGGTTTACCCGTGCCCTGGGTCAGATCGCCACGCAGGAAGCTGCTGGGCGGCGATCCCACCCGCCCCGTGAGTATTCGACGTCCAGAGTGGCAGGTTGATCCATGGGGTGGATATGCGCAGGATTCAGACTCAGCGGAGCAGGCACGCGCAGCCCGTGCGCCCACCCGCATTGCGGCATCACCGACGGCCAGGGAGGGAGGTCGGAGGAGAAGCGTCGCTCATCTCCCGATGCCGACCTCGGACGAAGAGGCTCCGCGCGAGCGTCCTCGCTCGGGCGCGCCTCGTCCGCCCAGGCGCGGACCTCGTTCTCGCCGGGCAGCAAAATTGCCGCGTCGATGACCGCGCATGCACCTCGACGGCGGCCCTCGCATAGCCGAGCGCATCGGCCCCCGCCGCCGCGAGTACGGCGAGGGCCGCACGATCCAGGAGCGGCGCCCGGTCCTGCGGTGCCGTCGTGATGGCGAGCGCGGCCGCGAGATAGGCGACCGCCTGGTCGGACGCTCCGAGGGCCGCCGCACGCTCTGCCGCCGCACCGAGCGCGATGCGCGCCTGGGCAGCGATCGCGTCCGCCTCGGGACCTTCGTCGGAGGCCTCATGTGCCGCCACGTAGTGCCCCGCCAGCGCGCCCGCGAGCTCCTCGTCGCCGATCGCCTCGAACGTGCGCCACCGCCAGGTGTCGCGACCGGCGATCACGCCTGGCCAGCGCCAGGGCACCCTCCGGCAACCCGGGCAGGAGCCATTCAGCAGCTCGCGGACGGCATCATCGGTCAGTGGCTCGAGGGTCAGCGAGGTCAGGTTGCGGCGCGCGGTGGCCCAATCGGCGCGACGATCGAAGAGCTCGGGGCGGGCCAGGGTGACGACCATGATCGGCAGGCCACGCGACCAGTCGAGGAGATGGTCGATGAAGTCGAGGCCGGTATCGGCCCATTGCAGGTCCTCGAAGACGATGCTCTTCCCGGCCTGGCGGACGTTCTTCGAACGCATCGCGGAGCGGGGCACCACGGTCCTACGTCGCCCCCCCCGGCGGGCGCGGGCTCGACGCCGAGCAGCGTCAGCAGCGCGGGACCGATGGATCCCCGCTCGTCGGCATCGCCCACGTACTCCTGGAGCGTCTCCCCGATGCGCTGCCGGGTCATGGCCTCGTCATCCTCCTCGGTCAGGCCGGCCCGCCGGCGAACCATCTCGCCGAGCGCCCAGAACGTGATCCCCTCGCCGTACGAGGGGGAGCGACCGCGGTGCCAGAAGATGTCCTTGCCACGCCGTCGATGTACTTCTCGAGCTCCCAGACCAGCCGGCTCTTGCCGATGCCGCCCGGCCCGGTGACGGAGACGAGCGCACGCGCCGGTCACGGCCGACCGTGTGCAGCTGCTCCTTCAGCTGCCGCAGCTCCTCGTCACGACCCACGAACGGGGCCTCGAGCACGTCGGTCCGGCCCTGGCCGCCACGCTGGGCGACGACGCGGATCGCCTGGAAGGCCGGCACGGGGCTCGTCTTGCCCTTGAGGGAATGGTCGCCGATCGGCTCGAAGACGACGGCGCTGGACGCCGCGCACATCGTGGCCTCGCCAACGAGCACGGTCCCCGGCGCCGCGACGCCCTGGAGCCGCGCGGCGGTGTTCACCAGGTCGCCGGCCACCATCCCCTGGTTAGTGGCGCCCAGCGTCACGACAACCTCGCCGGTGAGGACGCCGGCCCGCGCCTGGAGGCCGGGATGGAGGGTCGATATTGCGCTGACGAGCTCGAGCGCGGCCCTGACCGCGCGCTCCGCGTCATCCTCGTGGGCAACGGGCGTTCCCCACACGGCCATCACCGCGTCCCGATGAACTTCTCGACCGTCCCGCCGTGGAGCTGGGTGATCTCGGTGGCGATGTCGAAGTAGCGGGTCAGCAGCTCGCGCACGGCCTCGGGATCACGGTCCTCCGCGAGGGTCGTGAAGCCGACGAGATCGGTGAAGAGGACCGTGACCAGGCGCCGCTCGGCCGTGGACGGGGATACGGTGCTCGGCGGGACGGTGGTCGCCGCTGGCGCGCCAGGCGTCAGCGTGGCCGCAATTGGCGCAGAAGCGCGCTTCCGGACGCGTCGCCTCACCGCAGGACGGGCAGGTTGTCGTCAGGGCGGAGCCGCATTCCTCGCAGAAGCGGCCGCCGGCCGGATTGTCAAAGCCACACGACGCGCACCGCACCTGGGGCCCCTTATCGTCTGGAATGCGTGGAGCGTACTCGACCGGGGCAAGGGGCACGTTCGGCTCGAGGCCGAGGCGCAGATTAGGGCCGCGTCAATCGCCCTCCGACGCGTGCGCTCCCACGCTCGGCGCGCCTCGTCGAACGGGGCGCGGCCGGGCATGCGCCGATGGTCGCACGCAGTGCTTGTCGAGCCGATATCGAGCGCTTAGCGCCTCGCGCCACCCGCGCACGTGGGGCAGAATGGGCTGCCTCAGGAGGGAGACACGCCCAATGACCACCAAGGGGCCAAGCGAGCGAACCGGGGCGAATCGGGGCGCATGGATCGCCGGCGGTGCCGTCGTGGCGGCGATTGTCGTGGCGGCCGCGATCATCATCGGTCTGAATGTCGGCGGCCAGCCGGGGGTGAGCGCGCAGCCGACGCTGTCGTCGCCGGCCAGCCAGAGCCCCGAATTCACCGATTCGTCCAGCCCCAATGCGACCGCAACGCCGACCCCGCGGCCCGCGGCGCCCGACCTGGCATGGGAGCGGCTCGACGGCGCGCTTCCCGCAGAAGCCTCGGTCTACGGCGTGATGAATGTCAGCGGGCGCTGGTTCGCCACCGGCCAGATCGGCCATGCGCCGGCCATCTGGTCGAGCGACGATGACGTGCCGCGCACCTGGACCACGACGACGGTGAACACGCAGCGTGCCGCCAACGAGAACGCGGTCGTCGCGCAGATCGTGCCAGCCGGCAACAATCTCGTCGCGAACGGATGGTGGGGCCTCGCGGACAGCGACCAGTTCGCGCGCGTGGACTGGATATCGACGGATGGCGGCTCCACCTGGGACGAGACCCGCACCCAGGATCCCGCGCTGCGGACCGTGGTGGAAGGCGGCCCCGGGCTCATCGGCGCCGGGTGGGCTTCCGGCGGAACGACGCCGTTCGACTCGTTCATCGCCACGAGCAGCGACGGCGTGTCCTGGGCGCGGATCAACCCGGCTGGGCTGGTAAGCAGCGAAGTCGTGGACCTCGCGGCGATCGGCGACCGACTGGTGGCTGTGGGCGGCGTGTTCGTCGACGGCGGCATCAACGTCGCGGCGTGGTACTCCGATGATGGTGGCAGCACCTGGACGGCCGGCGACACCGCCGGCGGCGCAGGCACCCTCAACGACGTGACGCAGCTCGGCCAGGGCCTCGTGGCGGTGGGCGGCGCCGGCGTTCCCACGGCATGGACGACCGATGACGGCATCACCTGGACGGCGCACCCGATTCGCGACGCTGGATTCGCCATGGCGGTCGCGGCAATGGAAAGCGGCGGCGGCGTCGTGCTGGGCAACGACGGGCCGCAGGACATCGGTCCGGAGCATGCCTGGAGCTCGCTCGACGGCGTCACCTGGATCGACGGCGGGGACATGCCACCGGCGCAATCGCGGATGCTGGCGGCGGGCTCATTCGGGTCAGCAGCCGTGGCGGGCGGTGCGTGCCTGGGCGGCGTGACCTGTCCCACGCCGCTCTGGCTGGGGACGTCGCGAAAGTAGCGCACCGGCTCTGCCTGGCACGAGGGCTAGACTGCTCCGGATGACGGCGTGCCCGGCCTGTGGGCAGGAGAACCGAAGGCCGCTCGTTTCTGCAACTCCTGTGGATCCGCGCTCCGCACCGAAACGGCCGTGCGCGAGGAGCGGAAGGCCGTGTCGATCGTGTTCGCCGATCTCGTGGGCTCGACCGCGCTGGCCGAGCAACGCGACCCCGAAGATGTGCGCGCCATGCTGGCAGGCCATTACGAGCGGGTCCGCAGAGAGACTCGAGCGCTTCGGCGGGACGGTCGAGAAGTTCATCGGCGATGCGGTGGTGGCAGTCTTCGGCGCGCCGGTCGTCCACGAGGATGATCCTGAGCGCGCGGTGCGCGCCGCGCTCGCCATCCGCGACGCCGCGAGCCACGCAAACGTCGAGCTGCGCGTCGCGGTCAACACCGGCGAGGCGCTCGTCAGCGTGGACGCCCGGCCGGCCGGGGGGCAGTCCATGCATCCGCTGCTCGCCGTCCAGGCCGTCCTCGGCCCGATCGCCTTCCACCTCCTGACCCGGCAGCTGGCGGAGCGGGTCATCGGGTTCGCGATGCCGATCGACGAGGCGGCCGAGCAGCTGGCGACCACGATCCTCGGGGGGCTCGCGGCATGACGGCAGCGGCGACAGCCTCGACGCGACCCGCCATCGAGGCGCGCGACGTGCGAAAGCGCTTCGGAGCGGTCCAGGCACTGGCCGGCGTGACCCTCAGCGTCCCGACCGGGATGGTCTACGGCCTGCTCGGGCCGAACGGGGCGGGGAAGACGACGCTCATCCGCGCCCTCGTGGGCCTCGTGAAGCCCGAGGAGGGCGAGCTCCGCGTTCTCGGCCAGCGGATGCCGGACCGCGAGATCCTCGAGCGGATCGGCTACATGACCCAGGCAACCGCCCTCTACGCCGACTTGACGGCGGAGGAGAACGCCCGCTTCTTCGCCGCGGTCCACGGTGGCGGCGACGTCGAGGCCGCGCTCCGCTTCGTCAACCTGTGGGATCGGCGGGCATCGGTCACGAGCAAGCTCTCGGGCGGGATGCGGACGCGCCTGTCCCTGGCGTGCGCGCTCGTGCATCGGCCTGACCTGCTGCTCCTGGACGAGCCGACCGTGGGCGTCGACCCCCAGCTGCGGGCGCAGCTGTGGGACGGGCTGCGCGAGATGGCCGCCGGCGGGACGACGATCATCGTCTCGAGCCACGTGATGGACGAGGCAGAGCGCGCCGACCGGCTGGGCCTCATGCTCGACGGCCGCGTCCTTGCCGAGGGCACCGTCGCAGACCTGCTCGCCCTGGCCGGCACCGATCGCCTGGAGGACGCCTTCCTGCGCCTCAGCGCAGCCGGGTTGGACCGATGAGCCTGCGGCGAACGTTCGCGATCACCGGGCGCCTCATGCGCCAGTTCCGCCACGACCGCCGCACGCTGGCGATCCTGTTCGTGACACCGCTCCTGGTGCTGGCGCTGTTCGCGGCCCTCTTCCGGACCGATGTCCCCCTCCCGACTGTGGGCGTCGTGGGGCCGGCGGACGGGTCGCTTTCGGCGGCGATCGCCGACGCGCTGGTCGCCTCGGATGCCGTTGCCGCCTCGCGGATCGAGAGCGCCGATGCAGGCGAGGCACGCCTCAGCGACCGCATCCTCGACGCGGTGGTCGTGGTGCCGGCCCCCGGCTCGGACGGGGTGCTGCGGCCGGAGATCGTGGTCGAGGGGACCAACCAGCGCGTCGCCGGCATCGTGCCGGGAGCGCTCCAGCAGGCCGTCGGGGCTGGCATGGCCGCGTTCGCGCCGCCGATCCCGTCCGGGGCTCCGGCTCCCTCGATCCCGCGCATCGAGCCGGTCGTCCGGTCCCTGTACGGCGGCTCGGAGCTCGACGCGCTCGACCTGCTCGGCGGCCCGTTCATCGGTCTGTTGGTCTTCCTGCTCGTCTACGTCGTGACGAGCGTGTCGTTCCTGCGCGAGCGGTCGGCCGGGACGCTCGAGCGCCTGATGGCGTCGCCGCTGCGGCGAACCGAGATCGTGGTCGGCTACATGATCGGCTTCACAATCGTGGCCCTCGTCCAGGCGGCGGAGGTGCTGGGCTTCGGGCTGCTCGTGCTGAAGCTCTACAACGCCGGATCGGTGTGGCTGATCTTCGGGCTCGAGGTGCTGCTGGCGGTGGGGGCGGTCTCCTTGGGGATCTTCCTGTCGACGTTCGCGCGCACCGAGTTCGAGGCGGTGCAGTTCATCCCGCTCGTCGTGGTGCCGCAGGTCCTGCTGTCCGGGCTGCTCGTGCCGGTCTCGTCCGAGCCGGGGTGGCTGCAGGTCATCTCGAACGTGCTTCCTCTGACCTATGCAGTCGATGCGCTGCGCGAGGTCATGCTGCGCGGGGCGGGGCTGGAGTCGGGCATCGTCCTCCGCGACGTGGCGGTGCTGGCGGGGTTCTGCGTGCTGGTGATCGTGGCGGCTTCGGCGACGCTGCGGCGGGAAGTGGCGTAGCGGGTTGGTCCCGGTGCGGCGGGGCTAGGCGACCGCTTATCCACCGTGTGGGTCAAACGGCTAACGGGGTGGTCGGATATGCATCTGACGGCTGGGATGGCCACGCACGGGGGCCCTGCGTTGTGATTCCACCCACGCGGTGCATATTCGGCAACTGCCGTGACGATTTGACCCACCCGGTGCATACCTGACCGGCACGCGCGGGCGGGCGACCGCGCTCCCGGCCACGCGGGATCGACCCGCTACGGGACCAGCGGCACCCGCGGATCTCGCGCCATCCCCTCCCACGCCTCGCGCACGCCATCCAGCAAGGGGTCGTACGAGCACGCCATGGTCCGCCGATCCCCGGCGAGGGCGTTGAGGTAGTAGGCGTCATCGCCGTGGGTGGCGGCGAAAGGGTGATAGCCGTCGCGGACGATCACCGTCTCCCCGTCGCGCACCGCCCACAGCCCGTCGACCGACCCGCCGTAGAGGCGCTGGATGCCCCAGGCCTGCGGGCGCCGGAATCGGTACGCGTAGATCTCCTCGAGGATCGCCTCGCGGGGCATGTCATCGGTGTCGTGCTTGTGCGGCGGCCACGACGACCAGTTGCCCGAGGGCGTGTAGACCTCGACCACCTCGAGCCGGTGGGCGGGGAAATGCGGGGTGATGATGTGATGCACCTCGCGCGTGGCGTTGCCGGCACCACGGACCTCGACCGTCACTTCCTTCGGACCGATGAGCACGGGCTCGTTGCCGATCGGCTCCGCCGTGGCCTCCGCGATCGCGAGCTCGACCGATGGGCCGAGCGGCGCGACCTCGACCCGACACCCTGCCGGCAGGTAGGCGGCCGACGCGCGCCGCTCCCAGACCGATGTCCGACCGGGCACCTCCCGCTCGCCGATCCGCAACCCGCCTCCGGAGAGGATCACGAGCGCCGTCTCGCGCTCCGCGGCCCCAAGGATCGCGGGGCCGGCGAGCGTCTCGACCCGGAACGAGAGGTAGCGCCAGCCGGCACGCTCGGGCGTGACCGGCATGCCGGGTGCGAGGCGCACTTCCGGAATGGTCACGCCAGGAGCGCCTCAGCGACGAGGTGGAGCAGCTCGTGGTAGGAGGCGATGAACGCGCGCAGCGTCTTTACGCTGGGTCCCCAGGCCGCGAACTCGTCGATCGCCAGGCCATCCGGGCTGTACGCGCGCCGGAAATCCGGAAACGCGTCGCATAGCGCGCGGACGTGGCGCGGATCCACCGGGACGTCGATCCGCGACCGGACCGCGACCGACGAGGCGTTGAAGCGTCGCTGCCACGCGGCGGGCAGGGTGATGACCACGTCCCCGCCTATGAGCTCCGACCAGTGGTAGTGGTGCCGGATCGCAGCGCCGAGGAGGCGCGCCTGGAGACCACGCGACTGCCACTCGGCCACGGCGCGCTTGAAGACCGCCACGCCGGCCCACGGCAGCGCGTCGGGGTCGTAGATCACGCCGTCGCGCTCCCCCACCTCGCGCAGCCAGTCCTCGAGGCGGCCCATCATGATCGTGATCACCGGCCCCATCTCGTCGACCGATGCGCCGGCGGCGGTGCGCCGGGCCAGGCCGCGCTCCACCGCCTCGGCCGCCGCTATCGCCTGCGGGACGGAGAAGCTCACCGTGGCGTTGACGCTGATCCCGCGCGCGGTCGCCTCCTCCATCGCGGCCACGCCGGCGGTGGTGGTGGGAAACTTCACGATGATGTTCGGTGCGAGGGCCATGAAGCCCTCGGCCTGGGCGACCATGGCGGCCGCGTCGCGGTAGAGGGTGGGATCGGTCTGCATCGAGAGCCGACCGGCGCGGCCGCCCGAGGCCTCGAAGGCCGGGAGCAGGAGCGGCGCCGCGGCCACGCTCATCTCGGCCACGATCTCCCACGCCAGCTCGCGCTCGGACCAGGTTGCGTGGTCGGCGACGAGGGCTCGGACGCGATCCGCCTGCCGCGCCGGATCCTTGCGCCAGTTGTCGACCACGATGGTCGGGTTCGCGGTGGCACCCACGGCGCCGAACGAGACGGCGTACGCGAGCTCGTCGACGTTGCAGCTGTCGTTCCAGATGTCGGTGGCGAACCCGGCGACGGTGCGGCCGAGCGGGGTGTCGGCAAGGAGCGGCGGCATGGACCAATGATCGCACCAGGTGGCGGCCGATAGAATCGAGCCATGCCACCCCAGCGCCTGACGGGCGCCCAGGTCGTCGTGGAGCACCTGGTTCGCCAGGGCGTCCGCTTCGCCGCCGGCATCCCGGGCCACGGCTGCTGGACGCTCACCGACGCGCTCCTCGACCGCGCCGACGCGATCCGCACCGTGCAGGTCATGCACGAGCAATCGGCCGTGCACCTCGCCGACGGGTACTACCGCGCCAGCGGTGAGCCGATGGTGGCGTTCACGAGCATCGGTCCGGGCGCGACGAACACGGTGATCGGGATGGCGACGGCGTACGTCGACTCGACCGCGGTGGCGCTGTTCACCGGCTCGCCGCACACCTACCTGCGCGGCCGCGGCCTGCTCCAGGAGCTCGAGCGCCGCCACGTGGCCGACAACCCGCGCATCTTCGAGCCGGTCGTCAAGGAGTGGTGGCAGCCGTCGCGGGTCGACGAGCTGCCGTTCGTCCTCGACCGCGCCTGGCACGCCATGCGCAGCGGCCGACCGGGACCGGTGCTGCTGGACGTGCCGATGGACGTGCAGGCCGATGCGGCCGAGGTCACGCTCCGCGAGGTGCCGCCAGGGGGCCGCCCGCGACCCGACGCCGACCTCGTCGAGCGCGCCGCGCGGCTGCTGACCACCGCGAAGCGGCCGGTCATCATCGCCGGCGGCGGGGTGATCTCGGCTGATGCCACGCCGGAGCTGCGCGCCCTCGCCGAGCGGCTCGGCGCGCCGGTGGTCACGACCTGGAACGGCAAGGGGGCGATCGACGAGACCCATCCGCTGGCCGGGCAGACGATCGGCGACACCGGCTCGACGATCGGCAACGCGCTGGCCGCGTCCGCGGACGTGATCCTCTCGGTCGGCTGCCGCTTCGTCGACTGGTCCGCCTCGTCGTGGCGGGCCGGCGTGACGTTCGCGATTCCGCCGACGCAGCTCATCCAGCTCGAGATCGACCCGCGCGAGATCGGGAAGACGTACCCGGCCACGGTGCCGCTCGTCGGCGACGCACGCAGCGGGCTCGCGGACCTCGTTGCCGCGCTCGGGCGCGGCGCGCCCGCATCGGTCCACGGGGAGGAGATCGCGAAGCTGCGGACGGCGTGGGAGGAGCAGGTGGAGGTCAAATCGGGCTCCGAGGCCGCACCGATGACCATGGCGCGCGCCGTGCGCGAGGTGCAGGCGGCGACCCGGGACGACGCGATCGTCGTGACCGGCGCCGGGCTGCCGCAGGGGATGGTGAAGCAGCGCTGGGTGACGCGGCAGCCGCGAACGCACATCACCTCGGGCGGCTTCTCGACCATGGGCTTCACGCTCCCCGCCGCGATCGGCGCTCAGCTCGCGCGGCCCGATGCGCAGGTGCTGGCGATCTGCGGCGATGGCGATTTTCTGCAGACCATGCAGGAGCTCGCCAGCGCGGCGATGCTCGGCACGCCGGTCTGCACGGTGGTGCTCGACAACTCGGGGTGGATCAGCATCAAGGGCGGCCAGCAGGCGCACTTCGGACGCACCGCGGCGACCGACTTCCTCCGCGATGGCAGTCCGTACTCGCCGGACTTCGCGGCCATCGGTCGCGCCTTTGGCATCCACGCTGAGTTCGCCGATGTGGCTGCCGACGTGCGGCCCGCCGTCGAACGCGGCCTGGCATCCGGCGGGCCGTCGCTCGTCCACGTGCGCGTGGATCGCGAGCTGGCCGTGGCCGGACCTGACAAGACCGGTTGGTGGGACGTGCCGGTCCCTGAGGGCCGCCCGGCGCACGAGGAGCAGCTGCGCGGCCGGTTGGAGGAGCAGGTGCGATGAGCCTCGCCGGCGCGCCGATCGGCTGCGTCCCGATCGTCTGGAACAACGTCGACCTGCCCGACCTCGGCCCCGCGGTGCCGTACGCGGAGATCCTCGACGCGTACGTGGCGCTCGGCTACCAGGGCACGCAGCACGGCCGCGGCTTCCCGGAGGGCGAGCCGCTCCGCGGCGAGTTGCGCCGCCGCGGCCTGCGCTTCGCGGAGCTCTACTCGGCGATCGACTCCGATGCCGACGGCCTCGCGCCCGGCGCCGGCGACATCGCGCGGCGGGACCTCGGGCGCCTGATCGCCGCGCACGGCGAGGTGCTCAACGTGGCCCTCGACGGCGGCGGCGAGCGGGATCGCTGGAGCGGCCGCGTGGCGGAGGGCGCGCCACGCTGGCCGGCCACCGCCTTCGACGATCTCGCGGCGCTCCTCGGCGAGCTGGCCACGACCGCCCCGGACGGGGTGAAGGTCACGTTCCACCCGCACACCGCCACCTTCATCGAGGCGCCCGACGAGGTCGACGCGCTGGCGGGCCGCCTCGCCGGCACGGGTGCCGGGATCTGCCTCGACGTCGGGCACTTCATCGTCGGCGGTGGCGACCCGGTGACGGCGCTTCGCGACTACGGCGAGCTCGTCACCCACGTCCACGTCAAGGACGTTGACCCGGCCGTCCTGGCACGGCTGCGGGCCGGCGAGATCGACGGCTTCATGGGCGCGGTACGCGAGCGGATCTTCACCGAGCCCGGCAACGGGATGCTCGACCTCGGCGGCGTGCTGGTCGCGCTGGGCGCCCGCGACTACCCGGGCTGGCTGATGGTCGAGCAGGACTCCTCGTGGCTGCCACCGGTCGACGCGGCGCGCATCGGGATGGAGGCGCTGCGGACGGGCATCGCACGGCTGGACCGATGAGGGTCGCGGTCATCGGTGCGGGCAGCATGGGGGCGCTGCACGCCGAGCTGCTGGGCGCCATGCCCGACGTCGAGCTGCTCGTCGTCGACGTGGACACGGCCCGGGCGGCGATGGTCGCGGAGCGGGTGGGCGGCAGCGCCATCGGTCTCGAGAAGGCGATGGAGCGGGCCGAGGCGGTCATCGTCGCCACGCCGCCCGAATACCACGCCGCCGCGGTCGAGGAGGCGCTCGCACGCGGCATCCACGTCCTGTGCGAGAAGCCGCTGACCGATGCGCTCGCCTCCTCGATCGCACTCGCCGAGCGCGCGACGGCGGGCACGCACGTCGAGCTCGGCTTCCAGCGGCGCCACGACCCCGGCTTCGTCGCCCTGCGCGAGGCGGTCGCCGGACACCGCATCCATCTCGTGCGCCTCACCGCCTTCGATCCGCGCTTCGAGCCGCCGGCCCTCGATGGGTGGCCGCGCTCCGAGGTGGCGCCGATCTTCCGCGACTCGTCGATCCACGATTTCGACGTGGTGCGCTGGGTCACCGGCCAGGAGGTCGCGACCGTGGCGGTGGAGGCGAGCCGCCGCGACCAGGCGCGGCCCGCTGACCCGCGCGGCATCGAGAGCGCGATCGTCACCATGCGCCTCTCCGGCGGCGCACTCGCGGTCCTCTCGGCGAGCTGGCTGCACCCCGGCGGCTACGACATCCGAGCCGAGGTCCTCGCCGATGGCGTGGCCGCGACGGCGGGGCTCTCGCCGCGGACCCCGGCCACGCATCTCGACTGGCCGGATGCCGCGGGCCGCGCCGCCGCCTGGTCGGGCTACCTCGAGCGTTTCACCGTGGCCTACCGGGCGGAGCTCACCGCGTTCCTGGCCGCCGCGCGTGGCGAGCGCGCGCCGGCGTCGAATGCCCGCGACGGCGTGGAGGCGATGCGGATCGCCGTCGCCGCCACCCGGTCCCACGTCGAGCGGCGAACCGTCGCCGTCGATGAGATCCCGACCAGCCTCACCTGACTGGCAAATCGAGCGAGAGACCGAGCTGCGCGCTCCGCTTCATGCGGGACGTGGAGTCACCTGCCTCGAACGCGCGCCGATGAGGACGATGGTGCGCGGGTACGAATCGGAGCTAGCGTGATCGAAGCGGGACCATCATCCTCGTGCGCGTCCAGCGCGCGTGTCAAGAGGCGTCACGACCGGCTCGGGCATACTGCCCGCGTGATGCACGGCGCCGCCCAGCCCGTACCCCGTCCGTGACCGAGCATCTCGAGCCGCTCGCCGCGGGGCTCGGCGCACTCCTCGTGGCGGCCATACTCGTCTGGCTGGTCAGCATCCGCGCCAACGACACGAGCGTGGTCGACATCTTCTGGGGTCCCTTCTTCCTCCTCCAGGCGATCGTCTACGCGCTGACGCCGGACCGCGGCTTCATCGGTCGCGAGATCGTGCTGCTCGTGCTGGTCGCGGTGTGGTCCACGCGCCTGGCGACCCACATCGCGGGGCGGAATGCCGGCGCGCTCGAGGACCATCGGTACACCGTCATGCGCCGCAAGGTCGGCGCCGCGTGGTGGTGGCAGAGCCTGCCGCGCGTCTTCGTCCTCCAGGCGCTCCTGGCCTGGGTGATCGGGGTGCCGCTGTACGCGGTGATGAGCGGCGGGCCGCAGGGGTGGAGCTGGCTCGACGCGGTCGCCATCGTCGTGTGGGGCATCGGCTTCACCTTCGAGGCGGTTGGCGACACCCAGCTCAGCGCCTTCATCCGCAACCCCGCGAACAAGGGCCACACCATGCAGTCGGGGCTCTGGTCGCTGACTCGGCACCCCAACTACTTCGGCGACGCCACCCAGTGGTGGGCGTACTGGCTGCTCGCCCTCGCGGCGGGCGGCTGGTGGTCGATCTTCTCACCGCTGGTGATGAGCTTCCTCATCGTCCGCGTATCAGGAGTGGGCATGCTCGAACGCACGATCGCGCAGCGGCGCACCGGGTACGAGGCATACATGCGCCGCACGTCGGCCTTCATCCCCTGGTTCCCCAGGGACCGATAGGAGACTCAGAGCAGCACGATGATCCTCGACGCTCCCGAGACGATCCGCGCCTACACCGATGCCGGCTGGTGGGGCACCGACACGCTCGACGACCTGTTCCGGGGCAACGCGGCCACCCACCCGACGCGGCTGGCGCTCGTCGATCCGCCCAACCGCGCCGAGCTGACGGTCGGCGAGCCGAAGCGCCTCACCTACGCGGAGGCGGCCGCGGCCGCCGATGCGCTGGGCGCCGAGCTCCTGCGCCGCGGCATCGGTCCCGGCGACGTCGTCATGGTCCAGCTCCCGAACGTGGTCGAGCTCGCGCTCAGCTACCTGGCCGCGGGCCGCATCGGGGCCATCGTCTCACCGTTGCCAGTCCAGTACCGCCAACACGAGCTGCGGCACACGATGGGCCTCACCGAGCCGAAGGCGTTCATCACGACCACCAGCGTCCACGGCTTCGATCACACCGTGATGGTCCGCGAGACGGCGCCCGACGTGCCGATCATCACGATCGGCTCCGAGCTCGACGCGATCCTCGCCGGAACGGGTGGCTCGTTGCCTGAGCCGAGCTGGACCGCGAACGACATCTTCACCATCTGCTGGACCAGCGGCACCGAGGCCGAGCCAAAGGGCGTGCCGCGCAGCCACAACCACTGGATCAGCATCGGCTACGGGACGACCGACGGCGCGCGGCTGCGGGACGGCGACATCCTGCTCAACCCGTTCCCGATGGTCAACATGTCGGGCATCGGTGGCATGTTCGTCCCCTGGCTGCAGGTCGCCGGCACGCTCGTCATGCATCACCCGATGGCGCTTCCGGTCTTCCTCGGGCAGATCGGCCGCGAACGCGCCAGCTACACCGTCGCCCCGCCGATCCTGCTGACGATGCTGCTGGCCAACGAGCAGCTCCTCGCCGCGGGCGACTTCTCCTCGATGCGCGTGATCGGCTCCGGGTCGGCGCCGCTGTCGGCGGCGATGGTCGTCGGCTGGAAGGAGCGCTTCGGGATCGATGTCACGAACTTCTTCGGCTCGAACGAGGGCACCGCGCTGGTGGGGGATCCGGCGACCGTGCCCGATCCGGCGGAGCGCGCCCGCTACTTCCCGCGCTTCGGCGCGCCGGGGACCGATGGCGAGGCGTGGGGCAACCGCGCGGCGCGCGGCACGGAGACCAGGCTCATCGACCCGCTCTCAGGCGACGAGGTGACGGAGCCCGATGTCGCCGCCGAGCTCGTCTTTCGCGGCCCGACCCGCTTCCCCGGCTACTGGCGGCGCCCCGAGATGACGGCCCGCGCCATCGACGCCGACGGCTTCTATCAAACGGGCGACCTGTTCGAGATCGCCGGCGAGCGCGAAGACCGGCTGCGGTTCATCGGTCGCGCGCGCGACCTCATCATCCGCGGCGGCATGAAGGTGGCCCCCGAGGAGCTCGAGGCGCTCATCTCGCGCCACCCCGCGGTCGCCGAGGTGGCGGTCGTGGGCGTCGAGGATCGGCGCATGGAGGGTGAGCAGCGGATCTGCGTGGCATGCGTCCTCAAACCGGATGCGGCACTCACCATCGGCGAGCTCCGGCGCTGGCTCGGTGAGCAGCAGATCGCAGCCTACAAGATGCCCAAGGAGCTGCTCGTGCTCGACGCGCTGCCGCGCAACCCGCTCGGCAAGGTCACGAAGCGCGACCTGCGGATGCGGTTCGAGGGACGCGGCACGGGACCGTCGGTCGGCGAGAAATCCGGCGAGGTGACCCCGGCCTGAGCGCGCCCCGCTAGACTCAGCGACCGATGCAGCAGCGCCTCCCGCATCTCAACGTGATCCTCGTCCGCCACGCCGAGCCGGTGCCACCGGGCAGCGCCGGCTGGGAGGAGCGTGACGATGATCGGCCGCTCACCGAGGACGGGCAGCGGGCCGCCGAGGAGCTCGCACATGAGCTCGAGGCGTTCCAGCTCCACGCGGTCTACTCCTCCCCGTACGCGCGGGCAGTGGCGACCGTCGAGCCCACCGCGCGGCGTCGGATGATGCAGGTCCAGCTGCTCCCCGACCTGCGGGAGCGTCGCCAGAGCCACGAGCCGCGCGACGACTGGCACGACCAGCTCTCGCGCTCGTGGAGCGACCCGGACTACCGACTGCCGGGGGCGGAGTCGAGCCGCGAGGCACAGCAGCGCGTCCGTGCGCAGCTCGACCTCCTGCGCAGCCGCCACGCCGCGGGTGGCACGGTACTCGTCGGCAGCCACGGCAACCTCATCAGCCTGCTGCTCGCCACGCTCGAGGACGGCGTCGACCTCGACTTCCACCTCGCGATGCCGACGCCGGCGGTCTACCACCTCCAGCACGACGGGATCGGTTGGCGGGTGATGGGTGGCCACGGCTTCCGCGAGCGCGACGCCCAGGACTGAACTCAGGCGTCGCGGGCCATCGAGGTCGGTGACGTAGAGCGGCGTGCCCCCATCGATCCGCAGCGTCGGCGAGGATGGGCCACACCACGAGCGGCCGCACCGCGAGGGGGCCAGACGGCGCGGTCGGTCAGCGGACGCGGGCCAGGGTCAGGCCGTCGGCGATCGGCACCATCGCGACATCGACCCGCTCGTCGGACGCGATCCGCGCGTTAATGGCCCGGATCGCCTTGGTCGAGGCATCGGTGTCGGCCGCGTCGGCCACCCGTCCCGACCACAGGACGTTGTCGATGCAGATCAGGCCGCCAGGCCGCACGAGGGCCACGCAGGCCTCGTAGTAGGCGCCGTAGTTCGGCTTGTCGGCGTCGATGAAGGCCATGTCGAACGGCACGCCTTCGGCGAGCAGCCCCTCGAGGGTCTCCACGGCCGGACCGATGCGCAGCTCGACGCGCTCGTCGACCCCGGCGTCGCGCCACGCCTGCCGCGCCCGAGCGGTGAACTCTTCGCTGATGTCGCAGCACACCACCGCGCCACCCGGCGGCAGCGCCAGCGCCATCGCCGTGCTGCTGTAACCGGTGAAGGTGCCGATCTCCAGGATGCGCCGCGCGCCGGTGAGACGCGCGAGGAGCGCGAGCAGGGCACCTTCCTCGGGCGCGATCTGCATCTGCGCCTGGGGATGCGAGGCGGTATCGGTCCGCAGGCCCTCGAGGACGGCCGGCTCGCGCACCCCGACGCGCATGAGGTAATCGTGGAGCTCGGGCGACAGCCCGATGGAGCGGCCGGACATCAGTCAGTCATCTCCTCCATGGGTCTCCGAGCATACGCCGGTGGACTCGGGATGCGAGCGTCCAGGCGGCCTCTTCCTGCTGTCGGGCTTCCCTCGTGACGCACGCTGTCACGTGCAGCATGTGACGCACACTGTCACGACATACGGCTGACGCACGCTGTCACGCGCAGCATGTGACGCACACTGTCACGACATACGGCTGACAGGGCCCGCCGGCCTACCGGCGCTAGGAACTCCCCCACGCACGCTACAGCCCCGCGAAGACGCGCGTCTCGCGCAAGCCAGGGTCGATCGGCTCGTGGCCGGGCCAGCGACGGAGCACGAACGTCTCGGGGCTGAGCGCGCCGGCAGCGAGATCGTCGGGCAGGGCCAGCAGCCAGCCCAGATCCTGGGCCTGGGTGCGGTGGCAGGCCATGCAGGCGCGTTTCCGACCGGCGACCGCCGAGACGTCGACGGTCGTCGAGATGTCCGCCTCCGAGGTGCCGAACCCCGTAACCTCCTCCCCCGCCGCGAGCTGCTCCCCAGCCTGCTGAACCGGGGCGGCATTGGACGGGTTGAGCTCGTCGGCGGCGTACTGCTCGATGGCCTCGTCGAAGTCCCATGGCAGCGTGATGCCACGCTCCTTCATGGCCGTCATGAGGCGGAACCGGGCCTCGCGGGCGAACGCGGTCTCGTAGAGCTTCGCGACCTCGTGGGGGGACCCGGCCTCCGGGTAGCGCGACCCGTCAGCGGCCGCCTCGAACGCCCCCACCGCCACGCGGTGTGCATTGATGTGATCGGGGTGCCCGTACCCGCCTTTGCTGTCGTAGCCGACCATCACCGCCGGCCGCACCTCACGAACGATGCGCACCACGCGCCCGATCGCCTCGTCGAGGTCGGACTTCCAGAACGAGTCGGGGTGCTCGTTGGCCTCGGTGCCCATCATCCCGGAGTCGCGGTAGCCGAGCAGGTGCAGGTTCACGCGCCCCGCGCCGAGGGCGTCGAGCGAGCAGGCGAGCTCCTCGCGCCGGATCGCCGCCAGCCGGGGGCGGGCCTCGTCGTGGTCGAGGGTCGGGTCGTGGATCTCGCCCTCGGCGCCATCGGTGCAGGTGACGAGATCGACCCGTCGCCCGGCATCGACGGTCGTGGCGATCAGGCCGCCGGTGCCCATCGCCTCGTCGTCGGGATGGGCATGGACGAGGAGGAGCCCACCACCATCAGCCATGGACCGATGCCTCCCGCAGCGCGGCCCGGGCGTCGCGCTCGCCGCGCTCCACCATCGGTCCGACGCGGCTGAACTGCCACGCGCTCGTCATGCCGAGCTTCGGCTCGATGAGGAGGTCGGCCGGCTCCTCGTGGACCGGGTCCGCCCAGCGCGCCGCGAGGAGCGCGACGTACCGCCGCGCGGTGAGCGCCTCGCCCGCCTCGCCGAGGCGCCCCGCCACGGCGCGCAGCACGCGCGAGCCGAGTGGACTGCCCAGCAGCGATGGCTTCGGGGCGTCCACCCGCACGCCCATCACCGGCCGCCCGGGCCACAGATCGCGGGCCACGCTGATCGGCACCGCCTCCCACGGTCCGGCGTCGCACCACACGCCGTCGTCGTCGTGCGTCGGCGGGAAGAAGAGCGGCACCGCGATGCTGCGCGCCAGCGCGTCGACGAGATCGCCCTCGCGAATCGCGATCGTCGAGCCGGTCACGAGGTCGAAGGTCGTGATCGCGAACGGCAGCCCGAGCTCCTCGATCCGCGGATTGCCGAGCTCGCGGCCCATCACCTCGAGCACCGGCCGGCTGTCGAAGAGCGCGTAGCGCCCCCGGCGGCCGATGAGCCGATAGACCGGCACGCGGCGCGCGACCTCCTCGATGCGGGAGGTCGGGTACCCGGCGGCGAGGCCGGCCCCGACGACGGCGCCCATGCTGGTGCCCACGATCGATGCCGGGCGCAGCGCGGCCGATTCGAGGGCGCGCGCCACGCCGATGTGCGCCCAGCCGCGCGCCCCGCCCCCGCCGAGCGCGAGCGTGAACGGCTCGCGGAACCGCGTCGTCATGCGGCGCCGTGCTCCGGGCAGGCGCAGAGCTCGCGCAGCCGCAGGTACGTGAAGAGCCCGGTGTCGTGGCCATCGGCCCAGATCGGGGCGAGGGCATAGCGCCCGATCCATTTCACCCGCTCGAGCGTCACCTGGGGTGCGGTGAATGCCGTCTCGAGCGATACGAGGCCGGGCATGCTGCCCTCGCCGGCGCACAGGGCGCACGGACACGCGCGTCGGAGCTCGGTCCAGCCCCACTCGCCGAGGTGGCCGTCATCCCATCGGATCCGCATGCGGCGCGCGGTCTCATCGAGCTCGACGCCGATGGGATTGACGATCTCAGGACGCGGGCTCACTGACCCACCTTACCGCGGCACCACGCCATTCGGCGCCGAAGGAGGCGCCGTTGCTCGTGATCTCGATCGGCGCCTTGGCGTCGACGAGGTCCCAGACGTAGAGATTCTGGACAACGCCACCGTTCTGGCCGGTATGCCCGAGCGTGAACGCGACCTCCGAGCCGTTCGGCGCCCAACGAATGTGGCTGACGAGGCCGGTGATGCTCGTCGCGGCACGCGCGCTTCCGGCGCGGTCGGCGAGCGTCAGCGTCGTCGTGCCCTTGGACTCCTTGACCTGCACCGTCCACTGGTCGTCCGGCGAGACCAGCTTCGGCAGGCCGGCGATCGGCGCCAGCGAGCCGCCAGCGGCGCTTACCAGGTAGGTCGACGGCGCGCCGAGGATCCAGAGCACGAGGCGGTTGTCGACCGTCGGGTAGAGCCGCACCAGCCCGCCATCGTCGATGAACTGCGCCTCCTTCAGGGCCGGGTCGGCCACTACCTGGGGATGTGGATAGGTCACCGACCCGACGGTGCGCTGGGCTCCGGTTGCCCACTCGACCGCGACGACGTCGGCCTTGTCGTTCGCGCCATTGCGGGTGACACGGACCGCGTACACGGTCCGCGAGTCGGTGCTGAACGAGATGTCGACCATGCCGTCTCCGAGCGCGCGGGCAGCGTGTCCGGGCTGGAGCGCCAGGACGCGGCCGGAGATGAGCCCCGCGCCGATGCGGCCGTCGGGCGCCCAGGCAAATTGCTCGACGCCCTGGTCGGCCCGGGCGAGGGTCTCTGCCTCCTGGGTGACGCTGAAGTCACGGCGGAACACGTAGATCGGCGCCGAGGCGATGGTGCGGCTGAGGTAGATCATCTCCAGGGCGCCGTACGTCGGCCCGAGGGCCGATGGACTGGCCGTCGTGCTCGCGCCGTCGGTCGGCGAGGCGGATGCCGCCGCCGCGCCACTGCCTTCACTCGGCACGACGACGATCGACGACCCCGCCGACGGCGACCCGCTTACCGTCGTAAGGTGCCCGTTCTCGGAGGTGTAGATGAGGGCAAGGAGGACGAGCACGATGCCGGCCATCGCCAGGACGATCCCGATGAGCCACGGCACGGCCTGCTCCGAGGTCGTCGGCCTGCGGCGCTCTCCCATCCGGCGCCGATCCCAGGTCATCCGCGGGTGGCCACCCTCGATTGCCGGCATGTCCTCCACCGGCGCTGACCAGGGAGCCTGGGTGGCGGCCTCTACCTCCACGGGGACGGGCGGCACGACCACCGGAGACGGGGCGGGCGCCGCTGTCGGATGGGCGGCTGCTGCTTCCGGTGCTGGTTCAGCGAAGCCCGGCTTCGATTCGACGTCCGCCTCCCACGTGGGCCGCTTGGGCGGTGCCTCTTCCGGGGCCACCGGCTCATGTGGCGTGGGCTCGGGTTCAGCGGCAGTTTCGGGCGCGGGCTCGCCAGCTACCGCCAGTGTCGGTGGTGCCGCGGACTCAGGCTCTACCGGAGCCTCGGGCGCTGGTTCCGCAACCGGCTCCGGCGCGCCCTCCGGCTCTGGCTCGGCTTCCGGTTCGGGCGCTGGTTCCAGTTTGGGCTCGGGTTCTGGTTCCGGTTCGGGTTCGGGTTCCGGTTCCGGCTCGGGCTCCGGCGGTGGTTCCGGTTCCGGCTCGGGCGCAGGCGCAGGCGCATGCTCCGGTTCTGGTTCGGGCTCAGGTTCTGGTTCGGGCTCAGGTTCGGGCTCTGGCTCAGGGTCTGGTTCCGGCTCGGGTTCCCACAACGGCGCCGCTACCGGTTTCGGCGGCTCCGGCTCGCGCTCCCAGGACGGTGCCGAATGCGGTTCCGGCAGCTCCGGCTCGCGTACCCAGAATGGCTCGGGATCGCGGTTCAACGGGGCGTCGCTGGGGGTGTCGTTCCAGGAGGGGTTGTCGCGCCACGGCTCCGCGGGGCGCCAGTCTTCCGCCTCCTCTTCCCGAGGCAGGTCGCGACGTGGCCATGCCCAGTCGTCATC
Organism: Candidatus Limnocylindria bacterium; assembly: GCA_038209995.1. Taxonomy (GTDB): domain Bacteria; phylum Chloroflexota; class Limnocylindria; order QHBO01; family QHBO01; genus JAICQM01. The sequence goes on along the minus strand of JBBQXD010000003.1, from coordinate 138,722 downwards.
GGCGGACGGTGGGTCGGGGTCGGGCGAGCGGGGAGTCATATCGGCCGCCGGCCAATCGGTTTCGGCCGGCTGCTCGTCATCCGGCCGCGGTTCGCGGTCGCCGGCGTCACTCACTCGCCGGCCCCACGAGGTTCGCGGCTCACGCGCGGATCATAGCGAAGGCTGACCACCCCGATCCCGAGCAGCACGAGCACGGTGCCGATCGCCATCCGAATGTCGAATGCCTCGTTCAGGAAGGTCGTCCCCAGGGCCACGCCCACGACCGGGAAGAGATAGGTGACCATGCTCGCCAGAGTCGCGCCAAGGTGCTCGATGAGGAAGAAGTAGCACAGGTAGGCCACGAAGCTGCCGAGGAGGCCGAGCCACAGCACGGCGACGATCCCATCCACGCGCACCGGCACGCCGATCGGCCACTCGCTGATGAGGGCGAGCACCCACAGGTAGATCGCGGCGAAGACCAGCGTCCCGCCGGCGACGACATACCGATGGGTGGTCGTGATCCGATGCCGCGCGTAGCTCGCGCCCAGCGCGTAGGAGCCTGCCGCCAGCACGACCGCGACCGCGCCGACGAGGCCCAGCGGATCCCCGGTGAGTGACAGCTCGCGGCTGGCGAGGATCGCGGCGCCACCGAAGCCGAGGATCAGGCCGGTGACGCGGAGCGCCGTCACCGGCTCGGTGCGCAGCCAGACTCCGGCGATGAGCAGGCTGAACAGCGGGACGAGCGAGTTCAGGACCGCGGCGGTGCCGGAGTCCACGTGGACCTCGCCCCAGCTGATGAGGAAGATCGGCAGGCCGGCGTTGATGAGGCCGACGACGGCGAGCGGCGCCAGCTCACGCGCCGTTCGCGGCAGGCGCTGTCGGATGAGCGCAAGGTAGCCGACCATCCCGATCGCACCGAGCGTCATCCGCTCCGCGACGAGAGTCGCCGGCCCGATCTCGCGCAGCGCGATCTTGATCCACAGGAACGACGAGCCCCAGATGAGGCCCAGGGTGAGGAAGACGGCCGGCGTCAGCCAACCCGCGCGCGCTGCCACCGCCCGAGTCTACCAAGCACGACCCGGCAAGCCCCGGGCCGGCCGATCCGGCGCACGGCGCAGCGGCCTCGCCTCGCCCACCGGCGACGCGAGTACCATCGCCGCCATGACGATCCGGGTGGCGGCCTGCCAGATCGATCCGCAGATCGGCGAGGTGGAGGGCAATCTCGAGCGCATCGAACGCGCGGCGAGCGATGCGGCCGCCGCCGGAGCGCGCCTGGCGGTCCTCCCCGAGGCCGCCGTCACCGGCTACGCCTTCTCCTCGCTCGACGAGGCGCGACCCGTCGCCCGTCGCGCCACCGCCATCGCGGGCGCCCACGTGCGCCGCCTGGCGGCCGCGCATCGGCTGACCATCATCGTCGGCACGCTCGAGGCGGAGGGCGATGCCGTCTTCAACGCGGCCATCCTCGCCACGCCGGATGGCCGGCATCTCACGTACCGGAAGATGCACCTCCCCTTCCTCGGCGTCGACCGCTTCACGACGCCCGGCCCGGAGCCGCCCATGGTGGTGGAGGTCGAGGGGCTGCGTATCGGCATCCTCATCTGCTACGACCTCCGCTTCCCGGAGGCGGCGCGCATCTGCGCCCTCGACGGGGCCGATCTCATCTGCCTGCCGACGAACTGGCCGATCGGGGTGGCGTTCCACCCGAACCTCTTCGCGCCGGCGCGGGCCGCCGAGAACCACTGTTACGTCCTGGCCGCGGATCGGGTCGGGACAGAGCGCGGGACGACGTTCATGGGCCGCTCGGTCCTCGTCGACCCCGACGGCGAGCCGCTCGCGGTCGCGTCGGACACCGACGAGGAGCTCCTCGTCGGCGAGGTGGACGTGGACCGCGCGCGCCAGACGCATGTCCGTCGCCGCCCAGGCGAGCACGAGTGGGACACGATCGCCGACCGGCGGCCCGGCCTCTATGCCCGCCTCGCTGCCCCGGGCGTTGACCGCCTCCATCCGCCGGTGCCAGGGGTGATGACCGACCTCGAGGACTGAGCGCTCACCGAGTCAGCCGTCGAGCGCGCTCACCGCGATGTCGCGCCCGGGACGGAGCTCACGCTCGACCTGGTCGTACGACTCGGCGACATGCATCCCCACCGATTCGTAGAGCCGCGTCGAGCCGGCATCGACCGGTGACCTCGAGATCGGCAGCGCCGAAGTCGTGCTCGTCGGTGAAGTTGACGAGCGCGGTGACCGCCTCCACGTCGGCCATCGTCGGCGGGCACAGGCGCAGGCCGGGAGACGCTGAAAATGGATCGGTCATGACGATGGCTCCCCCGCCGAGCTCCGCCGGCTATTCGGAGGCGGCCCACATGATCAGGCCGACGGTGATGACGCCGCCGACGAGGCCGACGAAGGCGGCCGCCCCATCGGGCCCCGAGCCGCGCACCGTGGGGGCCACGATGTTGATGACCGCCAGCCCGACCGACATGAAGCCGAGCCACAGCACGGTCGCGATCGCCGCGATGAGACCGCGCTTGCCGCGATCACGCGTCATCGGAAATCCTCCGCTGTGCTCATGGGCCGGTGGGCGATGCGCATCGTAGCAAATCGCCTCAGGCACCCGTGAGTGCGGCGGCGAGCCGCGCCCGCTCCGGCACGCGATGGAAGAGAGCCGCCTCGGCGCGGCCGTCCAGCACGCGCAGCTTGGCCGCGGCGGTGAGCCCGATGGTGACGTCCGTGCCCCTTGCGCTGACCGGGCGCAGGGTCATGGTGCCGACGTGGTCGGCAACCTCGGTGACCGCGAACACCATGCCCGGCCGCAGGTCGTTTTCCTGGAGGAAGGTGAGCAGCCGCGCGTCCTCCTCCGCCTCCTCGGTGACGCGCAGGACCGTGACCTCGCTTCCTGCCACAGCGTCGCTCATCCGCATCCCGGCAGGTCGCTCGGGGGTCACGCCGCCGCGCGGGATCGGGTTGCCGTGCGGGCAGGTGGGCGGGCGGCCGAGCAGGTCGTCGAGCTTGTCGGTCACCCGCTCCGAGAGGGCGTGCTGGAGGTGGTGCGCCTCTTCGTCCGCCTCCGCCCAGCCCAGCCCCACGACCTCGGTGAGGAGCCACTCCGCGAGCGCATGGCGCCGGAACGTGCGCTCGGCCGCGGTGCGGCCATCATCGGTCAGGCGCAGCTGACGCGTCGGCTCGTCGACGGTGAGCAGGCCCTCCCGCACCAGTCGCGTGACCATCTCGCTCACGGTGGCCGCGCTGACGCCGAGCCGTTCGGCGAGGCGCGCCGCGATGACCGGCTGCCCCTCGCCGTGCATGTAGCGGATCGTCATGAGGTACTCCGCCGCGGCCTCGGTCGTCTGGCGGGGATGGATGGCCATGGTCCGATTCTAGCCGCGCGATCCTGTCCGCAGCTCGACCCGCCGCCGGCCGTCGTCGACCACCACGCGCCGCTCGCCGAGCACGCGCCACCCATCAGTCCCGACCAGCATGCCGGTCATGCCGTCGATGCCGAGGAGATAGCTCTTCGATGGCGCGCCGAGCTGGGCGAGGCGGCCGAAGCGGCCGAAGAACTCATCGAAATGGGGCAGCACGATGGCATCGGGGACGAGCGCGAAGCCGGGCTGGCGGCTTGCCATGTTCGGAAACGAGGGGACGTGCGCGCCCATGATCATCGCGCCCGCGCTGCAGCCGGCGACCACCCCGCCACGCTCGAGGACGCGCAGGATGCCGTCCCGCGCCGGCGTGTCGCGAAGGGTCGCCATGAGGTGCGGCGGCTTGCCGCCCGACAGGTAGACGAGGTCGGCGGCACCGATGACATCGGCGAGCTCCGGCTCCTTGGCCGTCTCGCGGTCGATGACGCGAAGCGCCATCGCGTCCGCGCCCAGGTGCCGGAAATGCTCGATGCCGGCGCTCATCCAGCGTGCCACCACCTGCTCGCCCTCGGTCCCGGCTGCGGTCGGGAGGCACACGACGAGCGGGACTCGTCCCTCGCCTGCTGCGGGCGTGAGGGCGAGCAGCTCGCGGTCGACCGGCTCCATCGCGGCCAGATACTCGCCGGCACCCACCAGGCAGACGCGGCCGGCGCCGATCTCCGGCGCCGCGCGGATCGGGAGCGGCGGGGCAGCCATCCCGGCAGGCTCCCCGGGGCCTACTCCTCGCCCGTCCCGGACTGCTCGCGGATCGTATGCACGACGTTCGCGTCGGCGAGCGTGGTGACGTCCCCGAGGTTGCGCTGCTCGGCAATGTCGCGCAGCAGGCGGCGCATGATCTTGCCGGAGCGCGTCTTCGGCAGATCGGGCGTGAACATGAGCTGCTTGGGGCGCGCGAACTTGCCGATCACGTCCGCCACGTGCTCGCGCAGGCCTGCGGCGAGCTCATCCGACGGCTCGTGGCCGAAGCGCAGGATGACGTAGCAGAAGATGGCCTGGCCGGTGATCGGATCGCTGCGCCCCACGACGGCTGCCTCCGCGACCGCCGGATGCGAGACGAGCGCAGACTCGATCTCGGTGGTGGAGATGCGGTGCCCGGAGACGTTCATGACGTCGTCGACGCGGCCGAGCAGCCAGTAGTAGCCCTCCTCGTCGCGCTTGCACCCGTCGCCGGGGAAGTAGCGACCGGGGTAACGCGACCAGTACGTCTGCTCGTAGCGCTCCGGGTCGCCGTAGATGCCGCGCAGCATCGCGGGCCAGGGGCGCTCAATGACGAGGTAGCCCCCGCGCCCGAGCGGGACCGATGTGCCCGCCTCGTCCACGACGTCGGCCTTCACGCCGGGAAACGGGAAGGTCGCCGACCCCGGCTTGAGGGTCGTGATCCCGGGGAGCGGCGTGATCATGATCATCCCCGTCTCGGTCTGCCACCACGTGTCGACGACCGGACAGCGGCCGCCGCCGATCTCAGTCCAGTACCAGGCCCAGGCCTCGGGGTTGATCGGCTCGCCGACGGAGCCGAGCAGGCGCAGCGAGGACAGGTCATCGGCGGCGAAGGCATCGGCGCCGTACTTCATGAGCGCGCGGATGGCGGTCGGGGCGGTGTAGAGGATGGTGGCGTCGTACTTCGCCACGATCTGCGCCCATCGGTCCTTCTGCGGGAAGTCGATGGCGCCCTCGTAGATGACGCTCGTGGTGGCGTTCGCGAGCGGGCCGTAGACGATGTAGCTGTGCCCGGTCACCCAGCCGATGTCGGCCATGCACCAGTAGACATCGGTCTCCGGGTGCAGGTCGAAGATGAGCCGATGGGTGGCGCTCACGCCGGCCAGGTAGCCGCCGGTGGTGTGCATGATCCCCTTCGGCTTGGCCGTGGTCCCGGAGGTGTAGAGCAGATAGAGGAGGTCCTCGGCGTCCATCGGCTCCGGCTCCGCGGTCGCCGGCTGCTCGGCGATGAGCTCGTGGTACCAGTGGTCGCGTCCCTCGTCCCAGGCGACGTCAGCCCCGGTTCGGCGCACGACGACACAGTGCTGGACCGATGACGTCCGGCCGATCGCCTCGTCGGCGGCGTGCTTGAGCGCGACTGCCGCACCCTTGCGGTAGCCGCCGTCGGCGGTGATGACCACGGTGCACGACGCATCCTCGATGCGGTCCGCCAGCGCATCTGCGGAAAAGCCGCCGAACACCACGCTGTGCGGCGCCCCGATGCGGCTGCAGGCGAGCATAGCGACCGGCAGCTCGGGGATCATCGGCATGTAGATCGCGACCCGGTCGCCCTTCCTCACCCCCAGCGCCCGCAGGGCGTTCGTGAAGCGGCACACCTCGTCGAGGAGCTCGCGGTAGGTGATCGTGCGGCTGTCGCCTGGCTCGCCCTCCCAGAAGTAGGCGACGCGGTCGCCCAGCCCGTTGGCCACATGGCGGTCCAGGCAGTTCGCGCTGACGTTGAGCTTGCCGCCGATGAACCACTGTGCATACGGCGCGTCCCACGTGTAGAGCTCGCTCCACGGCTCGATCCAGTCGAGCCGGTTCCCCTCCTCGGTCCAGAAGGCGCGAAAGCCCTCCTCGCTTGCCGTGCGTTCGTAGATGCCGGCGTCGCCGGCGATCGCCTCCGCCACGAAGTCGGCCGACGGAGCGAACGTGCGCTCCTCGCGGAGGAGGTTCTCGATCGCGTCCGGGGTCGCGGTCTGCTCGTCGCTCATGCGGGACGTCTCCTGCGTTTCGTGATCTTCCGGGGGATCTCCGGGGAAGATTCTACCCGCGGGCCGCGTGGCGTTCGCGTGCCCATCGGGCGGTGAACTTGCACGCCGGGTGTATCGTGCCGGTCGTAGCCACCATGAAGGCTCCGCTGCCGAGGGGAGAGAGGCAGGCCCGAAAGCATGAGATGAATGCCCGGCCGACCCCGGCCGCGCGACGACCGAATCCGAGCTTCGGAACCGTCACCTTCGTTCTCAACACGTTGAGGTTTGCGAACATGGCAGCCACGACCCCCGCCCGGACGTACAACACCTCGATCCCGTTCGTCATCGGTGCCTCAGCGATCGGTACGGTGATCGAGTGGTACGACTTCTACCTGTACGCCGTCCTGGCCACCTTTCTCGCGCCCGTCTTCTTCCCCGGTGATCCCACGGCCCAGATCCTGAGCGCCCTGGCCACGTTCGGCGCCGGGTTCGCGGTTCGCCCGTTCGGTGCCCTCGTCTTCGGCCGCATCGGCGACAAGACCGGGCGCAAGGTCGCCTTCCTGCTCACTGTGTCGATCATGGGCGGCGCGACCGTGCTGGTTGGCCTGCTCCCCGGGTACGCGCAGATCGGCATCTTGGCCCCGATCATCCTCGTCTCCCTCCGCATGCTGCAGGGCCTCGCCCTTGGCGGTGAGTACGGGGGCGCGGCCATCTACGTCGCCGAGCATGCGCCGGACCGCAAGCGCGGCCTCTACACGTCATGGATCCAGACGACCGCCACCATCGGGCTCTTCCTGGCGCTCGCGGTCATCCTGATCTTCCGGCTGACCCTCGGCCCCGAGACGTTCGCATCGATCGGGTGGCGAATTCCCTTCCTCCTGTCCGCGATCCTCGTCGTGGGCGCCCTGTATATCCGCTTCAAGCTGCAGGAAACACCGCTGTACACGCGAGCGAAGGAGCAGGGCAAGACGTCGTCCGCCCCCCTGCGTGACAGCCTGGGCAACCGCCGCAACTGGCGCCTCATCCTGCTCGCGCTGTTCGGCATGACCGCCGGGCAGGCGGTCGTCTGGTACACCGGCCAGTTCTACGCCCTGTCCTTCATGCAGACCTCGCTCGGAGTCAAATTCACCGATGCCTACACGGTGATGCTCGTCGCGATCGCGCTGGCGACGCCGTTCTTCGTCTTCTTCGGGTGGCTCTCCGACCAGATCGGCCGCAAGCCGATCATCCTCGGCGGCTGCCTGATCGCGGCGGTCAGCTACTTCCCGATCTTCAACGCGATGCACGGGTTCACGAACCCGATCCCGGGCACCGACGCCACCGGCAAGGCGATCATGGTCGCCCAGAACCCGAACATCCTGGGCCTGACGGCGATGGTGTTCATCATGATCCTGTTCGTGACGATGGTGTACGGGCCGATCGCCGCGTTCCTGGTTGAATACTTCCCCGCCAGGATCCGCTATACGTCGCTCTCACTCCCCTATCACATCGGCAATGGCGAGTTCGGCGGCTGGCTCCCGTTCATCGCGACGGCCGTCACTGCCGCAGCGGTCGTCGGCGGCGGGTTGGCATGGCTCGGCAACATCACCCCGGGCGGCCACATCTTCGCCGGCCTGTGGTACCCGATCGTGATCGCGGTCATGACCGTGATCGTGGGCGGCATCGCGATCCACGAAACGAAGGACGTTCGCATCTGGGACGAAGTTGGCGGACACCAGGACGACCTCGATGCGGCGGCCAAGGACAAGGCTGCCACGGGCGGCGCGCTCGCGGGCTGATCCGTCGCCCCACGTCCACTGGAGCCCCGGGCTGCGCGCGGTGCGTGCCCGGGGCTCATCCGTTCCCGAGCGGAGGCACGCGTTCGCCGATGACCGGAGCAGTGACACCGCGCATCGCCGCCTGGCTCCAGGGGGCACTCGACGACCCGGACACGTTCTGGTCGGACGCCGCGCGGGGGATCGCCTGGTTCAACCCGCCCGATCACGTGCTGGAGCGGCCGGACCCACCGACGTTCCGGTGGTTCGGTGGCGGCACGACCAACCTCGCCTACAACGCGCTCGATGTCCACGTGGCCGCCGGTCAGGGAGATCGCCTGGCACTCGTCGCCCGCAACGAGCGCGGTGGGCGCGAGACGCGGACGTATGCCGAGCTCCTGGCCGACGTCCAGCGCGTGGCGGCGGCACTGCGGAGCCTTGGGGTACAGCGCGGCGACCGGGTGACGATCTACATGCCGACCTGCGTCGAGTCGATCGTCGCGATGCTGGCCACAACCCGCATCGGCGCGATCCACCTCGTCGTCTTCGCCGGCTTCGGCGCCGGTGCCCTCGGCGACCGCATCAGGGCATCGGGTTCCCATGTCGTGCTGACCGCCGATGTGACCTATCGCAAGGGGAAGGTTGTCGAGCTGGCGTCGATCATGGATGCCGCGCTGGCGGACAACAGGGCGGTGGAGCACGTGGTCATCCTCGAGCGCCGCCCCGGGACGGCACGGCTCGACGGGCGGCACCGAACCTGGGATCAGCTCCTGGCCGGGGCGCCGGGGAGCGACGGCGCGTACGAGGTCATGCGCGCCGAGGATCCGGCATTCATCCTCGCCACCTCCGGGACGACGGCACGTCCCAAGCTCGCGGTCCATGGCCACGGCGGCTACCAGGTCCATATCGCGAGCATGGCGCGCTGGGTCTTCGGTCTCGTGCCCGACGATGTCTGGTGGTGCACCTCGGACATCGGCTGGATCGTCGGCCACGCCTACATGGTCCACGCGCCCCTGATCGCCGGCTGCACGACCATCGCCTACGAGGGCGCGCTCGACCATCCGGAGACGGATGTCGCGTGGCGGATCATGGCCGAGGAGCGCGTCACCGGTGTCTTCAGCTCCCCGACCGCCATCCGCGCGCTCATGCGCCACGGGGACGAGCCGCCGGCACGCCACGACCTGTCGCGCGTCGAGCGCTTCTTCAGCGCCGGCGAGGTGCTCAACCCGCCGGCGCTGGAGTGGCTCGCCGAGCACGTCTTCGGCGGCCGCGTCCCGGTCATCGACCACATGTGGCAGACGGAGACCGGCGGCCCGATCTTCGGTAACCCGTACGGCGTCGAGCTGCTGCCCATCAAGCCGGGGTCGGCCGGCGTCCCGCTGCCGGGGATCGATGCGGCGGTGGTGACGCCGGAGGGCGACCCGGTTCCCAATGGGGAGAAGGGGATCATGATCATCCGCCGCCCGTTTCCCGGGCTGATCACGACCCTCTGGGGCGAGCCGGAGCGCTACGTCGCGGACTACTGGGAGCGCATCCCCGGGCAGTCGGTCTACTACGTCGGCGATGCGGCGCACATCGACGACGACGGCTACGCGTGGTTCGCGGGCCGCGCGGACGAGATCATCAAGGTCGCGGCACATCGCCTCGGCACGATCGAGGTCGAGACCGCGTTCCTGCGCCATCCGGCGGTGGCCGAGGCGGGCGTCACGGGGCGTCCCAACGAGCTGCGCGGCGAGGTCATCGCCGCGTTCATCGTGCTCAAGGCCGGTGCAGCGGCATCGACCGAGCTGCGCGCCGAGCTGCTCCGCACGCTCCGCGACGAGCTGGGGCCCATCGCGGTGGTCGGCGAGCTCAGCTTCGTCGACAGCCTGCCGAAGACCCGCAGCGGCAAGATCATGCGGCGGGTCCTGAAGGCGGTGGTGCTCGGACGTGACCCGGGCGACATCACGACCATCGAGGACGAGGGCTCGGTCGACGATGCGAGGGCTGCGATGGCCGAGCTGCGCGCCTCGCGTGGAGAGGGATGACGGGGCCTCGGCGAGCTCTCCGCGTACCTCGAGCCCATGGCAGGATGAACGTCATGCGATCGTTTCCCATGCCCCTTGTCGGCACGGTGGTGGCGGTGCTGCTCATCGTTCTCGGCGTCCAGCTCATCGGACTGCGCGGCGACGTCGAGCAGGCGCGCGCGCAGGCGGACGCTGCGGCTGCTGCCGCAGACAGCGCCGCAAGGGTGGTCAGCGAGGTGCGCGACGCGGTTGACCACCTCAACTCCGAGATCGCGGCCCTCCCGCGGAACGGCGTGGTTCCGACCGACTCCTCGCAGCTCATCCTTCAGCGCATCACCGAGATCCGCGACCAGGTGGCATCCCTCGCGGGACGTGTCGAGGACATCTGCCGCAACGCGCCCGTCCCGCTCTGTTGACTAACGTTCGGCCACCGCGCGCCCCCGGCGCAGTGCCAGGGTGCCGATCAGGCGAGGATGCTTGCCCTAGGCGATGATGCTGTGCGCGCGGTGCGGATCGGGTCGCAGCGCCGCGAGGGTGCGGAGGAACCCGGTGACGATCGGTGACGGCGGACCGGCGTCGCGACGCCGGGCGACGACGATCTGACGGCGCACCGGCGCCATGTCGGCGACGACCACGGGGAAGAGGCGGCCGGCACCGATCTCGGCGGTGACCGAGGTCGCGGGCAGGAGCGCGATGCCGAGGCGCTGCTCGACCATCCGCTTGGCGGCGTCGATGTTGTCCACCTCGAGGTAGCCGAGCGGGTCGATCCCCGCCTGCCGGAAAATACTCGAGGTGAGCTCGTGGTAGCTGCTCGTCCGGTCGAACAGGATGAGGTGCTCGCTGCGCAGGTCCGCGAGACGGATCTGCCCCTGGGACGCGAACCGGTGGCCGCGGTGCACCACGAGCACCAGCTCGTCCTCGTAGAGGGGCGTCTGGATCACCTCCGCGTCCGGGATGGGGCGCATGAGGCCCACCGCCACCTCCTCGCGGCGCACCATCTCGAGCACCTCCTCCGAGTGGCCACTGCGCACGGACAGCTGCACGCCGGGATGCTCGTCTCGGAATCGCTGCAGAATCGCCGGCAGCACGTAGGTCGAGACCGCCGGCGCGGCACCGATCGTGAGGCGACCGGCCGTCCCGGCGGCGAGCTCGGCCACGGCGCGGCGGCCACCGTCCACCGCCGCGAGCGCGCGCTCCGCGTGCGGCAGCAGCGCGCGGCCCGCGTCGGTCAGGCGGCTGCCCGCGCGTCCGCGCACGAAGAGTCGCGTGCCGACGACGCGCTCCAGGCCCTGGATGCGGGCGGTGACAGCCGGCTGCGAGACGAGTAGCTCCGTCGCCGCGCGGCTGATGGTCCCGGCGCGGGACACAGCGATGAAGGCCTCGAGCTGGCTGAGCTGTGGCTGGTCACGCATCCGCGGATTATAGATGAGACTGATGGTACCCATCCACAGAATCGCCTTGACCGATGGAACGAGGTCGGTCAGGATGCGACGCATGATCCAGACACCCACCCAGGCGCCGCTCCCGGCGCCACTCCCGCTCCCCACGAGCGACGCGTGGCTCGCATGGCGAGCCGACGCGCCTGCGGAGGCCCGTCCGCTGAGCGTGGCGGAGCTCTCCGAGTGCCACTGCCCGGACCTCTGCAATCGCGACCACCCCAACGAGTAGCGGATGACCGTCGCCGCGCGGCCCGCTGCGCCTGAGCTCGCGCCCGGCCCCTTCGACACCGAGATCGAGACGACCGCAGGCTGGATGCGCGGCGACCGGTTCGCCGAGATCGTGCGTCTCTTCTCGCCGCGCAACGTGGTGGAGCAGCGAGGCACGATCGCGACCGACTACCCGCTCGCGCGCAACGCCGCCGACCGCCTGTACGCTCGCCTGCGCGAGCTGTTCGCTGCCGGGACCTCGATCACCACCTTCGGTCCCTACAGCCCCGGACAGGCGGTGGCCATGAAGCGCGCCGGCATCGAGGCGATCTACCTCGGCGGCTGGGCCACCTCCGCCAAGGGGTCGGCCACCGAGGACCCCGGACCCGATCTCGCCAGCTACCCGCTGAGCCAGGTGCCGGACGAGGCGGCCGGCCTGGTGCGCGCGCTCCTCGCCGCCGATCGCAACCAGCGCTTCGCGCGGTCACGGATGACCGAAGCCGAACGGGCGACCATCACGGAGATCGATTTCAGCCCGCTCATCATCGCCGACGCCGACACAGGGCACGGCGGGGATGCCCACGTCCGTAACCTCATCCGCCGCTTCGTGGAGGCCGGCGTCCCCGGCTACCACATCGAGGACCAGAAGCCCGGCGCCAAGAAGTGCGGCCACCAGGGCGGCAAGGTGCTCGTTCCGTGCGACGAGCAGATCAAGCGCCTCAACGCGGCACGCCTCCAGCTCGACATCATGAACGTCGCCGGCATCATCGTGGCCCGCACCGATGCCGAGGCGGCGAGCCTGCTCGACGGTGGCGGCGACGAGCGTGACCAGCCGTTCATCCTGGGCGTCACCCGGCCCGACGTCCCGTCGTACAAGTCGGCGTACCTGGCGCTCATGCAGCGTCTCCAGCGCGCGGGCGTCGAGGATCTCAACGGCCACCGCATCTACGCCCTCTCGCAAGCTGAGACCGCCGCCGCCGACGCCTGGCTCGAGCGGGTCGGGCTCGCACCGCTCATCGACGGGGCGGGACGCGCCCACGCCGCCACCCTGGGCTCAACGCCGGAGGACGCCCTCGACCGCGTCGCCGACCGATTCCTCGAGACCTGGGAGACGCGCGCCGGGCTGAAGACCTACGGCCAGGCGGTGGCCGAGGCGATGGCATTCCGCGCCGACGAGGGCATCGAGCTTGAGATGACGAGCGCCGAGTGGGCGAGCTTCGCCGCCGGCGCGTCGTGGGGCGACGCGCGTTCCCGCGCGCGGGAGATGGGCCTCAACGTCGCGTGGGACCCCGATCTCGCCAAGACGCCGGAGGGCTACTACCAGGTCGCCGGCGGGATCGACTACGCGATCGCCAAGTCGCTCGCCGTCGCGCCGTTTGCCGACCTGCTGTGGATGGAGACCAAGACCGCCGACCTCGCCGACGCGCGGCGGTTCGCCGAGGCGATCCACGCCGTCCACCCTGGAAAGATGCTCGCCTACAACCTCTCCCCCTCGTTCAACTGGGACACCACCGGCATGAGCGACGAGGAGATGCGGGCGTTCCCCGTCGAGCTCGGCAGGCTCGGCTTCGTGTTCAACTTCATCACCTACGGCGGCCACCAGATCGACGGCCTCGCCGCCGAAGAGTTCGCCACCGCGCTGCGCGACGACGGGATGCTCGCCCTCGCCCGGCTGCAGCGCACGCTCCGCCTCCTCGAGTCGCCGTACCGCACGCCCCAGACGCTGGTGGGCGGCCCGCGGGCCGACGCCGCGCTCATGGCCGCGTCCGGCCAGACGGCGACCACGAAGGCGATGGGCGTCGGCTCCACGCAGAAGCAGCACCTCGTCCAGACCGAGGTGCCGACGCGGCTCCTCGCCGGCTGGCTCGCGCGCTGGGCGGAGCATCACGGCCTGCAGCGCACGCTGGAGGTGAGCCTGCGGCCGCATACCGCCGGCTCCGAGGTCCTCGAGCTCGGGGTGAACGATGCCGACGGGGGACGCCTCGCCAACATCATCTTCGCCACCATCGCCGATCGGCGGGGCCGCGCGATCCTGTCGATTCGCGACCAGAACACGTTCGATCCCGCGCTGCGCCGCAAGCGGCTCATGACGCTCATGCACCTCTATCTCGTCCATCGCTACGGTGCCGCAGCGGTCCATTACCTGACCCCCACCGATGACAACCGGCTCCAGACCGAGCGGATGGCCGCGATCGGCCTCTTCGGGGCGGTCCACGACGAGGTCGGCGACATCATCGTGGCCGACGTCAACGGACCGATGGTTCGCGATCTGCTGGCACCCGACGGCACGGCCCTAGGTGCGCTGATCGAGGCCGGCTAGCCGCTCCTGCCCGCCCCGGCGACCACCATGCGTGGCACCGCCCGCACGAGGAGCGCGGCGACGACATACGAGGCGGCCATGACCATGAACGCCGGCGGGTAGCCCCAGCGCGCGACGATCTGGCCGATGACGAATGCCCACGCGGCGCCGATGCCGAATGCGGCGGTGAAGTAGACGCTGAAGGCGACGTCGCGGATCGGTCCATCCGCCCGGTCGGCGAGATAGGCCTGCAGGACCGGCGATTCGCTGAAGACCGCGGTCCCGAACGGGACGAGCAGGGGGATGAGCAGCACGAGGTTCGTGCCGGCGGCAAGGAGGGCGAGGATCCCCGCTGCGCTCACGAGGTAGTAGGCGACCAGGACGCGCTGGCGCCCGAATCGGTCGGAGAGCCAGCCGGCGAGCAGGGGGCCGACGACCGAGCCGATGAGCAGGATGAGGTAGAGGAGGCTCGTCGTCCCGCTCGCGATGTGGAGCGGGCCGGTCAGGTAGAGGAGCATGAAGGGCGCCACGATGTCGAGCCCGCGCCCTCCGGCCGCCACGAGCGAGGCGAGCAGGATGAAGCGCAGGTCGCGGCGTCCGAGCACGGTCCGCAGCTGGTCGCGGACCGATCCGCTCGAGCGCGCCGCCTCGCGATACGACCGGTGATCCTCGTGAACCAGGAGGCCGATGAGGATGCCGATGACGAGCGCCGGCACCCCGACGAGGCCGATCGTGCGCTGCCAGCCGATCGTGGCGAGCAGCCCGGCGCCGAGCAGGCCGCTTCCCGCCAGCAGGGGCACGAGGATGGTGCCGAGGTTGCCGCCGGCGATGTGGGCGCTGATCGCGAACCCGCGTCGTTGCGGCGGGAAGGCGTCGGAGAGGAACGCGTTGCCGACCGGGTGCTGCGGGCTGGCGCCGATGCGCGAGGCGCTGATCCCGGCCAGCAGCTGCCCGATCGAGGTGGAGCCGCCCGCGAAGAGGAGGCTCAGGCCGAAGAGCAGCTGCCCGCCGGCGAGGAGCAGCGGACGCGCCACGTAGCGGGTCATGAAGCCATAGGCCACCTGCATCAGCCCGCCGACCGCGGTGGTGATCGCGATGAACGTCCCGATGTCCGCGGCGTTGAGGTGGAACTCCGCCACCACGATCGGGTAGACGAGCGGCATGAGCGCCGACAGCGCGTGGATGACGGCATGCCCGGAGGCGAGCAGGACGAGCGCGAGGAGCGGGCGCGGCACGCTGCGGTGCGGAGTACGATCAGCCACGATGTCGGCCACTCACCCGGGCACGCGCGCGGACGACCTCGAGGCGCGCCTCGTGGCCACGATCGCCCCTGTCTTCCGTCACCTCCTGTCGCACGCCCGTCGGCGCCCGGCCTGGAAGTCGCTCACGTACCAGCAGTACAACGTGCTGCGCATCATCGACGGCGAGGAGCCGATGCCGCAGGCCGAGATCGCGCGTCGCCTGCTCGTCTCGGCGCCGGTGGTGACCCGCCTCGCGGCCGCGCTGGTCGACACCGGGTACGTCATGCGCGGCACCGACCCGGACGACAGGCGCACGGTCCGTCTGTCGCTCACCCTGAAGGGCCGCCGGAAGGTCGGCGCCATGCGTCGCGACCTGCTGGCGGCCGCGTCGGACCTGCTCGCCCCCCTTCCCGACGAGCGACGGGCGGCGCTCGACATCGCGCTCAACGAGCTGCAGGTGCTGCTCCCGAGCCGCGCCGCGGCGGTCCGCCCCCCCCGGCGTTAGCGATCCGGCGGGCGTCTCACGCGCCCGCGGCGGCAGCCGGTGGCTCGTCGTCCTCGGCACGCGCCGTCACGGGGCGCGGGCCGGCCCGGTGGCCGATCGACGGCGCGCGGACGCCGAGCTGCCACGCCACGAGCACGAGGAAGGCGCTCGACAGGACGGCGCCTAGCACGAAGCCGGCGGGTGCCCCCCACAGCTCGGCCACCGCGCCCGCGAAGAAGCCGCCGATCGGTGCGCTGCCCGCGAACACCATGACGTAGAGGCTCATCACGCGGCCGCGCAGCTCGTTGCTCACCGTGTTCTGGATGGTGACGTTGATCGTGTTCACCATGAGCATCGAGGCGAAGCCGAGCAGCAGGATCACCGCGAAGGCTCCGGCCGGCGTGCGAATGAGGCCGAACGCGACCTCGAGCAGGAGAAACGCGCCGCCGCCCAGCAGGATGAGCCGCAGCATCGGACGCCGCGAGCCCATGAAGGCCAGCGTGAGCGAGCCGGCGAGCGAGCCGACGCCCATGGCGGCGAAGAGCGCGCCGTAACCATCGGCACCCAGGCCGAGCGTGTTCCTGGCATACAGGGGCAGCAGCGTCTGGAAGTTCATGGCGAACGTCGCCGTCCCGCCGAGCAGGACGAGCGGCCACAGCACGGTCGGCGTCCGGACGGCGTAGCGCACCCCTTCCCCGAGGCTCGATCGGACCGATGCGAACTGCTCCGGGCGGACCACGCGATGGAGCGCCGACGGCACGATCATCCACAGCCCGACGAGGACGGCCAGAAAGCTCACCGCGTTGAGCCCGAAGTTGAAAGCCGGCCCCCAGAGCGCGAGCGTCACGCCGGCGACCGCCGGGCCCACGACGCGCGCGGCGTTGAACGACGCGGAGTTGAGGGCGATGGCATTGACGAGGTCCTTCGCGGGCACGAGCTCCGCCGCGAAGGCCTGGCGAACCGGCATGTCGACCGCGCTGATCAGGCCGCGGAACACCGCGAGGGCCATGATGAGCGGGATCGTGATCGTATGGTTGAAGGTGAGCGTGAAGAGGATCCCCGCCTCGATCATCGCCCCGATCTGGGTCGCGATGAGCACCTTGCGCTTGTCGATGCGGTCGGCCAGCACGCCGCCGAGCGGAGCGAGCACCGTGGCCGGCGCGAACTGAAGCGCGAGCACCGTCCCGAGCGCGAGCGGTGAGCCACCGAGCAGCAGGACGAGCCACGGCAGGCTGACCGACTGCATCCAGGTGCCGACCAGGCTCACCACCTGCCCGATGAAGTAGAGCCGGAAGTTGCGATGCTCCATCGCGGCGAAGCCACGACGGAATCCCCCACCCGGCGCGGCCCGCAGCGGGGCACTCTCGTCCTGGTGCCCCATGACGCGCAGGGGCGGGCGGACAGCGGCAAACAGGCGGCGGGGCAGGGTGGCGAGGGTCATCCTTAGCAATGCTAACAACTCTGACTAGCTTTGCCAAGCCCTCGGGCTTGCCGACCCGGACCGCCGTCGGCGAGAATCAGCCTCGTCCCGATGTCCCGTGCCGCGCGCTCACGCTGGTTCCGGCTGCCACTCGGGGGGTTCGTTGCGATCTCCCTGCTGGTAGGCGCTGCGCCGGGCGTCGATCCCGGGTCGGCCCCGCCGCGCTGGGACGGCGCCGATCCCATGCCGCCGCACTGGCGCCTCCCGCACCGTGCCGCCCCCACACCCGTTCCGATCCTTCTCTCGACGGCCGACCAGCAGTCCCTGCGGGCGGCACTCGATCGCGCACGAAGCGTTGCCGGCTCGTACGGGCTGACCTTCTCGGTCCAGCACGATGGTGCCGGCTGGAACGGCGCCAGCGGCGTCGCCCGGGACGGGAGGACGCGCCTGCGTGCGGACGCGCCCTTCGTGATCGGCAGCGTGTCGAAGACATTCATCACCGCCGCCATCCTCCAGCTCGCTGATGCGCGCAGGCTGTCGCTCGACGACGAGGTGACGGCCTGGCTGCCGGATCTGAAGGTGGCCACCGGCGTCACGATCCGCGAGCTGCTCGCCCACACCAGCGGCATCGCCGATCTCTACCCGCCGCTGCACCAGCAGCTGCTCGACGAGCCGCAGCACGTCTTCACGCGCACCGAGGTGCTCGGGCGGCTGGGCGGGGCGTGGTTCGCGCCCGGCACGGACTGGGGCTACTCGAACACGAACTTCGTCATCGCCGGCATGCTCCTGGAGAAGGTGACCGGTGAGCCGGCCGAGACGGCACTGGCACGGCGCATCACGGGTCCGCTCCACCTGGCACAGACGTGGCTGCTCGCCGGCATGCGGGCCGACCCGGCGATGCTCGACCCGTCCTGGGCGACCGCGTTCTGGACCGCCGGTGCCATGCAGTCGACCGCCTCCGACCTCGCCCGCTGGGGATCGGCCCTCTATGGTGGGCAGGTCGTCACCCCCGCCGACCGCCGCGCGATGACGACGTTCAACAGCGACGACTACGGCCTGGGGACGCGCCGCTTCGTGTTCGGCGCCGAAACCGCGGTCGGGCATTCCGGCCTGCTCAAGACGACGACGACGCTACTCCTCTACTTCCCGCGGCAGCGAACGAGCGTCGCGATCATCGCCAACCGCTCACAGGTCGACCTGGCGAGCATCCTCGTGGCGCGCGTCGGCGGTCAGCCGTCGTTGCTGGAGCTCGCGCTGGGGCCGGGCGCGAGGCTTGCGGCGCCGCTCCCCAGCATGACCCGGGCTCCTGCCAACTGACCGATTGATCGACCATTCGGCGCCGCAGCCCGGGCTCGGTCGATGAATTGACGATCTGTCGATACATGCGGAGCGTGACCGGCGACCAGCGGCGCTCAGTCGGCCCTAGCCGGCGCCGAAGAGGATCTCGCGGATGACCGGCATTGACGGCGTGCCGTGGCCGATGACCGTCTCGAGGAAGGGGCGGTAGACGAACTCGCGACCGTCGGCCTCGGCACGACGCCGCGCCTCGGCCTCCAGGTCGTGCATCTCGACGCTGCCGAGGAAGTACTCGCAGAGCTGCGTGCTCGACAGGCGCGCCCGTGACCACTTCTCGCTCGCCTCGGACGCCTCCTGCCAGCCACCGTCGACCATGAGCCGCATCGCGTTGGCCTCGTCCATGGCGCCGGCGTGGAGGCCGATGTCCATCATCGTGTTCGTGATCGCGCGCAGGTAGAACTTCCAATGGACGAGCATGAGCGCCGGGTCGTCGGCCCCGTAGCCGACGTCCATCATCACCTGCGTGACGTAGACCGCCCAGCCCTCCGCAAACACACCGGACTGGAAGATCGCGCGGACCAGGGATGCGCTGCGGTTCGAATAGGCCAGCTGCAGGTAATGCCCCGGCATCGCCTCGTGGATCGTCAGCAGCCGCAGCTGGCGCGCGTTGTCCTCGCGGAGCATCGACTCGACCTGCGCATCGGTCCAGTCGTCCGGCGGCGGCGTGATGGCGAAGAAGCTGTCGAGCCCGAAGTCGAGCGGCCCCGGCGGGATGAGCATCGCGCCGCCGAAGGCGCGCAGGAACGGCGGGGTCCAGATGATCTGCATCGGCTCGTCTGGCAGGCCGATGAGGTCGCGCTCGCGGATGAAGGCCTCGATCCGCGCGTGCTCGGCGCGGCAGAAGTCGAGCAGCTCGCCGGCGAGCGGGTGGTCGGCGCTGATCGCGTCGAGCACGCGGCGCACGAGCTCGGTCTCGTCGGCCGGCATCGGTGCGTCATGCATCCAGTCCGGCCAGAGCTGACGGGCGAGGCGCACCATCTCGCCGCGAACATGCGCGAACGCCGCGGTGGCGCGCTGTTCGAGATCCTCGACGCTGACCTCGGTCTTCAGCGCGTGCCGGAACTTCTGCCGATACAGGTCTGCGCCGAGCCGGAAGTCGCCGGTGGCCCGGGGCGCGAGCTCGTCGCGCAGCCAGTCGCGGAACGCCTCCACGGCGCGGGCCGCGGCCTCGGCCGTCTCGTGCAGCTCCGTCCGCAGCCCATCGTCGTTCACACGCTCCCCCTCAGCGGCGGCGGCGCGCGCCAGGTCCGCGACCCCACCGATCGTCGCGATCGCCTTCTCGGTGTGGAAGGCGCTCACTGGCCGCGGGCCCCCAGCCGCCAGCGTCGCCCGGGCGGCATCGAGGGCCGCCGGGAGCGCTCGGAGCCGCGAGGCGGCGCTCGCGAGCCGGGTCTCGAGCGGCGCGAACTCGCGTGACAGGAGGCTGAACAGGCCGCCGCCGAAGAGGTAGACGTAGCTGATCGGGCTCCAGGTCGGCTCTCGCAGCACCTCGTCGGAGAAGCGGGCGGAGGCGATGCTGTCGAGCACGATCCTGCGGTCGATCTGCTCATCGCGGGTGAGGTCCGCGGCATCGAGGGCCGCGAACCGCGCTTCGGCGTCGCGCAGGAACCCGACCCGCGCCTCGTGCCCCGCCGGCGTCAGGTCCGGCCACGATCCGTCGTGATCGTGGTTCCCGAGCTCGGTGGCCAGGACAGGGTCGTGCCGGAACCAGCCGGCGAGAAGATCATCGACGAGAGGCTGCAACAACATGCGGCCGATGGTAGCCGAGCCGACGGGCGGCGGTCCTTCGCCGCGGTGGCGGCGTGTGCCGTCCGTGCGAAGGGTGCGGTCGGGCGCACGGGATCGGTGTGGTGTGCGGCGGGGCGCACGCATCTGCAAGGCAAGCGGATAGGGAGCGTGCATTCGTGCGCCAAGGTGCACGAAAGGACGAACGGCACCGTCATTTCGGCCTCAACTTCTCAGTTGGGTGCACCGCCGCGCACGCTCGCCGAGGGTCGTGCGGCCGCGCGCACGTGCCGCGCAGTACGCGTGGCCGCCGCGGTGTACGGTCCGTGCGATGGGTGCGCGGGAGCGGAAGCGGGCGGAGACGCGGCAGCGGATCGTCGCCGTCGCGACGCGGCTGTTCGGCGATCAGGGGCTCGACACCACGACGATGGACGAGATCGCGCGCGGCGCCGGCGTGAGCCGGACGAGCGTGTTCAACCACTTCGCCTACAAGGAGGCGATCCTCGTCGAGATCGGGGCCGACGTCGTCACCGACATCGCGGCGCTCCGCGCGCAGCATCAGCGCCGAACCCCGCGCCAGGCGCTCTATGACCTGGCCGATGCGATCGCGCTGACCGCCACGCGCCAGCCGGAGCTCATCGCGGCCGTTGCGCGGGAGATGCTCCATCCCGAGCCGGCGCGCCGGCGTCACGCGCTCATGCGGATGCGCTACGCCACGCTCATCCGCGCGGTGCTGAGCGAGCTGACGGCCAACGGCCGCCTGCGCCACCCGCGTCGGGTGGCCAGCCACGTCCGCCAGCTCGTCGATCTGACGAGCGGGACGCTGCTGCGCGCCGGCGGGGATTTCCCACTCGCCCAGCTGCGCGCCGAGCTGCGCACGAACGTCGACCTGTTCTGGGATGGCGCGGTCACCGACGCGTAGTCCAGCGCCGCCGAATGCACATCGGCATCGGTTCAGACCGATGCATCCATACGATATGGGGCAATCCGCGGCCCGGAACTTCAAAACCCGGCACGGTGCGCGCCTATCATCGGCCGATGACCGAGAACCTCGCTGCCACGGATGCCTACGCGCGCGCCTGTCGAGCGCGCATCCTCGAGACCGATGGTTCGGCGGTCCTCGTCGATCGCACCGTCGTCTATCCCGGCGGCGGCGGGCAGCCGGGAGACCATGCCTGGCTCATGGCCCCCGACGGCGACCGCTGGACGGTGACATCGGTCCACAAGGAGGGTCCGAACCTGTGGCACGAGCTCGAGCACGCCGAGGCGGGCCTGCCGGCGGTCGGCGACGAGGTCGACATCGAGCTCGACTGGGAGCGACGGCATCGACTGATGCGAACCCATTCGGCGCTCCACGTGCTGTGCGGCGTGGTGTGGCGCGACCATGGTGCGCAGGTCACCGGCGGCAACATGGAGCCGCTCAGCGGGCGCATGGACTTCGAGTTCGAGACGATGTCGGGTGAGCTGGTCGGCGGGATCGAGGAGCGGGTGAACGACGAGATCGCGGCAAACCGCGAGATCCGGGTCGCGATGCTGCCGCGCGACAAGGCGTTCGCGATCCCCTACCTCATTCGCACGAAGATCAACCTTCTGCCAGCGGGGATCGAGACGGTGCGCACGATCGAGATCGTGGGCCTCGACCTCCAGGCCGATGGTGGCACGCACGTCGCCCACACCGGCGAGATCGGCCACGTGCGCGTCACAGGTTACGAGAGCAAGGGCCGCATCAACAAGCGCATCCGGATCGCGGTCGAGGACGCGTGACGACCTGACGGACAGGAACCGGGGCCGGCGGACCGGGGTATGAAGATCATCAGACCGTTACCGAGGATCCGCCATGCTTCGCCGCCTCCTGATCCCCTTCGTGGGCAGCGCATTGCTGCTCGCAGCGGGGGCCGGCACCGTCCTTGGCAAGTGCGAGGGCCCCAACCCGCCCGCATTCTGCTCGGAGGTCGCGGTCAGCCTTTACGCCGCGGGTCCCGGGACCATCTTCCACGCAGGCAGGGTGGAATCGGTGAACATCTCGGTCTCCAAGAGCGAGCAGCCGTTCGACGCAAGCGGCGTCATCCTCACCTTCGCCCGCATCGGGGACACGACCGTGATCCGCGCACCGGCGGCCACGACCGATCAGCCGGGCCTGTGGCGCGCCGAGGTCAGGCTGCCGACCGGCGGCAGCTGGACCGTGGTCGCCGACGTGCTCGATCGTGCGGGGACCGCCCGCCAGGTGCCGATCCAGACGATCCAGGTTGCGTCGCCACCGGCTAAGCCGCCAGCCGGGAAGCCCGTGACACCGCCGGTGATCCCCGCGATGCCTTGGGTGCTCCTGCTTCTGGTGGCGGCCGGAATCGTTGCCACCGCCCTGATTGTGGGCGGCTCCCGTCGCCGCGCACGCCCCAGGGCGCCGCGAGCCGCGGTCGGTACGATCGTCGTGCGGCGCGCCGAGGTTTCGCCGGCCGACCTCGTCGCCGCGACGGGCGCCGAGGTGGCGGACGTCACCGCGTTCGACTGACCGCCGCCCTTTCCTTCGCGCGGGCGCGTCCGGGACGCTCGCCGTCGATCTCGACCCGCCCCGGTGTCGATGCCGGGCTGAGGTAGGCTGCCAGCCCTTCGTCCAGCGGGGTGAGGCGGCGCGGCATCCGCTCCTCGAGCGACGTCGTATCGACGACCGCCGGCTGGTTGATGAAGTCCACCGCGTCGGGGGTGAGCGGCGGCTTGGGAAGGAGGGTGAGCGGGAGCGCGCCGAGCTTGATGAGCGGCGTCGGCCCGGGGAGGATCGGCCGCCGCAGCTCGG
Source organism: Candidatus Limnocylindria bacterium (assembly GCA_038209995.1). Taxonomy (GTDB): domain Bacteria; phylum Chloroflexota; class Limnocylindria; order QHBO01; family QHBO01; genus JAICQM01. The sequence continues at coordinate 115,933 of JBBQXD010000003.1, read as the reverse complement.
CGACGCGGAGCGCATGGTCGATGACCTCGCGCATCGTGAACGTCGCGGGACCGCCGACCTCGAGGACGGCGCCGGCTGCCGCCGGATCGGTCAGGCTGTCGGCGGCGAGGCGCGCGATGTCGTCGACGAAGACCGGCGCCATCGGCTGACGCCCGAGGTTCGCCATCGGCACCATCTGGAGCTGGCGCGCGAACCCGACGAAGCGGTTCAGGGAGACGTCGCGCGGGCCGAAGATCCAGGTCGGGCGGATGATCGTCCAGCCGATACCCGAGCCGCGGATCGCCTCCTCCGCGCGCCACTTCGCGCGGAACCAGTGGCGCTTCGCGTCTGGCGCGGCGCCGGCGCCGGACAGGTAGACGAGATGACGGATCCCGGCCGCGCCCGCGGCAGCCGCCAGGCGCTCGGTCCCGGCCGCGTCGACCTCCATGAAGGTCTGGTGGCGCCGGGGGGCCTCGATCGGCGAGTTCTTGAACGCGAGCGCGATGACGAGCGCGTCGACCCCCTCGAGCGCCGGTCCGAGCTCGTCGGCGGTGACATCGACCCGGCGCAGCTCGACTGCTTCCGGCAATGGACCGATGCTGCCGCGGTCCCCGCGGCCGAGGACGATGACCCGGTTCCCACGCCGATGGAGCTCGGCGGCGATCCCCCCACCGACGAAGCCGCTCCCGCCCGCGATGGCGACCGACATCGGGTTCGGATTCGGCTCGGCGGTGGCGAAGATGGCCTGGATCGCGTGCGCCCGGTAACGGAAGACCTCCTCGAGCTGGCGGCGGACGACGACCCCGTGGGCGAGGTCGCCGAGCCGGCCGAGGGGGAGCTCGTACGTCACCTCGTCGATGACGTGGGTCGCGCTCCCCTCGGCGATGAACGCGTGGTGATGCTCCCAGCGGTGGTACGGCCCACGGACCTGCACGTCCCCGAAGCCGTGCGGGGGGTCGTAGTCGACGATGCGGCTCCGCCACGGCGTCGGAATGCCGAGAATCGGCCGGACGCGGTAGGCGACCTCGAGCCCTTCCCGCATCGCGAAGTCCTTCGAGCGGAGCTCGAACCCCATGGACGGGGGCGTGACCCGACCAAGGTTCTCGGGCTTCGCGAAGAAGGCGAAGACCTCGTCGATCGGGCGGTCGACCTCGAGGAAGGCGCGGAGGTGGTGGGTCGTCATCGGTCCGCCAGCGCGTCGAGGCGGCGCCGCATGCCGTCGAGCGGGCCGCCGCCGCGGATGCGACCGATGAGCGCCATGATCGGGATGGCGAGCCCGACCAGGCGCCCGACGCCGTGGAGGTTCACCTCCGCATCGTAGCGAATCGTGCTGCCGCCGGCCGGGGCCGGGGTGATCGTGATCTCATCCCAGCCGTCGAAGCGAGTGCCCGACGACCCGCGCAGCCGGATCCGCTTCGGCGGCTCGAGCGACTCCATGACGTAGTCGAGCGCGACCCTCATGCCGATCGGGGCGCGGCCGTCGAGGTGGTAACGGCTGCCGACGCGTGGTGGTCCGGGATCGAGCCGCTCAGCGTGCGTGATGAACGGATCCCACTCCTCGATCGTCGCGAAGTCGGCCAGGTAGGCGTACGCGCGGTCCGGCGCGAGGCGGGTCGGGAACGAAGTACCGATGCGCATCGGTCAGTCGTCGCTGCGGTCGACGATCTCGCCGATAAGATCGGCGACCGAGTCCACGATGCGGCTCGGGAGGTAGCTGAAGCGCTGCGCCTCCTCGCTGCCGTGGATGCCGGTCAGCACGAGGATCGTCTCGAGTCCGGCCTCGATGCCGGTGACGATGTCGGTGTCCATGCGGTCACCGATCATCACCGTCGTCTCCGAGTGCGCGCCGATCTGGCGCAGGGCGGACCGGATCATGAGCGGATTCGGCTTGCCGATGAAGTACGGCTGCACGCCGGTCGACGCCGAGATCAGCGCCGCCACCGAGCCCGTGGCAGGCAGTGGTCCCGCCGGTGACGGCCCGGTCGGATCCGGGTTGGTGGCGATGAAGCGCGCTCCGCGGCTGATGAGCTGGATGCCGCGCGCGATGCGCTCGAAGCTGTAGGTGCGTGTCTCGCCGATGACGACATAGTCCGGATCGGTCTCGGTGAGGGTGTACCCAACCTCGTGGAGCGCCGTCGTCAGGCCCGCCTCGCCGATGACGAAGGCCGTCCCGTTCGGTCGCTGCGAGGCGAGGAACTTGGCGGTCGCGAGGGCCGAGGTCCAGATCGCCTCGGGGTCAACGACCAGCCCCATGTGGCCGAGCCGCGCGACGAGGTCGCGTGGCGTGAACATCGAATTGTTGGTGAGGATGAGGAACGGGACGCGCGCCTCCCGGAGCCGCGCGATGAAGCGGTCCGCGCCGGGGACGAGGTGCTCCTCGCGGACGATCACCCCGTCCATGTCCATCAGCCAGCTGTCACGCCGGCGCGCGCCGTTCACGTCCATGGACCGATGCTACCCGCATCGGTCACCGAGCGCGGATCAGACCCTGGCCAGCGCCGCCCGCTCCGCGAGCGCGATCGGCAGCGTTCCTGCCCCGGCGATCGCGTCATGGAAGTCGCGCAGCGTGTCGACATCACCGGCCTCGGCGCCGCGCGCGGCGAAGAACGCGTCGCGGATCCGCGCGATCTCGAGCGCGCCGGTGAGATACGAGCTGGCCTGCGTCGGCCACGAGCAGTAGCGGGTGACCTCCGCGATCGCCGTCGGCTCGGTGAGCGAGCTGTGGGCCAGCATGTAGGCGACCGCGCCGGGGTGGCTCATCTCACCCATGTGGAGGGCGGTGTCGACGACGATCCGGGCGGCGCGGAAGAGCCGTGCCTCGACCTGGTAGAGGACGTGGCGCGGATCGTCGTAGAAGCCGGCGTTCGTCATCATCTCCTCCGCGTAGAGGGCCCAGCCCTCCGCGAAGTAGCTCGTCCCGAACTCGGCGCGCATCGGCGAGGGGTTCGTCTTCGCCATCGCGAGGTGCCAGTGATGTCCGGGGTAGGCCTCGTGCACGGCGGTGGTGGGAATGCTCGGGTACGCGTTCGACTCGAGCCGCTTCCCGGTCTCCTCCTCCGACGCGCCATCCGGTGGGAACGGCACGAAGAAGTGGCCGCGGAACGTGGCCGCGTAGTGCGGCGGCGCGACGTAGCTGGCGACCGCGATCACGGGCCGCTGGAAGGGCGGCGATGGCACCACCAGGCACTCCTCGCCGGCCGGAAAGGAGACGAGGTTGCGGTCGTGGAGGAACTGGCGCGCGCGCTCGGTCCATACCTCGTACCCGACGCGCATCGCCTCCGGGTCGGCCGGGCGATCGGCGTTGAGCTCGCTGACGAGCCGCTTCCAGTCGTCGTGGCCGGCGATATCGCTCGAGAGGCGGCGCATCTCGCCGAGCAGCAGCTCCACCTGGTCGAGGCCGCGCTGATGGAGCGCCCGCGTGTCGAGGTCGAGGTGCTCCGCGTCGCGCAGGACCGCGGTGTAGTTCTCCTCGCCGAACGCCCACTCCCCGGTCGCCGCCGGGCGCATCTCCTCGAGGAAGGCGGCATAGGCCTCGAATGCGTGCGCCGCCTCCGCGCCGGCAGCGGCCAGGTCGCCGCGATGCTCCTCGGCGACGTCGGCCGGCAGCAGGTCGCGGACGTAGCGGGCGCCGGCGCGGGCCTGGTTGATCGCCCGGTCGAGGATGACGAGCGACACCATCGCGGGTCGCAGGTTCGCGCGGCCGGCGGCAAGGTTTGCCGGCACTGCCCGCAGGCGGGCGGCGGCCGCGGCTGCCAGCTCGCCCTCCGGCCGCAGCCGGTGGAGGAAGAGGACGAAGACGCCCCGCATGCCGGGGTTGAGGTAGAGGTCCGGCTGGCGGCGCCAGATCTCCCACTCGTGGTAGATCGCGCGCTCCCGGAGCTGGGCGACGGCGAGATCGCGGTCGATCGCCTCGTCGAACGTCAGCTCGTCATCGCCGAGCGCGGCGAACCGGTCGAGCCAGGCCGCCGACCGGGCAGCATCGGCCTCGATGGCTGCGGCGGACAGGTCGTCGAGCTGATCGTCGTAGTCGCTCAGGCCGAGGTACGAGGCACGGACCGGGTTGGCGGCGTGCTCCTCGTCGAGGAACTGGGCGGCAAGGTCACCGAAGGACGGCACTGGGTGGGCACCCCCGAGCATGGTTGCGTTGAGCGGGCGGGAACGCGCGCAGCATAGCCCGATGGTCGCGTCTGCTGACGGTTCGGATCACGCGCCGCGGAGCAGTCCGCCGCGACGTCAGCGCGGCGGTGGGACGAGCCGTCCGAAGCGCTCGGGATCGGCAGCCGCGGCGACCTGGATCGCGTTGAGCGCGGCGCCCTTACGGAGGTTGTCGCTCGACAGCCAGAGCGCGAAGCCACCCACACGTCCCGGGATCGCGCGCAGCCGCCCCACCAGCACCGGGTCGCGACCCTCGACGTCGAGCGGCATCGGATGGCGCTCGCTGCCATCCGCGGGCCGGTACTCCACGCCCGGGGCGGCGCGCAGCGCGGCCTCGAGCTCCCCGACCGTCGTGGCGCGCTCGGTTCGAATGTGGAGCGCCACGCTGTGGCCGGTGTGCACCGCCACCCGCACCGTCGTGGCGGCCACGTCGAGGTCCGGCATGTCGAGGATCTTGCGGATCTCGGCATGGATCTTCCGCTCCTCGCCGGTCCAGCCCGCCTCGTCGAGGACGTCGATCTGCGGCACGACGCTATCCGCGATGCGGCCGTGGAACGGGGAGTCGGCGGCTCGTTCGCGGTGCACGCTCCCCCGCTCTGCCGCGAAGGCATCGAGCCCGGCTCGCCCGGCGCCGCTCACCGCCTGGTACGACGCGAGGTCGACCGCCGCGAGTCCCGCCGCGTCGCGGAGGGGTGCCAGCACCACGACCGCGGCGGCGGTCGTGCAGTTCGGATTCGCGATCAGGTTGCCGCGCCGCTCGCGCGCGGCACGCGCGTTCGCCTCTGGCACGACGAGCGGCACGTCCTCGGCGAGGCGGAAGGCGCTCGAGTTATCGACCACCAGCGGGACGGCGGCGCCGGGGCCATCCATGATCTCGCGGCTCTGGGCGGCATCGACGGCAAGGAACAGCACGTCGAGCTCGGCCGCGCGCGTCGCGTCGAGGACGTGGACCGGCAGCTCCTCGCCCCGGTAGGTCGCGGCGTGCCCCTCCTGGTGGCCGAAGAGGCGCAGCGAGGCAGCCGGCAGGCCCGCGTCGGCGAGGATGGAGCACAGGACGCTCCCCACCACGCCCCGCGCGCCGGCAATGCCGACGATCGGCCAGTCGCTCATCGCCCGCTCCCGAAGAGGATCGGCCGCTCCCCGGCGACCAGCCGCGCGAGGTCGGCATAGACGGCACCCGCCGTCACGCGCCCCCCGGCGCCGGGCCCGCTCACCGTGAAGGTGCCCGCCCCCGCCACCTCGACGGCCAGCAGACTGCCGATCCCCGACACCGTTGCCAGTGGGTCGTCGCCCGCCAGCTCCATCGGTCTCACGCTCATCAGCTCCGGAGTGGCCTCGGCAACGAGGCGCACCGTTGCGCCGGGGGCCACCGCGAGGCCGACGATCCCCGACGTCGCCACCTCGGACTCCGCGCGCCACTCGCCCCAGGCCACCGAGGCCAGAATGGCGAGCTTCTGGGCGGCGTCGCGACCGGTGACGTCGAACGTCGGATCGGCCTCCGCGTAACCCGCGGCCTGGGCCGCGCGCAGCGCATCCTCGTAGGCGCGGCCCTCCCCCATCGCGGTGCAGATGAAGGTCGTGGTGGCATTGACGATGCCGCGCAATCGCGACAGCTCGCCGGTCGCGGCGAGGTGGGTGACGGTCTCGATCATCGGCGTTCCGCCGCCGACGCTGGCACTGCCCAGCAGCGCCCCACCGCGCGCCTGCGCGAGGGCCGCCAGCATGCCGCCGTGGGTGGCGAGGAGGGCCTTGTTGGCGGTCACGTACGCCTTCCCCGCCTCCAGCGTGGCCCGCGCCCACTCCCGGGGAGCCTCGATCCCGCCGGCCAACTCCACCACGACGTCGGTGATCAGAGCGTCATCCGGCCTGCCGACTCGCACGTCGGCCGGGAGCGCGTTACCTCTGGGTCGCCGCAAATCACGCACCGCCACCACGCCGAGCTCGAGCGGCAGCGGACCGCGCAGCACGAGCTCGCCGAGGGCGGCGCCGACCGTGCCCCAGCCGATCAGCCCGATGCGAAGCGGTGTCATTGGACGGTCAGTCTAGCCGCGGACCGGCTCGTGAGGCGCATTCCGGCTAGACTGGCCCGGCCATGGGAGCCACCGAGACCGTCGACCTGTTCCTCGAGCTCATCAACGACGACCGCCGCGAGAAGGCCGTCGAGCTCTTCGCCGAGCATGCCGTGCTCGGCATCAGCGTGCCCGGCTCCGACGAGCGGACGAACCTGCGCGGTCGCGACAAGGTCGGCGGCTGGTTCGTCCGGGCCGGCGACGGCTTCCGGATGTTCACCAACGACAGCCGCAACATGGGCAGCAGCTACATCGCCGAGGTGACCGTCATGCGGCCCGGCGTGCCGCCGATGAACGTCGAGGCGAACTTCCGCGTGGAGGGTGGCGAGATCGTCGCCCTCTTCCTTCAGCCGAACTGACCCTCCTCCCGGGCGGGTCCACGCGCCGCGGGTAGGTCGCTCGTGACGCACATGCTGCACCCGGCGCATGTGAGGCACGCTGTCACGAGCTGCACATGGCGCATGTGAGGCACGCTGTCACGAAGGGATGCTGAGCGTCCCTGGTAGACCGATGGCCACCGTCCGTCCGCGGTGGAGCCCCTCCTCGAAGACGCGTGCTCGACCTACGGGAAGAGGTCCGCGGCGCGATCCATCACGAGCGCCGCAGCACCCGCAGCGCCGGCGGCGCCCCTGTCGCCCAGCCGGTATGCGTAGCCGCGGACGATGACGACCGGCAGCTGCGCGACCTTGCCGCCGACGAGATCCGCTGCGGACGCCAGCTGATCCGCGATCGCGGTGATCGTGGCGCGCATGACGCGCCCCGCCGCGTCCGGCCGCCCGCGCAGGTCGAGGAGCGGCTCGATGCCCGCCGCACCAATCGCCACGTTCACGATCCCGTTCCGCCATGGCCGCCCGAACGAGTCGCTGACGATGATCGCCGGCGCGACGCCCAGCCGGGCGCGCAGGCCGTCGCGGATCCCGGCGGCGGATGCATCGGGGTCGACCGGCAGGAGGGTTGCCGCGTCACCGGTGCCAACGTTCGAGAGGTCGACGCCGGCGTTCGCGCACACGAAGCCGTGATGGGTGCGGCAGATGATGAGCCCGTGCGGACCGAGCCGCACGATCTCGGCCGACTCGCGGAGGACGAGCTCCACCTGCCGCGCATCCCTGCCCCACCGGGCGCCAAACTCGACCGCCCATGGCCGCGGCTCGACGGTGGCGAGATCGACGAGCCGGCCCTCCGCCTTGCTCACCACCTTCTGGGTGACGACCAGGACGTCGGCGTCGGACAGACCGATGGCGGCGGCCCCGGCCGCCGCGGCGATGAGCGCTGGCAGGTCGTCGCCGGCCTGGACCTCGGGGATCCCGTCCAGCGCGAGGATCTCGAGCGAGCCCGACGTCACGCCGCGTCCCCGAGCTCGAGCCAGCGGGCGAGGTCGGACGGGGTGTCGAGATCGAACGCGAGCCCCGACCGGTCCACGACGACGACGGGAATGCCTGCCGCGTCGGCGGCGGCATGGTGCGCGGCAAAGCTCCCCTCTCCGAACGCGAAGCCGATGACGTCCACGGGGCGCATGGCGAGGCCGTTCGTCCCCGTCCCGGTGCGATCGGGCGCGATGGCCAGGCCCCGTGGCTGGGGAGCGGCCGCCAGGAGGGCCGCCACGTCATCGGCGCGGAGGTTCGGGAGATCGCCGTGGAGCACGCCCAGGAGGCGGATCCCGTCCTCGACCGCGGCGCGTCGCGCCTGCTCGAGCCCGGTGTTCAGCCCCATCCCGCGCTGCACGACGACCACCGCGCCGAGCGGCTCGACGACGCGTGCCAGGGCCTCGGAGGGCGTGATGACCACCACATCGTCGACCGCCTCGCGCGCCACGCGGAGCACCCGCTCCAGCAGCTCGCGCGCCAGGGCAACCCGCTCACCGGGGTCGAGCACCGGGGCGAGGCGGGTCTTCGCCGCGGCCAGGCCGCGATGCGGGACGATGATCCGGACGCGCTCGTTCACGCGTCGAGCATACCGCCGCCCTCGAGGAGCGCCGCTGCGAGGGCAGCCCGGTCGGCATCGGTGCGCATGATCGTCGGCAGCACCCGCGGCGTCATTCCCAGGCCGCCTATCTCCGGGCCGAGCGACGCGTCCGCGGTGTCGAGGACGACGGACGAGACGATCCCCGCGTAGCGCCGCGCGACGCCGACGGCGGTGACCTCCTCCCCCAGCGAGGCGAGCATCCGGTCGGCCGGGCCCTTGAGCGCGCGGCCGGCGATGATCGGGCTGACGGCCACCGCGCCCGCGGCGGCGACGGCGTCACGCAGCTCCGCGAGGGCGAGGATCGGACCGATGCTGACGACCGGGTTGGAGGGACCGATCACCACGAGGTCCGCCGTGCGCACCGCCTCGATCGCGGCATCGGTGGCGCGGGCTGATCCCTCGCCGTCGAGGCGCACCCCGGTCACGGCCGGCTCCTGGCGGCGCGCGACGAAGTAGTCCTGGAAGTCGAGCTCGCCGGCATCGGTCTCGATCATCGTGCGCAGCCGATCGTCAGTGGCGGGCAGGATGCGGGCGCGGATGCCGAGCGCGGCGGCCATGGCGGCCGTGGCATCGGTCAGTGACGCGCCGTCACGGAGGAGCTGCGTGCGGCGCACGTGGGTGGCGAGGTCGGCGTCGCCGATCTGGAACCAGGTCCGCTCCGCCCCGAGCCGGCGGAGCATGCCGAGCGCCGTGCGCGTGTCGCCGGCGACGCCCCATCCGGTCTCCCGGTCGAGGAGCTCCCCGAGCGTGTAGAGGACGCTGTCGACGTCAGGGCTGACGTGCAGGCCGTGGAGCTCGGTGTCATCGGCGACGTTGACGATCACCGACAGCTCGCCGGGTGCGAGGACCTGCGCGAAGCCATGTGCCAGCTTCGCCCCGCCCGTGCCGCCGGCGAGCAGGGCGACCTTCATGAGCCGGCGAGCAGCGGGCGGACCTCGGTCGCCAATCGCTCGAGCGACACCGCGTCGTGCGGCGACGGGAAGCCCACGATGAGGTGCCGGAATCCGATCCCCAGGAACGGGCGGAGCTGCTCGGCGACCTGCTCCGGCGTCCCCACCAGCTGGCTCTGCCACGGGCGGGCGTCGCCATTGCGCGCGAAGGTCGCCTCGAGAACTCGGCGCGCCTCCGCCGGATCGTCGCGGATGATGCAGACGCCGACGCCCACCGTGCGCTCGATCTCCGCCTCGTCGCGGCCGATCTCGTCGCAGTGGCGGCGGAGCACCTCGTCCTTGTGCCGGACGTTCTCGAAGCCGCCGCCGAAGTTGCAGGCATCCGCGTAGCGGGCGACGGTCCGCAGCGTGCGCCGCTCCCCGCCGCCGCCGATCAGCAGCGGCAGGTGGGCCTGGACAGGTGGCGGGTCGTTGCGCACCTCGCGAGCGGCATAGTAGCGGTCGCCGGACGGCCGCTCCCCGTGGAGCATGCCGCGCATCATGCGCGCCGCCTCGTCGAGCCAGCGCAGCCGCTCCCCGGGCGAGCCGCCGAACTCGATCCCGAAGGCGGCATGCTCGGTCTCGAACCACGCCCCGCCGATGCCGAGGATCGCGCGGCCGCCGGAGATGTGGTCGAGGGTGGTCGCCATCTTGGCCACCAGCGCCGGGTTGCGGAACGTGTTCGCGCCGACCATCAGCCCCAGCCTTGCCCGCGAGGTCGCCTCCGCCCACGCGGCGAGGGTCAGCCACGCCTCGAACATCGGTCCCTCGTGGTTCCCCACGATCGGGTACAGGTGGTCCCAGGTCCACAGGTCGTCGAAGCCGAGCTCGTCGGCACGCATCGCAGCGGACCGGAACGCAGGCCACGCGGTGTACTGGTTCCAGAACAGCGCGCCGAGCTTCAGGCTGCCATCGGCCGCCTCAGTCATGCCGAATCACGCGCTCGATGCGCATGTGGATCGTGACGCGCTGCTGGCCGTCGAAGACCGATGGATCGTCGTCGTAGCGACGGGCGAGGTCCTGGATGACCCGCAGGCCCTGCACCGGCTCGTCGACGAGCTCGACCCGCCCCTCGAGGGTGACGTAGTCGTAGCCGTCCTCGAAGCAGAGGCTGATCCGCGGGTCCCGCAGCAGGTGCTGATGCTTGACCCTCCCCGCCTTCGTGTTGAGGAGGATTGAGTTGTCGTCCTGCGGGTCGAGGTCGAACCACACGACCGATTGGCTCGGCATGCCGTCGCTGCGAATGGTGGCCATCACTGGGAACCGGAGCTCGGCGATGAGCCACTCCCGCAGTGCGGGGCCGAGGACCGTGCTCGTCGTGATCGTCTCTGCCACTCGGGTCTCCAACAAGATGCGCTCTGTTTTTCGGAGCGACCATCGTAGCCCGATGTGGCCGGCGCGGCCGGCGCGGCCGGCGCGGCCGGCGCGGCCTCAGCCGTAGACTGCAGCGATGCGCATCGACTTCGAGACCGGCCCGTCGAGTCCGGATCGCCTGCGGCGGCTGGTCGACGAGGTCGTCCTCCCGTTGCGCGACCGCGTCGCCTGAATGGCCACCGCCCAGATCCTCAGCATCGGCAGCGAGATCCTGCGCGGCGAGACGGTCGACACGAACGCGGCGCATCTGGGCGCCGAGCTCGCGCGGCTCGGCGTCGAGCTGCGCGGGATCCGGGCACTCCCCGACGACCGGGCCGTCATCGCGGCCGCATTCACAATGGCGCGTTCCGAGACGGTGCTCGTCGTCGCCACCGGCGGCCTCGGGCCCACCCACGATGACCTGACCCGCGAGGGGCTGGCCGACGCCCTCGGCGAGCCGCTCGCCGAGGACCCGGAGCTGGCCCGCGCGCTCCGCGCCCGGTGGCGCGGGCTCGGCGCCTTCCCTGCCAGCAACCTCCGCCAGGCGATGCGCATCGCGTCCGCGGAGCTCCTCGCCAACCCAATCGGGTCGGCATCGGGCTGGTGGGTCGACCGCGACGGATCGGTCTGCGTGCTCCTGCCGGGCGTGCCGTCCGAGATGCGCCGCATGTGGGGCGACGAGGTGGTGCCTCGGCTGCGGGGGCGCCTCGCGCTCGCGCCACTCCGCACACGCACCGTGAAGACCTGGGGCCTCGGCGAGTCCCGGGTGGCAGATCTGCTCGGCGACATGCTCGAGCACCCCGGGACCGAGATCGAGGCCGGCATCTACGCCCGCGACGACGGCGTGCATCTCCGCTTCTCGTCACGCGACGATGACGCGCCGCTCGACGCGCTCGTCGACCGCTGCCTCGCCGCGCTCGACGACGACGCCTGGGGGACCGATGCCGACGAGCTCGGCGCCGTGGCGCTGGCCGCGCTCGGCGCCGCCGGTGCCGATTCAGCCGCCTCCTGGGAGGCGGATACCGAGGGCGCCCTGCTCGCGATCCTGGCCGGCGCCGACGTGGTCGACCGCGCCGCGACCTATGTCGGCGGCATGCTCGACGTCGGCGGGCTGGCGGCCGTGCCGCTCGCGGACGCCGTGCTGCAGCTCTCGCTGCTCGAGGCAGGCGTCCATGGTCGAAGCCGCGTTCACGTCGCGCTGAGCGGCGTCATCAGTGTTCCGATGGTCGAGCTCTCGATCCACGGCAGCGGCCCGCAGCGCCAGCGCCGCGCTGCCTACGCCGCGCTGGATGCGGTCCGCAGAGCGCTCACCGCCCCGCGCACATGAGAGAGGCCGGCACGCCGGCCGGCCTCTCTCGCATGGTCGGACGAGGCTACGGAGTGAGCTTCGTCACGTAGGTACCCCAGTTCGCGAGGCTCGTCCGCGTGCCGCCACAGGTGCCGAACCCGGCGAGGCTTGGCGGCGCGGGATAGTACTGCGCGTACGTGCATTTCTGGCCGATCCACTCGGATGCGATCCAGATGCTCGAGCCGTCGGTCACCGCCGCGCCGTAGTCACCCCAGCGGGTGCGCGGCGGATCGCCGACGAACGCCTTGTAGCTCGTGAAGCCGTCCGACGGCCCCTTGCCCGCCGCAGCCACGTGGATTGGTCCCACCGCGCCACTGGCGGTGATCGTCGCGTAGCCGGCGCTGGGGTAGTAGCTCTCGCCCACCACGGTGAAGGCGATGACTCCCCGGCCATTGGTCCCCATGGCGATGGCCGGATATGTGAGGTTGTTGTTGGCGAGCGCCATGTAACTCTGTCGAGTCACCTTTCCAGCGACCTGGCCGCTGCTGTTGATCGATGGTTGCACCGCGAACCAGGCGATGCCTGCCTTGACCTCGCCGCCCACCTTCACGGCCGTAGAGGCGGCTCCCCACAGCATTCCGTTCGTGTACCAGGTCTGCTGCATCCGAGTGTCGCCAGCGTCGAGGTGCGAAAGCACCTCGTTGTGGGCCGGTTCGACGTCGAAGAACAGCTGCCAGCAACCCTTACCGAATGGCGTGGGCGTCTTGGTGTCGTTGATGCAGTCGCGGAGTGGCGTATTCCCGGGCTTCTGGTCGGCCGTGGGCGGGAAGACGTACTTCTCGCTGTTGATCAGCGCTGACGTGAGGTGGACGGCCGGCGCCGCGGTGTTCAGCGAGGCGGTGTTGGTGAGCGCCCAGAGCGCGACGCGGTTCGCCGTGCCGGTCGGATTCCCGGTCTCGGACCCGTCCCCCGCGATGGTGCTGAGGAAGTACTCGGTGCCGTTGGCCACCGTGGCGTACTGACCGGCCGGCGAGGTCGCTGGCCAGACGGTGAAGCCCGGGATGCCCTTGACGCTCAGGTTCTCGACGGTGGTGACGGTGAGGGCCGCCGAATGGGCGGCGAGCTGTGCCTTGGAGAACGCGAAGATCTGGGCGCCACTGAACCCGGCACCGAACGTCGAGTATTCGTTCGTGGTGACGTAGATGCCGTTCGCGTCACCACCGATATGCGGGTAGTCCTGGAAGCAGAAGCCCAGGTCGCAGTGGTGGTTCGGTGTTCCCTGCTTCCCATTGTTCTGGGCCGGAACGTGATAGATCGTCCAGAGGCCCGTTGGATCGCCGGTGTTCGACACGGCAAGGTCGATGGTGTTTCGCCCGTTGTAGTCACCCTTGCTGTTCACGAGCAGCGTGGTGACCGCGACGATGAAGCGCTGATGGTCGGGGTCGTAGTGGCACACCGGGTCGATGACATCGGGCCCGACCGACCCGGTGGTGCGGTTGAATGCTGCGGGGTACTTGAAGAACGTGTTCAGATCCTGGACACCGGTCAGCGGAGCGCCGCTCGCGCTGCTGTAGACCCGCAGCACGCTGTTGACGGACTCGACGCTGAAGCCGTTGCCCACGCACAGGGCCTGGTCGGGCGGCTCCAGCGAGAACTGGTTGCCGCCGTTGGCGGTCCGCTGGTCGAAGTGGTTGAGACCGGCGAAGCTGAGCAGGATCTCGGGATTCGAGCGCGCAACCGCGCTCGAGGAGACCACCGGCGGGTTCAGCGGCTTGGGTGGGAACTTGCCGCGACCGGATGGTTTGCCCACTCCGGATTCCGCTCCGGCACCTTGACGGAGCTCCGGCTGGGCAGGGCCAGCGGCTCCCGGAGCAGCGCCCCGAATGCTGGTCGTGCCCGCTGCCGGGACCTGGCGCGAGGCGCCACCTGCGGCGAGCGCGATGGAACTGGCTGGGACGACCAGCCCCGCCAGCAATGCCATCCCGGCAAGCAACGTCACGAATCGTCTCAGCACATTAGTGCCCTCCTAAAGATGCCCGCGTGTCAACGACTCAGATTCGGCAGATGCCCGTGCGCGGTGACCGGTCCGCCCGTGCCGTGAACATACGACCCGGTGATCCGCGGCGCAAGGGTCCCGCGGGTCGCGGTGCCACAACGCACCACGACCGAATCATCCGCCCCGCCAATTCCCGATCAAACGTACGGCGGCGGGCGCGAGCTCGAAGCGCCAGGTACGCTCGGTGCCGATGCGATCACCGTCGACCTGCAGCGGGACGCCCCTGCCCGATGCCTCGATCACCTCGAGCTCCGCCGCGGAACCGTCGACCGGGACGGCCGCCGGAAGACGGCGCGCTGCCCACCGCACGGCCTCGAGGGCAAGCATGGCGGCCGGACCGCCGTAGACGCGCAGCCGCATCGTGCCGGACTGCGAACGCGCCCCGGGGTTCACGAGCAGGCCGCGGCCGAAGTAGGGCGTCGTGGATGCCACGAGCAGCTCCATTGGTCCTTCATGCGCGACCGTGCCGTCGACGGTGAGCCGCACGATGGGGCGGCGGAACAGGCTCGGCACGGCGCCGCCGATGGCACGCAGCCAGCCGCGGGTCCCCTTCGCGCCGGCATCGGCGTAGCGACCGGCGACGTGGGCGTCCCAGCCGGTGCCGGCGAAGAGTGCCAGGCGGCCGCCGACCCGGACCAGGTCGACAGAACGGGCGTCACCGGTGAGCACCGTGGCCGCGATCGCCTCGGGATCGCGCGGCAGGCGGAGGAGGTGGGCGGTGGCGTTCCCGAAGCCGGCCGGCAGATAGCCGATCGTGACCGCCGAGCCGGCGAGCACGTTGTAGGTGACGCTCAGGGTGCCGTCCCCGCCGGCGACGATGACCGTCTGGTAGCCGCCCAGCCGATCCTGGAGAAGGGCCGCCAGCTCGTCCGCATCCCGGGTGGCGACCGTCACGAGGTCGGCATCGAGGCCGGCGCGCACGAGCTCCACCATGCGTCGGGTGCGGTCGGTGGTCGCGGTCCCGGCGGCCGCGTTGAGGACGACTGCCGCGGGGCGCGGGAGTGGCGAGCCGGTCACGCGGGGCGGTGGGGCCGGTCCGCCCGGCGCGACGCGTCCGCTGCGCCAGGCGCTTCGGTTCGTTACGGGAGTTTCGAGAGGATGGTCGCCGCCTGAGCCTCGCGGCCCATCATCCAGTACACGGTGTCGTCCTTGAAATACAGGTAGAAGTTCGATGGGGTGGTCGGATTCGTGATGCTCAGGACCTTCTTGCCGCCGACGTTCGTCTCCTGCGTGCCGCCCATCCCGCTGCCGACGGTCGCGCCGAACTTGTCGCGCAGCTGGCTCTCGTTCGTGCCGAGGATGCGCATGGCGTAGACGGTGAGCCCATCCGCTGTGGCCGCGAACGCGATCGACATGTCGGACGTCTGCGCGCCGACGCCAGCGAGGAAGTCCTTCATGCTCTGATCCGCGCCAGCGGCGAGGAACTGGTCGCCGCGCATGCTGACGACGTTGCCATTCGAGCCGAGCGCGGTCTGCAGCCGCTGGCTGAGCTCCGGGTCGCCGTTGATGCCGAACGACGACCGGGCGCCGGTCGACTCCCCCGCGCTCTGGGAGGCCTCGCTGCTCGCTGACGCGGCGGTGCTCTCCGAGGTCGATGCGGAGCTCGAGGCGCTCGACGATGTGCCGCCGGAGGAGCAGGCGGCGAGGGCGAGCGCCAGCGCGGCGATCAGGCCGCGCGAGGCAAGTCTGGTGGTCACGTTGGGCAGTTCTCGTAGCAGCCGATCAGCGCAGCCTGTGCTCGGACCGTTGTCGGCCCCCGAAGGATACGCAATCGGGGCAACCGATCAGCGGAGGTGCACGGATCGCTGGCGCTTCACGAAGCGGCCATCGCCGGCGGCGCCCTTCCACGCGTCACCATCCACGATCGTCTTGCCGCGGCTCATGACCATGTCCGCGCCGCCGGTGACCTCCCAGCCCTCGTAGCACGAGTAATCGACGTCCATGTGGTGGCTCGCGGCGCTGATGGTGTGGGCGCGGCCCGGGTCGTAGACCACGATGTCGGCATCGAGGCCGGCCGCGATGGCGCCCTTCTGCGCGAGGCCGAACATCCGCGCCGGCGCGGCGGAGATGACCTCCACCCATCGGTTCGGCGTCAGCCGTCCCTCGCGCACGCCGCCGGAATGAAGCAGGTCGACGCGGTTCTCGACGCCCGGCAGGCCGTTCGGGATCTTTCGGAAGTCGCCGCGTCCCATCTCCTTCTGACCGTGGAAGTCGAACGGGCAATGGTCGGTCGAGACGACCTGCAGGTCGTCTCGGCGGAGCCCCGTCCACAACTCCTCCTGGTGATCGGCGGGGCGCAGTGGAGGCGAGCACACGAACTTGCTGCCCTCGAACCCGTTGCCCATGTCCTCGAGCGACAGGAACAGGTACTGCGGACACGTCTCGGCGAACGCCGGCAGCCCCTCGGCCCGTGCCCGTCGGACCTCGTTGAGCGCCTCGCGCGCCGAGAGATGGACGATGTAGACCGGCGACCCGGCGACCTCCGCAAGGCGGATGACGCGGTTCGTCGCCTCGCCCTCGAAGACCGGCGACCGCGACGTGCCGTGGTAGTACGGATCGGTGTGTCCCGCGGCCACGTTCTGTCCGGCTACGACGTCGATCGCCATCCCGTTCTCGGCGTGCATCATGATCAGGCCGCCGTTCTTCGCGGTCTGCTGCATGGCCCGGAGGATCGCGCCGTCGTCGCTGTAGAAGACGCCTGGGTAGGCGGTGAACAGCTTGAAGCTGGTCACCCCCTCGTCGACGAGGCTGTCCATCTCGGCGAGCACGTCGTCGCGCACGTCGCTGACGATCATGTGGAACGCGTAGTCGATGCACGCCCTTCCATCGGCCTTCTCGTGCCAGGCGTCCAATCCCTGGCGCAGCGAGCCGCCGCGGGGCTGGACCGCGAAGTCGATGATCGTGGTGGTGCCACCGAAGGCAGCGGCACGGGTGCCGGTCTCGAAGGTGTCCTTAGCGAACGTGCCGCCGAAGGGCAGCTGCATGTGGGTATGGACATCGATCGCCCCGGGGATGACCCATTTCCCGGTCGCGTCGATGGTGACGTCGGCGGTGACGGCGAGATCGGTACCGATGAGGGCGATGCGCTCCCCGTCAACGAGCAGGTCCGCCCTCGTCGTGGCATCGGCGTTGACGATGGTTCCACCGGTGATCAGGGTGCGCAAAATTGGTGCCTCCCTCGGAGGGTTCGTGGCGGATGGGGTCACATCCTAGCGCCGTGCGGTACACCAATCGAAGGGCTGGTGCCAGTCACTGATCCAAAGACCCGATTGACGGCCGCGCGCCGCAGCGCTTAGCCTCAGCATCATGCTAAGCGTCAAGGTCAGTGCTAAGCACCAGATCGTCGTTCCGTCGGAGGCGCGCCGCGCCCTCGGGATCAAGGCCGGCGACCGCCTGGAGGTTGAGATCCAGGACGGGCGCGTCGTCCTGACACCGCGCGCCGGTCGTGCTTCCGAGCGGCTGATCGGACTGGGGCGCGGCATGTACCCCCCTGACCCGGTCTCGTATGTGCGGGCTCTCCGTGACGAATGGGAGGAGCGGCTGGATCGCCTCGGGCGATGACCATCGGCGAGCTCTGCCGTCACCATCGGCGCATCGCATTGGATGCGAATGTCCTGATCTATCTCCTGGAGGGTGTGCAGCCGCTCGCTGCCATCGGTCAGGCGCTGGTCGATGCGATCGAGGCAGGCGAGGTCGGGGGCGTGATGGCGAGCATCGGGCTGGCTGAGCTGGCGACCGGGCCGGCGCGATCCGGTGACGCTGCCCTGGTCGAACGCTATGCCGACGAGCTTCGTTCGATCGCGGGCCTAGGGATCCACCCCCTGACGGCGGATCTGGCAGTGGAGGCGGCGATCATCCGAGGGCTGCGCAAGGTCAGCCTGGCGGACGCAATCCATCTGGCGACCGCCCGCGCGGCAGGCGCGACAGCCTTCGTCACGAATGATCGGTCGCTGCGAGGCAGCCGCCACCTGTCGGTCATCTACCTCGGCGACATCTCGTGAATGGGCCACGGGGCAGCGCCCTCGCCGCGCCAGAGCGGGCGTACGATGGGCCGATCATGACCACCGATCGGCTTCATTTCACCGGCGACGACGAGGCCGACCAGCTGCTCGTCAGCGACCCGATGGCGCTCCTCATCGGCTTCGCGCTCGACCAGCAGGTGCCGGTGCAGAAGGCCTTCTCCGGCCCGAAGGTGCTGCTTGCCCGCCTCGGCACGCTCGACGCTCGGCGGCTCGCGGCGGTGGACGAGGCGGCGCTGCTGGCAGCCGCCAAGGGTCCACCGGCGATCCACCGCTTCCCCGGCGCGATGGCAAAGCGGGTCCATGAGCTGGCTGCCCACGTGGCGACCGTCTACGAGGGCGATGCATCGCGAGTCTGGACCGATGCGACCGATGCCGCTGATCTCCAGCGGCGGATCGGCGCGCTGCCCGGCTTCGGCGACATGAAGGTCCGCGCCCTGTTCGCCGTCCTCGCCCTCCGGCTCGGCATCCGACCGCCGGGAACCGACGAGCGGCTCCCGAACTATCCGACCCTCGGCGATGTTGACTCGCCGGCGGCGCTCGCCGACTATCAGGCGAAGAAGCGAGCCTACAAGGCGACCCTGCGCGAGCAGGGAGGCTCATTCGAGCCCTGGGCCGACAAGAACAGCGACCGCCGCCGCTGAGTCCCCGCCCTTGCCGGCCGGGCTGCCCCCGGCCGGACCGGCGATTGCTTCCAGGCGCAATCAACGACGAAGGAGACGCGACTGCTTTGACGCGATGTGCGCTCGGCGCCAAATTCCGGCCGCGTTCGGGCCGGAATCGGGCCTTCCTTCGTCGTTAGTTCCGCTCCGGCGCAAACGGCACGCCCTCAGCTCGTCGGAGCGGACGCCTCCGAGGCCGATTCACGCTGGATGATCGGCTCGTAGAGGTCGAGCTGCTCCTCCTCGTTCCCGTTCATGAGGTAGACGTTGAGCTGCGTGACCCCGGCGTCGCGGAGCTCGGCCAGCCGCTCACGGTGGGCGGCCGGCGGCCCGACGATCGTGAAGCGGTCGACGATCTCGTCGGTCACAAAACGGGCATTGTCGCTCCCCACCTCCGCGTGGTGGTGGTAGTCGTAGCCCTCGCGGTTCTCGACGTAGCGCCAGAGGGCGTCGGGCAGCTCCTCCTTCGGGTACTTGTTGATGAGGTTCATGACGTGGTTGCTGACGAGGGCCGGGAACCAGCGCACCCGCTCGCGGGCGTCCTCGACGTCGTCGGAGATGTAGGCCGCGGCGGCAGCCATGACCTCGATCGCGTCCGGGTCACGCCCCGCCTCCTCGGCCGCCGCGCGGACGAAGCCCATGCACCAGCGGATGATGTCCGGATCGGCGAGCTGGAGGATGATGCCGTCCGCCACCCGGCCGGCTGCGGCCAGCGCCATCGGTCCATAGCCGGCCACCCAGATCGGCACCGGCCCGTGCGTGGCCCACGGCAGCCGGATCTCGGTGCCATCGAGGGTCACCGCCTCGCCCGCGGTGAGCGCGCGCACGATGCGGCAGCACTCCTCCATGTAGGCGACCGTGGTCGGCGGCTTGCCCATCACCCGCCGCGCGCTGTCGCCGCGACCGATGCCCAGCACCATGCGTCCGCCGGTCACCTCGTTGAGGGTCGCGAGCGCGGAGGCGGTGACGGTGACGTCGCGGGTGGCTGGGTTCGTGACGCAGGTTCCGAGGCGCATCGTCTCGGTCGCCGCGCCGATGAGGGTCAGCAGCGGGTACGGATCGCGCCACAGCACGTGGCTATCGAACATCCACCCGTAGCTGAAGCCGTTGCCCTCCGCCCGGCGTGCGAGATCGACGCTGCGCTCGAACCGATGATCCGGCTTCAGCGTGAACCCGAAGTCCATCGGTCTACGGTCGGACGAGGTCGTCGTACGCGTCCGGGCGCCGATCGCGGAAGAACTGCCACGTCTGGCGCACCTCGGTGATCTTGTCGAGGTCGAGGTCGCGGACGATGAGCTCCTCGTCGTGCGAGTCGCCGACGTCGCCGATGAACTGCCCGCGCGGATCCACGAAGTACGACTGCCCGTAGAAGTCGTCATCGCCGAGCGGCTCGATGCCGACCCGGTTGATCGTCCCCACGTAGTAGCCGTTGGCCAGCGCATGGCTCACCTGCTCGACGCGCCACAGGTACTCGGAGAGGCCGCGCGAGGTCGCGGAGGGGATGAACACGATCTCCGCCCCATTGAGCCCCAGCGCGCGGGCGCCCTCCGGGAAGTGGCGGTCGTAGCAGATGTAGACGCCGACCTTGCCGACCGCAGTGTCGAACACCGGGTAGCCCATGTTCCCGGGGCGGAAGTAGTACTTCTCCCAGAAGCCCTTCACGTGCGGGATGTGGGTCTTGCGGTACTTGCCCAGGTACGAGCCGTCGGCGTCGATGACCGCGGCGGTGTTGTAGTAGATGCCGGTGGTCTGCTCGTCCTCCTCGTACATGGGCACGATGAGGACCATCCCGGTCTCTTTGGCGAGCGCCTGCATGCGCTGCGTGGTCGGGCCGTCGGGGATGTGCTCGGTGTAGCTGAAGTACTGCGGGTCCTGCACCTGGCAGAAGTAGGGGCCGTAGAAGAGCTCCTGGAAGCACATGACCTTCGCGCCCTGGGCGGCCGCCTCGCGCGCGTATCTCTCGTGCTTGGTGATCATCGACTCCTTGTCGCCGGTCCACTCCGCCTGGAGGAGCGCCGCGCGGACGATTCGGGCCATGAAGATCGGTCCTCCGAAGCTGGTCGGGACGGCTGGCATCCACGGGAAGGCCGATACGATACACCGGCCCCGGGACGCTGCCGGGGTGACGCGAGACGCTGGCTCAGGTCACCGCGATGGCCGCGATCGAGATGAGGGCGTCGCCGACCTCGAGCGGGTCCTTCGCGCCCTGGCGGGCCGGCGGGTCGACCGGGAACCAGCGCGCCAACTCCTCGTTCATGCCGGCGAGTTCCTCAGGCCGGCGCAGGATGAACGTGGCGCTCACGACCTGCTCCATCGAGCTGCTGGCCGCCTTGAGGATGGCGGCGATGTTCGCGAGGCACTGTCGCGTCTGCTCTTGGATCGTGGTGCCCGCGGTGGGCCTTTCTGGCTTCGACGGGTTGGCGAGGATGATCGTTATGCGCCCCAAATCAGGCGAGACGCGCCGCTCAGTTGGCAGAGCGGCAGCCTTCCAAGCCTCACGGCCCGAGAGGCGTGCGTCACGAGGCGGGCGGCCGACCGTATCCGGCAACGTTATGCGCTGTCCGGGATAGGAGCGACCCACGCTGGCAGCTCAGGATGGGATCCGGGCCAGCGTGATGGAGTGTCGACCCCCGCGGAGCACGATGAGGTCCTCAGTCTCGACGCTCCACGTTTCGGTAGTCGCGAGCGCGTCCAAGAGCGCCCTTTCGGCGGCGTCTTGCTGAGGTGAACATCGAGCAGCCAGCACCCGAAAGCCACCAATGAGCATCATCGATCCGTCACTGTCGCGAACCGCATCCCCGGTGATCGTTTGGCAGTCGCTCGTCCAAGTCATGCCGTCGCCTCGGAAAGCAAGCTGTGGTGCGGGTGGCGGCTGAACGTGGCCGTCAATGCTGATCAGGGTCCAAACCCCTCGCTCGATGTCGGTGCGGTACGGGGGAGGAGGATCGAACAAGATCGAGCCAGCCAGCACGATGATACCGATGACTTCGACGAGAACAACTGCCCGGACGATCCGGTCGAGCCCGATCTGCTTCAACATCGTCTTTGTGCCGATTTACCTAGCGCGCACCGTTGGGCACATTAACTCCGAGGGACGTGCGGACCACTCTGTTGTATTCCACATACCAGAGCCGTCCCCGCCTCCATACGCCCTCGCAAAAGCCAGCCGCCCATGGAAGACCCGAGAACCAGAATCCGGCCTGCTGCCCGAACAGCACGCCTACGCGGTTATTGTGGAGGTCGACACGCGTATCCAACGGTTGGAATGGACCGCCAGCCTCGTGCAGGTATGCCCAGAGATTCGCCCACGAGGCCCTCATTGACTCCGTCATGAGGCAGTTCCAGATGCAGTGTCTCATGGCATTGCGTTGCCGCTCGCTCGAGATGGTCCTGGTTGCGACCAGTGCCAGGAAGGAGGCGCGCATCCACCTGGCGCATGCGATCGGATACTTGAAGCAAGCGGACCACTCCCAGGAGTTCGGTGTCCAACTCTCCGTTCCGCTGGCATCCATCCTCGTCAATGGATTTTCTCGGGCATAGCCGTAACTATTCGATTCCAGCCGAGCCGGGTCAGGCTGCAGGAACCGTCCCAGCGCCGGCGCGTAGTGGCGGGCGTGCATGTAAGGCCAGGCCGAGCCCTAACGGATTGTCCCACTGCACGTCGTGGCGGCCGACGTACAGGAAGCGGAAGCCGAGGTCGCCGATGCCGTTGTCGGTGAACGTCGTCGGCGCACCCCTGATGAATAGGCGTAGCTGTTGGCGAGGGTGGTGGTGCCGTCGGCGTTGAGGCGCGGCAGGTTGAGCGCGTCGCCGTGGCAGTTCCAGGTGACGAGGCAGTCACCGGCCTCGGGTTCGCCGCCCGGGATGCTGACCTTCACGATCGACCCGTCGCCGTCGACGGCGTAGCGCCGCACCACAGTGCCCGACGGTGGGATGCGTCGGTCAGCGTCTCGGAGGTGATCGCGGCGCCCGCGTAGCCGAAAGCGGTCGTGGCGACCGCACCCGCGGCGGAGGTCGCCCTGATCTGGGTGCCTATGGCCGGCGCCGTCATAGGCGAAGGTCACCGTGTCGTAGCGCGGCGCGCCGGTGGGACTCTTGCAGGCGCTCACCATCCGGCCGTCGGCGTCATACCCGAACGTCCAGCCGTTCCAGGTCGCGGTGCGGCCGGCGGAGTCGTGGGTGAGGTTTGGGCTGGCGCAGGTGGCGGCGCCGGCCGGGGGCCTTGACCATTCAGAGACGTGGCAACTCCGGTCGCACCCCGTCCTCACGCGCGTACGTGACCGCCCATGATCGCAACGCCTCTCGCTCGGTCCCTTTGAGGTGCTGTCTGAGGGCGCGGCGCAAGGAAGCATACGCCCTCGCTTCGAGTAACTCTCGAAGGGCGTTAGCCATTGCATCCGGTCCGCCGCCCACGAATCTAGATTCGACGATTTCAGCGTCCCACGTGCTCTTCGCGGGGAACAGCGCAGCAGCAGTCTCATCGAGCCACAGGTCACTGGCCAGTCGAGCTTTGATCAAGCGCCGGATCTGTGGCCGAATGCCGGACGACAACGTGTCTTGGCTGCGGGGCTGGTAGACGTACAGCCACAGAGCACCGATCCAATCACGACCGGGGCGCACCATCCATCGTTCCTCGAGGTCACGAAGCCGCACGATCGATTCGGCCGCTGGACTTGAGATCTCCTGACGGATGCGCTCCAGTCCGGCAATGATCTCACGAGACATCGCGGCGCGATTGCGACGGGCATGGGCCGCGCGAAGCTTGAGCACCATGTCGCGGAGCATCGATTGAAGCTCACGCTGGCGGCGCACTCGGATGCTGAGCCGTGACCAGAACGGTCTGACCCCATCGAGGCTGAGCAATTCCAGCATCACGAGCCAACTCGACGGGCTCCCGACGATGCGGACACTTCTGCTCATTGGGGCTCCGGGGCTCAAAGCGCCCACGCGCAGACGGGGGCACCCAGGCCGCAGAGTGGCGCGAGTCCCTTTGCGAGCCACCAGAGAGCCCCCGCTCCACCGCCGCCGACAAGCCACGGCCACGGCGAGCCCTTCCGTGCCACCATGATCAGCCCTCGCGGGGGCGCCCGTCGCGCCCGCGTGCCCCCGGGAGGCGCGAGTCAACGAGATGTTTCCACTCGCCGCCGGCGCCCGCCGCCTTCTGGTATTCCGTGTAGGTTAGGCCGTCGACACGTCCATGAGAACGATCTTCCTCCCGATTTTCGTCGAGGGTCACTCCGAGCTCGTGGGCCAATTGAATCGCGAAATCGATCACGCCCACACCGGGCGTAGCGGTGCGAAACGTACGTTGCGTGGCTCTCATCATGAACGATTCACTCGGCTCATCGCGGACCTGCACCAAGCCGTTCGCGACCAGCCGCGCGATTCCAAAGCTGAGACTGTCGAACGATGGCGTCGACCGCGCGATGTATTCGTAGTCGATCATGAGTTCGTCGACGCCCATCCAGTCTCCCCGGGCCAAGAGCGCCGCCTGAATGCACACATCGGAGAAAATCAAAGGAGTGTTCGCCGGCCGGCTCATCGTCGATGCGACCTCCTCACGAGGCGACGCCTGGTGCATCCCCACGCGCGGATGACCCCCAGGTAGCCCATCGTGACCGAGTACTCCATCCAATAGTAGATGCTGGCGATCGAGTCGGTAGACTTTGTTGGACCGATGTCAACGATGATCTTTCGTTCACGCATCTGTTGGCGGATCCAACGCTTGTTGTCATTCAGGTAGATCTGCGCCAAGTGTCTGAGGGAATGGGGCTCTAGGCGCGGGCGGGTCCCGCCGTCAATCCGGACGATCGGCGGTGGCCTGGCAGTTTGCCGACGTGCCCCGTCGGCTACGCTGCCGCCATGGAAGAACGGGCTAACGCCATGCGCCGTGCGGCGGAGCTCAGCCTCGCATTCCTCGACTCCCTGGACGAGCGCCACGTCGGGGCGACGGCCGACGCGGCGGCGGTGCGCGAGCGTCTGCAAGGGACGCTGCCGGACGCCGGCATGGATCCCACCGCGGTCGTGGAGGAGCTCGCCGCGGCCGTCGACCCCGGGCTCGTCGCGTCCGCCGGGCCACGCTACTTCGGCTTCGTGATCGGCGGCGCGCTGCCGGCCGCGGCGGCCGCCGACTGGCTCACCGGCGCTTGGCAGCAGAACGGCGCCCTCCATGCGCTGTCGCCCGCAGCCGCGGCGGCCGAGGAGGTGGCCGGCGGCTGGATGCTCGAGCTGCTCGGCCTGCCGCGCGACGCGAGCGTCGGCCTGCCGACCGGAGCGGGGCTCGGCAACGCGGTGGGTCTGGCGGCCGGCCGCCGCGCGGTCCTGGCCCGCGAGGGCTGGGACGTGGAAGCGAAGGGCCTCTCCGGTGCGCCACCGATCACGGTCGTCATCGGCGACGAGGCCCACGCCACCGTCGCCACTGCGCTCGGCTACCTCGGCCTCGGTCGCGAGCGCGTGGCGCGCATCCCGACCGACGACCAGGGCCGCATGCAAGCCGATGCCGCGGTGGCCGCGATTGACGCGGCCGACGGGCCGGTGATCGTCATCCTCCAGGCGGGCAACGTGAACACCGGCGCCTTCGACCCGGCGGCCGCGGTGGCCGAGGCAGCGGCGGCGCACGGCAACGCCTGGGTCCATGTCGACGGCGCCTTCGGCCTCTGGGCGGCAACCTCGCCGCGCCTCGGGCACCTGGTCGAGGGCGTCAGCCGCGCGGACAGCTGGTCGACCGACGCGCACAAGTGGCTCAATGCCGGCTACGACTGCGGGTTCGTGGCCGTTCGCGACCCTGATGCGCATCGCGCGGCGATGGCCGCCACGGCCGCATACCTCATGCGCAGCGAGCTGCGCGAGAACTGGGAGTACGTGCTCGACAGCTCGCGGCGGGCGCGCGGCTTCGCGCTCTACGCCGCCATCCGCTCCCTGGGACGCGAGGGTGTGTGCGCCATGGTCGAGCGCTGCTGCGACCTCGCGACGCGGATGGCCGACGCGCTGCGCGCGGCCGACGGCGTCGCCGTCCTGAACGACGTGGTCCTCAACCAGGTGCTCGTCCGCTTCGGTGACGACGACGAGCGGACGCGGCGGGTGATCGAGCGGGTCCAGGCCGAGGGCGTGGCCTGGATCGGCGGCACGACCTGGCACGGCGTCGCCGCGATGCGGATCAGCGTGAGCAACTGGTCGACGACCGAGGCCGACGCCGACGCCAGCGTCGCCTCGATCCTGCGGGCGGTCGAGGCAGGCTGAGCCATATGCCCTGGCAGCGTCACGCCAAGATCGCGTTCATCGGCTCACACTCGGTGCGCAAGTCGAACGCGGTGCACGCCTTCGCCTCGACCATCGGGCGCGCCGGGCGCAGCGTCGAGGTCGGCCGCGAGGTGGTCCGCTTCAACCCGCTTGGCCTCAACGAGGGGGCGACGGCCGAGGCGCAGCTGTGGGTGCTGCTCACCCAGGTCCAGCAGGAGCTGGAGCTCGCGCAGCGCGCCGAGGTGCTGGTCACCGATCGGTCCGTGGTCGACAACTTCGCGTACTACCTGCGGGTGACCGATGGCGAGGACCCGTTCGCCGTCGAGCCGCTCATCCGACGCTGGGCGACCAGCTACGACCTCTCGGTGCGGCTGCTGCCTGACGTCGCGCTGCTCGCCGACGGCGTGCGGAGCACGAACGATGCGTTCCGTGACGAGATCGAGGCGCTCCTCGACCGCATCCTGCCCGACTACCTCGCCGCGGAGCGGCTCATCGAGGTTCCCGCCAGCCAGGTGACCGCGGAGTTCGACTGGTGGGCGATCGGGGAGCGCCTGGCGGGGCTGGTGAGCGAGACGCTCGTCGGGGGGCAGCTCCGCGTCCCGATCGGCTAGCGGAGATCCTCGACGCTGCTCGGGGTCGAGCGCGCGGGGCGGAAGCGGAACCAAGCCCAGAACGCGACTGAGACGAGGCTGAAGCCGACGAACAGCGCCACCACGGTCAGCAGTGGCGTGCGGCTCGTGTCGGAGAGGTAGCCGCTCGCCGGGTTGACCAGGATGTGGAGGAACGCGAAGGCGCCGATCCCGAGCAGGACGCCCCACGCGACGCGGCTCCAGCGGAACAGCGTCTCGCCGGGCAGGAAGCGGAACGGCATAAGGCCGAAGACGACGCCCTCGAGGCCGGCGACCATCAGCGCCGCCAGCGCGGTGCGCATCGCGGTCAGCCCGAACGAGGTGCCGGCAGCCGGGAGCGCGGCGAGCGCAATCCAGGCCACGACGGCCACGCCGAGCATGAGGCCCGCGGCGACCGCCGTCGCCCGTCCCTCCTCGACGGCGGAGAGCTCGCGCGCGAAGGCGAGACCGATGAGCAGCCCGTAGAGGTAGCCCGGCTGGAAGCCGGTCAGGCGCGAGAGCAGGACGCAGACGACGCCGACGACAAGCGAGATCGGCACCACCTTGAGGAGTGCCGGGTCGCCGCGCCGGCGATGCCACAGCCAGCTCGGCACCGCGAAGGCGAGCGTCACCAGCGCGATGCCGACGAGCATGCCGAGGAACGTCGCCGCCGAGCGCGTGTCGAGGCCGAACGTCGGGTCGAGGAAGCCGTAGAGCAGCGCGGCGGCGACGGTGAAGGCCACGACCCCCGGCCACGATGCCCAGAACGTCCCGACCCGGCCGGCCGCGCCGCGGTCCCGGTCGAGACGGAACCAGCGGCGGACCTCGTCCTCGTGCTCCTCGAGCGTCGCGTTGAACAGCTGCCCGGGGAACGGCATGAGGAACACGATGGCGGCCGCGAGCAGCGCGCTCTCCAGGAGGACCAGGGGGTCGCGGCTGACCTGCGACGGGGTGGCGACCGCATCGGCGAAGGCTCGGCCGGCGGTGCCCGGCGATGTCGGGCCGGGACCCGTGGCGCCGCTCCCCGCCGGCTCCAGCGCGTACGCGAGGAGCTGGTCGGACGCGAACGGCGGTGAGGCATCGGCGCTGAGCGTCACGCGCAGGTGGAGCTCGCAGCGCGCATCGGTGTGGTCGTATGTCTCGACCCGGCTGCCGCTGCGGATAGCGTCGCCGACATAGGCCGTCATCGCGTCGCGGCCGGCCGTGCAGTAGAGGGTCGACAGCTCGGTGAGGAACGCGGCCGTCTCGTCGGGCAGCGGGCTCGTCCCCACCGCCGTTGCCTCGAGGACGAGCGCCGGCTCGGTGTAGAAGGTCGCGGCGAGGGTGAGGTCGCCTCCCTGGCCCCGGACGCAGAACGCCTCCGCCTCGCCGCCGCCACCCTGCGACGCGGTGCAGGCAAGGCCGTGCGCCTCCGCGACCGCGCGGACCGCCTCACCGCTCGGCCCTTCGGTCACTCCGTCACGTGGCGCCGGCAGCCCGTCGGCGACGACGATGCCCGGCAGGAGGCCGAGGACCACGGCGAGCGCAGCGAGGACCACTGCCATCCGGCGCACCGCGACGATCACCACGCAGCTCCCATCCATTCCGCGCCGCGTCGTCTGCGACGGTTCGAGATCCGACATCCGTCGTGCGGCGGCGCGATCATGCGACGTCGACTGCCACATGACAAGACGGGGCGGTGCGCGGCCGCGCCGGCGACGGGCGGAGGCTTCTCAGCCCCGCACGCGGGTGGCACAATGCGCCGCACCCGAGCCGCCCGAGCGCGTTGCGCTGCCACGGAGGAACCCCGTGTTCCGGAAGCCCCTGCAGGCCATCTTCGCCGTCCCCCTGCTGCGCCGGATCGGCTACCACGCGCGCCGCATCGGCGGCGGCATGGATCGCCACTTCTTCACCTCGCTGCTCGCCGCGGTCATCGGCTTCGTCGTGGTGGCGGCGGTGGCGGTCACGCTCCTCGAGGACGACAAGCGGTCGTTCGCCGGCTTCGGGAAGTCGTTCTACTGGGCCATCACGACGGTCATCGGCTCCGGCGACGCGAGCTTCGTCAACTCGCCGGGCGGCTACATCATCGGCTGGCTGCTCGCGTTCTTCGGGGTCGCGATCGTCGCCGCCATGACCGGTGCTGTCGTCGGCTTCGTCATCGATATCCTTCTCAAGGAGGGTCAGGGCATGGGCGCCGCAGGCTTCCGGGATCACATCGTCGTCTGCGGCTGGAACGCCACCGCGCGCGACCTCATCGAGGAGCTCAAGGGCGACGAGTTCACCGCCAAGGTCGTCCTCCTCCACGACGCGGAGCGGAACCCCGCCGGTGACGGCGTCTACTTCGTGCGCGGCGACATCACGAGCACCGACGACCTCGAGCGCGCCGGCATCCGCGACGCCCAATCGGCGATCGTCTTCCCGGTCGATCGCTCGAACGAGGCGGACATGCGCTCGATCCTGGCAGTGATGGCGATCGAGTCGATCGCGCCCCAGGTGCGCACCGTGGTCGAGGCGAACAACCCGATGCACGTCGACCACTTCCGGCGCGCCGATGCGGACGAGATCCTCGTCACCTCGCAGCTCGCGTCGCGGCTGCTGGCGCGCTCCGCGCTCTACCCGGGGCTGACCGGCCTCGTCACCGACATCGTCTCGGGCGGCGACGGATCGGAGCTGTACCGCGTGGCGCTGCCGGAGGAGTACATCGGCCTGTCGGTCGACGAGCTGTCGACGAAGCTGCGGGGCGAGCATCACGCCACGCTGCTGGCGGTCACGCGCGGCGGGACGAGCATGACGAACCCGGCCACGGACTTCCGGCTGCAGGCGGGCGACGATGCCGTCGTGGTGGCCGAGGGACTCGGCAGCCTGCGGCCGCTCGAGCTGCAGCACGAGTAGCCGGCGCCCATCCTCGACCGCCCTCGGCATCGTGGGCTGTGGTGTAATCGGTCCTTCGCGAGCAGCGGCATGACCGGCAAGAGGTTTGGCATGGCGATCGAGACCGAGCGGCGGGGCACGATGAGCGGCGACGAGATCGTCGCCCTGACGAAGCAGCACACGCTCTTCGAGTGGAGCGCGCAGTCGAAGGTCGACCCGATCCCGGTCGCCGGCGCCAAGGGCAGCTACTTCTGGACGCCCGAGGGGAAGCGCTTCCTCGACTTCAACAGCCAGCTGATGTGCACGAACATCGGCCATGGGCACCCGAAGGTGATCGCCGCCATCAAGGAGCAGGCCGAGACGCTCGCCTACGCGAACCCATTCATGGCCACCGAGCCGCGGGCCCGGCTGGGGCGCAAGCTCGCCGAGATCACCCCGGGCGACATCGACACGTTCTTCTTCACCAACGGCGGCGCCGAGGCGAACGAGAACGCGATCAAGATCGCGCGCTTCTTCACCGGACGCCACAAGATCCTGGCGCGCTACCGGAGCTACCACGGCGGCACCTACGGCGCGATCACGCTGACCGGCGATCCGCGCCGCTGGGCGGCCGAGCCGGGCATTCCCGGCGTCATCCGGGTCACCGATCCGTACCACGGCATCGCGCGCGGCACCGACACCGCGGAGCAGGCGCTCGCGAACCTCGAGGAGGTGATCCAGCTCGAGGGGCCGCAGACGATCGCGGCCTTCATCCTCGAGACGGTGACCGGCACGAACGGGATCCTCATCCCGCCCGATGGCTATCTCGAGGGGGTGCGCGAGATCTGCGATCGCCACGGGATCCTGATGATCGCCGACGAGGTGATGGCCGGCTTCGGCCGCACCGGGACGTGGTTCGCGGTCGACCACTGGGACGTGGTCCCCGACCTCATCACGATGGCCAAGGGGCTGACCAGCGCGTACGTCCAGCTCGGCGCGGTCGGGATGCGGCATCACATCGCGCAGCACTTCCGTGACAACGTCTTCTACGGCGGCCTGACCTACAACTCCCATCCCCTCGGCTGCGCGACCGCCCTTGCCACCATCGCGGTCTACGAGGAGGAGAACCTCCTCCAGCGCGCCACCGAGCTCGGGAAGGTCATGGCCGAGCATCACCGGCACCTGGCGGCGAAGCACCCGAGCGTGGGGGCGGTACGCAACATCGGGCTCTTCGGACTCGTCGAGCTCGTGCGCAACCGCGACACGATGGAGCCGATGGCCCCCTTCAACGGCACCTCGGACGAGATGGCGGCCCTGGGCCGTCGCTTCCGCGAGGAAGGCCTCTACACGTTCGTGCGCTGGAACTACTTCTTTACGAACCCGCCGCTGACGATCTCCGAGGAGGAGCTGGCCTCCGGGTTCGCGATCATCGATCGCGCACTCGAGGTGACCGATGCGGCGGTTGACTGAGGCGGCCACGCCCCGCGGCGAGTAGCCGCTGCGGCGATCCACTACCGCGCGAGGCCCTCCGAGCGCGGGCCTGGTCACGCCCCGCGGGTCGCGATCCCCAGACGGCGAACGAGCGGCTCGGAGGTCGTCCCCTGCACGAGGATCGAGATCAGGACGCAGCCGAAGACGATCCCCTGCACGAGGTCGCGCTGCGGGAGATCGGCCGGCAGCGAGAGCGCGAGCGCGACCGCGATCGCCCCGCGCAGGCCAGCCCAGGCGATGAGGTGCAGCCACGCCCCCGGCAGCGCGCGCCCCCAACCGAGCCGCTCTCCCAGGCGCGAGCCGCCGCCGAGCATCCCGTACACCACGAGGCCGCGCGCCACGAAGAGCGCGGCGAGCGCGGCGGCGATGGGAACCGCCGCGCGGGCGAGCTGCGGCAGGCTGATCGCGAGGCCGATGAGGAGGAACACGAGCGTGGTGAGCAGGAAGGCGATGAA
This sequence comes from Candidatus Limnocylindria bacterium, assembly GCA_038209995.1. Classification (GTDB taxonomy): domain Bacteria; phylum Chloroflexota; class Limnocylindria; order QHBO01; family QHBO01; genus JAICQM01. Next base: position 84,839 of record JBBQXD010000003.1, on the reverse strand, counting down.
CTCCCACACCGTGTCGATGGCGTCCTCGGTGGTTGCGCTCCCCGCTCGTCGCCCCGCGGAGCCGAAGACGAGGCCGCAGGCGACCGTCGCGAGGATCGCGGACTGGCCGAGGCGCTCCGCCAGGAGGTAGCTGCCGTAGGCGGCGACGACTGACAGGGTCAGCTCGAGCAGGTGGTCGTCGACCCTGGCCAGGATGCGGCTGGTGAGGTACCCGATCGCCGCCCCCAGCGCGATCGACGCCACGACCGCCACCGCCAGGCCGATGAGCAGCTCGCCGGCGGCGACGTGGCGTCGCATCGCCTCAAGGGCGATCCCGAACACGACGATCCCCGTCCCGTCGTTGAAGAGGCTTTCGGCCTCGACGAGCGTCGCGAGCCGCGGTGGCACGTTGAGCCGCCCCATGACCGCGATGACCGCCACCGGGTCGGTTGCGGCGAGGATCGTGCCGACCAGGAAGGCGAGCGGCAGCGCGACATCGGCCACCAGGACCAGCGCGAGCGCCACGGCCGCGGCCGTGATGAGCACGCCGACCGTCCCGAGCGCCACCACCGCGGCGAGGTTCGGCCACAGCTGGCGGAGGTCGATGCGATACGCCGCCTCGAAGACCAGGCCCGGAATGAGGACGGAGAGCAGCAGGTCGGGGTCGATCCGAATCTCGAGCGGCAGGCCAAGCGCGGCGATCGCCAGGCCGGCCACGACGAGCGCGACGGAGTACGGGAGCAGGGTCACGCGCCGGGTGAGGAGCGCGACCAGCGTGGCGCCCGCGAGGAGCATCACGAAGACCTCCACGGCCGCCTGCGTCTCGTCGCCTGCCATGAACCTCCGCCAATGCAACGGAGACCGCGCAGCGTTGCGCAGTCTCCACCTCGACGCAACGGGCAACGGGTGTCGCGTCAGACCCGGGCGCGGTGCGCCACCTGGGTGAGGATAGCGTGGCACTCCACGGCCGAGCAACGATCGGCCGCTATCATGCGGTGCCCACCAGGAGCTGCGACAGACCGATGACCAGCAGCCTCGGCCTGACCCTCCTCGTCGCGCTCGCCGCGGCGCTCGTCCTGGGCGCGCTCGCCCACCGGCTGCGGCTGGCGCCGATGATCGGCTACATCGCCGCCGGCCTCATCGTGGGGCCCTTCACGCCGGGTTTCGTCGCCGACCGCGAGCAGGTGCTCGAGCTGGCGGACATCGGCGTCGCGCTGCTCATGTTCAGCATCGGCCTCCAGTTCAGCCGTCGCGAGCTGGCGAGCGTCGGGCGGCTCGTCGGGATCGGGGCGGTGGTGCAGGTGGCGATCACGATGACCCTCGCCACGGGCCTCACGACGCTCCTCGGCCACGATCTCATCGAAGCCCTGTTCCTCGGGGCAATGATCAGCATCTCGAGCTCGGTCGTCCTCGTGAAGGTCGCCGGCGAGCGCGCTCTCAACGCAACCCTGGCCGGTCGTCTCGCGTTTGCGTGGTCGGTCGTGCAGGACGTGCTCACGATCCTGCTGGTCGTCGTCCTCGCCGCCCTCGCCGCCGACGTCGGCAACCCGGTCCTCGAGGTCGGCCGCGCGACGCTGCTCGCGATCGGCTTCGTGGCCGCGGTCATGCTGCTCGGCTCGCGCGTCCTCCCATGGCTCCTCGGCCGCATCGCGCGCCTCGGGTCGCGGGAGCTCTTCGTGGTCGCCGTGGCCGTCGTCGCCATCGGGACCGCGGCCACCGCCGAGCTGGCCGGCGTGAGCATCGCCCTCGGCGCGTTCGTGGCCGGCATGGCGCTCGCCGACTCCGACCTCGCGGCATCGGTGCTCGGCGAGATCGTCCCGCTGCGCGAGCTGTTCAGCACGCTCTTCTTCGTGAGCGTCGGCATCCTCCTCCAGCCGGCGGCGGTCATCGCCGGCTGGCCGCTCGTGCTCCTGCTCGTCGCGCTCATCGTCATCGCCAAGGGCTTCACGGTGGCCGGCGTCCTGCGCATCGGCGGTCAGGGCTCAGGGGTCGCGATCCGCGCCGGCGGGCTGCTCGCGCAGACCGGCGAGTTCAGCTTCGTGCTGGCCACCGTCGGCCTCGGTGCTGGCGCGCTCGACACCGCCACCTTCAGCCGCGCGATGGGCGCGGTCGTCGTCTCGATCGTTCTCGCCGGACCGGTCGCCGCCGTCGCGGCGCGGCTCGCCGACGCGGTCGCGCGGCGCGAGCGGTCACCCGACCTGCCGAGCGCCGAGCTCGGCGAGATGCGGCGCCACGCTATCATCATCGGCTACGGACGGGTCGGGCACTCCGTCGCCCGCGTGCTCGCGTCGCGCGGCTTCGACTGGGTGGCGATCGACCTCGACTACCCGATCGCGCGGGCGGGACGTGACGCCGGCCTGCCGCTGGTGTACGGCGACGGCGGCAGCCCATCGGTCCTCGAGGAGGCGCGCGTCCGGGAGGCGCGGAGCATGGTCGTCGCGCTCCCCGATGCGCTCGCCGCACGCCAGGCGGTCACGTATGCCCTGCAGCACAACCCCCGCCTCGAGGTCGTCGCACGCGCCCATTCGGACGCCGATGCCGACGAGCTGCGACGGATCGGGGCGACGCGCGTCGTCGTTGCCGAGCGCGAGCTCGGAAACGAGCTGGTGCGCCACGCGCTGCGCCGCTTCGGGGTGAGCGACCGCGAGATCGACGCGATCCTGCGCCGCGACTGAGCCTCCGCGCCTTCCCCTAGCGGCGACCGCGCAGCATGTCGAGGATCGAGCCGAGGAGCCCGCCGCCGGACCTGCTCGTGCTGCTCGTCGAGGTGCTCGTCGTCGCGCCGCCTCCGCCGGTGGCACCCGAGCTCGCGCCGCCGCCGAACACCTGGCCGAGGATATCGCCCATGTCGGGCGCCTTGTCCTGGGCCGCCGAGCGCTCCTGGCCGAGGATCGAGCCGAGGTCCGGCATGCCACCCGAGCCGGCCTTTTTGCCGAGCATGCCCATAACGAGCGGGGCGAGTGTTACGAGGAGCTGCATGATGCTGCCGCTGCCGAGGCCGCTCTTGGCGCTGAGCGCCTGTGCGGCCGGCTGCTGCTGATCGCCGAGGATGTGCTGGAGAATGCCGGCACCGTCGGTGGCGCGATCCTGCCGCACCCCGGACAGGTAGCCGGGGAGATCGTCGAGGACGCTGGCGTGGTTGTCGGTGGCAAGGGCGTGTTGCAGGCTCTGCGCGCCCTCCGGGCTCGCCGCGTTCCGCTCGAGGCCGCCGAGCAGCATCGGCAGCGCCTGCTGGATCGCCTGCCGCGTCTGGGTGGGATCGGCACCGATGCGGCCGCTGATCTGGTCGAGAGCTCCGCCCTGGAGCAGCTCGTCCATGAGATCGGTCATGGTGGGCATGTCGTCGATATTCCTCGTCAGGATGGACGCGAAGTCTACGCCCGCATGGGGTCCCATGCCTCGTCGATCCGGTCGGCCAGCTCGGTGAGCGAGTCGACCACCAGCGCCGCGACGCCGGGCGGAGGTCGACGCTGAATGACGCCCCACGGTCCGCGGCGCAGCCACACGGCGCGCATGCCGGCGACGGCGGCGGGGAGCAGATCGTTGTCGACCCGATCGCCGACGTAGGCCACGTCCCAGGGCGCGGGCGAGCCCATGAGCGCAAGCGCGCGGGCGAAGAAAGCCGGATCGGGCTTCGCCACCCCGAGCTCACCGGACATGACCATCACCTCGGCATCGATGCCGATCTCGCGCAGCTGCGCGCCCCGGATGGCCGGCTGGTTGGCGATGACCGCGACCCGGTGGCCGCCCGCACGCAGCGCCTCGAGGGCCGGCAGCGCGTCGGGGTACAGGTCGTCCGCCACGAAGCCACCGAGGACCGATTCGACGGCCTCGATGCGCATCGGCCAATCCTCCACCCCGAACAGGTCGAACACCGCCCGATGCTCCTCGCCACGCTCGATGACGGCGCCCAGCGCCGCCAGGAAGGTGAGCCGCGGGATGCCGAGCTCATCCGCCCATGTCGACCAGATGCGCGTCTCGTCGATGAGCGTCTCCCCGACGTCGAGGCAGACCCAGCGCACCGTCATGCGAGCCGCGTACGGGTGCGCTCGATGACGGCCCGGATCTCCGACGCCGGCAGCTCGGGAAAGTCGCGGCTGATGAGCCGATGCGCGCCCGAGGGGAGCGGCACCTCCTCGACCTCGCCGCGGATGATGGCGCTGTGCAGCGCGTCGCCCTCGCGGTGCGGAGCCAGATGGACGTGGAGGTGCGGGATGCCGCCGCCGAAGACGTAGAGGTAGACGCGCTCCGCGCCGGTCGCCGCCTTGAGCGCCGTCGCGACGCGCGCCAGGGTCGTGCCGAGGGTCGCCGCCTCCGGACCGTCGAGGTCCTCGATGTGCGGCACGTGGCGCCGTGGCTCGAGGTAACCGAAGCCGGTGGTGGTGCCCTCGGTGCTCATCGAGAACCGCCAGAGGTCGTCGCCCCAGACCTCCTCGCGGGAGAGCTCCGGGTCGCCGGCCGCGCCGGCGCACAGGGTGCAGTCGCTCACCGCACGGATGCTACGCCCGCGGCGAGCGGATTGATCCGCGTCAGCGCCGGCAGGGGCACGTAACGCCGCGGGTCAGGCCTGCTTGACCCCGGCGACGAGCGCCTCGACGGATGGCTTCGCGTCGCCGAACAGCATCGCCGTCTGGTCGGCACTGAAGAGCGGGTTCGGGATGCCGGCGAAACCGGTGCCGCGCCCGCGCTTGAGGACGATGACATTCTTCGCCTGGTCGACGTTGAGGATCGGCATGCCGGAGATCGGCGAGCCCTCCTCGCGGGCCACGGGATTCACGACGTCGTTGGCACCGATGATGAGCGCGACATCGGTGTCGGCGAAGTCGTCGTTGATCTCATCCATCTCCTTGAGGCGGTCGTAGGGCACGTTCGCCTCCGCGAGGAGGACGTTCATGTGCCCGGGCATGCGACCGGCGACCGGGTGGATGGCGAACTGGACGTCGACGCCCTTCGCGATGAGGAGGTCCATCAGCTCGCGGACCGGGCCCTGGGCCTGGGCCACGGCCATCCCGTAGCCCGGAACGATGATGACCCGCTTCCCGTATGCCATGAGCACCGCCGCGTCCTCGGCGCTGATCTCGCGCTGGGCCTCCTCGCCGGCGGCGCCGGCCACCGCCGTCCCGCCGCCGGTCCCGAAGCCGGCGAACAGGACGTTGAAGATCGAGCGGTTCATCGCCTTGCACATGAGCTGGGTGAGGATCGCGCCCGACGCACCGACGAGCGTGCCGGCGATGAGCAGCGCGTAGTTGCCGAGCACGAAGCCGGTCGAGGCGACCGCGATGCCGGTGTAGCTGTTGAGGAGACTGATGACGACCGGCATGTCGGCGCCGCCGATCGGCATCACCAGCACGATCCCGAGCAGCAGCGCCAGGCCGCAGAAGACGAGGAAGAGCGGCACGCTGTTCGCGACCACCGCGACGTAGACGCCGATCGCGACGAGCGCCAGGAACAGGACGCTGGTGATGACCTGCTGGCCCGGCAGCTTGACCGGGCGCGGGGCGATGAGGCCCTGGAGCTTGCCGAAGGCGACGATCGAGCCGGTCAGCGAGACGGCACCGATGATCGCGCCGAGGAGGGTTGCGATGATGAACGGCAGCGGCAGCAGCTGCCCGCTCGGCTGCGCCCCGGCGTCGCGCAGGAACTCGGCCAGCGCCACGACCGCGGCCGCTCCGCCGCCGGCGCCGTTGAAGATGGCGACCATCTGCGGCATGGCGGTCATCGGCACGCGACGCGCGCCGAGCACGCCGATCACCGAGCCGATCGCGCCGCCGACGATGACGATCCACCAGTTGGCGAGCATCCCGTCGGTGGTGAAGAAGGTCCACAGCACGACGAGCGCCATGCCGCCGGCACCGAGCAGGTTGCCGGTGCGGGCCGTCTTCGGGCTGGCGAGGAACTTCAGGGCCAGGATGAAGGTGACGCTGGCCACGAGCCAGACGAGGTAGGTGAGAACGAGGCGCAGCTCCATCAGCCGCGATCCCCCGGTCGGCGGCGGAACATCTCGAGCATGCGGTCGGTGACGACGAAGCCGCCCACGACATTGATCGTCCCGAGAATGACCGCGATGAGCGCCAGGACAACGCGCAGCGGTCCCTCGACGCTGGCGGCGACGAGCATGGCGCCGACCACGATGACCCCATGGACGGCGTTCGCGCCGCTCATGAGCGGGGTGTGGAGCATGGTCGGCACCTTCGAGACGACCTCGTAGCCGACGAAGGCGGCGAGGACGAGGATGAACAGCGCCGCGAGCAGCTCGAAGGCGGAGAGCTCCACCTAGGCCTCCCTGGTCTGGCTGGCGGCCGCGGTCGAGGCGGCCGGATCGGTTCGGTCTGGAGCGCTCGGGCTGACCGATGCCGCGGCTGGCTCGATGCCGAGCGCCTTCGCGGTGGCCTCATTGACGACCTTGCCGCCATGGGTGATGGTCGCGCCCTTCGTGATCTCGTCGGCGAAGTCGAGGTTGAGCGTCCCGCCGGTGACGAGGTGCTTGACGAGGGTCTGGATGTTCTTCGCGTACATCTGCGTCGCGCTGCCGGGCATCGTGGCCGGCAGGTTCGTGAGGCCGATGATCAGGACGCCGTGCTTCACGACCTCCTTGCCGGCCTCGGTGCCCTCGACGTTGCCACCCATCTCGGCCGCCATGTCGACGATGACGCTGCCCGGCTTCATGCTGGCGACCATCTCGTCGGTGACGAGCTTCGGCGCCGGGCGCCCCGGGATGAGGGCGGTGGTGATGATGAAGTCGGCGTCCTTCACGCGTTCGGCGATCAGCGCGGCCTGGCGGCGCTTGTAGTCGTCGCTCATCTCCGTCGCGTAGCCGCCGGCGGTCTCGGCCTTCGCCTTCTCCTCCTCGGTCATCTCGACCTCGATGAAGGTTCCGCCCAGGCTCTCGACCTGCTCCTTGACGACCGGCCGCACGTCGGTCGCCTCGACGACCGCGCCGAGGCGCTTGGCGGTGCCGATCGCCATCAGGCCGGCGACGCCGGCGCCCATCACGATGCCCTTCGCCGGACGGACGGTGCCCGCCGCGGTCGTCAGGAGCGGCAAGAACTTCGGCAGCCGCTCGGCGGCGATGAGGACAGCCTTGTAACCGCCGACGGTCGCCTGGCTTGAGAGCGTGTCCATGCTCTGGGCGCGGGTGATGCGTGGGATGGCATCCATGGAGATCGCGGTCAGGCCGCGCTCCGCGAGGGCGGTCGCGAGCTTCGGGTTCGCCAGGGTGCCGAGGGTGCCGATGATGACGGTGCCCGACCGCAGCATCTGGATCTCCTCGTCCGAGGGACGCCCCACGCGGAGCACCATCTCGGCCCGCGAGTAGACCGCGGCAGCGTCCGGCAGGATCTCGGCCCCCGCCTCGCGGAACGCCGCGTCGGGGATCGATGATGCCTCGCCGGCACCGGCCTGGACGAGCACCTGGTTGCCGTCGTCGACGAGCGCCTTGACGGTCTGCGGCGTGGCCGCGACCCGGGTCTCGCCGTCGGCAGTTTCGCGTGGGACAGCGATCTTCATTGCGTGGTGTTCCGAGCGGGAGGGATGCACAGCATCGAACCGCCGCGGCACGGTGACCGGCGCAGGCGGTTCGGAGGGCGAGTGTATCAGAGGGCGAACGGTACTTGACACCTCCCGCCGCCTTGTTGTATACCTACAACATCCCATATGGCTACCTATACACACGCACGGAGAACCACGTCATGACCGGTCAGGTCGGTCCGACTCGCTTCAATGTCGATCGGCTCTCGCAGCGCAGCCGGCGGCCGATCGCGGCCGTCACGCTGCTCGGGCTGCCGGCGATGTACGCATGGTCGTCGATCTGGCGTTCGACCAGCGTGCCCGTCATCGTGTGGGGACCGGTGTCGTTCCTGCTCATCGGCCTGACGATCGCCGGCGGCTTCGTCCTCTACCGGTTCGTGCGGCATCGGGCCGAGCTGGCGCGCCCGGACCTCGACGAGCGGCAGCGGCAGCTGCGCGACCACGCGTACGTCGCGAGCTACGGCGTCCTGGCGACCGTGGTCGTCGCGCTGGTGGGGACCGTGGCGGTGATCGTCATGGTATTCGGTCACCCCATCGTCCTCGACGGCGAGCTGGTGAGCGCGATTGGCATCTGCATCGGCACGCTCATCCCCCTCCTGCCCATGGCCGCCCTGGCATGGGTCGAGCCCGACCCGCTCAGCGACGACGCCTGATGGCAGGGCGGCCGGAGCGCGCCGAGACCACCACCTACAACCGCCTCGCGGTCCTGCGGACCGAGCGCGGCCTGTCCCGCCAGGACCTCGCCCGGGCCCTGGCGGTCAACTACCAGACGATCGGGTACCTTGAGCGCGGCGAGTACAACCCCAGCCTCGAGCTCGCCCTGCGCATCGCCGAGCAATTCGGACTCCCGGTGGAGGCGATCTTCAGCCGCCAGCCCTTTGTCCCGATGTCCGAGCAGCTCTATGCCGACAGGGCCCGCACGGAGATGACCAGATGAGCCTCGTCATCGATTCGATCACCAAGCGCTTCGGCCCGGTGACGGCCCTCGACGGCGCGAGCTTCAGCGTCGAGCCCGGGCGGATCTTCGGGCTGCTCGGGGCGAACGGCGCGGGCAAGACGACCTGCATGCGGATCGTGCTCGACATCCTGCGCGCGGACAGCGGCACGGTGACGTGGCAGGGAACGGGCAACCTCGAGCTGCCGCGGCGCACATGGGGGTATCTCCCGGAGGAGCGCGGCCTCTACACGCGGATGACGGTGATCGACGTCCTCCGCTTCTTCGCCAGCCTCTACGGCGTGCCGGCCCGCGACGCGACGCGCGAGGTCGAAGAGTGGCTGGAGCGCTTCCGCGTGCCCGACTACCGCGATCGGAAGATCGAGGAGCTCTCGAAGGGCAACCAGCAGAAGATCCAGTTCATCGCCGCCATCCTCCACGATCCCGAGGTCCTGATCATGGACGAGCCCTTCACAGGACTCGACCCGGTGAACGTGGGCCTCCTCAAGGAGGCGTTCCTCGAGATGCGGGACCGCGGCAAGACGCTCATCTTCAGCACGCACCAGATGGAGACGGTCGAGGAGCTCTGCGAATCGATTGCGATCCTCGACCGCGGGAAGGTCGTCGTGAGCGGCACCGTGCGCGACGTCAAGCGCGCGATGGGCCGCCAGGTGGTCCGGCTCGCGCTCGACGGGCGGGGTGCGGGCGAGGCCAATGCCGCCTCCGACGGGGCGTGGTTCACGTCGATCCCCGGCGTGCGGCTCAGCCGGCAGGGCGAGGACTTCAGCGAGTACGCGGTGGAGGCGGGGACCGACCCCGCCCGCATCCTCGACACGGCGCTCGCGCGCGGCGCTCGCGTGACCCGCTTCGAGATCGCCGATCCGAGCCTCGAGGAGGTGTTCATCGAGCACGTCGGCCGCCGCACGGTGGCCGAGGAGGACCGGCACCTCGCCGGCTCCACCGGAGCGGCGCGATGAGCGGCATCTTCCCCAATGCCTGGCACGTCGCCCGCCGCGAATACCTCGTCCGCGTGGGGAGCCGCACGTTCGTGCTCCTCACCATCATGCTCGCCCTCGTCGGGTTCGGCCTTGCAGTGGCGCCTGTTGTCTTCCGCGCCCTGGGCGCCGACAAGCCGCTCGAGGTGGCGGTCGACGTCGAGGCCCCCGACCTGGGGAGCGACGCGATCGGCACGCTCGCGGCGGCGCTCAATGGAGCGGCCGCGAACACCGGCGCGCCGGCGCACTTTAAGCTCAGCGCCGTCGAGCAGCCCGCCGCCGCTGAGGCGCGGGTCCGCGATGGGCAGTTGGACGGGCTCCTGACCGTTGGTCGCGGCACGGGCGGCGACCTCGTGTTCTCGTATCTGACGCACGCCTCGCCGAACAGCCCCGCCACGCTCGCCGTGCGGCAGGCGGCGAGCGCACTCACCATTGATGACCGGCTCGGCCGCGCGGGCATCAACCCATCGGACCGCGGGGTGATCTTCGCACCCCCGACATTCACGGCCGCCTCGACCGACCCACAGGACGACCGCGACGAAGCGGACTTCGCGACCCGCGCCTCGCTCGGCACGGTGCTCGTTGTCCTCATCTTCATCGCCATCCTGAACTACGGCAACTGGATCGCCGGCAGCGTGGCGGAGGAGAAGAGCAACCGGGTGATGGAGCTCCTCATCACCGCGGCCACCCCGCGCCAGCTGCTCGTCGGCAAGGTGCTCGGCACCGGCGCGGCGGGCATGACGCAGTACGCGGCGATGCTCGCCGCCGGACTCGCCGGCCTCCTGCTCCAGGGCGCGATCGGGCGCCGCTTCTTCGGTGACGCGCCTGCCGCGGCGAGCACGTCCGGCCTCGACCCGGTGCTGCTCCTCGTCTTCGGGGCGTGCTTCATCGGCGGCTTCCTCGTCTACTCGGGGCTCTATGCCGCCGCCGGCTCGCTGATCACACGCACCGAGGAGGTGCAGCAGATGGCCGGTCCGATCATCGCAATTGCCATGCTTGGCTACTTCGCCGCCATCCTCGGCGGCACCACCGCTCCGGACGCGCCGTGGATCAAGGTCCTCACCTTCGTGCCCTTCTTCAGCCCGTACCTCGTCCCGCTCCGCATGGCCTACGGCACGATCACGCCGGCCGAGGTCATGGGCGCCCTGGCGGTGCTCGCGCTCGGCGTGGTGCTCACGCTATGGCTCGCGTCGCGGATCTATGCCGCCGGCGTCCTGCTCTACGGTCAGCGGCCGGGCCTGCGGACGATCTGGCGTGCTGCGCGCGTGGCGCGCTGATCGGCCGCGCTCGTTGACCGCGCTTCAACATTCCCTTGATGGGGCCGCCGTAGCGTGATCGGCCATGCGGATGGGAGAGGCTCGGTTGCGCCCGGGACGCACGACGCGACGCCGATGGCGCGGTTGGTAGCTGAGGTCAGAGCGGGGCGCGAGAGGCCGCACGACGCTCAGCGCTACCTGAACCGCGAGCTGTCGTGGCTCGACTTCAACGAGCGGGTCCTCGCCTTGGCCGAGGATGCCGCGACTCCCATCTTGGAGCGCGCCAAGTTCCTCGCGATCTTCGGCGCGAATCTCGACGAGTTCTTCCAGGTCCGGGTCGCCGGCCTGATGCGCCAGGAGGCGGCCGGCGTCAACGTTCGCTCCGAGGACGGTCTCACCGCGTCGGAGCAGCTCTGCCGCATCGCCATTCGCGTGAGTGACCTGGCCGAACGCCACGCGCTGCTCTTCGGACGTGTGGTGCGCCCTCGGCTCGCCCGGGAATCCGTGCGCTTCGCGCGGTGGCGGCAGCTGGCTCCGGAGGCGCAGGCGGAGCTCAGATCGACGTTCGTCGAGCACGTCTTCCCGGTCCTGACGCCGCTCGCCGTCGATCCAGGGCATCCATTTCCGTACATCTCCGATCTCTCCCTTAACCTCGCCGTCATGCTCCGGGACCCGGCCTCGGGGCGCCAGCATTCCGCCCGGATCAAGGTCCCACCACTCCTCCCGCGCTTCGTCGCGACCGCAGACGAGGGCATCCTCGTCCCGCTCGAGGAGCTCATCGCCGCCAACCTGTCGCTCCTCTTCCCGGGGATGACGACCCTCGAGCAGCACACATTCCGCGTGACGCGGAACGCGGACCTGGAGCTGGACGACGACGAGGCCGACGATCTGCTCGAGGCGCTCGAGGAGGAGCTGCGGCGTCGACGATTGGCGCCCGCGGTCCGACTCGAGGTGGACCGAAGGATGAGCCGCAATGTCCTGGCGCTCCTGATGCGAGAGCTCCAGGTCACCGATCGCGAGGTGTATCGGCTGCCGGGGCCGTTGGGGCTGGCAGACCTGTGGCAGATCCACGCTGCGCTCGATCGCCCCGACCTCAAGTACCAACCATTCTCACCTGCCACGCCAGCTCGTCTCACCCCGGACGAGGATGGCAACGTCGACCTCTTCCGGGTGCTGCGCGAGGGCGACCTGCTCGTGCACCACCCCTACGACTCGTTCGGAACCACGGTCCAGGCCTTCATCGAGCAGGCCGCCGCGGATCCGAGCGTGCTGGCCATCAAGCAGACCCTCTACCGCACCTCAGGCGAGAGCCCGATCGTCGATGCGCTGGTGAGCGCCGCGGCGGCGGGGAAGCAGGTCGTTGTGCTCGTCGAGATCAAGGCCCGGTTCGACGAGCAGAACAACATCACGTGGGCGCGCACCCTCGAGCGCGCCGGATGCCACGTGGTGTACGGGCTGGTTGGCCTCAAGACCCACTGCAAGCTGTGCCTGGTGGTCCGCCAGGAGCCGGGCGGCCTCCGGCGCTATGTTCACGTCGGGACGGGCAACTACAACCCGACGACGGCACGCATCTATGAGGACCTCGGCCTGCTCACGGCCAACGAGGGGCTCGGGGAGGACGTCAGCCACCTCTTCAATCTGCTCACCGGTCATTCGCGGCGCTCCGACTACGACTCGATCATCGTTGCGCCCCTCAACCTGCGGCGACGGGTGATCGAGCTGATTCGGCGCGAGGCTGCTGCGGCGGCGGCTGGGGACGCGGCTCGGATCGTCATGAAGCTCAACAGCCTCGTCGACGAGGCGGTCATCGACGCGCTCTACGAGGCCTCTGAGGCGGGTGTGGAGATCGAGATCCTCGTGCGTGGGAGTTGCAGCCTCCGTCCCGGAGTCGCCGGCCAGTCGACGCGGATCCGCGTCCGAAGCATCCTCGGGCGCTTCCTCGAGCACTCGCGGGTCTACCTGTTCGGCGCCGAGGATCCCCAGATCTGGATCGGAAGCGCCGACATGATGCATCGGAACCTGGACCGGCGGGTCGAAGCGATCGTGCGCGTGGACGATCCGACGAGCCGCGAGCGGCTACGCGCGATCCTCGACCTCGCGTTGACCGATACCGTGGGCACGTGGACGCTCGATGCCGAGGGCGCGTGGCACCGGGCGCCGGCCGGGCGTCACCCGGTGAGCGTCCAGGCGACCCTCCTGGCCCGAGCACGTGGCTGACCCCGGGCCGCGGAAGATGAACCGCGAGCGCGAGCGGAAGTTCGCCGTCCACGGTCCCTTCGAGCCGCCGGATGTCAAGGGGGTCGATGGCGTCGTCGAGCTTCGCGCGCTCGATTCGCTCTCGCTGCGTGCGCTCTACTACGACACTGAGGACCTGCGGCTGGCACGCTTTGGCTCCTCGCTGCGCTATCGGTCCGGTGAGGCGGGCGGGCCGCGATGGACACTGAAGCTGCCCGCGGGAGAGGCCGGTCAGTCCGGGCTCCTCGACCGCCTCGAGGTCGAGTTTCGTGGATCCCCGGCCCGCGTTCCCGCTGAAGCGCGCGATCTGGCGCTGGCGATGACCCGCGGCAAGGCGCTGGTCCCGGTCTCCGATCTGCGGACGCGTCGCAGGCGCTGGAGCGTCGTCGGGCCGGACGATGCCGCCACGGCCGAGCTCGTGCAGGACGAGGTCTCGGTGATGCATGGCCGCCGCATCGTCTCGCGCTTTCGCGAGCTGGAGCTCGAGGACGCCGGGCTCGGAGATGCGGGCATCGCTGCCATCGGCGAACGACTGCGGAGCGCCGGCGCGGTCGACGCGGAGCCCATCTCGAAGGTGGTCCGCGCCCTCGGTCCGCTGGCGACTGCGCCGCCCGACGTCATTGCCAATGGTTCGCTCAGCGGGGAAGCAACCGCGGGCGACGCGGTCAAGACGGCGCTCCGGGCAGGGGCCGCGCGCCTAATTGCACACCACCCCGGGGTGTTGATGGGCGATATCGAAGCCGTCCACCAGATGCGCGTGGCCACGCGCCGCCTGCGTGCCGACCTGCGGACCTTTGGCCCACTCGCCCTCGGTCCGTGGGCCGCAGAGCTGCGCGATCGTCTGGAGCCCTTGGCCGACCTCCAGGGCGCCGTCCGGGACACAGACGTGATGGCCGGCGCCATTGCCGATCAGGCCGCCGACCTGGCGGGCGACCTCGGACCACTCGTCGATTCGCTGCGCTCGCGCCACGATGCGGCGCATGCTCGTCTGCGAGCGTCGCTCCTGGACGAGGCGTACGTGACGCTTCTCGAGCGCCTGGTGGGCGCAGCGAACCAGCCGTCGCTGCGTGCGGGAGAACGGCGCCGGAGCGACGACGTGCTGCCGGCGCTGCTGGATGGCGTGCTCGAAACCGTGATCCGGCGGATTGACCGCATCGGGAAGCACCCGACCGGCGAGCGACTGCACCAGCTGCGCCTGGCGACCAAGCGCGGGCGCTACGCGACGGAGGCAATCGGACCCAGCCTGAGCGGCGACGCGGGCAGACGCACCGCCAAGCTGTCTGGACGCCTGCGCGAACTCCAGGAGGCGCTCGGGGACCACCAGGACACCGTGGTGATGGAGGCCTTCCTGCGCGAGGTTGCCCGAGAGCACGCGGCCGACGGCGCGCTGTGCCTGGCGATCGGCCGGATGATCGAGCGCCAGCACCGGCGCCGCCGCAGCGCGAGGAACCTGGCGATGCGCCGCATCGGGCGTACAGCGCGCGCGATCCGCGTCAGGGGCGGGGGGCATCGATGACGCGCAGCGAGGCGGCACCTTCGATCCGCGCCGCGGGTGGGGTTGTCTGGCGACCGGCCCCCGACATCACCGGCGAGGGCGGAGTCGAAGTGGCGGTGATCCACCGGCCTCAGTACGACGACTGGAGTCTGCCCAAGGGCAAGCTGGCGCCGGGCGAGAACGAGATCGACGGAGCCGTCCGGGAGGTGCTCGAGGAGACGGGCTGCCGCGTCCGGGTCGGCCGACCGCTCGGCGAGGTGCGCTACCTGAAGGTCCAGAACGGGGTCACGAGGCCCAAGGTCGTGCGCTGGTGGGCCATGGCCGCCAGCGGAGGGACATTCACGCCGGGCCGGGAGGTTGACGAGCTGCGTTGGCTTTCGCTCGCCCAGGCGCGCGAGCTGGTGACGCGTCCCTCGGATGCCGAAATCCTGGTCCGGTTCGCCCAGGGACCGGCGCCGACCTGGACGGTCCTCGTCGTCCGTCATGCCAGCGCCGGCTCGCGGGCATCGTGGAGTGGCGACGATCGTGACCGGCCGCTCGACGAATGCGGCTCGGCGCAGGCGGACGGGCTGGTCCGCCTCCTGGCTCGCTACGACGTGGCCGACATCGCGTCGGCCGACGTGACCCGTTGCCTCCAGACCGTGGCGCCGCTCGCCCGGGCGTTCGGATTGCGGATTCGGTCCGAGCCGCTGCTCTCCGAGCTCTCGTATCCCGGGCGCGAACCGGAGGCGGCGGCGCTGGTCCGAGCGATCGGCGGGCCGGACCGCGACGCCGTGGTCTGCACCCACGGCGACGTGATCAACGACCTCGTGCATCGCATCGCCGCGGATGACGAGGTGACGCTGCGCGGGTCGTCGACCGCGAAGAAGGGGGGCACATGGGCGCTGACCTTCAGCACCCACGGGCTGTTCGATGCCGAATACATGGCACCCCCCGCAGTGGTCGAGTGCGAGAAGACCGATGCGGGCTGACGTGTCGCCCGCGGTGATCATGGTCGGCGAGCGTCGCCTCGAGGTGGTGCGCGGCGACATCACGCGCCAGAAGGTCGACGCGATCGTCAACGCCGCCAACGAGGCGCTGTGCGGCGGCGGCGGGGTTGACGGGGCCATCCACCGCGCGGCCGGGTCGGACCTGCTGACCGAGCTGCGCCGCCGCTTCCCGACGGGAACCCCGACCGGCACCGCGGTCGCCACCGCCGGCCATCGGCTGCCGGCGCGCTGGGTGCTGCACGCGGTAGGCCCGATGTGGCTCGGCGGCGGCCTCGGAGAGGCGGAGCTGCTGGCGGGCGCGTATCGCTCCTGTCTGCGCCTCGCCGACGAGCTCGGGGCGCAAAGCGTTGCCTTCCCCGCGATCAGCATGGGCATCTACGGCTATCCGGCGCCCGATGGCGCGGAAGTGGCGCTCGCCGCCGTGACCGAGCATCTCGCCGGCGCCACGCGGCTCGACATCGCCCGCTTCGTGCTGTTCTCTGAGGAGACCTACGAGGTCTTTCGGCGCGTTCTCACCGGGTCGAGCTAGACGGCGGGGCAACCGGACCATCCGATGGTCCGGGGCAGAGCCAGGGGCAGCTGTGCTACCATTCCGAAAACGTGTTCGATTGGCGCTCCGGTCCGCGCCGCGGTCATCTGACCGCCCCGACCTCGATTCCCCCGTTGCCCTGACCGGGCCCCGCCTTGCGCGGGAGGGCCTCGCCAGGAGCATATTCCGTGACCTTTGCCCAGCTCGGGCTGACGCCCGATCTGCTGCGTGCCGTTGCCCGCAGCGGCTACACCGAACCCACCCCCGTGCAGAACGAGGCGATTCCCCTCGTGCTCGCGGGGCGTGACCTGCTTGCCGGCGCCCAGACCGGCACCGGCAAGACGGCGGCCTTCGTGCTGCCGATGCTGCAGAACCTCGCCGCCTCGGCACCGCGCCTCGCGCCGGGCCAGCGGCCGCGCATCCGCGCCCTCATCCTCACCCCGACCCGCGAGCTCGCGATCCAGGTCGAGGAGAGCATCCGCACCTATGGCGATGGCAGCGCCCGCTCGACCGCCATCTACGGCGGCGTCGGCTTCGGCGGCCAGCTCGCCGCGCTCCGCCGGGGCGTCGACATCGTGGTCGCCACCCCCGGGCGCCTCCTCGACCACGCCGGCCAGGGCACCATCGACCTGCGCGCGGTCGAGATCCTCGTCCTCGACGAGGCGGACCGCATGCTCGACATGGGCTTCATCCGCGACATCCGACGCGTCATCGCGCTGCTGCCGGCCCGGCGCCAGAACCTCCTGTTCAGCGCCACCTTCTCGAACGACATCCGCTCGCTCGCCGAGGGGATGCTCGACCGGCCCGCATCGGTGCAGGTCACGCCGCGCAACACGCCGGTCGACCTCATCGAGCAGGTCGTCCACCCGGTCGACCGCGAGCGGAAGCGCGAGCTGCTCACCCACCTCGTGCGCATCCGCGAGATCGACCAGGCGCTCGTCTTCACCCGCACGAAGCACGGCGCCAACAAGCTCGTTGAGCAGCTGAACCGCGACGGCATCGCGGCCGCCGCGATCCACGGCAACAAGAGCCAGCCGCAGCGCATCCGCGCGCTCGCCGACTTCCGCGCCGGCCGGATCCTGCTCCTCGTCGCCACCGAGGTCGCTGCGCGCGGCCTCGACATCGAGGAGCTGCCGCACGTCGTGAACTTCGAGCTGCCGATGGTGCCGTCCGACTACATCCACCGCATCGGCCGCACCGGCCGCGCCGGCTTGTCCGGCATCGCGGTCAGCCTCGTCTGCGTCGACGAGGGGCCGCTGCTGCGCGACATCGAGCGCCTGCTCGGCCATCCCGTCCCACAGCAGGTCATCGCCGGCTTCGAGCCGGACCGATCGATCCGCGCCGAGCCGATCCGCATGCGGAGCGGCGGTGGCACGAACCGCCGCGGCAGCGCGCCGGGGTTCCGCCGACAGGCCGGCCGCGGCGAGAGCTACGGACGACCGCAGGGACGGCGGCCGCGTCGCGAGCGCCCGGTCGGCGTGCGATGACCACGCGCAACTCCGTGGTGCGCCGCGCGCCCCGCGCCGCGTCCCCGCGCCGGCGCGGTGGCGGCGCCCGCGTCCTCCGCCGTCTCGCGCCGATTGGCGGCCCGGGCCTGCCCCGCACCGCGACGCCGGCGCGTCGCTCCGGCCGCACCGCCACCTAGGGGCGCCTCCTGCGCTACCCTGCGCGCGGTGGATCTGACGCAGCCGGGCCCGGTGATCAGCACCCGCGCGCTCTCGAAGCGCTACGGGCACATCGAGGCCCTCACTGACCTCACGCTCGATGTCGGCGCCGGAGAGATTTTCGGCTTCCTCGGCCCGAACGGCGCCGGCAAGAGCACGCTCATCCGGACGCTCCTCGGCTTCCTGCACGCCACGAGCGGCAGCGCCTCGGTCCTCGGTATGGACATCGCGACCCAGAGCGTCGAGATCCGGCGCCTCACCGGCTACCTTCCCGGCGGGGTGGCGATCTACGAGGGGCTGAGCGGCGCCGATGCGCTCGACTATCTCGCCGACCTCCAGGGCCGCGAGCCGTACCGTCGCGACGACCTCTGCGAGCGGCTGCAGCTCCCGCCATCGGTCCTGCGGCGGAAGGTTCGCGACTACTCGCGCGGGATGCGCCAGAAGCTCGGCGTCGTCCAGGCCCTGCAACACGACCCCGAGCTCGCGATCCTGGACGAGCCGAGCGAAGGGCTCGACCCCCTCATGCAGCAGGCGTTCTACGCCATCCTCACCGGCCTGCGCGCCGAGGGCCGCACGATCTTCCTCTCGTCGCACATCCTCTCAGAGGTCGAGCGCGTATGCGACCGCGTGGCCATCGTGCGCGCCGGACGGCTGATGGCCGTCCACGATGTGCACGCCCTCCTCGCCCGCCGCCGGCGTCGGGTGACGATCCGCTGGCGCGGAACAGCGCCCGACCTCTCCGAGCTGCCCGGTCTGGAGGACGTCGTGCAGGACGACGAGCGGGTCACGGCCACCCTCACCGGCGAGATCGCGCCGTTCGTGCGCGCGGTCGCGTCGCCCAGCCTCGATGACCTGACGATCGAGCCCGCGTCCCTCGAGGAGGCCTTCCTAGAGTACTACGCCGAGGACGAGCCACCGACCGCCGGAGCCGCATCGTGATCATCGGGCCCCTCCTGCTCCGCGTCTGGCGCTGGCAGTCGCTCCGCGTCGTGCTCATCGGGGCCGCGCTCGTCGGCTGGGGCTGGCTGCTGCCGTTCGTCTACTCGCACTTCAGCGTGCTGATCCGCGAGCTCGTGCGCCGCTACCCGGTCTTCGAGCAGATGAGCCAGTTCGGGTCGGGCAACCTGTTCAGCCTCGGCGGCACGCTGACGCTTGGCACGCAGCATCCCCTTGTCATCGCGCTGCTCGGCGTCATCGCCATCGGCACCGCCTCGCTCGCGATCGCGGGCGAGAGGCAGCGGGGCACGCTCGAGGTGCTGCTCGCCCGTCCACTCGACCGGCGCGGGGTGTTCGTGACCCTCTACGCCGCCATCACCGGCCTGCTCGCACTGCTCATCGCGGCCCTGCTCGGCGGGATGGTCGTCGGCGCCGCCACGCAGGGCCTGCTCGGCGAGCTGGCGCTCGGCATGGTGCCGCTCGTCTTCCTGAACGGCCTCCTCCTGTGGCTCGCGTTCGCGGCGTTCAGCCTGGCCGCCTCCGCGAGCTTCGATCGCACCGGCCCCGCCATCGGCCTGTCGCTGGCGTACCTGCTCGTGAACTACTTCCTCGAGATCCTCGGCTCGCTGTGGACCGATGTCGCCTGGTCACAGGAGTACTCGCTGTTCCACCATTTCCAGGTGTCGGAGATCCTCGCCGGCACGCCGGACGCGGCGGACTTCGTCATTCTCGTGGTCGCGCTCGCGATACCCCTTGCCTGGGGCCTCGTCGTCTTCCCGCGCCGCGACCTCGCGGCTCCGGCTTAGGCTTCCGGGCCGGCGACGCCGACCGGCTCCTCGAGCGCGAGCGCCACCGCAGCCTCGGCGTCGAGCGCCAGGCCCGCCTCCCAGTCCGCGCGGTACGCCGGATCCTCCGCGATGAGCGCGGGATTGAAGCCGAGCACCTCTCGGTTCCACAGGTTCAGGCCCGTCCCGGTCTCGAGCTCGAGGCGATGCACCGCGCCGGAGAGGCGCGCGGCCAGGGGCGGGTCTCCGGAGCGGTCCGCGAGCAGCGCGAACCCGTCGAGGACCAGCGTGTAGCCGGTGATGTCCCGCGCGGCGTGAAAGATCTCGAGCGCCCGGGTCAGGTGCATGCGGGCGTGGCCCAGGGCGCCCGGGGGCGCGACGCCGAGGAAGTCCTCGCCGAGATCGGCGAGCGCGAGGGTGTACGTCGCCCAGCCCACCATGAACTCGTCGTGCGCGGCCTGGAAGATCGCGAGCGCGCTGAGCGAATGCTCGCGCGCGGCCTGGATGTCGCCCATCCCGTACAGGACGTTGCCGAGGGCCCATTCGCAGCGCCCGGTTCCAACCTCGTCGCCGACCTCGCGGTACACCGCGAGGGCCTCCTCGATGTAGCGCCGCGCGGCCGTCGATTTCGTGATCGTGGCGAGCCCGCTGATCGACCAGGTGAAGCTGATCCCATACAGCGCCTCGGCGAGCCCGCGCCGGTCGCCGAGCTCCCGGCGCGCCGCGATCTCGAGCTCGTACCACGCCCGCGACACCTCGGAGAGGCCCTGCCAGTACGTGAGGCCGGCGATCGCGCTGTACGCGTCCGCCTGAGCCGCGGGGTGGTCCACCGCGTGCGGCATCGCGAGGGCGGCGCGCACGCGATCGACGCCCTCCGCGAGATAGCCGCGCATCTGCCAGAAGCGCCACATGACGAAGGCCATGTGGAGCGCCGCCTCAACGTGCCCCCGTTCGACGAACCACATGTGTGCGGTCCGCAGGTTGTCGTGATCCTGATCGAGCCGGTTGAGCCACGCGGCCTTCGACGAGCCCATCAGCTCGCGGGACGCGGCCTCGGCCATCTCCTTGAAGAGCTCGGCATGCCGATCGCGCAGCGCCTCGAGCCGGCCACGCTCCGCGGCCTGCTCCTGGGCGAACTCGCGGATCGTCTCGAGCATCCCGAAGCGCGGCTCGCCGTCGAGCCCCTCGGCCTGGCGGACGAGGCTCTTGTCGACGAGGCTGCCGAGGGCATCGAGCGGATCGCCGCCGATCTCGGTCCCGCAGACGCGCTCGATCGCCTCGAAGCCTGCGCTGCCGGCGAAGACGGAGAGGCAGGCGAAGAGCGAGCGATCGGTCTCGTCGAGCATGTCGTGGCTCCAGGCGATCGCGCCGCGCAGGGTCTGCTGTCGCTCCGGCAGGTCGCGCAGGCCGCTCGACAGGAGGCTGAGCCGATGCTCAAGGCGCGCCAGCATCGCCTGCGGGCTGAGGATCCGGATGCGGGCCGCGGCGAGCTCAATCGCGAGCGGCAGCCCGTCGAGGCGGACGCAGATCTCGGCCACCGACGGCGCGTTCTCGTTCGTTACGTCGAAGTCCGGGCGCACCGCCTGGGCGCGCTCGATGAACAGCCGCACCGCCTCGTACTGGCTCAGCGCACCGGACTCGGGGAGATGGGCGAGATCAGGGAGGCTCAGCGGCGGCACCGGGTACTCGCGCTCGCCCGAGACGTGGAGCGGCGCGCGACTGGTCGTGAGCACCGCGATCGCGGGGATGCGCGTCAGCAGCTCGGCGACGACCGGCGCGCCATCGGTCACCTGCTCGAAGTTGTCGAGCACCAGGAGGACCCGCCGCGAGCCGATGTGGTCGACGATCCGATCGGTCGCGCTCCGTCCGCCGGCGTCCGGCAGCCCCAGCGCCTGCCCGATCGCGGTGGCGACGAGCTCGGCCTCGGCGATCGGCGACAGCTCGACGAAGTAGACGCCGCCCGGGTAGCGGTCCAGCGATCGCGCCGCCACCTCGAGCGAGAGTCGCGTCTTGCCGGTGCCGCCGGGCCCGGTGAGGGTCAGCAGCCGCGCGCTCTCCAGGGCCGCCTGCACCTCGCCGATCTCGCGCTCGCGGCCGAGGAAGGTGGTGAGGCGACGGGGCAGGTTGGTGAGCACGGCCTCGGCGCCCGCGATGGCCGGAAACGCGTCGCGCAGGCCGTCGATCGACAGCTGCACGAGGTGCTCGGGCGCGTCGAGGTCCTTGAGTCGATGCTCCCCGAGGTCGCGGAGAGAGACGTCGGCCGGCAGGTCCTGGCTGACGAGGGCGCGGACCGTATCGGAGACGAGGACCTGCCCGCCGTGGGCGACGGCGCCGATGCGTGCCGCCCGATGGACGTCGAGGCCCACATAGCTCCCATCACGCACCTCGGCCAGGCCGGCGTGGAGGCCGATGCGGACCCGCAGCGGCTCGTCGAGGCCCCACGGCTCGGCGGCGAGCGAGCGCTGGGCGGCGACGGCGGCGCGCACCGCGCCGGCGGCCGAGGGAAAGGCCACGAAGAAGGAGTCGCCCTCGGTGCCGACCTCGACGCCACCTTCGGCGGTGAACGCCGCGCGCAGCAGGATGCGGTGCCGCTCGAGGAGCCCCGGCCAACGCTCGCCGGTGAGCTGGAGCAGGCGCGTCGAGCCCTCGATGTCGCTGAACAGGAACGTGACCGTGCCGGTCGGTAGCTCGGGCATGCGCGCCCGCAGTGTCACGCGTCGGCGGGAGGCGCACAAGCCCGATCCCGCGCCGTCCGGGCGCGCCGGCCCCGCGCTGCGGTACGCTCCCGTCCCGATGTCGCAGCCCGCGGCTCGCCCCGACGAGCCACCCGCGTGGTTCAGCGCGCTCGCCGCGCGCCCGCTCATTGCCGCGGTCGTGGGGGCGCTGATCATCGCCTTCTCGGCGATCTTCGTGCGCCTCGCCGACGTGGAGCCGGCCACGGCCGCCTTCTTTCGCTGCGCCTACGCGCTGCCGCCGCTCGCCCTGCTCGCGCTCTGGGAGCAGCGCCGCTACGGCCCGCGCGGCGCGGGGCAGCGGCAGCTCGCCTGGCTGGCCGGGCTCTTCTTCGCCATCGACCTCGTGCTGTGGCATCACGCGATCGCGGCGGTCGGCGCCGGTCTGGCCACGGTGCTCGGCAACACGCAGGTCGTCATGGTGCCGATCATCGCCTGGCTCGTCCTGTCGGAGCGGCCGTCGGCACGGGTGGCGGTGGCGGTCCCCGTCGTGCTGTTCGGGGTGGTGCTGATCAGCGGCGTCATCGGTGCCGGCGCGTTCGGGAAGGACCCGCAGCTCGGGGTCCTGCTCGGGATCGGGACCGGGATCTCGTACGCCGCCTTCCTCCTCATCCTGCGGCGCGGCAACGCCGACCCGCGGCGCCCGGCCGGGCCGCTCTTCGACGCCACCCTGAGCTCCGCGCTGTGGTCCGTCGTCATCGGTCTGCCGCTCGGTGAGCTCGACCTTGGGCCCACCTGGCCGGCGCACGGCTGGCTCATCCTCCTCGCCCTCGCGGTGCAGGTCGTCGGCTGGCTGGTTATCAGCCTCTCGCTGCCCCGCCTGCCGGCGGCGCTGACGAGCGTGGTGCTCACCATCCAGCCCGTCGGCTCGGTGCTGCTCGGGATCCTGATTCTCGCTGAGAAGCCCTCGCCGCTCCAGCTCGTGGGCGTCCTGTGCATCGTGGCCGGGCTGCTGCTGGCGACCGTGCGGCGCCGCGAGGGCCTCCGGGCGCTGGAGCCCGAAATCGGATAGGCCGCAGCGAGCGGCACCGGGTACGATGCTCGCCATGCTCTGGGTCCTGGTCGCCATCCTGCTCGTGTTCTGGCTCTTCGGCCTGCTGCTGAAGATCGCCGGCCTCGCGATCCACCTCCTCCTCGTCGTCGCCGCGGTGATCATCATCTGGCGGCTCCTTACGAACCGCGGTCGCGTCCTCTAGCGACGCCGATGCGGCCATCGCCCCCCGCGGCGCGGCTCCTCCACGGGCGTGGCCGCCTGTTCGGCAGCTCGGCGGTCCTGACGCCGTGGGCGCTCGCGATCGGGACCGATGGCCGGATCGCCTGGATCGGCTCCGATCCGGCTGACGCCCCCGATCCGGCAGCCGAGCGTCTAGACCTCGGGGATGCGCTCGTGACGCCCGGCCTCGTCGATGCCCACACCCACCCGGCCTTCGCCGGCGAGCGTGCCGACGAGGCCGCCGCGCGCCTCGAGGGCGCGCCGCATGCCGGCGGCGGGATCCTGCGCACCGTGGCCGCCACCCGTGCCGCGTCCGATGCGGAGCTGGAGGGCCTCGTCGAGACGCGCCTACGCGCGGCCCTCGCCGCCGGCACCACCACCGTCGAGTGCAAGTCCGGCTACGGGCTCTCGCTCGACGAGGAGCGCCGCGCGTTGCGGATCATCGGCCGTGTCGCGGACCGCCTGCCGCTGCGGGTCGTGCGCACCTTCCTCGGTGCCCACGCCGTGCCGCCCGAGGCCGCCTCGGCCGACGCGTACGTGGCCGAGGTCTGCGAGGTGATGATCCCGGCCGTCGCCGCCGAGCGGCTGGCGACGTTCGTCGATGTCTTCTGCGATCGCGGCTTCTTCTCGGTGGCGCACCTCGAGCGCGTCGCGGCGGCGGCGAGCGACCATGGCCTCGGCCTCCGGCTCCACGCCGATCAGCTCGCGCGGACGGGCGCGGCCCAGGCCGGGGTCCGCCTGGGGGCGACCAGCGTCGACCACCTCGAGCAGCTCGACGCCGCCGGCGTCGCCGCCCTTGCCGCGGGGTCCACGGTCGCGACGCTCCTGCCCGCTCCGGCCATCGTCCTGCGTGACACGCTGCCACCGGCGCGCGACCTCCTGGAGGCCGGCGCGACCGTCGCGCTCGCCAGCGATGCGAACGCGGGCACGTTCGGGGGCTTCGGGGCGATGCCGCTTGTCGTCGGGCTCGGGGCGACGCTCCTCCGCATGACGGCCGCGGAGGCGCTCGTGGCCGCCACGAGCGGCGGTGCCGCGGCGCTCGGTCAGCACGGCGAGATCGGGACGATCGCACGCGGCGCGCACGCCGACCTCGTCGCCTGGGACACCGATCACGAGGGCGCGTTCGCGCTGCGCCTCGGCGCCGTGCACCCGCTGCGCATCCTCATCGGTGGCGTGGAAGTCGACCTCGGCGCCTGATCGGCGCTGCATCGGCCCGAAGGCGCCGGGCACGCAGCGTGCAAGGCTCACTTCCCTCTAGGGGAACCACGGCACATGCGTCACGAGCACATTGTCCTCGTCGTCGACGACGACCGCGACGTTCGCGACCTGTTCGCCGACACGCTGCGCGAGAACGGGCACCACGTCGAGGACGCGCGCGACGGCGATGAGGCGATGCAGCTCATCGACGACGGCCTGCGGCCCTGTCTCGTGCTGGCCGACGTGATGATGCCGCGCATGGATGGCTGGGACCTCTCCCGCGCGCTCGGGAAGCGGATGCCGGAGATGCCCGTCGTCCTCGTCACCGGCGACCGCCTGCTCTCGATTCGCGCGCCGGTGCTCGACAAGCCTGCCTCGGCCGAGGAGCTCGAGTCGATGATCCGCTCCTACTGCACTGCCTCGCCCGAGGCCTGAGCCGCCGCCTCTCGGATGCCGGCGACCACGTCGCGCAGCGCCGGCAGGTGGATCGAGCCCGGCAGCCCGGTCTCAAACGTCGCGAGCAGCGCCCCGTAGTACCAGGCCTGGCGATCCGGCGGCGCGTTGAACCGCTGCCAGACCGTGACGCCATGGATGGCGAGGTCCTCGAGCAGCGACCGCCCGTTGTGCAGCTTGTCGGCAAGTGACACGCGCAGGGCCGATGGCTCCGCGCCCCGCAGCTCCTCCAGGTACGCGGCCTTGCGCTCCTCCCACGGCGCCTTCGCGTCCCCCGCGGACGGCATCCCGTCGCTGCAGGCCGCGACGATCAGCGCCACCCGCTCTCCGAAGTGGCCGCGGATCGCTTCGAGCGTCTCGCGTCCCCCGGCGTCCTCGGCGGCGTCGTGGAGCAGTCCGGCGATCGCCTCGTCCTCGTCGCCCCCATCCTCGAGCACGAGGCTGGCGACGGCGAGCAGGTGCGCCACGTAGGGCACCCTGCCGCCCTTGCGCGCCTGCTCGTCATGCAGCTCAACCGCAGTCGCCACCGCGGACGTGAAGCGGTCGCCCAGGATCGGGTCCGGCAGGCTCATCGCCGCGAGCATACCGAACTCGCGATGCCACAGCCCGGAGCCTTATGACGATCCCGAGGCCGCCGCGGACCCATTCCTCCGACCGCGCGCCACACCTGGATGACATCCGTGGGAGGAAGCGGGGTTCCTCCGACGCAAGGCTCTCCGGTGTGGCATCCGCAAGGCCGCGAGGCGCTACTTCGCCCAGGCCCCGGAACCGCTCGCCGGGTTGGCGGCGTGGGCGCCGGGAGATCGGGGTTCGGCGCGGGACGGCGCCGGTCGCCGCTCGGCCGTACCTCTCCTGTGTACGTAGTCGGTGGACTTAGTCCGTGGACTTAGTCCACAGCAATGTGGGAGGCGAGCGCCACCGGCCGGTCTCACGTCAGAATGAACGCGTGGAACCCCCGCGCCTCCTCCTCGCCCCCGGCGCCTCCGGGACGGTCGAGAGTCTCGGACCGATGCTTCGCGGCCTCGCCGCGCGAGGCGTCGACGCGTCCGGGGTGACGCTGCCACGCGGGTCCGCGGAGCGTGCGCTGCCGGCCTGGCGGGCGGCGATTGCCGGCGCGGACGTGGCTGCCATCGCGATCGGCGGGCAGTCGTTCGGCGGGCGGGTCGCGTCCCTGCTGGCGGCCGAGGAGCCGCGGATCCGAGCGCTCGTGCTGCTCTGCTTCCCGCTCCACCCGCCGGGCCGCCCGGAGCGCGCCGAGGAGCGTGCGGCCCACCTCGAGCGCATCCGCTGCCCGGTCCTCTTCCTGTCCGGCGAGGCTGACCCCTTCGCGCGCCTGCCGCTCCTGCGCACGGCGGCGGCGCGGGTGCCGAACGCGGAGCTCGTGACGTACCCGCGGGTGGGGCATTCGCTGACCCGCGTCCTCGACGACGCCCTGGACCGGATCGCGGCGTTCGTGCGGCGCGGGACCGATACCTGCGGGCGGCGGTCATCTCGCTCGCCCGCGCCTCGCTCGACCGGCATCTCCCTCCGGAGGCCCCCGCCTAGCGCCGCTCCCGCGGCTTCGGAGCCGCGGCGGCCGAATGGCGGCGCGGCGCGCGGTGGGGACGGATGAGGCTGCGGACCGCAGCTGCTCGGCGACCTGGCGCTCGCGCTCGTCGGCCAGGGTGCGCAGATACTCGATGGAGAACATGGGTGCGACCTTCCTCGTCACCTGTCGGCCGTGCTGACAGCGTATCGGTCAAACCTGTCAATCCAGGTCAGCAAGTGGGGTCGATGGCCCTCGATTCGCACGCGATTCCGATTCGGGGCACCATGGCAGGGTGATGACCGACGAACCCGCGTACCGGCCGGGGATCTGCAACATCGGTCCGGCCGAGATCCGCGCCCGGATGCTCTCCGGCGTCCTCGGCGCGGCCGTGACGATGGGCCTGTTCGCCGCGCTCATCATCTTCCGGTTCGATCCGCTGTGGCGCCTCCTCCTCTTCATCCCCGCGGCCGGAAGCGCGGCCGGCTTCCTCCAGGCATCGATGCGCTTCTGCGCGAACTACGGCTGGCGCGGGGTCTTCAATTTCGGAGCCCAGCTGCGCGATGTCACCGACGTGGGCTCGCGGGCGGCCGCGGCGGCGGACCCTCGCCGGGCACTGCGCATCGCGGCACTGTCGGCGGTCATCGGAGTGGTGGTGGCGATCGGGGCGGTGCTCCTCCCCGTCTAGGCGTCTCGTGCCGATCGCAGAAGCGGCGGCTGGCGTGCCAATCCGACTGGCGCTCCGACGACGGAAGTGACGTGAGGGGCCGCGCTCCCGCTGATCCGCTCATCCCGTTGGCCGCTCGGCTACGGGGCGCGGCCTTCTCGGTCACACGGCCAACCAGGTTGGCGGCCGCGTCCCCGGTTGAGGAGCGGTGCGCGGCCGTGTGCGCCCGGGCGCACCGGGCGTTCGCGGCTGTGCGCCCGGGAGCACCTAACTGCGAGGTTGGCCTCGGATCCGATCACCGTGTGCGGCGGGACACACAGGACCGGCCGTTCGCGGGCTCAGCGGCCCAACCTCGGCGGGAACTTCGTGGTTACGTGCGCCGGGGCGCACGGACCTGAAGCTCCAGGGGAAGCGCGTCATACGCCGACCGGGGACCCCACATCGGTCGCGGCCGTGCTCCCATGCACGGTGCGCCACGCGTTGCGCGCCACGACGATGGCAAGGGCAACGCGAGGATCGCGCCCAGCGGATGGAAGGCCGCGATCCCTGGCGACGAGTCGCGCAGGGTGGCCAGGATCGGGACGAAGAGAAGACGAACAGGAACGTCACCGTCCCGCTGGGCAGGTTCGGCGTGTGGCCTCCGAGTCTACTGGCGCGGGCGCCACGGCCGGCGTGTCACACCGGGTGACGCTGCATCGGTCGAATCGGCCCTCAATCGACGAACCGTCACGGGGTGTCGCCAACCGTCGCCGGAAAGGGCGGGCGCCACGGCCAACGCCGACCGGATTGGCCCTCACGGCGGAGCAGCCCGCGGTCCGTCGCCAATCGGCCAGCGTGGCTGGCCAAGCGCCGGAGCAGCGCCTCAGAATCACGTCCTCCACCCCCACAAGGCCAACCAGAGTGGCGCGCGAGGAACCCTCGCGCTCAGCCGGTCGTTGGCGCCATCTCCCCGACGTGTGCCGACTCGCCCATCTTGCCGGCCGGCAGCAGGACCGCCACCACGACCGCCGCCACCAGCGCGCTGATGATCCCGACCACGAAGGTCGAGCCGGTGGCGAGCGAGAACGCGTTGTGGATGCCGGCGACGATGTTGGGGATGAGCGGCTCGACCTGTGGCCGCACCGCCTCCGGCACCCCGGCCAGGATGGCCGCCCCGAGATCCCCGATGCTCGTCAGGTTGTTGAACGATCCGCCCTGCCCGAGCTGGCCCGCGAACTGAGCCGGCACGCCGGCCGCCACGAGCTGCTTGGGGACCTCGTCGAGGAGCGTCGACCCGAACAGGGTCCCGGTGATCGCCAGGCCCACCGTGCCTCCCACCTGCTGGAAGAGGGTCAGGCTGCTCGTCGCGGTGCCGAGCTCGCGCACCGGCACCGCGTTCTGGACCGCGAGCGTGAACACCGCGAAGACGGGCCCGGCGCCGATGCCGGTGATCGCCATCCACAGCCAGAGGAGCGGCTGCGGCGTGTCGGACCGGATGTTCGTGAGCAGGAACATGCCGACGGCGAGCACGACGAGCGACGTCAGGATGAGCGCCTTGTAACGCCCCGTGCGCGCCACGAGCAGCCCGGCGGCGATGGCCGAGATGATGAGCCCGCCCAGCAGCGGCAGGATCTGGTAGCCGGACTCGGTGGCCGAGCTGCCGGCGACGACCTGGAACCAGCGCGGCAGGAAGGCGATCGCGGCGAAGAAGCCCATGATCGCCAGGAACATCGCGAGCACGCTGGCGGTGAAGTCGCGAATTCGGAACAGCTCGAGCGGCACGATCGGCTCATGGGCGCGCGACTCGACCCAGATGAAGATGGCCACCACGACGAGGCCGAGGACGATGAGGCCCCCCACGTCGAGATCGGTCCATTCGCCGAACTGCTTGTTCGTGAAGCCGATGAGGATTGGTACCAGGGCCGCCACGAGCAGGGTGGCGCCCGTGTAGTCGATGTGCCGGTCGACGCCCTGCTCGCGATGGGTCGGCAGCGTGCGCCAGATGATGACCAGCACGATCAGGCCGATCGGGATGTTCACGAAGAAGATCCAGTGCCAGCCGACGTTGTCGGTCAGCAGGCCACCGATGGCGGGACCGATGAGCGAGCTGACGCCGAACACGGCGCCGAAGAAGCCCTGGTACTTGCCGCGCTCCGACGGGGCGAAGATGTCACCGATGATCGCGAGCGAGATCGGGAAGAGCGCACCCGCACCGAGGCCCTGGAGGCCGCGGAAGAGCAGGAACTGCCACATCGTCTGGCTCAGGCCGGCGAGTGCGGAGCCGATGAGGAAGATCGACACGCCGATGATGAAGATCGGGCGGCGGCCGAAGATGTCGGACAGCTTGCCGTAGATCGGGCCGCTCACCGTGGCCGTCAGCAGGTACGCGGTGAAGGCCCAGACGTAGACGTCGTTACCCTTGAGGTCGCTCACGATGTGCGGCAGCGCGGTGCCGACGATCGTCTGGTCCAGCGCGGCCAGGAAGATGCCCAGCAGCACCGCGCCGAGGATCTCGAGGCGGACGCGATGGGGCAGCTCGATCGGTGCTCGGTCGTGGGTTGCGCGGATCGCCGGCTCGGTGGTCATGCAGGCCCTTCTCAGTCGGTGGACGACGCAGTGTACGGGCGGATCGTGAAATCCGCTGGCAGGTGGGACGGCCGAGCTGCCGAGAACTCAGCCGCGGACCGAGGGCCAGCCATGTCCCTAGTTCAGCCGCGACCCCCCACTTCCCGGCGCCCCGCTCCCGCCATCGGGGTCCTCGTCCGGGCCGCCCTCACGGAGGAAGCGCTCGATCTCGGCGATCAGCTCGTCCCCGGCCGGGAGCATCGACTGATCAGCGAGCAGCTCGAGCCGCTCGACGTGGGCCTTGGTGTCCACGTCCGTGGCCGCCGCCGCGTCGAGCAGCTTGCGGCGCTCGAGGGCCTGCGAGGCGAGCGGACCGACGGGCAGCTCCGCGCCGAGGACCGTCCCGAGCGACGTGAGCAGCGCCAGCGCCGCGGTCGGATAGGGCCCGTTGACGTAGTGGGGCACCTGGGCGAACAGACCCACCGCGGGCACGCCCGCACCGGACATGCTCAGCTCCATGACGGAGAGCGCGGCCGCCGGCACGCGGAGCATCCCCTCGGGACCCTGGCGAATCCCGTCGGGCAGGAGCCCATCGGCGGAGGCCGTGGCGAGGATCGGCACCGGTCGCGTGTGGGGCACGGCGGCCGGGATGGCGCCGAGCGAGACCCAGGTGACGACGCCGAGCTGCTTCGCCAGCTCGACCACGGCAGCGGCGAGCTCCCGCCATCGGTAGTCCGGCTCCGGCCCGCGCAGGACGAGCAGGTCGCGTCCACCGACACGGCGGTGGGTGAGCGAGAGCTCGGCCCAGTCGAGGCGCATCGGCTTGCCGTCGATGATGTCGAGGACCGGCCGCCGGGCGCGGTAGTCGAAGATCGCGTCGGAGTCGAACCGGGCCACCACGCGGTCGTCATCGGCGAGCTGGCGGACGGCCAGCGAGCCGGCGCTCCCCGCGTCGACCCAGCCCTCGAGCGCCGCCACGATGACGGGCGAGTCGAGCGCGGGAACGTCGGTGAGGGTGTAGAGCGGCATCGGGCCCATAAGTCTACGGGTAACGTGCACGCATGCCGACCCGCAAACCTGCCGCGCCACCCGACCCCGATACGCTGGTCCGCAAGCAGGCCGGTACGTATCGCACCCCCGACGAGCGGTTCGAGGTGAGCCAGGCGGACCAGGGCTGGTTCCTCGTCGACGCCATCCAGACCGATGACTTCGGGCAGCCGCTCGTCCGCGGCCCGTTTCCGACCCTGAAGGCCGTTCGCGCCGCGATTCCCGAGGCTCGCAGCAGCAGGGCGAGCCCCCGTCCACGGCCCGCGCCGAAGCCTGCGAAGGCATCGCCAGCAGCCCGCAAGGCGCCGCCACCGCCGCCCCCTCCCCCGCCCAGCTGGATCGACGGGCTGCCACCCTCCGAGGCGAGCGCGGTGCGGCGCCTCGTCAGGGCGCTGGAGGCCGCGGGCGTGGAGCGGGCCGAGCAGCTGGTCCGTCCCGACCGCGACGGCATGTCGCCGCTGGTCGCCCAGGAGCTCATCAATCGCGCGCTCGACGCGCTCCTCGACGGCGCGACGACCGAGGAGCGTGCGCTCGCGGCCGGGGTCGTGAGGCTGCTGACCGAGGATGGGCATGGCGCGCGGGGTGCGATGCCCGGGTGGTCGCTGGTCGAGATCGGTCCGCAGCCGGACCCGCCGAATCGCCGGATCCGTGTGTCGGTGGACTAAGTCCGCGGACTAAGCCAACCGAACGCCAACCGTTGCGCCGAAAGTGCATGCTGCACCGATGACTGCCCGCCGCGTCCAGCGCACCTACCTGCTGTTGATCCTGCTGACGACCCTTGCCGCGTCGTTCATCTGGGGCATCAACACCCTCTTCCTCCTCGACGCGGGGCTCTCGAACACCGAGGCCTTCGCGGCCAACGCATTCTTCACGGTGGGCATGGTGGTCTTCGAGGTGCCGACCGGCGTGGTGGCCGACACACGCGGTCGGCGCTTCTCGTTCCTGCTCGGCGCCTTCACGCTGCTCGCCAGCACCCTCCTCTACCTGCTGATGTGGCAGATCCGGGCGCCGTTCATCGGCTGGGCGGGCGCCTCGATCCTCCTGGGACTCGGTTTCACGTTCTTCTCGGGCGCCACCGAGGCATGGCTCGTCGACGCGCTCCACGCGACGAAGTTCGACGGGCATCTCGAATCGGTCTTCGGTCGGGCGCAGGTGGTGGGCGGGGTGGCGATGCTCGCCGGCTCGGTCGGCGGCGGGATCATCGCGCAGCTCACGAACCTCGGCGTGCCCTACATCCTTCGCGCCGGCATGCTCGGGGTGACGCTCGCCGTCGCGTGGTGGGCGATGCACGACATCGGCTTCACGCCGCAGCGCGGGGTCACGCCGGTCACCGCGGTGCGCACCGTCTGGAAGGGCTCGATCGACAGCGGCCTCCGCAACCGCCCGGTGCGCTGGCTCATGCTCGCCGCGCCGTTCAGCGCGGGCGTCGGGATCTACGCGTTCTACGCGTTCCAGCCGTACCTGCTCGAGCTGTTCGGCGACAGGACCGCGTACAGCATCGCGGGCCTCGCGGCCGCCATCGTGGCCGGCGCGCAGATCGTCGGCGGGCTCATCGTGCCGTGGGTGCGGCGCTTCTTCTCGACCCGCACGCAGGCGATGCTCATCAGCGCGAGCCTCACCGTCATCCTGCTCGCCGCGGTGGGCCTGACGACGAGCTTCGTGCTCGCCATCGTCCTGCTCGCCGGCTGGTGCATGGTGTTCGCCGTCGCCGGACCGATGCGCCAGGCCTTCATGAACGGCCTCATTCCCACCGAGCAGCGCGCGACCGTCCTCTCGTTCGACAATCTCATGGGCTCGGCGGGTGGGGTCGTCGCGCAGCCGGCACTCGGCCGTGTGGCCGACGTCTGGAGCTACGGCACCTCCTACGTGGTGGGGGCCGGGATCGCGGCGCTCGGCATCCCGTTCATCTTCCTCGCGCGGCGCGAGCATGCCGTCTCGGATCCCATCACGAGCAGTGCGCCGATGCCCCTCCCGGAGCCCACGATCCCCGCCGCCTGACCGCAGTCTGACCGTTGTGCCGGCTGGGTAGAGTGGGCAGATTCTTCGCCGGCCTGCTCTGCGGAACCCCCCAGGGGCCGGTCCACGCCCGCCGGCGTATATACGCACATACCGTCGGCATGCGCCATATGCCGGCATGCGCCGGGACAGCTCTCACACGAAGGTTGCTACCGTGGTGCGATGCCCGACCCGCTCCTGGCCACCCTCAATGAGCAGCAGCGCGAAGCGGTGATGGCCACGACCGGCCCGGTCGTCATCCTGGCGGGGGCGGGCACGGGCAAGACGCGGGTCATCAGCCACCGCGCCGCCTACGCGGCCGCAACAAGCGCGGCCGACCCGAAACGGATGCTGGTCGTGACCTTCACCGAGAAGGCGGCGGCGGAGATGCGCGCGCGGCTCCGGGCCCTCGGCCTGCCGACCGTGCGGGCGGCCACCTTCCACGCCGCCGCCCTCAAGCAGCTCGCCCATTTCTGGCCGCAGATCCACGGCGGTCCGCTGCCCAGGATCCTCGACTCCAAGATCCCGCTCGTCGCGCCGCTCGCCCGCTCCCTCCCGGGCGGCTACGCGTTCACGCCCGCCAAGGACCTGACCGATGAGATCGAATGGGCGAAGAACCGACGCATCGGTCCGGCTGGCTACGTGGCCGGGGCCGCGCGCACCGGCCGCCAGCCGCCGATCCCGCCCGACCTGTTCGCGAGCCTCTACCGCCGCTACGAGCAGGCCAAGGAACGCGCCGCTCGGATCGACTTCGAGGACATGCTGACCCGTGCGGTCGAGCTGTACGAGGCGGACGACGACGCCATCGGTCTGGTCCGAGCGCGGTACGCCTGGTTCAGCGTCGACGAGTACCAGGACACGAACCCGCTCCAGGAGGCGCTGCTGCGCCTGTGGGTCGGCGATCGGCGCGACCTGTGCGTGGTGGGCGACCCCGACCAGACGATCTACACCTTCACCGGCGCCAGCGCGGACTACCTGACCGCCTTCGCCGAGCGCTGGCCCGATGCGCGCGTCGTCCGCCTGACGACCAACTACCGGAGCACGCCGCAGGTGCTGGCCCTGGCCAACCGGCTCATCGCGGGCAAGGAGCTGACCTCGGTCGCGGCCGCCGGCCCCGAGCCGCAGATCGCAGCCGCCACGACCGGCGAGACGGAGCTGGCGGCGGTCGTGGCTGCCATCCGGCGCCTGCTGGCCAACGGCGTGGCGCCGACCGAGATCGCGATCCTCGTGCGCACGAATGCGCAGCTGGTGCCCATCGAGGCCGCGCTCGCCCGCGCCGGCCTGCCCTTCACGGTGCGCGGCACCCGCTTCCACGCCCGACCGGAGGTGCGGGCGGCCCGCCTCGCCCTCAGAAACGCCGATGCCGCCCGCAGCTCGCTGACCGATGCCGTCGCCGCCCGCTGGCGCACGGAGCTCGGCGTGGACGTCGACCGCGAGCCGGAGGCAGCGGCCGGCAGCGAGGCCCGGGAGCGGCATGCGTCGCTGCTCACCCTGCTCGCCATCGCCCGCGAGCTCGAGTTCGCCGATGCGGCGGCCTCGGTGGCGACGTTCCTCGCCGAGCTCGACCGGCGCGATGCGGCGGAGGAGGCTGCCGCTGCATCCGGCTCCGGGATCACGCTCTCGACCCTCCACCGCGCCAAGGGCCTGGAGTGGGATGCCGTCTTCCTGCCGATGCTCGAGGAGGGCAGCCTCCCGATCCGCCAGGCGCTCGACGATCCGGCCGCACTGGGCGAGGAGCGGCGCCTGCTGTACGTGGGCATCACCCGCGCGCGACGTCACCTGGCGCTGTCGTGGGCCGCGAGCCGGGTCAACAGCAAGGGTCGCACGACACCGGCCAAAGCGTCCCGCTTCGTGGCCCAGCTCCGTGCCGGCGGAGCGCCGGCGCACGTCCGGCCAGCGACCGTCAAGCCGGCCGCGGCGCAGCGCTTCGAGGCCGGCGACCGCGTGACCCACGCCCGCCACGGGCCGGGGACCGTCAGCGGCGCGACCCGGAGCAGCGTCAACGTCCGCTTCGACAACGGGGTGACGGGCAACCTGTCGCCGTCCTCGCTGGCGCCGTTCGGCGAGGAGCCGATGCCCGCCGAGGCGCTGGCGCTGCTCGAGTCCCTCACCGCCTGGCGCCTCGAGCGCTCCCGGACCGATGGCGTCCCCGCCTACGTCGTCGCCGACAACAGGACCCTGGCCACCATCGCCGTGGCTCGGCCACGCTCGGAGGGGGAGCTGCTCGCCGTGCCGGGCATCGGTCCGGCGAAGCTGGACCGCTACGGCGCGGAGCTGCTGCGGATCGTGGCGGGGGACGGCTAGCGGCCCGCCCTGGGCCGTGCGGGCAGCGTTCCTGCAACATCGGTCCGCATGGATGGCGATGCGAACAAGGAGCTCGTCCGCCGCTTCGTGGACGAGATCTTCGTCAAGGGGAACGCGGCAGCGGTCGACGAGCTTCTCGCCGCGGACTTCGTCGGGCACACGTGGCCCTCGACCGGTGACGGTCGTGCCGATCTCAAGGCGGCCATCGCGCGCGTCTCCGCCGGTCTCTCCGACCCAGAGTTCCTCGTCGACGACCTCATCGCCGAGGATGACCGGGTGGTTGCGCGGCTGACGGCCAGCGCCACCCAGACCGGGGAGATGATGGGCATGCCGGCCAGCGGGAAGCGCTACACGATCGGTGAGATCCACATCTTTCGGATCCGCGACGGCCAGCTGGTCGAGCATTGGCACCAGTACGACGCAGCGGGAATGATGAAACAGCTCGGGGCGACGCCCGGCTAGGCCCGTCACGCGCGCTCCGTGTGCGCCTCAGCGCACTGAACTGCGAAGTTGTGCGGCGCCGCGCACCCAACTGCGACGTTGGGGCTTCGGGGGCCCTGGTACAGCGCCAGATGGGCGCCCGGACGCACACCGCCACCACGCAGGGGCGCGCACCTCGTAGTTGCGTGCGCCCCGGCGCACCGTCAACCGTCAACGTGCGCCCCGGCGCACGCTGAAGCCCGGCGCACGTAACTGCGAAGCTCGGCGCCGGGCGCTGCAACGTCTGCGAGGTCCGGCCGTCGGTGAGAAGTGCGTATTGTTACGCCGATGCCGTGCCACGACCCGCCGCCGGCAGCAATCGGGACGTTCGAGCTGGCATCGGTCCTCGCCGGCCGCGCGCTCGGCATCCCCGATCCTGACGCGCTGGCGCTCGGCCTGCTCAGCCACGTGGTGACCCCGCTCCCGTTCGTGGTCGCCGGTGGGTGGCGGTGTCCGTCATGGGCGTGCACCTGACCGATGTCGCGGCCGACGCCGCCGAAGCGGTGCCTCAGGCTCTCAATCACAATGGATCGGGACGGGGGACCCGGCATCTGGGGACCAGCACGCGCTACACGCTGCCACGGGGCTCCGCGCCTCGAGCCCGCAACGGATCGGTGGACTAAGTCCCTTGGCTAAGTCCACCCGGCTTAGATATCGGTCGGGCTGAGGCCGCGGCTCGTGAGCAGCTCGTCGCGCTTCCAGGCATAGCCGACCATCCAGGACGGCCGATATCGGTACAGCCGGATGTCGTCGCCCCACTCGAGCGGCGAGCCGCCGTAGTGCCGGGTCCAGTGCGCGAGCGTCTCGTCCCAGTCGGCATCGCCCGCCGCCATCTCCTCCACCCGTCCGTGGCTGAACACGCCGAGCTCCTCGTTGTCGACGTGCGCGACCGACACCACCGGCCGGTCACGGAGGTGGCGCGCCTTGGCGGCGTCGCCGGACGTGCTGAACGTCCACGTCCCGTGCAGGAAGTGGCCGTCGACCGCGCTGATCCGCGGCTCGCCCGTCGCCGTCACCGTCGCCACGGCCACCACCTTCATGCCGGTGAGCAGCGCCACCAGGTCGCGGGCGGAGAGCACCCGCTCGCCGTTGATGATCGCGCGCAGGTGCTCGGTCGAGCGGGCCATGGAGGCGTCGAGGAGCGCCTGGAGCTGGACGATCTCGGCATCGGCCTCGTACATGTGGCTCAGGGTAGAGCGCCGCGCGTC
Source organism: Candidatus Limnocylindria bacterium (assembly GCA_038209995.1). GTDB lineage: Bacteria > Chloroflexota > Limnocylindria > QHBO01 > QHBO01 > JAICQM01. Next base: position 48,150 of record JBBQXD010000003.1, on the reverse strand, counting down.
ACAATCTCAACCTGCATTCCACCGAGCCACCGCCAAGGAGCCAGACCGATGTCCTCGGAGCGCCCCCAGCCCTCGCCCACGCCAACCGGCCATGTCACGCCGATCACCTCGCTCGACGACCCGCGTGCCCTCCAGATCCTGAGCACCGAGCACTGGAGCCTCCTCTCGGCGCGGAGCCTGTCCTACAACGAGGCATTCGTGCGGGGCGGGATGTTCCTCACCTTCCTGTCGATGTCGTTCGTCGCCCTCGCCCTGCTCGCCCAGGCGATGGCGTTCGGCGAGCAGTTCCTCACCGTCGCGGCGATCCTGCTCGCCTTCGACTTCGTCATCGGGCTGACGACGTACGGTCGCATCAGCGGCGCGAATGTCGACGACCTGCGCGCGATGCACGGCATGGCCCGCATCCGGCACGCGTATACGCAGATCGCACCGATCGTGACGCCCTACTTCACCGCCCCGCACAATGACGACATCGACAGCGTCCTCAGCAGCTACGGCACACCGGCGAGCAACGGCTTCGGGCTCTTGGTCTACGGGCTGACAACGTCCGGCGGGATGATCGGGCTCATCGTTGCGATGGTCGGCGGCTGCTTCGCCGCCGTCATCGGCCTGATGATGAATGTGCCCGGCGACCTCGCCGTGTGGGTCGGCCTGGTGGGTGCGATGGTCACCTTCGCGATCATCGCGTTCCTGACCATCGGCAGCGTGCCGGGGCATCAGCGTGAGCTGACCGTCCTCTTCCCGGCGTCGCAGGCAGGGGCCGAGCAAGGGCGTAGGGACACGTACTGACTCGAGCGGCGGCCAGCGAGGGGACCTAGTCCCTTAGCCAAGCCCCCTCGGTCAGGAACGTTTCACGGCAGGCAGCGGCGGCCACCCGTGGACGAAGTCCCTCGGCTAAGTCGCCTCGGTCGCAACCAGCCCGCAGCGCACCGAGCGTGACGGCCGAACGGACCTGCTCCGAAGGGGCCACTCGGCTCACAGATGGGTCCGTTGGGCCCCTGCGCATGCGCCGCTTCATCGGCGACGGTGCGGATAGAACACAAACAAGCCTATCCGCAGAGGTATGGAACAGTGAACATCAAGCGATTTCGGATCCTGGGCATCGGCCTCCTCGTCATCGGCCTTGTCTTCGTGGCAGTCGGTGGCTACGCCTTCATCAAGACCCAGGAAGGCTACAAGTCCCTCAACGCCTTCAGCGCGGCGCAGAACGTCACGCTCAGCTACAACGAGCAGGGCCAGCTGACCAGCGCCGGCGAGACCGCCGAGGCGCAGTCGATCATGTCGCTCCTCAAGAATGACTGGGGCTACCCCGTCGTCGACAGCGAGCTCAACCCGAATGACCCGGTCGTCAACACGGCGAGCGAGTACATGTTCCAGATGGCGACGATCGCCTACCACACCCTGAACTCGACGCAGACCGTGGTCCTCGACAAGGCTGCCGACTTCAACGGCACGACGATCCCGGCCGGCACGTACGAGTTCCCGGTCGCCGGCCGCTACTGGGCGCAGTTCGACCGCACCAACCCGATCGAGGCAGCCGCTCGCGGCCAGGCCTGGACAGGCACGGCACACGCGCTCATCGCTGAGCTCGGTGTCGGAACCGCCACCGCCTCCGCCCTCCAGCTGGCGCTGGCGCTCGCAGGACTGTTCGCAGCCCTGGGTGCCACGCTCCTCCTGACCGGCGCCGGCCTCATCTGGGCCGTCCGCCCGGTGCGCGAAGCCGTTCCGGCCCCGGTCCTGCGACCCGCGAACGTTCCCGCCTGAGGGTACCGATGGGCCCTCACGGGCCAACCCACAGGGCACCGGAAGCGGCGCCGCCAGCGATGGTGGCGCCGCTTCCGCGTGTCGCGTAACTGCGCCGCTTCGCGCGGCTGGACCGTGCCGCTCCGACCCTCTATCGGTCCGGCCACGGTGGGGGTACGCTAGAGCCCCACTTTTTCTACAGGAGCCCCAAGCATGCCCAAGTACCTGATCATCGGCAGCTATACAGCGGAGGGAGCCAAGGGGGTGCTCAAGGAGGGCGGCACCGCGCGCCGCAAGGCTGCCCAGAAGATCATTGAATCCGTCGGCGGCAAGGTCGAGGCCTTCTACCTCGCCTTCGGCGAGGACGACTTCTATGTGCTGGCCGATGCGCCTGACTCTTCGGCCGTCATCGCCGCCAGCCTGACGGTGGGCGGCAGCGGGGCGGCGCGCACGAGGACGGTGGTGCTCATCACCCCCGAAGAGGCCGATGCGGCCACGAAGCTCTCACCGAAGTACCGCCCGCCCGGCAGCTGACGGGCAAATCACGCGCAAGCGGACGCGGCTCCTCGAGCGGGCCGCGTCCGTGTTTCCGTCGCCTCGGCCCTCGTTGTGCGCCCCGGCGCACAGCCGCGGGGTGGGTGTGCGATCCGGCGCACGCAACTGCGAGTTTGCCCCCTTCGGGGCCCCTCGACCGCGCCGGTTGTGCGCGCCCGCGCACGCCACCGCTCCACATCAGCCCCCGCTTCGCAGTTGCGTGCGGGCCGGCGCACGGGCCGCCCCCACCCGCGTCATGCCCGCCTGAATGCCGACCCTCTAGGTCCGTCGACCCGATCGGTATATACGTATATACGGAACGGCCCCAAAGACCTGCCCTTACAGATCGGGTGGCAACGAGGCGATTCCCGCGGGGAGCATCCGATCCTCGGCAAGCAGCCGCTGGGCCGTTGCATCCATAGGCCAAGCGACCAACCCCTTCGGCCGGCATCCGGCCAGTCGATGGGGCCATCAGAAATAGCCCCTTCGGGCGTGGCGGAGGGGCGTCGCGCGCCGGTACGGTGGGTTCACTCGCAGTGAATCCCGCTGCACCGCAAGGCCTCACGGCCGGAAAGGGGGACACGCGTGAAGCGTCTCTCATTCCTGCTCGCCATGGTTGCGAGCCTCGCCATCGCCGGCACCACGATGGCCCACGAAGAGGGCACCGGAAACAAGCTGCGGACCGAGGTCGGTCAGCCCGCCACCGCCGTCATCACCAGCCGCACGAGCGCGACCCTGGACGTCGGCGTGGGCGGCTACGCCGCTGTCTACCGCGTCGGCGAGGCGCCCTTCGGCGACCGCCTGTGGCGCGTGAAGGTCGGCTTCGTCGCCTCGGCGGACAGCACCGTCGCCGGTGGCGCGCCGCGGTTCAGCCTGCCGATCGACACGAACCACAACGGGACGTGGGACCTGTTCGCGTTCATCGACATCAACAGCTGCGCCGGCGACCACTGGGTCAGCACCGAGAATCCGGTCTGCAGCGTGTATGTCGGTTCGGAGCACTTCGCCAACTGGGCTGCCCTGGCGGCTGGCCATCCCACGTGGCGGATGGCCAGGCATCAGCGACTGTTCATCATCGCTGACGCTCCCGGCCACTACGTCCTGAGCAACATCGACCTTCGCTAAATCCGGGTCGGTTCTCGAAAGGGGTGCCCGCGAGGGCGCCCCTTTTCCACGTCCCCCAGGCCGCACATGTGTGGGGCGCCCCGCAACGAATCGGTATAGACGTGTATACGGCGCGCCACCGGATCAGCCCGCCAACCGGCGCTAGCGCATCGTCGCCGGCGGCAGGTCCGGCTGCTCCAACAGATCGAGGAAGATCGCCGACCAGAGCATGCTCTCGTCGCTCTTGGTGAGGAGGGTCGAGATGTAGCGCTCCCCGGTCTCGTCGTCGATCACCTCCCAGAAGGTGCCGTCGCGCTCGATCCAGGCGATGTAGCGGTCCACCTCGCGGCGCGCCCGCGCGGGGTCGAGCGCCTGGAGCAGCTGGAGGTACATCGAGCCGAGCGAAGTCCACACGGTGGCGCCCTGGTAGTCGGGCATGAAGGTCCGGACGAAGAGCGGCTCGAGGTGCGGCTTGCGGATCGGCTCGTACTTGAGCGGGTAGGGGTCGTCGTAGCCGTGCTCCTCGAGGGTGTCCAGCGCCTGGCGCAGGACCGATGGATCGGTGATCACGCCGGTCCAGAACGGCCAGATGTTTCCCTCGCCGGACGGCGACGTGTCACCGGGCGAGTCCCGGAAGAAGCCACGCGAATCCCAGAAGTGCTCGAGCAGGATGCTCTGCGGCGCGATGGCCAGCGGCTGCATCGGTTCGGGGATGTCCCAGCCAAGCTCGACCACCGTCATGGCCAGCAGGGCGACCATGCTGTTCCCGAACGCGTTGCATCGGTTCACGATCGTGTCGCGATGGGCGCTGTACTTGCGGTCGGCGCGGACCAGGCCGGTGGCCGGATCGACGACCTCGTTCATGTAGTGGCGGACCTCCCCCTCCAGCCAGGACCGATGCTCGCGCAACAGCTCATCGGCGCCGATCCGGTGCAGCGCCGCGACCATGAGCGGCAGGCAGTCAACGCCGTAGTCGAAGATATCCACCGGCTGGTCGAAGAAATGGATCGTGGTGGTGACGTGGCTCCGGTGCCGCTCCCAGGTCCGGATCGCCCAGGCAAAGGAGGCGATCACGCGCTCGCGATGCTGCGCCGAGATGCGCACCAGCGCTGGCGCACTGAAGCTCAGGTCGCGCGTCCAGAACTGGCGGAAGTAGCCCGGACTGGCGCGGTAGCGGGTGCCATCCCAGCAGTCATCGATGCAGGCGCGGATGATGTCGCTCGCGGTCCCGGTGTGGCGCTTGTGGCCGTAGAAGCCGCGACGGGCGCGGACCGCGAGGTTGACCGCGTATGCCGCCGCCACGAGCGGATGCCTGACGAGCTGCCACTCCATGCCGGCGTCCCACGCAAGAGCGTGGCCGGATTGGGCTGCTCAGCGATAGACCTCGCGCCGGTGGCCGATGCGAATGATGAGGACCACGAGTCGCTCGCCTTCGATCCGGTAGAGAACGCGGAAGTCGCCAACCCGAACGCGCCACGTGTCGTCGGTCCCGCGCAGCTTGACGGCGCCGCCGCCGCGCGGCTCATCGACGAGCCGGTCGATGCGGCGAGCCAGCCGGCGCTGGACGGCGCGGTCGAGCTGGGCGAGCTGCCGGGCGGCCGACGGCAGGAACTCGACCGCGTACACGCGCCGACTCCGCTACAGGCCGAGCTGCGCCCGGAGGTCCTTCCATGCGACGCGATCGCGGTTCGCCGGTTCCGCCAGCGCCTCCCGAACGTCGTCCAGGTCTCGGGCATCCTCGATCGCCTCGATCAGCTCCAGATCCTCGATGGGGACAACCGCAGCCACGCGCCGGCCATGTCGGGTGAGCACGACGCGCTCGCCGCCAAAGGCGACGCGATTGACCGTCGTGGAGAAGGACTCGCGGGCTTCGCTGATGCGGCGTTCGGACATGAACGTATTGTACGAAACGTACGCAAGTGGTGGGGGGCGCCGATCGTATGTACGTATATGCCATCGCGCTGATTCGGCATTCGGTGGTTGCGGCTACGCCTCCACCGTGTCTGGCAGGCTTCAGACGTACCGACCTAGGCACAGCCGGCAGCGTAACCACGGCAAAAGCCAGCCCCCGGCCGCGCCAGGGGCCCCGACGGTCGCTTACCGTGCCCCGTCGGCGATGGCGGGAATGTCCAACCCGAGGTGGTGCGCCAGCCCCGCGCGCACCGCGGCTCGTACGGCGCGATCCCCCACGGTCCCCAGCGGTGGCGAGGTTACGCGGGCGAGCGAGATGGTGCGCACCTGGCTGGTGAGGATCACCCCATCGCGCGTCTGCCCGGCCTCGCCGGCGCGGATCGGTACGTCCCCTGGGAAGCGCGCCTCGGATCTGGCCGCGGTGATGGGGCACACGGTCGCGAGCCCGGACCGATGAAACGGCTCATACGACACCACCAGTGCCCGGCGCTCGCCAGCCTGCTCGTGACCGATCACCGGGTCGAGGTCGACGACGACCACCGACCACCGCAACGGCGCGGTCAGGCGGGCCACGTCTCGCGATCGGCGGAGCGATAGGCGTCGGCCAGCTCCCGGAGCTCAGGGTCGCCGGCGGCCGCTTCCCAGGCCGTGGCTTCACGCTGCTCGCGGAGTCGGCGCTCGAGCTCGTCGACGGCCAGCTCGATCACCGCGTCCTGCGAAGGCGCGACGCCGTATTCCTCGACCATCTCGCGGACCCGCCGCACCGTCGCCGGCGCCAGGTTGTAGGTGCGCTTCGTCCGGGTGGGCATGCGCGGCATGGTGGCACGTCCATTTATGGGTGTCAATCGACACCCATCACGCCGAGGGACCGCCGCGGCCGTGCGAGCAGGCGCACGCAACTGCGAAGTTGCCCCAGAATCGGGCTCTTGCATGACGGAATGGTGCGCCCTAGTGCGCAACACTGCGAGAGGCGCACTTCGCGTCACAGAACCTCATGCGATCTCGAGACTCGCGTGGCAGCGCCCGGTGCTAGACGCGAAGACCACGCTTGCCGTCAGTAGATGGCCCGCTGGTCCAGCGTAGATTGCCTATGATCGGCCCGATGACCCGGGTCTCTTGCGTTTGGCCTTTTGCGCTGACATTACGACCGGTCCGCCGAACAGCGTTTCCTGCAGCGGTGTCGGCGTACCGTTGCCTCCAGCCTCACCTCCGTCCTCCGACGCGTCTGCCCCGCTCGGGACCTGACTCTGGAGCCATTCAGCGGTAACCGCGTCGGGCACGGGTTCACCAAGAGGCAACGCGCCAAGAGACTGGAAGCCGGTTGCTGAGCCGGTGTCCAGGCGCTTGCGGTAGAAGACCGTGCTCCATTTGTTCTTCAATGCCTCGGCGGCACCCGCCCACGTTCCGCCCTTCCCGGGCGTCGCGGCGGCAACCAGCGACCAGGCGCTCATGGCATAGATCAGCTTGTTCCGTCCCATTGCCGCACCCACGGAGAAGCCCGTGTTGGAGCCATATGGGGTGAGGAGGCACAGTCGGTCATCGGCGAGCCACGCTCGGACCTGGGGTTCGCGAATGCGCTTTTCCAGGCCATCGGCGACGACACCGATGACGGAACCGCCATGCTCGAGGGCCGATGTCATCGCCGCCGCGTCGATACCTCGAGCAGCGCCGGAGACGATCGCCAGGCCACCCTTCACCGCCGATGCCGCCACGGACTCCGCGTAGCCGAGCGCCTCCTCATCAGCGTCGCGCGAACCGACAATTGCGAGGCTGTCCTGGCCGGCCAGCGGATGGCTGCCCACACCGAACAAGAGAGGCGGAGCCTGATCCCCCAGGGTCTCGGCGAGTCGCCGCGGGTACGACTCTTCTCCGAGGGTCGTGATCCAGATGCCTCGGCTCGCGAGTCGCTCGATTTCGATGGCCAACGGTCCGCCGCGGCCCAACAGGACGGATACGCGGTGAGCCTGGTCGGCGGTGAGTCCAGCTCTTGACTCGAGATCAGTCTCCGACATATCGAGGAGCTGACCGGGCGACAGTCGCCGATAGATGAGGATCCGTTGAAGATCGTGCCAAGCGGCTGGTCCAAAGGATGGAACTGCTCCGCCACCGATCGACATGGGAGCGGAGAGCAGAATCAGCGTCTGCCGATCCAGATCAGTGGTCAGAGCCGATGTCATGTGTCACCGCGGCTGGATGCGGCTGCGAGAGCATATGGGTGCACATCCGCGGCACCGTGTTCGCGCAGGAGCCAACCGGCGTACGTGAGCGTCCATCGAGAGTCGACGATGTCATCGATCAACAGCACGGGACCTGCCGGGACCTGGGCGACCACTTCGAGCTTGCCGGCAACGTTCCTCAACTGCTGTGCACTGTTCTCCATCAGCTTCTGATCCGGACCAGCCTTGGCGGCCAGGACCTCCTCGAACGGGAGCCCAAGTACATCGGCCAATTCTGAACCAAACGCGCCCAGCAATCCCGGCCGCTTGGTGGACGGCACGGCAGTGATCCACGCCGGGTACGGCTGGGGTCTCCAACGCTGCTGAATAAGCTCCGCCGTCGCCTCCACCAACCGCCGGTCAAAGCGACCGTCACGATACTTACCGTCAGCCACCAGTCTTCCCCAACCGGCATCACCGTGGACGCACAGTGCCATGCCCGGGAGATTCGGACTCCGGATTCGACCCTGGAGCCCGGTCACCGCGCTTGGCGCCCACTGTGCTCGGGGCACGATGGGGCGCGCATCTCGCTTCAAGAAGGTCGTGGCCTGCTCGACAAGGCGCTCATCGGTCGTTGCAGGGAGGGGTTCACCGCCATCGTTGGCGCAGCGGCCACATGGCGCCGACGAGGGGTCGTCGAGTGCCAGGGTGAGGAACTCCATCAAGCAGCCGTCATGCTCCACGTACCTCTGCATCTCGGCCAACTCAGTCCGCCTGGCCGCTGTGACTCGCTCAATCCGCTCCTCGTCGGGCATCCACGGATTCGGCGTCCTGAAGTACCGACCAACGTCTCGGCCCACGGCGCCGTCGATTTCCAGGAGCTTGAGCGCCTTGACGATCTGCCCATGGCGAAGGTTCAGCCGTGCCTCGAGTTGGCGGATCGTCATGCTTTCGACCTCGCCAAGCTCAGAAAGGATCTGCTCCATGTGCTCGGTCGGAGGAAAGGCCGAGTCGATGAAGTACTCGCTGATCTCATCGTCCTCGCGGCCGCTCAGCAGGATCGCGCGGGCCAGGTCAAGCGAGCGACCGGCTCGACCAACCTGCTGGTAGTACGCGATGACAGAGCCGGGACGCTGGTAGTGAATGACGAACCCGAGGTCGGGCTTGTCGAAGCCCATGCCGAGAGCGACGGTCGCCACGAGAACCTTGAGTTCGTTCCGGAGGAGCCTGGCTTCGAGATCGGTACGCTCATCGGTGGGCAGATCGCCGTAGTACGCACGGGCGTCAATCCCGTGGGTCTGGAGCCAGGCGGTCACTCGCTGCGTATCGGCGACGGTGAGGCAGTACACGACACCAGTGCCGGGCAACGCGGGAATCTGCTCAGCCAGCCACGCAAGACGTTCGGACTGATCCGCCAGCACGATGTTCTGGAGAGCAAGGGATTGCCGGGCCAATGCGCCGCGATAGATGGCCACGTCGCCGCCGATCTGATCCGCCACATCCGCCACGACCCGATCGTTCGCCGTTGCGGTCGTCGCAAGGACTGGGACCGTGAGGGGCAAGCCCGCGAGGATTCGGCTGATCCTTCGGTAGTCTGGCCTGAAGTCGTGACCCCAGTCGGAGATGCAATGCGCCTCATCGACCACGAACAGCCCGACGGAGCGCAGCGTCGGCATGACGCGCTGGACGAAGTCCTCGTTTGCGAAACGCTCCGGGGAGATCATCAACACATCGCACTCGTCCGATTCGATGGCCGCCTCGACGCGACTCCAATCATCCGTGTTGGATGAGTTGATCGTCAGCGCGCGAAGGTTGAGCGTGCGCGCCATCGCAATCTGATTCCGCATGAGCGACAACAGCGGGCTGATGATCACTGCCGGCCCGTGGCCTCCATCCCGCCGCACGCGCGTCGCGATCCAATAGACGATGCTCTTGCCCCACCCAGTGCGCTGCACGACGAGTGCGCGCCTTCCTCCCTCGAGGACGGCCGTGATTGCCTCCCTCTGACCGGGACGAAAGTCAGCCTCAGGACCGATCATGTGCTGGAGATGATCAAGGAGGCGGTCAGTCACGGGTCAGATTCCTCGAGCGGCGCTGTGACACCTGTCTGTCGCCAGGGCATGGTGGGAGGTTACTGCGGTGATACCTACGGCATGCGGCGCAGATCGCCGTAGGCCACCGCCGTCGACACGAACGCCTTCTTCACCATCGGCCACCGCGACGGCGTCCTCAAGGCGGACGGCGCGACCCGGTCCTGGATCCATGAGACGGGTGCCGAGGTCGACGCAGCGCCCCGCGACGCCGAGGTCGACCGAGTCGTGGCCCGCCTCTACGCCGCCCGCGCCCGCGCCGAGGCCGTATGCCTCAACCGCCGGGGCGACTACACCGATGCCCGTCGCGCGCTCCGGGGGTCGCGCGACGCGGCGCCGCAGGACGACTTTCACCTCTAAAATCCCCGAGAGCAACGGCAAGTGGTGGCCGCGATTCGAGGGAAAGCGGGTAACTTGGTCATGCGCTCGGGCGAATATTGGCTCCTAAGCCGGGAGGGATCGTGGACCCAGCACTGCTTCGCATCGTTGAGGAACGCCTAGATGCCGATGGTGCCGGCGACCACGACTGGGCGATGCTCGTGCTGGCCGCCTGCGACGGGCCGGAGGCCCTCGACACGGTGCTCGGCGGTGCCGCTCACCAAGGCCGGAATACCGCCGCTACGGTCGCCGCCGAGGGCGAACCGCTCGGAGCTTACCTGCGAAGCATCACCGTTCAGGGCTTCCGCGGGATCGGGCCTGCGAGAACATTGGAGGTGCAGCCTGGCCCGGGCTTGACCCTTGTCATCGGTCGGAACGGGTCGGGGAAGAGTTCATTCGCCGAGGGGCTGGAGATTCTGTTGACGGCTTCGAATTGGCGCTGGCGTGATCGATCGAGTGTGTGGAGGCAGGGATGGCGCAACCTCCACCAGCCGTCGCCGACGTCAGTGGCCGGAGAGTTTGCAGTCGAAGGGCAGCCGGGGACGACGAAGATCGTGCGCCGATGGGCCGATGGGGCACCCCTGGATAGCAGTGAGGTCCAAGGCACGTCCGTGACTGAGCTCGGCTGGAGTGGCGCCCTCGAGACGTATCGGCCCTTCCTCAGCTACAGCGAGCTGGGCTCGATGTTCGACGCAGGCCCAACCGCTCTTCATGACCGCCTCTCCAGCATCCTTGGACTCGGCGAGCTTGAAGCCGCGCAGCTACTCCTCAAGGAGGCACGTCTACCGCGGAGCAAGGCTCTGACCGCGGCAAAGAGTCGGCTAGCCCCGCTCCTCGACCGCCTGTCCGGCCTTACCGATGACCGCGCCGCTCGTGTCCATGCAGCGTTGAAGCGGCGCACTTGGGACTTCGTCACAACCGCCGAGGTGCTCTCGCAGCCGGATGACGGGATCGCCAGCGAGACGGGCCTCCTCCGATCACTTGCGAACCTCAACGCGCCGACAGTGGAGGAGACACTCGGACTGACAGAACAAATCGCCGATGTCGCCGCGCGTCGAGCGGCGCTCGCAGGAACATTGGCGGGAGAGGCGAGTCTGACCGCCGGCTTGCTCCGTCAAGCCTTGGCGCTCCACGACGCGCACGGCGACGGTGACTGCCCGGTATGCGGGCAGTCAGCCGCGATCAACGCCGCCTGGCACGCGGGTGCCGCGGCCAAGGCCTCGGAGCTCGAGGCTAGAGCCGGGCAGGTCCGCATACTTGAGCGCGAGGAACGGATGGTGCTCGACCGCACCGCACAGTTGCTCGTGGATCCGCCGGCCATACTCCAACGTGCCACCGACGTCGGGATGAACCCCAGCACCCTGGTCCAAGCCTGGACTGCATTCGCCGAAGTCCCTCGCGACGACCTGACGAAACTGGCAAACGAGCTGGAACGACTCATCGATCCATTGTCGGCGGCGGCCACCGACCTGCGGACCGCCGTCAGAGAGGAGCTGGCGCGCCGCGAGGATCTCTGGCGCCCGATCGCTGTCGAACTCGCCGGTTGGCTTTCCGAAGCCCGCGCCGCCAACCACGAAGCAGCAAAAATCCCCGATCTCGAGAAGGCCGAGAAGTGGCTGAAGGGCGCGTCGGTTCGAATTCGCCAGGAGCGCTTTGCCCCGATCGCGGAAGCTGCCAAGGCGCTCTGGAAAACGCTAAGCCAGAACTCGAGCGTCGCTCTCGATGGCGTCGACCTGGAAGGTACAGGGCCCAGCCGGCATGTGACGCTCGACGTCACAATCGACGGTGTCGAGGGCGTGGGGCTTGGTGTCATGAGCCAGGGCGAGCTGAATGCGATTGCACTCAGCCTCTTCCTCCCTCGCGTGACGCTGCCGGAGAGTCCGTTCCGCTTCGTCGTCATCGATGATCCGGTGCAGTCCATGGACCCGTCGCGGGTCGACGGCTTGGCCCTGGCGCTTGCGTCGGTCGCGACCACGCGGCAGGTGGTCGTGTTCACGCACGACGATCGCCTGCCAGAGGCAGTCCGGCGCATGAACATCGACGCGCACGTCATCGAGGTCACCCGCCGCGCGCACAGCGAGGTGGACCTGCGAGCGTCCGGGGATCCGGTGACCCGTAACCTTGACGACGCGCGAGCGCTGGCCCGCACCACCGAGCTGCCGGAATTGGTGGCCAAACAGGTCGTTCCGAACTTCTGCCGGCTCGCCATCGAGGCGGCCGCGGTGGAGGTCGTCCGAAGACGACGGATCGGCAAGGGCATCCCGCATGCCGCCGTCGAGGACACGCTTGCGAGCGCACCCAAGACGACGTCAAAGCTTGCACTCGCGATCTTCGATGACGTCAACCGGGGTGGGGACATCGCGCGACGCGTCGCGCAGTGGGGCGAGCTCGAGGCCAACGCTCTTGGGATCGCCACCCGCGGGTCGCACAGTGGCTTTCGGGGCGACCTGGAGGGCTTAGTGCGCGGGACGGACCGCCTGTGCCGGCGCCTCCGCGAGCTCACCTGATGAAGCGCACCGGTCCGTCACCGTCCGAGCTTCTCCGCGCCGCCGACTACCTCCTGTCTGAGGCTTCCGACGCATCCGTGGGCCGATGGCCTCGGGCCGTCGCAATCCTCTGTCGCCAAGCGCTCGAAGGCTCGCTTTACGATTTCTGGCGCGTCAAGGCCCCAGGCGTGGAAGGCGCGTCTGAGCGAGCGCAGCTGCTCTGCGTTCGCACCTATGTCTCAGCGGGTCTCGCCGCCCGCGCTGAGCACACCTGGACCTGTCTCAGCCGTGCCTGTCACCAGCACACATACGAGCTCGCGCCGACCGCGTCAGAGCTTGCGGGATGGCTCGAGAACGTCGATGCCCTCGATCGCGAGGTCCGGCGTCGGTTAACAGACAATAGATAGCGATCCATGACGCGTCGCCGGCACGCGCGGAACCTCACAGGCCTGTCCCGGTGGCACGTCGCGCGGTGCCTGGGCGGCCGCGCCACTAGGCAGGCCCCGTGGTCGTCGTTCCGGTAGCGGTTGACGCCGGACGCCAGCGAACGATTGGGGTGTAGCCCTCCTCCGCGGCCGCGGCTTTCGCTACGCGAGGCGCAGAGCCGACGTCAGTCACGTCACCTAGGTCTAGTTCCCAATCAGGTTGTTGACGGGTTGAGGGCCCGTATCCTTACGCGCAACACGCCAGAAGGGCGAAGAGCGAACTCGATTCTCCAGGATCCAGTCCATCGGATCCGGCCGGTCATAGCACGCGAGCTGCGTTTCGCTGATTACTCGATCGATCCCAGCTGGGCTCTCGAGCTCTCGAGGATGCCAAGACGGGATCCAGCCAGATACCGCTTGCCCAACGTCAGTAGGTGCCGAGCCGCCGCACCGATCAAGGGCCAGTGGGACGTGAGAACGAGATCGTTCGGTAGTTGCTCGGACCGAACTCCGGACAGCAGCCCTCGGTACCGTGATTCGACGTCTTGGGGCCGCCAGGGCGGGGATCCTGCCGCACGCTCAACCACGACTTTCGGTTCTCGGCTTCGTGCGCGGCCAGCCCAGAACTTCGTGTCAGCCAGGGACCCGACGGCACGCCTATCGGCGACCAGATTGTGTTCAAATCGTGGGTGAACAGCAGGATCAACTTCCCTCCGATTCGAGCTCCTGATCCAGAGTCAGGTGCCGTCCGGAGCGCCCGAACGGCCGTCGCCAGCCCGAATTCGTGCTCAGACCCGGCCCGCGCCGCGTCCTCGCGTGTTCGGTTTTCCGGGGAGTCAGGTGCCCACCCCGGAAGGGAGTCAGGTGCCCTGCGCAGAAACCGAAAGAATCAGGTGCCCACGCTCAGGCGACTCGTGCGGGGGATTCTAACGCTGAATTGGCTGGCAACGATGGGCAGGATCGGGCTGGAGGCGCCTCATGGCAGCGGGCGGGGATCACACAATACCCATTAGTCGGGGCTATGCCCGACGCGAGACGCTAGGCCCGATTCACGCGACAGCGGGCCCGTCCCAAAAAAGGGGGGCCACGAACGCGGCGCGATTCGTGCTCCGCGCCGCCCCGTTCACCGCTCGATCAAAAGGAGGTCCTTTCGGTTAGCCGTCCTCCACCTACTGAACGGCCACGGGGTGCTCGCATGTACGAGCACCTTCGATCCGTGTAAGCCATGATTGGCGACCAGCGAGGGAGGCTCCGTCGTGCCTGATAAGGGCAACCAGCCGCAAGGTGCTCTTGAACTGACCTGGACGAACAAGCGGCGACGCCTGATCGAGTCCCAGGTCGGAGCATATGACTACGCCTGGGTCGAGTCGTCTGACTACCGAGTAGCTGAGGTCCGGCTCCTCCACGACGCTGCCGTCGTCGGAGACGCTTCGAAGCGAGACCGTGTTCGCGACAACCTACTGGTCCGCGGGGACGCCCTTCATGCGCTTCGCAGCCTGACGGCGCTTCCCGAGTACGTGACCGAGTACGCCGGCCAGGTGAAGCTCGCCTACCTGGATCCGCCGTTCAACACCGGGAAGGCGTTTGCGCACTACGAGGACTCTCTGGAGCACTCGATCTGGCTCACGATGATGCGTGACCGGCTGCGCCAGATTGAGCGCCTGCTCGCCCCAGATGGCTCGATCTGGGTCCACTGCGACGACTCGGAGCAGGCATACCTCAAGGTCCTGATGGACGAGGTATTCACGCGCGACAACTTCGTCGCCGTGGTCGTCTGGGAAAAGGCCGACAGCCCACGCATGGACGCGCAGCGGTTCTCATCCTCACACGACTACATCATCATCTACGCCAAGTCGGAAGCCTGGGGGCCGAATCGGCTGCCGAGTGGCGTCGACAAACGGCGTTTCCCGTACGTCGCCCCGGACGGCCGCAGGTACAACAGCGCCCCGCTGCGCAAATGGGGCAAGAGCTCAAAGCGCGAGGATCGCCCGAAGCTCTGGTACCCGCTCACGGCCCCGGCTGAGATCGACCATCCCGACGCCGGCAAGGAAGTCTGGCCGATCAAGCCAAATGGGGATGAGGGCAACTGGCGATGGAAGCGGGAGACCTACGACGCTAATCGCGACCTGATTGAGTGGCGGGATAAGGGCTCGGGGCTTCAGCCCTACCAGATCACCTATCCCGGCAACCAGAGGGCACGCCCGCCGGTCACCTTCTGGCCCAACACCGAAGTCGGTCACAATCGCGAGGCTAAAGCTCACCTAAAGCAAATGTTCGGGCCCAACACATTCGACACGCCGAAACCCGAGCGGCTCATGGCTCGCATCATCGACATCGCCACGAAGCCTGGCGAACTCGTCCTGGATTGCTTCCTCGGGTCGGGAACGACTGCTGCTGTCGCCCATAAGATGAGTCGCCGGTGGATCGGCATCGAGCTCAGCCAGGACAACATCGAACGGTTCGCGCTCCCACGATTGACGAGGGTCGTCCAGGGCGCCGAGCCAGGAGGGGTCACTAAGGTCTTCGACTGGAAGGGCGGCGGAGGTTTCTCCGTCCTCGATGTGGCGCCATCTATGTTCGATGTGGAAGACGGGGTTGTAGTCCTCGCGGAATGGGCGACTGGCGGCGCCCTCGCGGAGGCGACTGCCGCCCAACTCGGTTTCGCGCGCGAAACCAGTGGGCCGTTCTGCGGTCGCAAAGGCAGGACGCGGCTGGCTGTCGTCGACGGACTTGTGAACCGCGACGTCCTCGAAATCCTCGTCGGTCATCTGGCCGATGAAGAGAACTTGCTTGTCTGTGGAACCGGCATCGACGACGAGGCTCGTGACCATCTCGCGACCCTGCGACCCGGCTCTGGAGTCCAACCGATCCCACAGGGAATCCTGGCCTCTTACGCCAAGCCCCGTCGTTGGCGCCCGAGCGTGCCGTCAGGGGCAGAGGAAGCCGCAACCGGGAATTCGCCCCGAGCAGGCGCCGGTGCTGCCTCATGATCCGGCCCACACTTGACGAGGGCCTCATCGCTGCCGTGAGTTCGGCGCTCGATCTGCGGATGCCCAACCGAGACGCCCTCACGACGATCGCTCTGAGGTTGTTCGATCATTTCTCGGTGGAGGAGCCATCACGTCCCTACGAGGGCGTGATCGACGTCGCCACCGGTGTCGGCAAGACCTATGTCATCGGCAGCGTCATCGAGTATCTCGCGGAACAAGGGTTTCGCGACTTCGCGATCATCACCCCCGGCCGGACAGTGGCGAGAAAGACAGTTCGCAACTTCTCTCCCGGAGACCCGAAGAGCCTCCTTCCTGGCATGGAGGTGGATCCGCTCGTCGTTACGTCGGGCACCTTCTCGTCGCCAGCGATCGCCTCCGCGATGGACGATGCGGAGCGCGTCAAGGTGTACGTCTTTACGGTCCAAGCCTTGCTCAGGCCGAGAACAAAAATGGGTAGGAGGACCCACGACTTCGATGAGGACCTTGGCGACTCCTTCTATGAGAAGCTTCGAGCGTCAACTGGCCTCGTGGTTCTGGCGGACGAGTACCACCTCTACGGGGGCCCGGCATTCAGCGCGGCGGTCCGGGGCCTCGATCCGCAGATCCTTCTCGGCTTCACCGCCACGCCACCTGTTGGATCGCCCGTGATTTATCGATATCCCCTCGCTGCCGCCATCGCCGAGCGTTATGTGAAGACGCCGGCGATCGTCGGCCGGCGCGACGATCGCTCCGACGCCATAACCAAGCTCCAAGACGGCGTCCGCCTGCTGGACGCAAAGCAGGTGGCCATCGACCAGTATCGGGCGACTCATCCGGAGGCGCCGGTTATCAACCCAGTGATGCTCGTTGTTTGTGCAAGCAAGGATGACGCCGACGAGGTTGAGGGAATCCTCAAACACGGCGGATTCGAGAGCGGACGCTTCGCCAGTGCTGTCCTAAAGGTGTACTCGGATGCAACGGATCTCGATGCGCAGATCGAGCGGCTCGATGACGTTGAGAACCCCGAGAGCGACGTCCGTGTCATCGTCGCGGTCGGCATGCTCAAAGAGGGCTGGGATGTCAAGAATGTCTACGTCATCGCCTCACTCCGCGCCTCTGTCTCTCAGATCCTCACCGAACAGACCCTCGGCAGAGGCCTCCGCCTACCGTTTGGCCGCTACACCGGGGTCGAGCTGCTCGACACTCTGGAGGTGGTCGCCCACGAGCGCTACGAAGCCCTGATCAAGCAGATCGACAAGCTGCGAGAGTCGTTCATCGACTACAGGACGACTCTCGAGGCGCCGGCCGTAGGCCCACTGGGAACGAGCGATCAGCCCGTGGACCTGTCGTTCACGGACGCCGGCGAAAAGGGCGCAGCCGAAGGTGGCGTGGCCCCAATCGTGACCGACATCGACTCACGGATGGATCACCTGGAGGGCGAGCTAGCCGCAGCCGGCGATCCCCTTCACCCACGCATGGATCGACCCACCATCGAGCTCCCGATCGTGTCGGGCGACGTCATCACGAACCCCTTCAGTCTGAATGACATCACCGATCTGGCCCCATATCGCGCCGAGGGCCGCCGGATTGCATCGACCCCAACCGAACGCCTCCGCCGCGTAATCGTGTGGGGCAAGGTCACCGAGAAGGAGGGCGGCGAGCGCGAGGCCAGACTCGAACGGAGAGCAAGCACCGTCGACATCTCTTCACCGGTCGTGCGGCGGCCCCTCGCAGCATCGGTCGCTGCGATTGTCGCCGGCGTCATGGCGACCGGGCTCGTGCCCGCTCGAAAGGGGGAGCCTGCTCGGCTCCGCGAGCTTGTTGACGCCCTGGTCGAAGGGATCGGAGCTGATGCTGAAACGGTTCTGTCGGCATACCCGGATCGCGCGATCGCTGGGATCGGCGCCAAGATCAAAGAGGCCCAGCGCGCCTTCGTCCCCAAACCAGACTTCCGCGGCGACGTCACGCTCCAGGGTTTCGCCAAGGTTCGTGAAGGACGAGCGACAGTCCTTGACGATCGCTTCGGCCCATTCGCCCGCGGGGTTGGATATCTGGGCTACGAGAAGTCGCTATACGAGCAGGATTGGTTCGACTCAGGGTCGGCTGAGCGCGACCTGGCTAACCTCATTGACGATGCTCCGGAGGTTATCGTCTGGCTCCGGCTGCAGCGGGGTGACTTACCTTTGCCTTGGCGCGGGCCCAACGAGGCATACCATCCCGACTTTGTTGTTGTGGAGAGGGACGACCACCACTACGTCATTGAGGGAAAACGTGACACTGACGCCGACCGCAAGGACGTGGCGATGAAGCGGGAAGCCGCGTCGCGGTGGGCAAATCATGTGATGACTGCGACCGGCACGAGTTGGCGCTATTTGTTCGTTCTTGAAAGCGATATCACGGCGGCGAAGGGATCCTGGGAGGCGCTCAAGCGGTTGGCTGCCGAACGCTCCTAGCACCCCGAACCTTCGTGGGACGCCTCACGGGAGCCTACGTCAGTCGTCCTCCAAGTCTCGATCCCAGCGTTCAGCCCACCGACGGTAGTCATCGGCGATGCCACGCAGGGCATTCGATGCACGTGGCCACGAGCCTGCTAGCGCGTCTGCCTTCGCGTCGAACTCGGCCGCCAGCTCTCGCTCCTCTTCGCCGCCATCGCCTCGGCGCACATGGACTCCGCGGCTGTTGAACGCCTGCACTTGGAAACCGCGCTCGATGTCGTCATTCGCCAGATCCTGGATGAGGTCACGGACCACCTCGTGCGGATGGACGCCATCCGCCCCTGGCGGCGAATGCCACAGGGCCTTACCGATATGCTCGTCACCGATGCCCAGTCGATCTGAATCGACCAGACGACGACGCGTCTCGGCCGCCCACGCCTTGAGCGCCTCAGTGTCCATCGAGCCGTCGTCAAGAACACCCGGCGACCGCCTCAGTGTCATAAGGAGCCTTAGAGCCTGACGGGCCATCGCGGCCTCTTGCGGAGTATGTTCCGGCGGCGCTTCTCCCGCTCTCTTCGCCTCGCCTTGAGCCTCGGTGATGAAGGCGAGGTTGATCATGGCGACGAACGTTTCGGGGTCGGATACCAGGGCTCTTTGCAGATGGTCCGGGGAGTAGTCGGTATGCTCGAGAGCGGTCAGGTAAGCCCATTCGAGCCTGATCATCGTCAGTTCGTCCGTGCCGGCCTGGTCGAGTCCCTTGAAGATCTGGGCAATGTCCCACTGGAGGTTGCCCCCTCGGCGGATCGACTCGTCCCCCTCTTCGCTTTTCACCCCGGCGTCGAGGACGGCAATGGCAACATCCGGTCGGAAGCGAGCGTCCTTCGCAGCCGCGGTGGGTCCAGCCAAATCGATGGCGTGGAGCGGACGACCGAATTCGAGCAGCTTCTCGACCGCCTCCCACATCTGATCTCCCGTGGGATAGCGATCAAACGCCGTCCAATAGGCCAGCTCGACATCCGACCCTAGTTCTGAAGCGAGTAGCCAAGAACGTCGGATGTCGTTTGCCGTCAGCAGGAACCGCGCAATGATGTTCGCCGGCCAGTCGCCGCGATGGGCTCGCGCCACCGACTCGGTCCAGTCCCACCCCTGCACCCAGCCCTTAGCATGGGCGTACCCGTCGAAGACCAGCAGCCGGCGGCTGTCGCTCTCCGTGGCCAGCGACAGGGACCACCCTTCGATCGAGGGTTCCGATAGCGTGGCGAGCGAGCGCCCCACCTGCGTCGGACTGGCTGCCAGATTGACCAGCCGATCGACTCCGGCGCAGCCATCTGCCTTCAGCAATTCTTCGAGCGCTTCTCGGCGTTCGTCATCCACCCGGGCCTGCCGCACCTCGTAGTTCTCGCCGCGAACCCGCTCCACCGGTGGCCAGTCTTCGAAGATCCAGCGGTGGCGAATAACCAGATCATCGGGCTCGAACCGCGCAGCCACCGGCTCAATGCGAGCGACCCACGCAGGATCCATCGCCCAATCGGTGTCGGCGAATGCGGTATGCCGGCCGACCGTCTCCCGCAGCGCCTTGGCCAGCGGTTCGCGCTGCTCATCGTCGAACTCGGCGGGGTCAAGCGCCTCGAGTGCAGCGAGGACCGGCTCGCGAGTGCCGGACGGGAGCAGCCGCTCCGAGGCGATCGTCACGAGCTCCGACCAGCGTGACCCGTTCGTGCCAGCATCCCCTAGCAGCCAGGCGATGATCTGCTGCGCGGCATCCAGGGCATTCGGATCCGCGCGGCCGTCGTTCTGTGTCGCGCTTCCCCACGTCTGCCATTCCGGCTTCTGTCGCAGGGCTATGATCTGATCGCGGGACGGGACGAGCCTGACCAGCAGGGGCCAGGCGATCTCTGGCATCTCGCGCCGCAGGAGCGCCAGCGCCTGCATGCGCTGCTCGTGGACAGCCCCGGTCTGGGGATGCGTGACGAAGAAGATCTCGTGCAATGTGTCCATCGGCCGCGGTCCGTGCGATCCGCCGGGATCTATCGAAGCTAGCTTGCCGACCACCAGCGTCACCGCCGACAGGAGTTCCGGTGACCACGCAATCCGCTCGAGAGCCCATAGCAGATGTGAATGATCGGACTGCGCAAAGAGGAATCCGGGCTGCTCGTCAAACAGCGGACGCAGGATCGGTTCCGCGCCGGCGGTGCCGACCTGGAGTGCATCGAGGAAGACACGCGGTGCCGCTTCGGCCAACAGGGGCAACTCGCCGCGGATCGCCGACCAACCATCACCGTCCGGAGCCGCATTGGCAGCTTCCAACAGCGTTCGCACGACGTGAGCCGCTAGATCGGGACCCCGTGCGCCACCGGTCAGCGTCTCGAACTCGGGCCGGGCGCCGACCATCGCCAGCGTCTCCGCAAGTCCCCTTCGAAGCCCTGCGGAGTGCGCACGCACTTTCCCCTTGATGTTGGCCATCCAACGCTCGTCTGCCGGCAGTTCGCGAGCGGGGTCTGGAGCACCTACCACGTCAATCGCAACTGACCGGAAGTTGTCCCAGTCGCCGGAGGTGACAAGGGATTGAAGGTGCAGCCAGGAATCTGTTGGCGAGCGCAGTTCCCAAGCCTGTGCACGCCGACGCAGTGGGCTCTCGTCTACTGGGATAAGTGCTCCCCACTCGCGTTCGAGCGTCCCGTAATCGAGGTCTGCGAGCCGGGCCAGCACGTCCTTGTCACCAGCTTGCGCCTGGTCCCACCGTCGCGCGAACAGCGCCGGGACGACGAACCGCGCGGCTCCGCTATTGGCCCATGCAGGCACCTTCCACGCCCTACCTCCCAATCCTCGCTGCAGCACCTGAAGGTCATCGCGCGCCTCCTTCGACAGACGGCGCGCCCTCGTCTCGTCGATGCCTTCCGTCTCGAGCAGTCGCTGCAGTTCGGACGACTTCCGAGGCGGCAGGTCGAGGTCGACGTATCCGACGCGGCTGTGGGCGATCGGCTGGATCACCGCGTGACCATGGCGGTTGGCAGCTGTGATGTCCGGGTTATCGAAGAGCGGAACCAGCACCAGGGGAACGTCTTCATACGCGACGAGCTCGTCCCAGGCTTGCCGGTCACGGACGATGATCGCTCGCGTCAACGCTGACTCTGTCGCCGGGTCCGAGGCGAGGGCTCCGTAGATGAAGGCGAGCACCTCGTCCATGCCTGCGGTTGACCTGATCGAATGAAAGTCGGCGGAGGTCTCGTGCCAGGATCGGACAGAGGCTACCTGCGCATCGCGACTGACGATCGTGACCGCCGGAGAGATCGAAACACCGGGGAGACCGCCCGACCACCACGCCCACCAGTCCTTGAGCGTCTCCAGTCCAGTGGAGCGCCCGAAGATCTTCTCGCTCAGCCAGATGTGGGCCGGCATGCACTTCAGTAGCCATGTAAACAGATCACCGGCGTCGAGGACGAGAACGCTTCCCCACACTTTCTCTTCGCTCTTCCTGCCGAGCCAGTCTTTCCGCCTCTCTCGGTCCCAGTGGCGGGGCGTGACGAAGACGAAGTTCGCCATGGCCGCTTCCTCGGGAGGCATCTTGTCGGTGCGCTCTCGATAGTTCTCCTGCGCCTTGTCCTGCACCTCTTTGCCGGTGCTCATCTCCCACAGGGATCGGCCGGCGGGTATCGGATCGCGCTCGGCGAGCGTCTCCACGATGCCGTCCCAGCCCTGGGAACCCACGGCCAGGCCAGTCCGAATGCTGACCGCGGCCGCGGGGAGCGTGTGCAGGATGAGTCGAAGAACGAGCTCCTGCAGGTCGGTCCTGGCGGGGCCGGTTGCCGCCCATCTGTCGATGGCGTCGGCTGTCAGTCGCTCAAGGTACACAGGACCCCCTCCTATCGGCAGCGCGGGCCGGAATCCGTTGACCTTCTTGACGAGCAGTAGGTCGCCAAGCCATCGCTAGACTCGCACATCCACCTACCGAGAATGGGCAGATTTGCCACGCTAGCCCCTTGCGCTAGCGTGCGCGATGCCTGAGGCTGCCCAGCCGCGCGTTGGCGGCGACAAGGTCGAGGACCTGATACGCAGTCAGGTGCTAATGGCGGCGCAGTTGCTGTCACATTCTGGTTCGGCGGTTTCTATCCTCGCCGAGCGGGGAGTCTCTCACGGCGCGGCGCAGGCGGTGCGCGGTGCCGAGCTTGCCATGAAGTGACACGCACGATCAAGTCGAGCTTTCTCGGGTCCGTCGAGGCTCTGCCGCCAGGAGAGCATGCGTAGCGCATTGTCCGAGGCTGGCGAGCGCCTCTGCAATGGCCGCATCACATGACCCTCCAGTCCCGATCTCCAGGTCACCGCCGATGATGGCCACCGCGAGCCATCTCCCGAAATGCGTGACGACCCTCACGTCCACCCAAAAGTCCAACTCGGGTGCTGCAAGTCGAATGGCTACGGCCGGCACGCTCTCTCCACGGATTGGGAATCCTGTTCGAGCATGATCGGATTCGTGGCTGTCAGGATGGCGGACAGCATCGGTCGACCGTTGGCGACCTCGTCCTCACCGATCTGGCCGATGACCTCGCCGACCTGCGCGCCGAAGTACGGGTTGTCCAGGTCGGTGCCGAGCATCTTGGCCAGCTCGGCGTAATGGATGAGCTCGCGGGTGCGGGCAGCCGCGATCAGGCGCTCGCGGACGGCCCCCGTGTGCATGGTCATCGGGACTCCGCAGCGACCTCGAACCAATAGCGCGTGCCGCACTTTCGACACGCGCGGTTCTCGTGGCGGAAGATGCAGCCGGGGTAGACGATGTCGGGATCGCTGATCCGCGGCTCACCCGGCGCGAGTCGGCGCAACCCGTATCGGATCAGCTTTGGATTTCCAGCGCCACACTTCGGACAGATGGCTTCATCGACGCCAGGCCGTGTGGCATCGGCAGCTTCAGGGCTCATCGGGTGGGCACTCCCCTCGTTCGTGGCCTCCAATGATGCGTCAGAGGTCAAGAGCTTCGAAGTTCCGGGCCTGGTCGCAGTCGTGGCAGATCCAGGCCTCGCCGTCGCGGGATTGGCTCGAGGCCAATCGGCCCAGGGGTCGCGTCCGCAGATGGCGCAGACGGCGTGAGGATCGCTTTTTGCCTGCGAGGCTTTCGCCGACGGCGGCGGTGGTCATCGTGGTCAGTATCGGTCCAGTTCGTGACAGCAGTCTGTCGAGCTGCGGCCTGCTGGCCCGACGCCGGCACGCATTGCCCGAGCTCGGCCTTCGTGAGTCCCCGCCCGGCGCCAAGGCCGGCCCAGTAGATCGGCTCGATGGCGGTCACACTGCCGTCCCAGCGGAAGACGTGCAGCTTCGACCGGTAGCCGAGGCCATCGGATCCGATCCCGCACAGCTCCACGAGCTGGCCATCCGGCGTGTTGCCGCCGCCCTCCGGCTGCATGCTGACGATGACCGGCGGGTCTGGCGGGACTTCGCGGCCGGCGTCGTCGAGGATCCGCTCGCAGTTGAGGCCGCCGAAGTCGCACAGCTCAGCCGATCGGGTGCATGCCAACCGTGGCCGCGCCAGCCCGCGTCGCCTGCCGGAGGCGCTGCGGGAGCGGATCGTGGAGCTGGCCCGCGGCCGCTACGGCGGGATCAACGACAGCCACCTGGCCGAGCTGCTCGCCGAGCACGAGATGATTACCATCAGCCGCCCGGCCCTGCGCCGGGTGCTGCGCGGCGCCGGGATCGCCAGCCCGCGCCGGCGACGGCGTCCGCGGCATCGCAGCCGGCGCGACCGGATGCCGCAGGCGGGCCTGTTGCTCCAGGTCGACGGCAGCCGTCCATGACTGGCTCGAGGGCCGTGGCCCCGCGCCTGACCCTGGTGGGTGGCATCGACGACGCCACCGGGGTGGTCACCGGCGCCACCTTCCGTGAGCAGGAGGATGCGGCCGGCTACTTGGAGGTGCTGCGCGCCACACTGCGCCGCTTTGGGGTGCCGGCGGCGGTGTATCGCGATCGGCATCGCATCTTCGAGGCCTCCGATCGCGCCCTGACCCTCGAGGAGCAGCTGGCCGACGTGCGGCTGCCGACCCAGGTCGGGCGTGCGCTCGACGAGCTGGATATCGTCTCCATCGCCGCCCACTCAACGCGGGCCAAGGGTCGCGTCGAACGCCTGTGGGGCACCTTTCAGGATCGGCGGGTGACCGCGAGGCGCCAACCGGGTGCTGGCCACCCTACTGCCGAGGTTTGATCGGCGCTTCTCGGTGGCGCGCCCGCCGATCCGACTCCGGGCCTGGCGCCCGGCTCCGGGACGCGCCGCCACCGAGCGCATCTGCTGCCTCAAGTATCGTCGCGTGGTGGCCAACGACCACGCCATCCGCGCCGGTGCGCAGATGTCCGTGACTTACAACCTCGGTGTGGTGTCTGAGGCGGCTCCGATAGTCGAGGCGGCTGACCCAGCAGGTCTTTGGGCCTTCGATTGCGAGGTCGCGTCGTTATGGTGCAACCGGTGTGAAGCCGTCGACGGCACGAATGACTGGCGGATCACGGACATCTGGGACGACGTGTTCTTCGACTACCGGCAGGGAATTTGCCCCGAGGGACACACGCGGGTGATGATGGACTAGGTGGGCCAGCGAGCTGACCCCGGGGAAGTGAGGGACTGATGGCACTGCGCATCGAGGAATGGGAGCCGCACCTTAGGTCGCGGTACGGGGAGCCTCGCACGCTTCGGACGAGGGCGACAGGCACCCCATTTCGGGCAGCGTTCAGTGGCTCCGAGTTGGTGATAACCACGTGGGGCGGGAGCAAGCGGATAGCGTCCATGAGCGAGTTGGCCCGTGCCTTTCCCTTGGTGGCGGCGGGGGCGTCGCTCTCCAAGTTGAAGACAGTGACCAACAATGCCTCATACCTCGAGGCTCTTTTCGACGATCTTCAGGTCATGAGCCGCGAGAGCTCGAAGCCACTTGCGGCGCTCGTGGACGGCGGCCCCGCTACCCCGCCACCAGTCGAGGCGCCACAGGCTCAGCTGGCCGCACTAAGGGCCGAGTACGAGGTACAGCTTCGTGACTTGAGACGGGAGCTGGAGTCCGTAAGAGCGAAACAAGGACGGCTCCAGAATGAAATGGAGACGCTGCGCTCAGACTTAATGGCGTCGAAGACCACGCAGGTTGAGGCGCAAAAGAAACTCAAGGCGGCGATCGATCGGGCAATCGCCGCCGAGGCAAGCCAAGCGCCCGCACAGACGGCCGCGTACGAGGCACAGCTTCGTGACTTGAGACGGGAGCTGGAGTCCGCAAGAGCGAAACAAGGACGGCTCGAGAATGAAATGGAGACGCTGCGCTCAGCCTTAATGGCGTCGAAGACCGCGCAGGTTGAGGCGCAAAAGAAACTCAAGGCGGCGATCGATCGGGCAATCGCCGCCGAGGCCAGCCACGCGCCCGGATCGCAACAGATCCTCTTGGCTGTCAGTGACGGCAACCTCGTTAGCGAACACCTAATCGCTCCGGAGCTTTGGAAGGTTCTCGCGGAGGCGGCGAAGCTCGCTTTCGCCTACCCGGCGGCGTCCGTGACGGCTTCGCGAAGAGCGTTGGAGATGGCTATTTCGCAACTCTGGAAGGAGGCGGACGCGCGCGACGGAAAGGAATCAATGTCGGACATGCTGCATGCTTTGCGCGGCCACCGCGTCATGCCCGACGCAGATTGGCACCTCGCGAAGAACCTCTATGGCCGCGCCAGCGCGATCGTCCACGACGGAACGGACCGCGCGGATTTGGCCTTATGGATCTTCTTCGGTGCCGTTCAGGTATGCGAACTAGTCCCGGGTTCCAAGAAGTAGCAACAGAGCGGACTGCCCAATCTTTGAGATAGCCCCGGCTGCCAGGTGGCGGCGGGATGGCCTACCGGCCAGTGGCACTGGTGCCACGGCACGGTGGTCAACACGTCCGGGTGCCTCGAGCATTACGGGTGAAGCGGCGCAGGCCGCGTGTATTGGTAGCGTGCTGGCGAAGCCCGGCCCTGTACGTCTGGATGTACGCTTGACCCATGAGATCCATTCCCATCACCGAGCTCCGGCAGCGCGCCGCGGACGTGATCGAGGAGGCCGGCGCGAGCGACGAACCGACGGTCATCCTTCAGCGCTCGCGGAAGGCCGCCTATATCGTGAGCCCGGAACGCTACGGGCACGACCAGGCGGAGCTGCGGACGCTACGCCGCGCCCTCTTCCTGACCGAGGTGCGCGAGGCGGAGGCCGAGTACGCGGCGGGCCAGTCGCGGACGTTCGACGACATGGAGCAACTGCTCGACGAGCTTCGGACCTGACCGATGCGGGTCACCGCATCGAGCCGCTTCTTCGACGGGCCAAGAAGCTGCGAGATCCACAGGAGACGATGCTGCGAGCAGCCCTCCGCCGGTTCGCTGCCAATCCCGGCGACCCGCTGCTCCGTCTCCACAAGCTGAAGGGCGATCTCCGCGACGCTGGGCCTTTACCGTGGACCACGACCTGCGGGTGCTCTTCTGCTGGGATGGCGAGGTCGCATTCCTGGTGAACGCCGGCTCCCACGACGAGGTCTATTGAGTCGCGCGTGACTCGTTGATCTCATCGCGCAGCGCGCCGAGGATCTCGAGCTCGACCCGATCCTTCGGGCGACCCGCGGCGCGCTTCATCCGGATCAAGTCGTCGATCGCCGCGACGCGCACGACGAGGTCGTCGTCAAGCTCCGCTTCAACGGCATTGGCGTCGAGATCGTCGAAGCCGGCCACGCCGGCCCGCGTCCCCAGTACGTCGAAGTCTCCGAAGTCCGTGGTGAACGTGAAGGCGTCCCCGCGCGCCAGGCTGGCAGCGTCCGGCGAGAAGGGCAGGTCCGTCGGAGCGCCGCGCAGCGCAGCTCCGAGCTCGGCCAGCACGGCGGCCAGACGCTCCAGGTTGTCGAGATCTCGCGCGTGACAGACGCCGATGTCAACCGTCAGCGTGGGCGAGCCGTGCGCCTTCGCCGCGAGGCCGCCGATGAGCACGAACCTGACCCCGTGTCCGACCAGGCGCCGCAGGATGTGGACAGAGTCGAACTGGCGTTGCGTCATCGGCCGTTGCGTCATCGGCGCAACCGGATCATGGGCATCGCGCGTGCCTCCTCGGTGGCGAGCCGGATTCGCTGGGCCGGCGTGAGGCGTAGCCGGTCACGGATGAGGGAGCGATCAATCCCCTCCCCCAGGCGCGGTTCCACCGACAGTTCGTACCCCGCGGCCCGGAGGAGCCGCTCGACGGTGTCCGCCCGCGGACTGACGTGGCCGGCCTCGATGCGACCGATGGTGGCCTGCGGGACACCTGCCCGCAGCGCGAGGTCACGCTGCGTCAGATGCGCGCGTCGCCGGCTTGCGCGGAGCAGCTCGGAGAGCATGGGCCATGATAGCATAAGTGCTATCATGGCCCGGCCGGGCGGAATCCCCGCGGAGTGGCTGGATGGGTTGCGGGCAATGAGATCGTGGACGAGATCCTGGGCCGATCCCGTAGAGTGACGTCATGACGCTGGCCCGTGACACCTCACCGGCGGCGCGACGCGCCCAGCTCGATGCCATGCGACGCCTCGATGGCCCAACTCGTATGGTCATGGCCTTCGAGATGAGCGAGGAAGCCCGGCACATCAGCGAGGCTGGGATCCGGCATCGCCATCCGGAGTGGAGCGATGGCGAGGTCCACGACGCACTGCTCCAGCTCCTGCTGGGGACAGAGCTGGCCGGAAGGGTGCGCGCCCAACAGCCGTCCCGATCCTGATGGTTCAGCCTCCCCTGCTTCCCCGCGTGGCTGCGTGGTTGGAGAGCGCGCGCGTCCCGTACATGGTTGTCGGCTCGGTCGCGAGCTCATTCCACGGCGAGCCCCGGACCACCCGCGACATCGATCTCGTGATTGACCCCACTTCGGAATCCCTCGCGCGGCTGCTCGAGCTCGTTCCGCACGAAGAGTTCTATCTGGACGCTCGGGAAGCAGCGGTCGCCTTGGCCGAGCGGCGCTCGTTCAACATCATCGAGAGCGCGACGGGGTGGAAGGTGGATCTCATGATTTGCCGCGATCGACCGTTCTCGCGAGAGGAGCTCGCCCGCCGTCTGCGCGTCCGCCTCGACACGACCGATGTCTACGTCGCCACGGCGGAGGACACCATCATTGCCAAGCTCGAATGGTCCAAGGCCGGGGAGTCGGAACGGCAGCTCCGAGATGTCGCGTCAATGCTCGCCCGCGCCGAGCCCCTGGACCACGGCTATCTCGACCGCTGGATCGCGGAACTGGATCTGACCAAGGCGTGGAGTCGAGCGCAGTCCAAGGCCGATCCGGGCCACGGAGCGCCGTGATGCGGTGAGCCGTCCAAATGCTCCGCCACGGGGCCTCAGAGCGAAGCGGGCACAATCGGTCAGTAGGTCAGGACGGAGGCCCCCTGGCGTTCGAAGTCGGGACGGTTGCGGGTGACGATCGTCGCCTCGAGCCCCGCGGCCACCGCCGCGATGAGGGCGTCGCCCAGGCCGAGCTTCCCACCGGACCGATGTCGCTCGGCCCGTGCCTCCCCTGCCCGCCGTGCGGCGGCAGGATCGGTCGCCACGTAACCGAGGGGCGCCAGCAGGCGCGCGATCACTGACCGATGCTCATCGGTCCCGCCTGACAGCGCCTCGCAGACCACCACGTCACAGGTGAACAGCTCGTGGCCGAGCTCGTACAGGCGCTGGAGCAGCTCCATGGCAGGTTCGTGCCCGTGGGCGTGGTCGATGATCAGGGTAGTGTCGAGGAGGTACCGCACTGTCCCTAATCCGTCTCCTCGGCGCGCAGCTCGTCGACCCAGCGGGCCACCTCGTCGGGGGTCATGTAGCCGGGACGGTTGCGCATGGCGCCGGCGGTCTCCTCGATGGCGGCGCCGAGCGCGTCACGCCTGACCCGCTGCGCCACCGCCTCGGCGACATAGCGGCTGCGACCGCGATGACCGGCGAACCGATCCACCTCTGCCAGCAAGCTGGCCGGCAGCGTCACGTTGGTGCGGGCGAGCTGCCGCCGGGAGTGTGCGTCCATATGTGAAATAGTAGCACACTGAATCGGGGCAGCCTTGGTGTCGTGCTAGGCGACCGACTTATGGGTGGCGCAACGAACGGCCAGTGCTCGCTCAGGCACGATCCGCAAAGGGATCACGCACCGTGATGCCGCGGAACTTGCGATAGTCGCGGTCATGCGTCCAGATGGTGCGCACACCGTCCTGGAGCATCAGCGCCACCAGGTGCGCGTCCGAGACGAGGTTGCCGGTCGGCCGGACGTCGGTCGCGACCTCGGTGAATCGGTCCCAGAAGGCCTCCCCCTCGCCGGATGCCTCTACGTGCGGCAGCTCGAGCAATGCCTGGATGTTCGCGCGGGCCTGCACATGCGAAAGCGGGTGAGCGAAGACCCGCGGGTGGGTCGCGATGCGCAGGTACGCCATCACGGTTGGCCAGAAGAGGTGGACGATCTCAGGCCCCAGGGCGATCTCGTCCAGGAGCTCGACGGCGCGCACATGCCACGGACTCCCCTCGTCCGACGCGTAGAGCAGCAGGTTGGCGTCGACGGCGTGGCTCACCGGTCGGCCTCAGCCACCGTCGAGCGCCCGGTTGAGCGCCTCCTTGTCATCCAGGTCGACCCGTGCTCCCATCGGCGCGGAGTGCCATTGCAGCCGAGGACGCTCGTCCGATGGCTCGTGGAGCGCCGACGCCAACAGCTCCGAGGCAAGCTGCCCAAGCGTCTGCCCGCCGCGGCGCTTCCTGCGCTTGAGCTCGCGGAGGACGCCGGCATCCAGGTCGATCGTGGTGCGAGGCATGATGCGTGATGCTAGGTTGGTTCGCATCTGATGTCAAGGGCAGCTGGACACCATGCCACTGGCCGCGCATGCCGTTGACGCCCGCGTGATCTCGCCCTCCGCGGCCCGTAAGATGCACGCCTCGACCATGACCTGTCCGACCTGCGGCATCGCCAACCGAGCCGGCGCCAAGTTCTGCGTGAACTGCGGCGCTGCGCTCGCTTTGGCATGTCCGACCTGCGGCACGCCCTACCAGACCGGTGACCGCTTCTGCGCCGAATGCGGCGCGACGCTGGGAAGGACTCCCCCGCCAGCCGCGCCGTCCGGGACGGCGGCGGACCAGCCGAGACAGGGAATCGTGGCCGGTGGCGTCGCGCAGCGTCGTCACGTGTCGGTGCTGTTCGCCGACCTCGTCGGTTTCACGGCCAGGTCGGAGGAGCGCGACCCGGAAGAGACCCGGGAATTCCTCAGCCGCTACTTCGAGACGGCACAGCGGATCGTCGAGCGCTACGGCGGCACGATCGAGAAGTTCATCGGCGACGCGGTGATGGCCGTGTGGGGTGCGCCCATGGCGCACGAGGACGACGCCGAACGGGCGGTGCGGGCCGCGTTGGAGCTGGTCGACAGCGTGGCCGGCCTGTCCGAGACCGCGGGCGGGACCGATCCGCTCGCTTTGCGCGCCGGCATCCTCACCGGGGAGGCGGCGGTGACGGTCGGCGCCACGAACCAGGGGATGGTCGCCGGCGACCTCGTCAACACCGCGTCGCGCCTCCAGTCGGTGGCGACCCCCGGGACGGTGCTCGTCGGAGAGGCGACGTGGCGCGCGACGGAGGCGGCCATCGCCTATGAGCCGGTCGGCGAGCAGGACCTCAAGGGCAAGGCCGCGCCGGTCGCGGCGTGGCGTGCGCTGCGCGTCCTCGGCGGCCGCGGCGGCGCCCTGCGCTACGAGGGCCTCGAGGCGCCGTTCGTCGGTCGCGACCGTGAGTTCCGGCTCATCAGGGACCTGCTCCACGCATCCGGCACCGACGGCAAGGCGCAGCTCGTCTCGGTCATCGGTCAGGCCGGCATCGGGAAGAGCCGACTGGCATGGGAGCTCTTCAAGCATATCGACGGTCTGAGCGACCGGCTGTGGTGGCACCAGGGTCGGTGCCTTGCCTACGGCGATGGTGTCACGTACTGGGCCCTGGCCGACATGGTTCGCATGCGTGCCCGGATCGTGGAGGGGGAGGAGGCCGAATCGGCCCGCGCCAAGCTGAAAGAAACAGCCGCAGAGCACATCCCCGACGTCGAGGAGCGAGCCTGGATCGAGCCGCGACTGGCGCATCTGCTGGGCCTCGAGGAGATCAGCGGGGCGGAGAAGCAGGACCTCTTCGGCGCGTGGCGGTTGTTCTTCGAGCGGCTCAGCGCCGAGAGCCCGGTGGTCATGGTCTTCGAGGACATGCAGTGGGCCGATCCGGCGCTCATTGAGTTCGTCGAGCATCTCCTCGACTGGTCGCGCAACGCGCCGATCTTCGTCCTCAGCCTGGCGCGCCCCGAGCTCGCCAGCCGCCACCCCGACTTCGGCCGCTCGAGCCGCAACTTCACCTCGATCTCGCTCGAGCCACTGCCGGCGGAGGCGATGCGCAGCCTGCTCCACGGGCTCGTGCCGGGAATTCCCGACGAGCTCGAGACCCGCATCCTGGGTCGCGCCGAGGGTGTGCCGATGTACGCGGTCGAGACGGTCCGCATGCTCATCGACCGTGGGCTCCTGGCCCGTGACGGCGCGGCGTACCGGCTCAGCGGCGACGTCGTGGAGCTCGAGGTTCCCGAGAGCCTGCATGCCCTGATCGCAGCCCGGCTCGACGGCCTGGCGCCGGATGAGCGGACGGTGGTGCAGGACGCGTCGGTGCTGGGCAAGTCGTTCTCGGTCGACGGCCTGGCGGCGCTCAGCGGCTGGCCGACCGAGCGCCTGGAGCCGTTGCTGGCGGCGCTGGTCCGCAAGGAGATCCTCGACCTGGAGGTTGATCCGCGGTCGCCGGAGCGCGGTCAACACACATTCCTCCAGGACCTGGTGCGGGCGGTCGCCTACGAGGGACTCTCGCACCGCGATCGGCGGCGGAAGCACCTGGCCGCGGCCGAGTATCTCGAGGCGAGTCGCGCAGCCGACCTCGACGAGATCGCCGAGGTCGTTGCGTCGCACTACCTGGACGCGTACCGGCTCGATCCGGGCGCGCCCGATGCCGACGCGGTCCGCGAGCGTGCTCGCTCGCTTCTGACGCGTGCCGGTGATCGCGCCGCATCGCTGGCAGCGCCCGATGCCGCGCAACGGCTGTACGGGCATGCGGTGGAGCTGGCCGATGATCCGATCGAAGCGGCCGCACTCAGGGCACGGGTCGGTGACATGGCCACGCTGCAGGCCAAGCTCGACGAGGCGGAAGCGGCGTACGGCGCCGCCATCGATGGCTACGCCGCCGCCGGGCGTGACTTCGACGCTGCGCGCGTGGCCGCCACCCTGGCCGAGGTGGAGTATCGGGCCGGCACCTCTGAACGCGCCCTCGCCCGGCTGGAGGGTGCGGTCGATGTGCTGGCCAGGGCACCGATCAGCGTGGAATTCGCGCACGCCGTGGCGTCTCTGGCCGGGTCGCGCTTCTTCACCGGCCGAGTTGACGAGGCGGTGAAGGAATCGCAACGGGCCCTGGATGCCGCCGAACAGCTCGGCGATGGCGCGGCGATCGCTCACGCGCTCGGCATTCGGGCCGTGATCGCGCGCTCGCAGGGCAGGCCGAACGAGTCCGTGGCGCTGACGCAGCACGCGGTGACGCTCATGATGGAGACCGAGGCACTGCCCGCATCGGCGAACCTCTTCATCAACCTCGGCGACCTGCGCCACAGCATCGATCGCTTCGCGGAATCGCTGGATGCCTACGAGCAGGGCCTCGCGTTCACGCGCCGGCGTGGTGACCGACCTCGCGAGTGGTTCATGCGCTCGGAGAAGACATTTCCGCTGACCCTGCTGGGTCGCTGGGACGAGGCGCTCGTGGACATCGAGGCCATCCCCGAGGAGATGGTCGTTACGCTCGGCTACATGACGCACGTGACGATGGCCGCGGAGATCTTCGTGGCGCGCGGCCAGCGCGAGCAGGCGGAGCATCAGCTCGAACTGATCGGTGCCTACGAGACGTCTGCGGACTTCCAGGAGCGTGGGGTGTGGGGTATCACCGCCGCCCGGGTGCGCCGGGCCGCCGGCGATCTCGAGGGAGCACTGCGCGCCGCGGAGTTCGGGCTCGACCACCGTATGGACGAGATGCACGACCAGGTTGCGCGCGAGGGCTTCGTCGAGGTCATGGAGGCGGCCCTGGCAGTCGGTCAGCTGGAAACCGCCGAGGAGTACCTCGACCGCGCCGAGCGGCTGGGGCCAGGCCTGCGCCCGCGCTATGTGACGGCCCACGCACGGCGCTTCCGCGGACGCCTCGTCGATGCCGGTGTCGGCGACGGGTCCGGTGGCGGGTCCGCGGACGAGGCGTATGTCGCCGCCGAGAGCGAGTTCCGCGCGCTCAAGCTTCCCTTCTGGCTCGCCGTCACCCTGCTCGAGCACGCTGAGTCGCTGGCTCGTCGCGGAGTCAGCGACGACGCGCGGCGGTCGGAGGCGACCGCCATCTTCGAGCAGCTCAAGGCCACGCCGTGGGTCGAGCGAGCCCGGTCGGCGGGGGTGGCCACGCCGGTGAGCGGCTGAACGAAAGCTGGCGCGTTTCGCGTCTCGCGTCTCGCGTCTCGCGTCTCGCGTCGAGTTGCAGCCCAGGGGAGCTAACGGCCAAGCAGGCGCGCATCTTGGCCCGTTCCGTGGCCCCGCGTGCGACCTGGCGCACATTTCGGCCGTCGGGGAGCTCCGGACGGGGTGAAGTTGGCCGTTGGCTCCGTTCGACGGCAAACGGTGGGGGTCCGTTGCGACCTGAGCCGATAATCGACCGATGCAAACCTGCCCGAGCTGCGGCACCGAGGCACAGGGCGACGCGCGCTTCTGTGCAACCTGTGGGGCGTCGTTGGGCGGCGCTCCCTGCGCCAACTGCGGCGCGCCCCTCGGCCCGAACGCCCAGTTCTGCCCCGCCTGCGGAACCCCGGTCGGCGAGCTCAGCGAGGAGCGGCGCCTGGTCACCGTCCTGTTCGCGGATGTCACCGGCTCCACCGAGCTCGGCGAGCGGCTCGACCCGGAGCGGCTGCGGGCGATGCTGCAGCGCTACTTCGGCGCCATGTCGGCGGTGCTCGGGGCGTGGAACGGGACGGTCGAGAAGTACATCGGCGACGCGATCATGGCCGTCTTCGGGATCCCGCAGGCGCACGAGGACGATGCCCAGCGGGCGTGCAGCGCGGCGCTCGAGATGCTGGCACGCCTCGGGGCGGTCAACGAGGAGCTCCAGGCCCGATACGGGGTGACGCTGCGCATCCGCATCGGTATCAACAGTGGTGAAGTGGTGACGCCGTTGGGCGCCCGGCAGGCGGCGCCGGCTACCGGCCAGCTGCTCGTGTCGGGCGACATCGTGAACGTCGCCTCCCGCCTCCAGTCGATGGCCGAGCCGGACCAGGTGCTCAGTGGGCCGCGGACCTACCTGGCGGCGCGACACGCATTCGCCTTCGGGGCCGAGGAGCGCATGGCGCTGAAGGGCAAGGCAGCACCGGTCGTCGCGCGACGCCTCCTGCGTGCGCTACCGGACACGGAACGTGGCGTGCCGGGCCTCGAGGCGCGGATGATCGGCCGCGACCGGGAGCTCGAGACGCTGACCGGCCTCCTGGACGAGGCGACCGAGGCGGGGCGCCCACGCCTCGTCACCATCTACGGGCAGGCCGGGATCGGGAAGAGCCGGCTGGTCCGCGAGCTCGTCGCCCGGGTCGGACAGCAGTCGCCGCAGGTCACCGTCCTGCGCGGGCGCTGCCTGTCCGCTGGCCAGGGGATCACCTTCTGGGCGCTCGCCGAATGGCTGCGACTGGCGGCCGGCACCTCGCTCTCCGACCCGGTGGAGGTCGCGCGCGAGCGCATTGGCGCACGCGTGCGCGAGATCGTGCGATCACTTGGACTGACCGATGACGAGGTGGTCGAGACGGTCGACGCGCTGGCGCTCACCGCGGGCATCGGTCCATCCCACGCTCGGACCGATGCGCGCTCCCCCGCCGAGGTGGCCGAGGCGATGGCCCGGGCCTGGCCCCGCTTCGCCGCCGGGCTGGCCCGCGAGCACCCGGCCGTGCTCGTCGTCGAGGACCTCCATTGGGCCGATGACCAGATGCTCGACCTGCTGGCGCACATCGCGGTCCGCGCGCAGGGCGCCATCCTGTTGGTCCTGACCGCGCGCCCGGAGTTTGCGGAGGCCCATCCGGGCTTCGCCGCCAATGCCGATGCGACCGCCGTCTCGCTGCGACCGCTCACCGAGACCCAGGGTCGCGAGCTGGTGGAGGGACTTCTCCATGTCGACCGGCTGCCGGACGGGCTGCGATCCGAGATCCTGGCGCGCGCCGAGGGCAATCCCTTCTTCGTCGAGGAGCTCTTGCGGCGCCTGATCGACGAGGGCGTCATCGTTCGCGAGCAGGACCGATGGGTGGCGACGAGCGCCGCCGCGCACGTCCTGCTCCCCGACTCCATCCAGGCCCTGCTGGCGGCCCGCCTGGACGGCCTCCCGGCCGACGAGAAGCGCGTGGTGCAGGAGGCGGCGGTGGTGGGCCGCTTCTTCTGGCCCGGGGCGCTGGCCGCCGACGAGCCGCGGCCCGCTCTCGTTGTGCTGGAGCGTCGCGGGCTCGTGATGGCCCGCCCCACGAGCAGCATGCCGGGCGAGCCGGAGTACGCATTCCGCCACGCGCTCATCCGTGACGTCGCGTACGCGAGCGTGCCGAAGGCGCGACGCGCGCTCGATCACGCGCGGGTCGGGGCGTGGCTCGAGGCTGCTGCCGGTGCCCGCAGCGACGAGGTCGCGGAGGTCGTGGCGTCGCATTACCACGAGGCGGTGGCCGGCGACGAGGCCGATCTCGCCTGGGCCGACGATGCTGACGGTCGCGAGGCCGTCCGCCGACGGGCGGTGGAGACATTGGTCGCGGCCGGAGGCCGGCTGCGCCAGCGGAACGCGCTGGAGCGGGCGCTCCATCTCCACGAGCAGGCGCTCGAGCTGGTGGCGGACGACGCGGAGCGGGCGCTCGTGCTCGAGGCGATCGGCGACGACCAGCGTTCGTCCTTCCGCGGCGACGAGGCGGTCGCGGCGTACCTGGCGGCGGCGGAAGCCCTTGGCGACGGTCCGGCGGCTGCGGCGTCGCTACCGCGGATCGCGGCCCGCGCGGCGGAGGCGGCGCAGCGGTTCGGCTCGTTCCAGCAGCCCGTGGAAGCCGATGCCGTGCAGGCCGTGGTCCAGCGCGCCTTGAGCCTCACCACGGACCTCGAGGAGCGAGCGCGGCTGCTCGCCGGCTACGGCGGGATGGGTCGGGCGTGGCTCGGCAGCCGCATGGGTCGGCCGATCCAGGGCCTCGCCCGCGACCCGGTGGGCCTCGCCGACCGCATCGCCGCCTCGGAGGAGGCGCTGCGGCTGGCCGAGCAGCTCGACAACGCCGAGCTGATCTACCTGGCGACCGATGCGCTGTCGATCCTGCTCTTGGACCGCCGCGACATGACGGCATATCGGCGAGCGGTCGATCGCCAGCTCGAGATCTTCCCACGGCTCACGCTGTCGCGACATCGTGCCGATGTGCTGTTCGGCGCATCCGCCGCCGCACTCGAAGCCGGTGACCCGCATCGCGCCAAATCGCTCGCCATGGACGGGCTCGCGATCGCGCGCGACCTCAGCCCGCACGACGCGATGCATCTCAGCTACGGGGCGATGCAGGCCAACTACGTACTCGGCGAATGGGACGCGGTCCTCGAGCTGTTCGGGCCGCATCGCGAGGCGGCGCTCGGCGAAGGAGACATCCTCTGTTCGGCGGTGCGCGGCGGCCCGATCCTCGGCGCGCTGGTCCTTGTCGAGCGCGGCCGGCGCAACGAGGCATTGCGCCTCGTGCCGCCGGAGTCCTACAGCACGGAGCGCACGGCGCTCGCGGTCGGCTGGTTGCTCGTCGCCTACGCCCGCTCGCTCGGCGATGACGCGATGCGCGCGCGGTGGACACGCGCGTCGCTCGTCGGTGGAAGCCGCGACCTTGACCTGGAGGGAGTTGTCGAGCTCACCTCCAGCCTGGCCGAAGCCGGCGACTGGAAGGCGCTGCGCGAGATGATCGACGGGCTGCGCGACGTCGCCCCGATGATGCCCTTCGTGGCCGCGGCGATCGCCCGCGCCGAGGGCCTCATGCACGCCGCGCAGGGGGAGCCAGCGCGCGCGGTTCCGCTGCTGGGCCAGGCGGTGGCGCTGTTCGACGCCGGTCCATCGGTCCTCGAGGCTGCACTGACCCGCGAGATGCTGGCGTCCGTGAATCCCGTCGCGGGCCGCGAGCTGCTGGCGGAGGCGCTCGCCGCCTACGAACGCCTGGGCGCCGAGCCTCGTGCCGCCGCCGTGCGGGAACGCATCCGTCAGTAGGTACCGTTGTGGTCGACGCCACACCACGGAGCATTACAGCGGTCGAGCCGCGGTTCGGTCGACGCTTGGCCACGCTCCGTTGACAAACGTCGGAGGAAGGCCCGATTTCGGCCGTCATGGGCAGGTTCGTTCGCCATAGCGCCACGCACGGTGGCATCGGCCGCATGCGGCATCAACGCCGCAGGCTGAGGCCTCCGTCACCGACCACAAAGGCGCCGGCAAAGAAGGCGAGGCCCAGCGGCACGAGGGCGATGGTACCGATGTCCGTCCCAATGGCCGCCAGGACGAAACAGATGACCGCCACGATGAGCAGGATGGATCGCAGCCCGAGATTCATGGGACCTTCTCCTGGAATGTCGCGACTTCCCCTGCCCGCCCCATGATCGCAGTGGGGGGGAACCACTCCCAATCCGAAATTCGGGCGCAGGTCCGGACGTCCCGAGCCGAGGGGGCTGACGCCTGAGCTCGCCATCGGCTCGAGTCAGGCCTCGCCTGGAGTGCCGCGCCGAGGGTCATCCCTGGCAGGTGGCGTGGTTGGAGACGCGACAGCCGCATCGGTCAGTAGGTCAGCAGCGAGGCTCCATGCCGTTCGAACTCGGGACGGTTGCGGGTGACGATCGTCGCCTCGAGGCCCGGCGGCGAGCGCCGCGATGAGCGCGTCACCGAGGCCGAGCCGACCCCCGGACCGATGTCGTTCGGCCCGTGCCTCCCCCGCCCGCCGTGAGGCGGCCGGATCGGTCGCCACGTAGTCGAGCGGGGCGAGCAGGCGCGCGATCACGGACCGATGCTCATCGGTCCGGCCCGAGAGCGCCTCGCACACTATCGGTTGATGCCACACCAGGTGGCGTTACGGCGGTCGAGTTGAGGTTCGACCGTCGGTTGGCCACATCTCGTGGCCAACGTCGAAGGAAGAGCCGATTTCGGGCTCCGCGTGATGCTTCCTCTGATGTAGCGCGACCTGGCGTGGCATATGAGCCGGCGCGCCCTCACGGGGGCGGCAACGTCACCTCAACCCGGAGCAAGGCTCACGAAGCGCCAGAAGGTCGCGTCGGCCCATCCGTCGGGCTGCGGGGTCGCGCCGACAAGGACGCGCTGCCCGACGTCGCCGGCGACGCCGCCGAGGGTGATCCCGGGCGGAATCGGTACCTGGGTCCAGGTCGCCCCGTCGCCCGATGTCCAGATGCCTCGTCCATCGGCATCCACTGGTGCATTCGGGTTCGACTGGCCGAACCAGACGAGGCCATCGAATTCCACGAGCACCGGGCTCCAGTTGACCGTGTCGGCCACGCCGGCGAGGGTGGCCGACGGCGCCCAGTGCAGCCCATCGGCGGAGTGGACCACGACCAACCTCCCATCCCGCGTCCGGCCGGCCGCCACCCAATCCGGGCCGAGCGGGCTGACCGCGGCCTGCGGCCGGAAGTCCGGCGGCTCGACGCCGAACGGCTCGGGGCCCTCGAACCAGGCGTCGCCGTCCGACGACGCGATCGTCATCCGGTGCCAGATGGAGGTTTCCGCACGCCGCGTCCGATCGGCCATGACGACGACCCCCTCGTCACCGACGCCGACATCCCAGAGGCCGATGTAGTCCGCGGACTCCGGCGTCGCGTAGGCGGACCGCCAGCGCAACCCGTCGTCCGACAGCCAGATGCCCAGGTCTGCCCCGATCGGCGAGCTGCCGAGGAGCGCGTACCCCCGCGCGTCGCCGGTCACCTTGGCGATGTACAGCCGGTCCGGCAGGCCGGTGTCCGCGACGGGCGTCCATGCCTGGCCGTCGCGGGAAGCGAAGGCGACGATCCGCGCCTCACCGGGATCG
Organism: Candidatus Limnocylindria bacterium; assembly: GCA_038209995.1. GTDB lineage: Bacteria > Chloroflexota > Limnocylindria > QHBO01 > QHBO01 > JAICQM01. The sequence continues at coordinate 8,857 of JBBQXD010000003.1, read as the reverse complement.
GCGGGCACGGATGTGAACAGCACGAAACGGCCGTCGCGCGCGGTGATGATCGCGACGAGCGACCCCTCGCCGATCTGGTCCGGCAGCGCCACCGGCGTCCAGCTCTCGCCATCGACCGATCGCCACATCCGCTGGCCGACCACGACCGGGCCGCCCTCGTTGGCACCGAGGTCACGACCGATGGCGACGAACATGCCGGCCGACGCCGCCAACCCGATCGGCACGACCGAGGCCTCGTCCGCGCTGAACGTCGCGACCCGCGTCCAGCCCGTGCCCGGCGCCTGGGAGACGCTTACTTCCGGCACGAACGATGGAGCCGATGCCACAGCGCTGGTCGTCGCGACCCTGCTCGGCGACCGGTCGGCAGGTGGCCCCGAGCAGCCGACGACGACAAGCAGCGTGGCGACGGCGCCGACGAGGGGCGCCCGTCGCGCGTGTGGCATCGGTCTGCCCCCGATCAGGCCCATGCCGTAATCATCCTGCCAGCGTCAACGGGCCGTCGTGACACCACCCAGCAAGGCTGGGCTTGCCACACCGGGTGACGCTGCGACCGACGAGCTCGGATTCGACCGTCGGTTGGCCACATGTGGTAGCCGAAACTCGACGGGAGGGCCGAATTTCGGGCTGCACCTGATGCTTCTCCGACCTAACGCCACCCAGAGTGGCAGCAGCGCAGCGTCTTGCACGGGCTGGCGCAACCCAGCGATGACCGGAATGCGCGATGATTGACGGTGCAACTGGGCGGAGCTAACGGCCAAAGGCGCTCCCCGCCGGAAAAGTCGCTCCACCGCCGGAGCGGCCGCTCCCACGGCACCGCGGCGCTCCCCGCCGGAACGCCGCGTGCATGAGGTGCATCGGATGCGCATCGACGACCTTGCCCTGCTGTCGGACTGCCGAACCGCGGCCCTTGCCGATCGAAACGGCACGATCTGCTGGTTTTCTCCGGGCCGATTCGACGCGCCTTCGGTTTTCGGCCGCCTGCTCGACCCTGATGCCGGTCACTGGACGGTCAGACCGCGCGGCGACTTCCAGACCGAACGCACGTACGTTGATGACGGCCCCATCCTGCGCACCACGTTTCGCACCGGGGGCGGCGACGTCGAGCTGACCGATGCGCTGGCGCTGCGGGCCGGGGCGTCGGGCCACGAGATCGGCGGCGAAGAGGACACGCACCTCGTGCGCCGGGCCGAATGCACGCGCGGGGAGGTGGAGATGGAGGTCGAGCTGGCGGCACGACCCGAGTACGGGCTGACGCGGCCGCACCTGCTGGAGCAGGCTGACGGATGGCAGCTGATCGGGGGCCGCTCATCGATGCGGCTGAGCAGCTCGATTCCGCACCAGCCGGATGGGGACAGCCTGCGCGCATCGTTCACGCTGCGCGCCGGAGCGTCGGCCGAGTGGGTGCTGGCGAGCGGGACGCCGGGTGGCCGGAGCGCGTCGGTGGCACTCGGCGATACCGGCGCGGGGTGGCGGTCGTGGACCGCCCAGCACGACGAGCTGCCCGGGCCGCACGGGGCAGCCATGCGGCGCAGCGCCATGGTCCTCCAGGCGCTCACCTATGCCCCGACCGGCGTCGTCGTCGCGGCGCCGACCACCTCGCTGCCGGAGCGCATCGGCCAGGAGTGGAACTGGGACTACCGCTATGCCTGGCTTCGCGACCTGAGCTTCGTGGTTCGTGCCCTGTGGATCGCCGCCTGCCCGGACGAGCCGGTGCGCTACCTCGACTGGATCGCGCGGGCGCTCGGTCGTCTCGATGGCGAGCACGCCCAGATCATGTTCGGCGTGGAGGGCGAACGGGATCTCACCGAGCACGAGCTCGGTCACCTGGCGGGATTCCGAGACAGCCGACCGGTGCGCATCGGGAATGCTGCCTGGACCCAGCGCCAGCTGGATGTGCCGGGCGAGGTCATCGATGGCGCCTTCCTCCTGCGCGACTACCTGGGCAGTCCGGTATCGGGGCCGATCCGTGACACGCTGGTCAGCCTCGCCGAGCAGGCGGCGCACGGTTGGCGCACGCCCGACTACGGGATGTGGGAGGCGCGCGACCGCGCACGGCACTACCTGAGCTCGAAGGTCATGGCGTGGGTGGCGCTCGATCGCGCCGTGAAGCTGGCACCGCGGCTTGGTGCCGACGCGCGAGTCGCGTCGTGGTCGGCGGCGCGGGACACGGTGCGCCGGGCGGTCCTCGAAGACGGCTGGAACCCGGAGGTCGGGGCCTTCACCGGCGCCATCGGCTCCAACCAGCTGGACGCATCGGTCCTGCTCATGCCATTGGTCGGGATCATCGATGGCGGCGACGAGCGCATGCGCGCCACGATCGAGCGCATCGAGGAGCGGCTCGGTTCAGACCACGGCGTGCAGCGCTGGGCGGACGAGGGCAGCGCGTTCGTGCTGTGTGGCTTCTGGCTGTCGGAGTGCCTCGCGCTGGCAGGGGCCACGGAGCGCGCCGAGGAGCGCTTCGCATCGACCGCCTCGTGCGCCAACGACCTGGGGCTCATGGCCGAGGAGGTCTCGCTCAGCACCGGGGAGCCGCTCGGGAACGTCCCGCAGGCCCTCTCGCACGTTGGCCTCATCAATGCCGCCTGGCGGCTCACCGAAGCGAAGGAAGGACGTGAAGTCCCATGACCGATCGACTGACCGATCGCGTCGCGCTCATCACCGGTTCGGACTCCGGCATCGGTCAGGCGACCGCGATCGCCTTCGCCCACGAGGGCGCCGACGTGGTCGTGACGTACCTGAAGGACCGCAAGGGAGCGCAGAAGACCGCAGGCCGCGTGAGGGCAGCCGGGCGGCGGACGCTGCTCCGCAAGCTGGACGTGACCTCCGAGGCGGCCATCGAAGCGGTCTTCGACGCCACCCTCGCCGAGTTCGGTCGCATCGACATCCTCATGAACTGCGCATCGGTCGATTCGACGGGCAAGGAGGTCGCCGAGATGGACCTGAGAGCGTGGGACCTCGCCCTGCGAACGAACCTGACGGGGCCGATGCTGTGCTGCCGCCGCTTCATCAGGGAGCGACGGAAGGCAGGCGGCGCGGGACGCATCATCAATGTCACGAGCGTGCACGATGAGATCCCACGGCCCGGTGCGGCCGAGTACTGCGCCAGCAAGGGTGGCCTCCAGAACCTCACCCGCACCCTGTCCCTCGAGTTGGCGCCGGACCGCATCAACGTCAACAACATCGGTCCGGGCATGGTGCTGACGCCGATGAACCAGGAGGCACTCGACGATCCGAAGGTTCTTGAGGAGCAGGTCCAGTCGATTCCCTGGAAGCGGGCAGCGGAGCCGGAAGAGATCGCGCGGCTCGCGGTCTTCCTCGCCTCGGACGACGCGGCCTACGTGTCCGGGTCGACCTACTACATGGACGGTGGGCTCATGCAGAACCAGGGACAGGGGGCGTGAGGCGTTCTCGCTTAGCGTTCGGGCCGCAGCTCGGTGACGACGAACGTCGTGGAGCATCGGAAGATGACGTCGGCCTCCGGAATGGCACCGACGTCGGAGCCGGGGTATGACGGATCAGGCCGGTAGCGGCAGTCCGCAGCCGCCGAATCCGCCCAGTGACCGGTGACCTGGAGCCACTGCTGCTCGGCCGGCAGCGTCGACAGGTCCGGGTGCTGCGCCGCCGAGCCGCAGTCGACCCCGTAGTGCGCCTCGAACGGGGTGAGCACGATCCCGAGCAGGGCGAACGGGTTCGCGAGCCAGGGCGGCTCCCACAGGCCGGGCGCCAGCCCGCCGCAGCCGGGGCCGGCCGTGAGCCAGGCCCGGAACGAGATCGGCGCATCGCCGAAGCACTCGGCGCCGACCGCGCCGGGGATCGCCAGCCAGTCGAGCATCGTCGCGGGCTGGGCGGGACACGCGCCGTCGAGGGCGTGGGTCACGGTCGCGAGCACCGGGTCGGCTTCCGCCTGCCACGCGCTCCCGCTGGCCGAATGCCACAAGACCGGGTTCGGCCCCGCTGCGGTCACGTGGTCGCCCGTCGCGACGAGGCCCGCCTTCCCGGAGGCGACCAGGCCGATGCCGCCGCCGGTCTCGAGCGCCGCCGCATCCTTCCGGGTCCAGGTGGCACCGTCGGTGGTGCTCCACAGCTGGAGCTGACCATCCTCGAACCGATGGCCGACGGCGACCGCCGAGTCGCCGACCGCGAGCAGCTCACCGAGCGAGACCCCGGCCAGCTGCGACTCGGCCGCCGCCCGGCGGACCCAGGTGACGCTCCCCCCGGACACGGTCGCCGTCCAGATCGCGAGCGACGCCTTCGCCTGGTCGATCGTCGTGGCCACGAGGCCCGTGCCGAGCCGGGCGACGCGCTGCGGCGTCGCCGGGAGGGCGGTGGCACCCGCATCGGTCAGGGTCGTCCAGGTCGAACCGTCATGGGTCGACCGGACTGTTACGCGCCCATCGGCCGCCTCGGTCAGGGCCAGCAGGCCGGCACCCTCCGGGACGACGGTGAGCGAGGCGAGCGCGGTCGGCAGGCTGACCTGCTGCCAGGAGCTCCCGTCCGTCGACGTGAAGAGCGCCGGGTGCCCGGTGCCTGAGCGCGCATCGGTCATCGTGAGCGCATAGACCGATGTCGAGGCGCTGAGCGCCTCGGGCAGAAATCCGGCTTCGAACGAGGCGTCCACCGACTGCCAGGCGAGGCCGTCGGCAGAGCGCCAGATGCCGGCCACGCGCGTCGCCGCTGCATCGGGCGCCACCGCGACCCAGCCGACGGGCCCGTCCGCGACCTCGAGACGCTGAGCGCGGGTCGCGCCGGCCGGCATGGATCCGTACGTCCAGGTCGCACCATCGGCGGAGGCGATCACGAATCGCGGTGCGGCATCCCCGGAGCCATGCGACGCGGATCCGAGCGCGACGTAGCCGTCCGGTCCACCCATCAGGTCGTCGACCATGGCGGGCAGCTCCGCCGCCACGCGGTGATGGAGCTCGAGGAATGGACCAGCCGATGGGCCTGCCGAGACCCAGCCGTGGAGCTCGTTCGTGGCCGAGACCTCGTACCAGTCCTGCCCATCGACCGACTGCGGGCCCTGCGAGATGACCACGATGTCCCCGGAGGCCAGCGACCCGACGGCGGCGCCGGTGGCCGCCGTCGCGCGGACGCGGAGGCCGTCGACGAGGACGACGGCGCCGAACGCGGAGGTCTCCTGGATGAGCGGGGGCGGCGTCCCGGAGGTACTCGCCGACGGCGTTCCGCTGGCGAGGCCGGATGCCTGGCCCGGGACGGTTGGCGTTGGCGAGGCGCTTGCGGTCTGTGGGGCGGACCGCAGGAGGGCCATGATGAGCAGCGCGCTCGCGCCGAGCAGCAGCAGCGCCGCCGCAAGTAGCGACGCCGCGGTGAGCGTGGGGTGCTGGTCGGTCCATTGCCTGATCGCGTGCATGTGCACTCCTCCCCGCGGATCCTATGCGCCCAGTATCACCCTTCCCGTCGCGCGAGATACGACGTTGGGATACCCATTTCGCTGCGCTGCGGGAAGATGGTCCTCCGCATCTGACCGCGACGGGTGTCACACGATGTGGCGCTGCGTCGACCGGGCTCCGGTTCGATCGACGGTCTGCCACACCCGGGAGCCAAGCGTCGGAGGACGGCGCGTCCGGGACCGAGCCAACCCAGTTGGCGCTCTGGCGGAGAAACACTGTCTCGGTCGCCCATCGGCCAATGGGAATGGCGCAACGACCGCGGAACTGCGAGTTGACAACCGTCCGTCGTCGCAGGGCCACCCGGGTTGGCAACTTTCGCTGCGGTGCCACGCCACGAATGCGGAAACGCGTCTCGCTGCTACGGAGCGCATGCGCATCGCCGTGCAGCGCCCAGCACACGTTCAAGGGGCGGCGCCGGGCGTATGCTGGTCGCCCAACCGATCAGAGGACACGCACACCATGGCTGACCACCCGAATGCCACGATCATCCGCGAGGCCTCCCGCAAGATGGAGGAGAGCGGCGATCTGATGTCGCAGGTCGACCTGCTGGCCGACGACGTCGTCTGGCACGAGATCGGTTCCGATGAGCCGATTCGCGGAAAGCAAGCCGTTCTCGAGCGGTGGCAGGGAATGCCCTCCGAGGCCGGCCTCAAGACGGAGACGCACGACGTCATGGCAAATGACGACCACTGCATCCAGATGGTGACCGCCACCGCCACGATGGGCGACAAGTCGCTCACGTACCGGACCGCCGAGATCTACCACATGAGGGACGGCAAGATCACCGAGCGCTGGGCCTTCTCGGACGACACGGACCGCATCAACAAGTTCTTCGGCGGGATGTAGGGTCCTCCTCGTCCGGGCAATGGCAAGCTCGCCCGCATAAGCGAGGGCAAGGCTCGTGACCGCGCTCGCGAGGCCCGGGTGCGCATGGCGGGCGTGGTCGGTATCTAGCGGGGTGGAGGCGGTGGCCCCACGATGATCGTGCCGTGCCGCTCGGCGATCGCGGCCATCGCCGCGGGATCGGTCTGGCTGGGGGCGGGCGGCGGGAGGCCCGGGCCGGCGCTCGGCTCCCCCATCTCGCGGAACATCGGCTCGTGGCCGCCGTTGCCCGGGCTGATGAGGAGCAGCAGGGTGGCCTGGGGCGAGTCAAGGCGGAATCCGTGCGCCGTTCCACGCGGTGCGAATGCGAAGCCGCCCGGTCCCAGGCGGTGTTCGGCGTCGTCGGCGTACACCGTCACCTCGCCCTCGACGACATAGAAACCCTCTTCCTCGCGCTCGTGGCGGTGCATGGGGGTCGCCAGGCCGCCCGGGCCCCGCACCTGGCACAGGGTGTAGGCGTCTCCGGTCTCTTCTCCCGTCGCGCTGAAGGTATAGAGGCCGCCGAGCAGCCAGATCTGCTCCCCGTCATCGGTGCCGTGCGCAAACGTGTTCAGGCTTCGAGCTGGAGCGGTCATGGGATCCTCACGGTACGTCCGGTGCCTCGAATTTCGCGGCACACCACTGTATCATGACCGTGGTCGACACCTCCGTCAATGGTTCACTGCACACAACTGGGCGACAAAATGCCAGACCGATGACCGGCACAAACCCACGCCCGTACCGTCTGCAACGGCGCCGCCAGGCGATGGAAGGGACCCGGGACCGGATCATGCTCGCCGCCTTCGAGCTGCACGGCACGGTGGGACCCGCGCAGTCGACGATCAGCGCGATTGCCGAGCGAGCCGGTGTCGAGCGTCACACCGTGTACCGCCACTTCCCCGACATCGTGGGTCTCATCCGGGCCTGCACGGCACATGGCATGGCGACGACCGGGCTGCCCCAGCCCGAGGCATGGGAATCGATCGGGGATGGACTCGTCCGCCTCCGCCGGGCTCTCGGTGAGGTCTACGCCTATTACCGCGCCAATGAGCGCCTGATCGCGAACATCTTGCGCGACCTGCCGGTGATGCCCGAGCTCGCCACCGGCTCCAGCCTCTACCGCGACCATCTCGGACGGATCTGGGCAACCGTGCTCGCGCCGTGGGGCCGGGTGCGAGGCTCGCGTGGGCAGCGCGTCCGCGCGCTTGCGAGCACCGCGCTCGAATTCGGCACCTGGCAGGCGCTCACGACGCGCGGTGGACTCTCCGACGGAGAGGCTGCCGCAACCATGGTGACCTCGGTCGACGCAGCGCTCAGGTGAACGGCGTGACATCCAGCGCGGATGCATCAGCGCCAGTCGATGGTCACGACCTCGACCGGGGCGGCGATGCCCTTGAGCTCCAGCCCGCGCCGCGCCCCGAGCCCGAAGGCATGCCTGGCGCCCTGCAGCGTGGCCGAGCTGACGAGGATCTCGCCGCTGCCCGCCGCACCCCCGATCCGCGCGGCCTGGTTGACGCCGGAGCCAACGTAGTCGAGCCCGACCTGGTTCGCCTCGGCCATGTGCAGACCGATGCCCACCGCCGGCGCGAACCCCTGGGCGTCGCGTTGGGCGGCGAGCCGGCGCTGGATGGCAATCGCGGCCTCGATGGCGGCATCGGCATCGGCGAACGCCAGGAAGAATCCGTCGCCGGTGGCCTTCACCTCTTCCCCGCCCTGCTCCGCGGCCGCAGTCCGGATGACTCCGTTGTGCCAGCGCAGGAGCCGGTCCCACGCCTCGTCGCCGAGCAGCTCGGCGAAGCGGGTGGAGTCGACGATATCGGTGAACAGGAAGGTGCGGACCGTCCGTCGGGTGGCCGTCCCGAGCGGTGCATCCGGCGCCCCGGGAAGGGCCTGGAGGGCGAGGAGCGACGCCTCGGCGCGGCGCTGGTCCGGGATCGCCCCGAGCCGCTCGAACGTGTCGCGCGCGGTGCGGGCCTCGATCGCGGCGCGGTCGGCGGCGCCTTCCGCGGCGTAGGCATCGGCGAGTGTCATGCGCGCGCGAGCCAGCTCGTAGGGTGCGTCGAGCTCGGTCCAGGCGGCGACCGTCTCATTCAGGGTGGTCACTGCGTCACGGGCCCTGCCCTCCGCCAGCTTCACCGAGCCATTCGCGAAACGGGCACTCGCCCGCGCCGGCAGGGTGTCGAAGCGCGCGGCGAGGGCGGCGAGGTCATCCGCTGCGGTCCGCGCCAGCGGCACGTCTCCCGCGGCGAGCGCGATCTCGACCTGCGCGGGCAGGAGCGCCAGCCGCGCGACGTCGCTCCCCGCCGGCGCCTTCCATGACGGCAGCTTGGGCGGCCCGGTGAGCGCGTGACGGATCGAGTCCGACGCGACATCGATCCGTCCCTGCGCGAGGCGCAGGAGCGAGAGATGCGGCTCCGTGTCCTGGCCGTAGCCGTGCGCGCCGATCAGGGCCTCCTCGGCCGCGGGCAGGTCACCGCGGCGCATCCGGATCTGCGCGACCAGGATCAGCGCGAGCCCGGCGGCGGCGGGAATGAACCCGACGAGCTCCGTCGACGCGAGGCGCGCCTCCGCCTCCGCCTCCGGCC
>JBBQXD010000002.1:0-204877 GCA_038209995.1 Candidatus Limnocylindria bacterium | reverse complement strand
GGATGGCGACCATGGTGCCGGTCGGTAGGTGGGTGATGCGCACCGCGCTGTCGGTCGTGTTCACGCTCTGCCCGCCCGGTCCGCTGGACCGATACACGTCGATCCGCAGGTCCTTCTCGTCGAGCTCGAGCTCCACCTCGTCGGCCTCGGGCATGACGCTCACGGTGGCCGTCGAGGTGTGGATCCGGCCCGCCGCCTCGGTCAGCGGCACGCGCTGCACGCGATGGACGCCGGACTCCCACTTCAGCCGCGAGTAGGCGCCATTGCCGTGGATCTCGGCGATGACCTCCTTCAGGCCCCCGGCCTCGCTCTCGGAGGTGGAGAGGATCTCGGTCTTCCAGCGCCGCCGCTCGGCGTAGCGGGCATACATCCGGAAGAGGTCGGCGGCGAAGAGCGCCGCCTCCTCGCCGCCGGCGCCGGCACGCACCTCGACGATGACGTCGCGATCGTCGTTCGGATCGTGTGGCACGAGCAGGGCGCGCAGCTGCCCGTCGAGCTGGGCCTCGCGGGTCTCGAGCGTCGCCACCTCGTCACGTGCCATGGCGCGCACCTCCTCGTCATCGTCGCTCGCCATCTGCCGTGCTGCGTCGAGCTGCTGGCGGACCGCGCTCCAGCCGCGGAAGGTGGCCACGATCGGCTCCAGGCGGCTGATCTCGCGGCCCAGCTGCTCGAGCCGCGACCGGTCGCTCGCGACCTCGGGCGTGGACATGAGGCGGCTGATCTCCTCGTAGCGCGCCTCCGCCTCGCGCAGGCGGTCGATCATCGGGGAGCGGCGCTGGCCGCCTCGCGGTCGGCGGCGAGGCACGACTCGAGGCTGGCGATGCTGACCTCGAGCATCGAGCGATCCGGCGGGCGGGTGGTGAGGGACTGGAGCCACAGGCCCGGCGCATAGATCGCGCGCACGAGGCGATTCCCGTAGTGGCTGGCACCGAAGCGCACGAGCTCGTAGGCGACCGCGGCGATGATCGGGACGAGGACGATGCGCGACGCGAAGAGCAGGGGCAACGGGACACCGGCACGGGGGATGAGGCTGAAGAAGAAGATGCTGATCACCACCACGATGAGGATGAAGGTCGTGCCGCACCGCGTGTGGGCGGTGCTGAATCGGTCGACCTCCTCGGGCGTCAGCGGGCGCTGCGCCTCGTTGGCGCTGATCGCCTTGTGCTCGGCGCCGTGGTAGCCAAAGACCCGCCGAATGTCGCGCATGAGACCGATGAGGCCGATGTACCCGATGAAGATCACGAGCCGGATGAGCCCCTCCAACAGGTTGGCGAGCACGTCCGAATCGGTCGCGCGCTCCGCGAACGTCGAGAGGAAGAGCGGCAGCAGGAAGAAGAGGCCGACCGCGAAGCCGAGGCTGAAGATCATCGTGATGACCATCGTCCCCTTCCCGATCTGGACGTCCTCGCCCTCGGCCGCGATCGCGGCGGAGCGCATCAGCATCCGGGTTCCAAGGACGAGCGTCTCGTAGAGCACGAACACGCCGCGGGCGAACGGCACCTTGACCCACCGGCCACGGGTGAGCGCGTCGGGCAGCGGCTCCGCGTACGTGCGGATCTCCCCCGACGGCGGCCGCACGCTCATCGCCACCGTCGTTCGGCCGCGCATCATCACCCCCTCGATGAGCGCCTGCCCGCCGTAGAAGAAGTCGGGCATCCGGAACCTTGCGCGGCCCGTCGCTCCGCCGACCGTCTCGATCACGAATGGCCCCGCGGCCATCACGAGCTCTGGGATCAGGAACAGGAGGTGTGGCGCAAGACGCGCCGGCCACCAGGACGGCGACCGGCGCATCGGAGTGCGGGGGGATCGAGCGGAGGAGCTCAGCGCAGGGCGCGCTCCATGCGCCGCTGGAACCGCTCGACCTGCCCGGCGGTGTCCACGATGTTCTGCGTCCCCGTGTAGAACGGGTGGCAGTTACTGCAGACCTCGACCCGGATCGACTCTGCGGTGGAGCCGACGGTGAAGGCGTTGCCACACACGCAGTGGACCTGCGCCTGGTGGTACTTGGGATGGATCTCGGTCTTCATGATGATTCTCCGGGGTGCTGCGCATGGGCGCCGCGGTCGGCCGATCAGGCCTCGGTGGCGACCACGCTGACGCGCTTCTTGTCGCGCGTCTCATGGGTGAACTTGACGGTCCCGCCGGAGGTGGCGAACAGGGTGTAATCCCGTCCCATCCCGACGTTCTCGCCTGCGTTGAACGTGCTGCCGCGCTGGCGGACAATGATCGTGCCCGCGTTGACGAGCTGACCGTCGCCGCGCTTCACGCCGAGGCGCTTGCCGGCGCTGTCGCGGCCGTTCTTGCTGGACGAGCCAGCCTTCTTGTGTGCCATTGGGTTACTTCTCCTCCGCGTCGGGCTTCGCGGCACGGCGGCGGGTCGCCCGCTTCGGCTTCGTCTGCGCGGCGGTCGTCTCATCTGCCGATGTCGCCGCCGCTCGGCCGCGCGTGGCGCGCCTGGGCTTCTCCTCGATGGCCGCGTCCGCCTTCGCGGCCCGCGCCTTGGGAGCTGCCTTTGCCCTGGCCTTCTGTGCCGCCGCTGCCTTCGGTGCCGCCGTGGCGGTGGCCGCCGGCGCTCCGGCTTCGACCGGCGCCGGTGACGCGGCCTTGGGCTGCGTTGCGCGGGCCGGAGGCTCGGCCTTCGAATGCTTGCCGTTGGCGCTGATCTCGTCGATCCGCACGCGGACCAGATCCTGGCGATGACCGGTGCGGCGGCGGTACTTCACCTTCTGCTTGAACTTGAAGATGATGATCTTCGGGCCGCGCTCGGCGCGGAGCACCGTGCCGATGACGCTTGCGCCGTCGAGGATAGGCGTCCCGATCGTCACGTCATCGCCATCCCCGACGAGCAGCACGCGATCGAACGTGACCGCGGCGCCGAGCTCGACACCCAGCTTCTCGACGAGGAGCTCGTTGCCGGCCTCGACGCGATACTGCTTTCCGCCGCTGCTGATGACAGCGTACATGACGTGGCTCCGTGTGCTCATGAGTGGTGGCCTTGCGCGCGCGGCCCGCGAGTCGGCGGCGCACAACGGGGCGGGCCGACCCGTGGTCGCCCGCGGAGCGTGAAGTCTATCGGGCGATCGGCGGAGTGTCAACGAAGAGGAGGCGCGTCCGGACCGCCACGGCCGTGCGCAGAGGAAGGTCGAGGGCGCCGATGAGATCCTCGGGTCGACCGGCGCCGCTGGCATCGAGGCGCAGCACCATCCGGAGCGTGGCACGCCGTGCCCGCTCGTCGACGTCGAGCACCTCCACGTCCTCGATGAGCGGGCGCAGGTCGCGCGCGCCGGCGTCGGCGCGTCGCTCGGTCTCGCCCTTGCGCCGCCGCCCGGGGAGCGTCTTCGTCGCGAGGAGCCGGACCACGGCGCCACGGAGCGCGTCGGTCGTCAGCTCGTCATTCCCGATCGCGGTGACCTCGTACTCCGCCGCCCGCAGCTGCGACGAGGCCGACGGGAACCCGTGCCACACCTCGCGCGCGTCGAGCAGCTCGATGCCGTCCGGGAGCAGCTCGGCGGCGGCTCGGATGCGCTCGATCGGCACGAGCTCGTCGAAGTACGCCTCGAGAATCTCGCCCCGCAGCTCGAGGCCGATCGGTGGGTTGGCCGCGAGCTTGATGTGGGGTCGCGGGCGCGTGGCGTTCGTGTGGCTGAGGGGAAGCTCCGCTTCGATGAATGCCTGCTCGAATGCGGCGATGAGGTCGGGCTGCCGCATGCGGAGTGCCGGGGCGCGGCGCGCGAAGAGGAGCTGCCATCGCTGGCGCGGCTGCTCGGGGGTCGATCGGTTCGTCATGTCGCGCCGATGCTACCGTCCCCGGTGCCCGGACGGGAAATCCACGAGCCGGGCCGCACGGTGCCGGCCCCCTATCATGCAGGCGACGGCGGCGGCGTCGTCGAACGCTGGAGGACCCACCTCATCGGCGAGCTGCTCACGGCACTGAAACGGCATCGCCTGGCGATCCTGGCGCTGGCGATGATCGGGCTGGTCGCATGGCTGGTCTGGTCGGCGCGCGGCGCACTGGCGTCGTTCGTCATCGGCGTCGCGCTGGCATTCGTGCTCGACCCCATCGTCACCCTCCTCCAGCGCCGGCGCGTGCCGCGCTGGGCCGGCGTCATCGTGGCGTACGCGCTCATGGTCGGGATCGCGTGGCTCCTGGTGGCGTTCGCCCTGCCGCCGATCGGGCAGCAGGCGCGCGAGCTCATCCAGCACGCTCCGCAGTACGGCGCGTCGATCAGTGACTGGGAGCGCTCGGTCGTGGCCTGGTACGAGTCGCTGACGCTGCCGACCGAGCTGCGGGACATCATCGACGCGTCGCTGGCGCGCGCGCAGGAGGCGTTCGGCCAGATCGTGCAGGCGATCGCCGGACCGGTCGTCGAGACGCTCGTCCGCGCGGCGACGTTCATCCTCGGGCTCGTCATCGTGCCGGTGTGGCTCTTCTTCGTCCTCAAGGATCGCGAGCGCCTCCCACGCGCCGTGCAGGGTGCGCTCCCGCCCGCGTGGCGCGCGGACGCGGACGCCATCCTCGCCATCCTCGCCCGCCTCGGAGGACGATGGGTCCGCGGCCAGCTGCTGCTCGGCGCGTCGATCTTCCTGGCGACCGCGGCGGGGCTGACGATCCTCACCGCCATCGGCTTTGCGGAGCTCGGAAAGTTCACGCTCGTGCTGGCGCTCATCGCCGGCGTGCTCGAATGGTTCCCGATCATCGGTCCGATCATCGCCGCCATCCCGGCGATCCTCATCGCGCTGACGGTCTCGCCGGCCGCGGCGGTGGCGGTCGTGATCCTCTACACCGCCGTCCAGCAGCTCGAGAACAACCTGCTGGTGCCGAAGGTGATGGGCGACGCGGTGGAGCTCCATCCGGCGGTGATGATCGTCGCCCTCGTGCTCGGCGGGGCGCTCTTCGGCCTCGGCGGCGCGATCCTCGCCGCGCCGACGGTCGCGATCGGGCGTGACCTCTACCGCTACGGGTTCCTCCGCCTGTCCGGCACTTCCGTCGGCCCATCGCGCTCGGCGGCGCTCCGGGAGCACGAGGAACGCAGGCCCGATGACGCGGTAGCCGACGCGGTAGCTGACGAGGACGAGCTCACCGCGGACGGTGATGCGCTGCCCCCGCGCAACGACGCGGCGGCGGCGGCCGAGCCGAGACGCCTAGAAGGTCGGCTTCCGGGAGTGCATGCGCACCGACTCGAGGATCCCCATCCCGAACAGCAGTGAGATGAGGGACGAGCCGCCGTAGGTGACGAACGGCAGCGGGATGCCGGTCACCGGCATGATCCCGATCACCATCCCGACGTTCACGAGGACCTGGAACAGGATCATGCTCGCGAGGCCCACCGCGACCATCGATCCGAGCGTGTCGCGGGCCTGCCAGCCGATCAGCAGGATTCGCCAGACCAGGAGCGCGAACAGCGCCAGCAGAAGTAGGCCACCGACGAGGCCGAGCTCCTCCCCGACGACGGTGAAGATGAAATCGGTGCTCTGCACGGGCAGCAGCCCGGATTGGTTCTGGCGCCCTGCAGTGAGCCCCTGCCCCAGCAGGCCGCCGGATCCCACCGCGTTCATCGCCTGCACAAGCTGGTAGCACGCGCCCTGAGCGCCGGCATACGGATCGAGGAAGCAGAAGAGACGCTGGCGCTGGTAGCCCTGGAGCGCGTTGATCGCGATCGGGGCCACGCCGACGACGACGCCGGCGAGGATCGCGAGCCAGCCGATGCTCGCGCCGCTCATGAACAGCATCGCGGCCAGGATGGCGACGAAGACGAGCGCGGTGCCGAGGTCCGGCTGGCGGAAGACGAGGAACGTCGGGATGGCCATGAGCAGGGCGGCGCCCACGATCGTCGACAGGCGACCGATGCGCTCACGCCGGCCGGCGAGGAACGCCGCCAGGACGACGATCATGAGCACCTTGCTGACCTCGCTGAACTGGAAGTCGAGCCCAGCCACGGTGATCGACATCTGCGCGCCGAAGATGCTGGTGCCGATGACCATCGTGAGCGCCAGCAGGCCGAGCACGGCAAGGTAGATCGGCACGATGAACGGCTCGAGCCAGTGGTAATCGATGCTGGCGGCCACGAAGAACAGGCTGAGCCCGATCGCCGCCCAGATCGCGGTCTTCACCGGCTGCGCGATGCCGCCGTTCGCTCCGGGATCGTTATGGCTGGCCGAGTAACCCATCACGATCCCGAACCCGACGAGGAGCAACACGTACGCCAGGAGCTGCACGTCGAAGCTGCGCCACCCGCGACGGGTGACGGCACCCACGAACGTGGAACTCACGACACCCATCGGTCAGTTCGCCGCCACGAGCGAGAAGTTGCGCGGGTCGAGCCGCAGATCCTGGTCGAGGTGGTAGTACTGCTGGAGGAAGTACTTCACCACCTCCAGCGAGACGTTGCCCGGCACGATGGCCGAGTAGGAGAAGGTGATCACCGCCAGGTCCGCGTCGGTCGCGCCCGGCTTGCTGGGCAGGTAGGCGACGAACCAGGAGTGGAACGGAAGGACACCCTCGCTCGTCGGCTGCCCGAACTCCGCGGTGCCCGTCTTCCCGGACAGTGCGCCAGGAAGGTGGAGGTCGCGGATGTTGTAGGCGTGGCCGGTGGTGATCACCTCGCGCGTGCCGATCCGCATCGTCTGCATGTTGGCGTCGTTGGCGCCCACCTTGGCGAGCGCCACCGGGTCGTACGCCGTCGTGAGCTTCCCGCTCGCGTCCGCCTCGCCGCGGACGATCATCGGCTCCATGACGCGGCCGCCGTTGGCGAGCGTGCAGTAGGCGTTCAGGAGCTGGAGCGGCGTGACGGCGATGACGTTCTGCCCGATGCCGGCCTGCGCCAGCTCGCCGGTGAAGACGCCGGGGCGTCCCTGTGACTGTGCCCACTTCGTGCTCGCCACGATCCCCGACGCCTCGTCGGGGAGGCGAACCTGCGTCCGCTTCCCGAAGCCCAGGCGATCGGCCCAGAAGCCGAGCTTGTCGACCCCGAGCTTCACGGCCATCTGGTAGAAGAACGTGTCGGAGCTGATCGCGTAGGCATCGGTGATGTCGAGCGGGCCGAAGCCGGCGTGATTCCAGTCGAACAGGCATTGGCCCTTCGGCGCATCGGGAATCTGGTAGCAGCCGTACGTCGGCCAGCGGCGCGAGACGGTCGTCACGCCCTCCTCGAGCGCCGCCAGGCCGGTGACGAGCTTGAACGTCGAGCCGGGCGGGTAGACGTCCGAGATGGCATGGTTGCGGAGCGGCTGGCCCGGCGCAGTGAGGTAGGCCTGGTAGTCGGCGGCGCTGATGCCCCCGGCGAACTTGTTGTTGTCGAACGAGGGGAGCGAGACCATGGCGAGGATCTCGCCGGTCTGCGGGTTCATGACGATCGTGACGCCCTGCTTGAGGCCGGCCGCGCTCATGCCCCAGCGCAGCGCATTCGAGGCCACGCGCTGGACGTTGGCATCGATGGTCAGCTGCAGGTTCCTGCCGGCGACCGGCTGCCGAAGCGTCTCGAGGACGTTTCCGGGCCGTCCGCCAGCGAGGCGCTCGACGAGCTCGGCACCGTACATCCCGCGGAGCTCCGCCTCGAAGCTGCGCTCCACGCCGGCGCGGCCGATCGCGTCATCGGGCAGGTATCCCTTCGGCTCGAGGGCGTCGAGCTCGTCGGCGCTGACGGCGCCGGTGTAGCCCACGAGATGCGCCAGCAGCGTCCCGTCGGCCTTGCCCTTCTCGTCGAGGTACTGGCGCATCGGCTCGGCCTCGACGACGATGCCCGGCAGCGCGTCGGCACGCTCGCCCAGCACGAGGGCGGCGTCGCGGCCGATGCCGCGCGCGAGCGGCACGAGATCGAATGGCGACCCGCGGAAGGCGTCCAGGCGACGGCGCAGGTCGCGCGGATCAACGCCCGTGACCCGCGCGACCTCACCGAGGACGATCCCGGTGCGCGCACCGGGAAGGTCGGCCGGCCGTGCCTTGACCGTCCACGACGGGACATTGATGGCGAGCGGCCGGCCAGATCGGTCGAAGATCTGGCCGCGGGCGGCGGCGATCGGGACCTCGATGGTCGTCACGGCCTGCGCGCGAGCCGCGTAGGTCGCTCCGTCGATCACCTGGAGCTGGAAGAGGCGGCCACCGAGCGCGGTGAAGATGACGATCGCCGTCGCACCGAAGGCGAGGAAGCGTGCGCGGGACCGGGGCCGGTCGAGGCGGCCCTCGTTGAGGTCAGCCACGGCGGCGGCTCACCACGCCGGGCGCTCCTCGAAAACCCCGAGGCGCAGGGCCGCCAGGCGCACGAATGGCAGCAGGATGCCGGCGATGACGGCGTTGAGCACCGCAGCGGGGAGGATGATATCGAGGGCGTCGGCGAGATTGATCGGGTCGCCGACCAGCTGCGACACGAGCAGCGCGATCACGTCGGCCACGATGCTCGCGGCGAGTGTTGCGACCACCGGGTAGACCCACACCAGGCGACCGAGCAGCATGCCGCCGCCCGTCACCAGGGCGCTGACGAGGAGCAGTGCCAGTGGAAGGCTGCCGAGCGGGGCCGCGACCAGGAGGTTCGCGGTGAGGCCGGCAACGAAGGCCCAGATCAGGCCCTGGGTGAACCCGAAGACTGCGGTGACGAGAACGACGGCCACGAGCACGAGGTCCGGGTAGACGCCGGCGACCTGGATCACTGGCGCGAGGCCGGCATGCACGATGCCGGCAAGGATGGCGATGAGGACGCTGGTGTAGGTGATGACCGGAGCTCCCGGAGACCGTTGGATGGGCGGCTGCGCTCGAGTATACGCGGCCGCGCGACGCGTCCCGCGCCTCCGGAGGTTATCCACATTGTTGCACGTGAAACAACGAACGGAGACCGAGCGGGCGAGCCCGATAAGGCGGCGCTAAGCGGCCTGAGTGGGCCGAAACTGGTAGAATGGCGATGCCCATCTGAACTCGCTGCGGAGTGCTCGTGGTCAGGGTCACGGCCTGCACAAACCAGAAGGGCGGCGTCGGCAAGACGACGACCGTGGTCAACCTGGCGGCCTATCTGGCCCTCTCCGGATCACCCACCCTCGTCATCGACATCGACCCCCAGGGAAACGCGACGAGCGGCCTGGGAGTGGACCGGCGCTCGCTCGATCGCTCGGTCTACGACCTCCTCATGGACGGGGTGCCCCTCGATGAGCTCGTCGTGGGCACGTCGATCGCGGGCCTGGATCTGCTGCCCTCGACACCGGGCCTGTCCGGGGCGGAGGTGGAGCTGGTGTCGGTGCCGGCGCGCGAGCGGCGGCTGGCAGCGAGCCTGGCTGGGCTGAACGGCCGCTACGAGCGGGTCTTCATCGATTGCCCGCCGTCGCTCGGCCTGCTGACGGTGAACGCATTGACGGCGGCCGATGGAGTGTTGATCCCGATCCAGACCGAGTACTACGCCCTGGAGGGCCTGAGCCAGCTGGTGAACACGATTCGCCTCATTCGCGAGGGGCTCAACCCCCGACTCGAGATCGACGGCGTGCTGCTGACGATGTACGACGGCCGCACGCGGCTGTCCGCGCAGGTGGCCGCCGAGGTGCGGCGCCACATGAACGGATCGGTCTACGACACGGTCGTGCCGCGCAGCGTGCGTCTCTCCGAGGCCCCAAGCCACGGGCTGCCGGTCGCGCTGTACGACCCTGCCTCGCGCGGGGCCGATGCCTATCGCGCCCTCGCCGGGGAGGTGCTCGCACGTGACTGACGAGCGGGCCACCCGCAGCTTCGGGCTCGGTCGCGGCCTCGACGCGCTCATCCCACGTCCCTCGCAGGGCGAGCACGGCGTCCTGGAGCTGCCGGTCGAGCGCATCCGGCGCAACCGGCACCAGCCGCGTGAGCGGTTCGACGACGAACGTCTGGGGGAGCTGGCGGCATCGATCGCGGTGCACGGCGTCCTGCAGCCGATCGTCGTCCGCTCGCTGGCGGACGGGGAGTACGAGCTGGTCGCCGGTGAGCGACGCCTGCGCGCGAGCCGCCTCGCCGGCCTGACGCAGATCCCCGCCATTATCCGCGAGGCCGACGGTGGAACACAGCTCGAGCTGGCCCTCATCGAGAATCTCCAGCGCACCGACCTCAACCCGATCGAGGCGGCGCTCGCGTTTCGCGAGCTCACCCAGCGCTTCGGAATGACCCACGATGCGGTGGCCCGCCAGGTCGGCAAGAGCCGCGTCGCGGTGAGCAACGCGCTGCGGCTGCTTGACCTCGCGCCCGACACGCGGCAGGCCATTGCCGAGGAGCGGATCAGCGAGGGCCATGGCCGAGCCCTGGCCGCCATCTCGGTCCCCGAGCTGCAGCGCGCCGTGCTCGGCATCGTGCTCGAGCAGGGGCTCTCGGTGCGCCAGACCGAGGAGCTGGTGCGGCGTAAGCGAGAAACGGCGCACGCGCCTCGCCGCCGGGCCGAGCTGTCGCACGACCTGGCGGACCTCGAGGCGCAGCTGCGCGGCATGCTGGCCACGAAGGTCGGCATCAGCCGCACGCGTCGCGGCGGGCGGCTGGTGATCGACTTCTATTCCGACGAGGAGCTCGATCGCATCTACGCGATCATCACGCGCGGCACGGGCGCCACGCCGAGTGCCGCGCTCGCCGTCGGATCGGCGGAGCAGGATGAGATCAGGGAGATGGCCACAACGCATGAGCGCTGAGCCGGCGCGGCGCCCCCGCCGCACGAAGGGGTCGGAGTACACCGCGGCCGACATCCAGGTCCTCGAGGGCCTGCAGGCGGTCCGCAAGCGTCCCGGCATGTACATCGGCTCGACCGATGCGCGAGGCCTGCACCAGCTCGTCTGGGAGGTCGTCGACAACAGCATCGACGAGGCGATGGCCAACGTTGCGACCCGCATCCACGTCACCATTCACGCCGACGGGCGGCTCGAGGTGGTCGACGACGGCCGCGGCATCCCCGTCGACCGGCATTCGACGGGCAAGAGCGCCCTCGAGGTGATCATGACCGTGCTCCACGCCGGCGGAAAGTTCGGCGGCGGCGGGTACAAGGTCTCCGGCGGTCTACATGGGGTGGGCGTGAGCGTCGTCAACGCGCTCGCCGTGTCGATGCGGGTCGAGGTGCTGCGCGACGGAAAGCGCTGGTTCCAGGAGTACGCGCGCGGCACGCCGACGACCGCCGTCAGCCAGAAGGGCGGCGCGAGCGAGGCGAACCGCGGCCTCATGCCCGAATGGGATCGGCGGACGGGCACCCGCACCTTCTTCAAGCCGGATCCCGAGATCTTCGAGACCCTCGACTTCTCGTGGGACCTGATCAGCACGCGGCTTCGCGAGTCGGCCTACCTCAACAAGGGGGCCTGGATCCGGCTCGTCGACGAGCGGATCGATCGGGAGAAGAACTTCTACTTCGAGGGCGGGGTGACGAGCTTCGTGCGCCACCTCAATCGGCGCCGCGAGACGCTCAACCCGCGCCCCATTTTCGTCGAGAAGCTCGTGGCGGGCACGAACGTCGAGGTCGCGCTCCAGTACAACGATGGATTCGCCGAGAACGTGCTGGCGTTTGCCAACAACATCCACACCGTCGACGGCGGCACGCACGTCGCCGGCTTCCGCGCCGCGCTGACCGGCTCGCTCAACACGTGGGCCCGCAAGTCGAGCACGCTGTCGGAAAAGGAGGCCAACCTCTCCGGCGAGGACGTCCGCGAGGGCTTGACGGCGGTGATCAGCGTCAAGCTGACCGACCCGCAGTTCGAGGGCCAGACGAAGGCGAAGCTCGGCAACGCCGACATCAAGGGCATCGTCCAGAACGTCGTCACCGAGGGGATCATCCAGCACCTGGAGGAGAACCCGGCCGACGGCCGTCGGATCATCGATAAGTGCCTCACCTCGGCCCGGGCGCGCGAGGCGGCGCGCAAGGCGCGGGACCTCGTCATCCGGAAGGGCGCGCTGGAGGGGATGGCCCTGCCGGGCAAGCTGGCCGACTGCCAGGAGCGCGACCCGGCCAACAGCGAGCTGTACATCGTCGAGGGCGACTCCGCCGGCGGGTCGGCCAAGCAGGGCCGCGACCGCCGCAACCAGGCCGTGCTGCCCATGTTCGGCAAGATGCTCAACGTCGAGAAGGCGCGCCTGGACCGTGTCCTGAGCTCCGACAAGATCCGGCCGCTGGTCATCGCCCTCGGCGCCGGCATCGGTGAGACCTTCGACATCACCAAGCTGCGCTATCACCGGATCTGCCTGCTCTCCGATGCGGACGTCGACGGGGCGCACATCAGCACCCTGCTCCTGACGTTCTTCTACCGGCACATGCCGCAGATCATCGAGGAGGGCTACCTCTACCTCTGCCAGCCGCCCCTGTTCCGGATCAGCACCGGCAAGGTGACCCGCTACGCGCAGACCGAGAAGGAGCGCGACCTCGCGGTCAAGGAGCTGTCGCGGGAGGGACGCACGAAGAACGTGAGCGTCCAGCGCTTCAAGGGCCTCGGCGAGATGAATCCCGAGCAGCTGTGGGAGACGACGATGAACCCCGAGACGCGGACCCTGCTCCGCATCGAGGTGCAGGACGCATCCGAGGCCGACGACGTCTTCTCGACGCTCATGGGAGAGCGCGTCGAGCCACGCCGGGACTTCATTCGGGGCGAGGCCCGCAAGGTCCGCAACCTCGACATCTAGACAAGCACACACCGACGCACGAGACGACAGACCGATGCCATCGCGACACACCGCTGACATCCGCCAGGTGGGCGCCAAGACCGGTCGCTCGATCGAGGAGTGGTGCGAGCTGCTCGAGGCGAACGGCGTTGCCGAGCGCCGCGAGGCGGTAAACCTGCTGCGGGACGGCTACGCCGTCAGCCATGCCTTCGCGCTCGCCATCGCGGCGCACTGCCTCCGGAGCTCCGGTGACGACGAGTGGGGCGGCGGGTACGGCGGGTACGACGACGAGGAAGAGGGCTGGTGAGCAGCTCGCCGAGCATCGGCTCGAGCCAGGCGATCGTCGGGACCGATGGCCGGCGCTACGCGTTCGCCGATCACAACTGCTTCGCCTGCGGTGGGCAGAACCCCATCGGGATGCACCTCGGCATCGAGCTCGGCGACGGGACGGCCCGGACCGAGTGGGTGCCGAGCGCGAACTTCGTGGGCTGGGAGGAGAAGGTCCACGGCGGGATCCTGGCGACCCTCCTCGACGAGGTGATGGCCTGGGCGCCGGCGAGCCACGACTCGTGGGCGGTCACCGCCGAAATGCGGATCCGATTCCGCGCGCCGGCGAACCCCGGGGAGCGGCTCGTGGCCACCGGGCACGTGACCGATCGGCGACGACGGATCTACCACGTGGCCGGCGAGGTGCGGGGCGAGGACGGCCGGCTGATCGCGGAGGCGCAGGGGCGCTTCCTCGGCGCAGCGCCGACCGAGAAGCGCAACCTGAAGGCCCGCTACGGCGTTCCGCCGGACGTCGGTGCGCGGAAGCGACCGGCATGACGACAATCACGACATTGACGACACAGTAGGAAAACAGACCGATGGAGATGGAACGCAGCAACGTCCGGCCGGTGGCGATCGAGGACGAGATGCGCACGGCATACATCGACTACGCCATGAGCGTCATCGTCAGCCGCGCGTTGCCGGACGTGCGCGACGGCCTGAAGCCGGTCCATCGCCGCATCCTCTACACGATGCACGAGATGGGACTGCGCTCCACCTCGTCATACCGGAAGTGCGCCGGCGTGGTCGGCGAGGCGATGGCGAAGTACCACCCGCACGGGGATCTCGCCCTCTACGACACTTTGGTCCGCATGGCGCAAGACTTCAGCCTCCGCTACCCACTCGTCGACGGGCAGGGCAACTTCGGCTCGATCGACGGCGATCCGCCGGCCGCGATGCGGTACACCGAGGCCCGGATGTCGTCCATCACCGACGAGGTGCTCGCCGACATTGAGAAGGAGACGGTCGACTTCGTCGACAACTACGACGGTCGTCTCCGGCAGCCCACCGTGCTCCCATCCCGGCTGCCGAACCTCCTCGTCAACGGCTCGAGCGGCATCGCGGTGGGCATGGCGACGAACATCCCGCCGCACAACCTCACCGAGGTGTGCGACGCGATCACGCGCCTCATCGACAACCCGGAGATGACGGTCGACGACCTGTGCGAGATCGTCACCGGCCCCGACTTCCCGACCGGCGGGACGATCTTCCGCTTCGAGGATCAGCGCAACCAGCTCACCGGCGAGAAGGAGCGGGTGGACGCGATCCGCCACATGTACGCCACCGGCCGCGGGCGGATCATCATGCGTGGCCAGGTCGCCTTCGAGGAGACGCCCGCCGGGCGGATGGCGGTCGTGATCACCGAGCTGCCGTACCAGGTGAACAAGACCACGCTGATCGAGAAGATGGCGGACCTCGTCGGCGCGAAGCGGATCACCGATGTGAGCGACATTCGCGACGAAAGCGACAGGGACGGCATGCGGATCGTCGTCGATGTCAAGCGCGACGGTTCCCCGCACACCGTCATGCAGCAGCTGTTCAAGCACACGCAGCTGCAGACGAGCTTCAGCGCCAACATGCTCGCCCTCGTCGACGGTCAGCCGGTGACGCTCGGCCTCAAGCGGATGCTCGAGCACTACATCGGCTTCCGGCGCGAGGTCGTGCGGCGGCGAAGCGAGTTCGATCTCGCCCGGGCGCAGGAGCGGGCGCACATCCTCGAGGGGCTGAAGATCGCGCTCGACAACCTCGACCGCGTGATCGCCACCATCCGCGCATCGGCCGACACCGATGCCGCGCGCACCGCGCTCATGAGCGGCTTCAACCTGTCGGAGGCGCAGGCCAACGCGATCCTGGAGATGCAGCTGCGGCGGCTGGCCGCGCTCGAGCGGAAGAAGATCGAGGACGAGTATCACGCTGTCATTCAGCTCATCGCCGCGCTGGAGGACCTGCTCGCCAACCCGCGCAAGGTGCTCGCCGTCATCCAGGGCGAGCTCGCGGACCTGCGCAAGAAGTACGGCGATGACCGCAAGACGCGAATCCACGCCGACGCCAACCGCGAGCTGACCGAGGAGGACCTCGTGGCGCGCGAGGACGTCGTCGTCACGCTCAGTCAGCGCGGCTATATCAAGCGCCAGGCGATCGGGACATTCCGCAGCCAGCGCCGCGGCGGCCGCGGCAAGCTGGCGATGATCACCCGCGAGGAGGACGCGGTCCGGCATCTGCTCGTCGCCAACACCCACGACTCGATCCTGTTCTTCACGAACCGCGGACGCGTCTTCATCACCCGCGTCTATGCCCTGCCGGAGGCGAGCCGCCAGGCGAAGGGCCTGCCGATCATCAACCTGCCGGGCGTCCAGGTGGAGTCGGGGGAGTACGTGAGCGCGATCATCGCCCTGCCGCAGTTCGAGCCCGACCACTACCTCGTGATGGCCACCCGCCGCGGCATGATCAAGAAGACGTCGCTCGTCGATTACGGGCGCATCCGCGCCAACGGGCTGATCGCCATCCACCTGGTCGATGGCGACGAGCTCCAGTGGGTCGGCTGCTCCGACGGCCACAGCGACATCATCCTCGCCACTCGCAAGGGGCAGGCGGCGCGCTTCCACGAGACCGAGGTGCGACCGATGGGCCGCGACACGCGCGGCGTGACCGGCATCCGGCTGAAGAAGGACGACGAGGTGATCGGGATGGAAGTCATCCTCGACACCGAGAACGAGCTGCTCGTCGTCACCGAGCAGGGCTACGGGAAGCGCACCGCGGTGCAGGACTTTCCCGTCAAGCATCGGGCCACCGGCGGCGTCATCGCCAACTCGCTCAACGCCGACACCGGCGACGTGGCGGCCGTGCGCCTCGTGGGCCGCGACGACGAGGAGATGATGCTCATCACCGAGGACGGTACGATCCTGCGGACCGAGGTGTCATCGGTCAACCGCTACCGACGCGCGAGCCGCGGGGTGACGGTCATGAAGCCGCAGCCCGAGGACCGGATCGTGAGCATCACCGTCTTCGTCGACGATCGCGAGGCCGAGGAGGTGCCCGAGGCGGAGTGACCGGGGGCACCGCGCCCCGAGGGCTGCCGGCGAGCCGCTAGAATCTGGTGCGGGCAGATCCGAAAGCCGCAGGAGAGCGACTTGTACACCGACGAGTTCAGCATCTACACCGGCAACGCGAACCGCGCGCTGGCGCGACGGATCTGCGCCTATCTCCACACCCCGATGGGCGCTGTGGAGGTCTTCCAGTTCAGCAACGAGAACACCTTCGTCCGGGTGCTGGAGAACGTGCGCGAGCAGGACGTCTTCCTCGTCCAACCCACGAGCCGCCCGGTCAACGACTCGATCATGGAGCTGCTGATCATGATCGACGCCTTCAAGCGCGCCTCCGCGGGCCGGATCACGGCGGTCATCCCGTACTACGCGTACGGCCGCTCCGACAAGAAGGACCAGCCGCGCGTCCCCATCACCGCGCGCCTCATCGCGGACATGCTCACCGTGGCCGGCGCGGACCGCGTCCTGACCATGGACCTCCACCAGGGCCAGATCCAGGGCTTCTTCAGCATCCCCGTCGACGAGCTGACCGCGGTCAACCTGCTGGCCGGCTACATCAAGGGTAAAAGCCTCTCGGACATCGTCGTCGTCAGCGAGCTCGGCTTCGCGAAGAAGGCCCGCAACTTCGCCGAGCTGCTTTCCGCACCGCTGGCGATCGTCGAGAAGCGGCGCGTCGGGAACCAGGACAAGACCGAGCTGATGAACGTCATCGGCGAGGTGAGCGGCAAGACGGCGGTCATCATCGACGACGAGATCGACACCGCCGGCTCGCTCATGGAGGCGGTCGGCGCGCTCCAGGCGGATGGCGCGACCGCGATCTACTCCCTCGCAACGCACGGGGTCTTCAGCGGCGCCGCGCTCGAGCGGATCAATGACAGCGCCATCACCGAGGTCGTGGTCACCGACACGATCCCGCTCCAGGCAGGCGTTGACGACGCGAAGGTCACCATCCTGTCGGTCGCGCCCCTCATCGGCGAGGCCATCCGTCGCATTCACCGCGGCGAGAGCGTGGGCGCCCTGTTCAGCTCCGAGGTCGACATGGTCGAGGAGATGACGTTCTGGTCGGAGGACTCGGAGGATGCGGCGACCGAGGACGGCGCGGCGCCGGACGAGGAGCGCGAGCCCTCCCGGATAGGCGCGACTTGAGCCACACCATGGGCGACGTCCGGCTCGGCATCCTCCTCTGGAGCCAGGCGAGCGATTGGCCCGCATTCGAGCGCGCGGCGCGGCGCGTCGACGAGCTGGGTTATGACTTCCTCTGGACGTGGGACCACCTCTACGCGATCTTCGGCGACCCGTATCAGCCGATCTTCGAGGGCTGGACGACGCTCGCCGCCTGGGCGAAGGTCACGACCCAGGTGCGGCTGGGCCTGCTGGTCGGGGCCAACACGTTCCGCAACCCCGGCCTCGTCGCGAAGCAGGCTGCCACGCTCGACCACCTCAGCCAGGGCCGCGCGATCCTCGGGATCGGCGGGGCGTGGTTCGAGCTCGAGCACACCGCGCATGGCATCGAGTTCGGCCACAGCCCGGGTGAGCGCTTGACCTGGCTCGACGAATCGGTGGGGGCGATGCGCGCTGTCCTCGGCGGCGAGGCGGTGACCTCGCCGCCGGATGGCCACTATCGCCTGGACGACCTGCGCCACGCCCCGCTGCCGCTCCAGCGGCACCTGCCGATCATGATCGGCGGGTCGGGTGAGCGGAAGACGCTCCGCACCGTGGCTCGCTACGCCGACATGTGGAACGCGATGGGCAGCATTGAGAAGCTGCGCCACAAGGACGAGGTGCTGCGCCGCCACTGCGCCGAGGTCGGCCGCGATCAGGCGGAGATCGAGCGCACCGTCGGCTGCAAGCCGCTCATCCGGGACACGCACGAGGCAGCGCAGCGGGCCTGGGAGGAGCAGATGGCGGCGAACCGCACGCCGATGGACGACGTGAGGGACGACGACACGTTCTGGGTCGGGACCGCCGACGAGATCGCGGCACATATGATTGCCTGCCGCGAGATCGGCTTCTCGACCTTCCTGGCCGAGATGCCGGCGCCGTACGACGCCGAAACGCTCGAGCGGTGGATCGGCGAGGTCAAGCCGATGGTGGAGCGCGCCTGACGAGCCTGGCCCGCGCCAGCCACATCGGTCAGGCAGCCGTATACTCGGCCTCCCGATGATGAAGTTCCTCTCCAAGCTCGTGGACTCGAACGATCGCGAGGTCCGCAAGCTCGAACCCTTCGTCGAGCGCGCGAACGCGCTCGAGCCCGAGATGACCGCCCTGACCGATGCCGAGCTCGCCGCCAAGACCGATGAGCTGCGCTCGCGGCTGCGCGACGAGCTCGGTGAGCTCCTGGTGCCGATCGAGCTGCGCGAGGGGGTCGAGGAGGACTCGGAGCTGACCGCCGCCAATCCCACCCTGCTCGCGGAGCAGCGCAAGGAGCAGCGCAAGCGGGAGCGACGCGAGATCGATGCCGCGCTCGACGCCTACATCCCCGAGGCCTTCGCCGCCGTCCGCGAGGCGATGCGGCGCGCGCTGGGCAAGCGCCACTACGACGTGCAGCTGATGGGCGGCATCGTCCTGCACCGCGGCGCGATCGCCGAGATGAAGACCGGCGAGGGGAAGACGTTCGTCGCGCCGCTGGCCGCCTTCCTCAACGCCCTCGTCGGGCGTGGCGTCCACGTGGTGACGGTCAACGACTACCTCGCCAAGCGGGATGCGCAGTGGATCGGCCAGGTGTTCCATCGCCTGGGGATGAGCGTCGGCAGCATCCAGCACGACGCGGCGTACCTGTTCGACCCCGACTTCCCCGCCACCGACGAGCGCCTCCGCGACCTGCGACCCGTCCCGCGGCGCGAGGCGTACGCCACCGATGTCACCTACGGCACGAACAACGAGTTCGGCTTCGACTATCTCCGCGACAACCTCGTCGTCGATCTCGAGCAGCGCGCCCAGCGCGGCCATTTCTTCGCGATCGTCGACGAGGTCGACAACATCCTCATCGACGAGGCCCGGACGCCGCTCATCATCTCCGGCCAGGCTGAGGAGTCGGCCGAAAAGTACGTCCAGTTCGCACGGCTGGTCCCACGGCTCAAGGCCGAGGAGGACTACGTCGTCGACGAGAAGTTCCGCCAGGTCGCGATCACCGAGGCCGGGACCGACAAGATGGAGAAGTGGCTGGGCGTCGACAACATGTTCGACGACGACTTCAGCCTCGCCCGCCACCTCGAGCAGGCCCTCAAGGCGCACGCGCTCTACCAGCGCGACCGCGACTACGTCGTCAAGGATGGCGAGGTGATCATCGTCGACGAGTTCACCGGGCGCCTCATGCCTGGCCGCCGCTGGAGCGAGGGGCTCCACCAGGCGGTCGAGGCCCAGGAGGGCGTGAAGATCCAGAACGAGCAGCAGACGCTCGCGACGGTCACCTTCCAGAACTACTTCCGCATGTACGACAAGCTCGCCGGCATGACAGGGACCGCCGAGACGGAGGCGGAGGAGCTCGCGAAGATCTACGACCTCGAGGTCGTCGTCATCCCCACCAACCGGCCGATGATCCGCGGCGACTACGCCGATCTCGTCTACTCGACCCAGAAGGGCAAGTGGAACGCGGTCATCGACGAGATCGTCGAGGAGCACGAGCAGGGGCGGCCGATCCTCGTCGGCACCGTGAGCGTCGAGATCAGCGAGATGCTCGGCGAGATGCTCAAGCGGCGCGGCATCCGGCACAACGTCCTCAATGCCAAGTTCCATGAGCGTGAGGCGGAGATCGTGGCCCAGGCCGGGCGTTCCGGCGCGGTGACGATCGCCACCAACATGGCAGGTCGCGGCACCGACATCCTGCTCGGCGGCAACCCCGAGATGCTGGCGGCCGACCTCCTCCACAAGCAGGGCACCACCGTCCTCGACGCGACGCCCGAGCAGCGCGCGGCGGCGATCGCCGAGGCGGAGCGGGTGACCGCCGAGGACCGCGAGAAGGTGCTCGGCGCGGGGGGGCTCCACATCGTGGGCACCGAGCGCCACGAGGCGCGGCGCATCGACAACCAGCTCCGCGGCCGCGCCGGTCGCCAGGGCGACCCCGGGAGCAGCCGCTTCTACCTCTCGCTCGAGGACGACCTCATGCGCCGCTTCGCGAGCGACCGCGTGAAGTCGATCATGCAGCGCCTCGGCTTCGACGACGAGACAGCGCTCGAGTCGGGGATGGTGAGCCGCACGATCGAGGGCGCGCAGACGCGGGTCGAGGGCTACAACTTCGACACCCGCAAGCACGTGGTCGAGTACGACGACGTCATCAATCGGCAGCGCGAGACGATCTACCACGAGCGCGAGCGGATCCTGCGCAGTGACGACCTGTCGGCCACGGTCCAGGAGATGCTCGCCGAGGAGGTGGGCGCGCTGGTCGCCACCCACACCGCGGACGAATACGCGACCGAGTGGAATCGCGAAGGGCTCCAGCAGCAGCTCCTGACCATGGTTCCCACCCTCGACCCGGACGTGCTCACGATCATCGGCGAGCTGAATGACCCCGAGCCGATGACCGCGCAGCTGGCCGACGCGGTCGCCGACGCGTACGACCGAAAGCGCGAGGAGATCGGTACCGAGGGCGCCGGCATCCTCGAGCGCCTCGTCCTGCTCCGCGTGATCGACTCGCTGTGGGTCGAGCACCTCACCGCGGTCGACGACATGCGGCGGGGGATCGGGCTGCGGGCGTACAGCCAGCGCGACCCGCTCAACGAGTTCAAGATCGAGGCGTATCGGATGTTCGACGAGCTGAAGGCGACGATTCGGCACGACGTCACGCACACGATCTTCCGCGTCACCGTCACGCACGAGCCCCATCAGCACCAGGCGCCGCGGGCGATCACCGAGGGTCGCGCGGCGCTGCCGGCCACCGGCGACGAGCCGGCCCGCACCTCGACGAGTGCCGGCACCGGTGGCAACGGCAGCGCGCCGGCGAAGGCCGGGCCAAAGGTCGGCCGCAACGATCCCTGCTGGTGCGGCTCGGGCAAGAAGTTCAAGCGCTGCCACGGGGCCTGACCCCGGCATCGCGCTCGGCATCCAGCGCTCCGCGGTGCCCCACCACCGGGTGACCCCAACTCCTTACCTTTACTAAGTACAGGTTCCGCGAGAAAGGGGGTTGGCGAGATCGGCGAACGGCGCTAGCATGGTCCGATCACGCGGAGCGCGGCCACGATGAGCCCCCTGCTCCCCCATAGCGCGGAGGGTTGAGTGAAGCAGCTGACGGCCCCCAGCCGAACACCGGCGGAGATCCCCGCCTCGAATGCAGCTTCACTCCCACTCGTCACCCGCTTCCGCGACCCCGACCAACCCTACGAAGACCTCATCGTCTGCGAGCGCGACTGCGTCCGCTGCTCCTACGCGGCGACCCTCGGGTGCGACGGCAACTGCGGCTCGTGCCCACGCCAGAGCTACTGCCCGTGCGTCAACCCCGCCAAGCTACGCGCCAAGACGACGCACCTCGGCGAGCTCGAGCTGCCGATGGTCAACGTTGGACGCGGTTAAGGACGAGGCGCAGCGGCTCGCGCGCCTGATCGCCGACACATCGGTGCGCCTTTGACCTCGCGGCGAAGGAGGGCGAGCTCGAGGCGCTGACGCGCGAGAGCTCCGATCCAACACTCTGGGACGACCCGGCTGCGGCACAGGCGCTCATGCGCCGTGCCGAGGAGCTGCGCACCGAGATCGGCACCTGGCGTGACCTCGCCGCGCGCGCCGACGCGCTCGCCGACATGGCCGAGCTGGCGGCGGTCGACCCCGAGGAGAACGCGGCCATGCTGCCCGACCTCGAGCGCGACCTGCGAGGCCTGCAGACCGATTGGACGCGCATGGAGGGCCAGCTCCTCCTCTCCGAGCCGTTCGACGAGCGCTCCGCGATCGTGGCCGTGCATGCCGGGGCGGGCGGCACCGAGTCGCAGGACTGGGCGGAGATGCTGCTCCGCATGTACCTCCGCTGGGCAGAGCGGCAGCGCTACCACACCGAGATCCTCGAGGCGACCGAGGGCGAGGAGGCGGGGCTGAAGTCGGTGACCTTCCAGATCGACGGCCGCTGGGCGTACGGCAGAATGAAGTCCGAGCGCGGCGTGCATCGACTGGTGCGCATCAGCCCATTCGACTCGCAGAAGCGGCGCCACACGAGCTTCGCACTCGTCGAGGTGATGCCCGAGGTCCCCGAGGACGCCCAGGTCGAGATCGACGAGAAGGACCTTCGAATCGA
The DNA here is from genome assembly GCA_038209995.1 of Candidatus Limnocylindria bacterium. GTDB lineage: Bacteria > Chloroflexota > Limnocylindria > QHBO01 > QHBO01 > JAICQM01. The sequence goes on along the minus strand of JBBQXD010000002.1, from coordinate 182,727 downwards.
CACCTATCGGTCCAGCGGCGCCGGCGGCCAGCACGTCAACAAGACCGACTCGGCCGTTCGGATCACCCACCTCCCCACGAAGATCGTGGTGGCGGTGCAGAACGAACGGAGCCAGCACCAGAACCGCGAGCGGGCGATGACCGTGCTGCGCGCGAAGCTCATCGAGCGGCAGGAGGAGGAGCGCGAGGCGGAGATGCTCCGCCTGCGCGGCCAGCACGTCGAGGCGGGCTGGGGGAACCAGATCCGCAGCTACGTCCTCCAGCCGTACACGATGGTGAAGGACCTTCGCACTGGGGTCGAGACCGCGAATCCGACCGCCGTCCTCGACGGGGACCTGGATGCGTTCATCGACGGCTACCTCCGCTCGCGCATCGGCGAGGAGCACGAGACCGCCTCCTGACCGATCCTGCCCGCCCGGCCACCGATGCTAGGATGACCCGGCACAGACCGATGACCTCCCTCCTGCGCCGATCGGCGCGACCCGACGCGACCGGCCCGGTCATCAGCATGGTCGACGCCGGCCTCACCTACCCGAACGGCAAGGTCGCGCTCGGCGACGTGAACGTCACGATCCCGGCCGGCGACTTCGTGTTCCTCGTCGGGCCGTCAGGCGCCGGGAAGAGCACCTTCATCCGGCTCCTCATCCGCGAGCTCGTCGCCAGCCAGGGCCGCGTCGAGGTCGCGGGGCGGGATCTCGGGCGCATGCGGCGCGGCCAGGTGCCGAAGCTGCGGCGCCGGATCGGGATCGTCTTCCAGGACTTCCGGCTGCTGCCGAACAAGACGGTCGCGGAGAACGTCGGCTTTGCGCTCGAGGTGACGGGAACGCCGTCATCGGTCATTCGCAGCCGGGTGCCGCAGCTCCTGAACCTGGTGGGCCTCCAGGACCACGCGAACCACCTGCCGACCCAGCTCTCCGGTGGCGAGCAGCAGCGCACCGCCATCGCCCGGGCGCTGGTCCACGACCCGGCGATCCTCATCGCCGACGAGCCCACCGGCAACCTCGACCCGGTCACGAGCTGGGAGATCATCCAGCTCCTCATCCAGATCAACGAGCTCGGCACCACCGTGCTCATGGCGACCCACAACCAGGAGATCGTCAACGCCATGCGGCGCCGCGTGCTGGCCCTCGAGGGCGGGACGCTCGTCCGCGACGAAGCCGGCGCGGCCTACGAGCGCGAGTACTGACCGATGCATCACCTCACCGGCTTCCTGCGCTTCTGCGGCTTCTCCGTCGTGCGCGCCTGGCAGGGCTTCTGGCGCAACGCGATGATGAGCCTCGCCGCGACTGCGACGGTCATCCTCATGCTCGTCCTGCTGTCGGGCCTGTTCATCGTCCTCACCGGCCTCAACTCGGGCATCGACTTCATCGAGCGCAAGGTCGGCGTGACCGCCGAGCTCATCGACGACCTCCCGCCGGCGGACCGCGAGGCGCTCATCGCCACGACGCGGGATCTGCCCGGGGTCACCGGGGTCGCGTACGTGTCGCCCGAGGATGCGATGCAGCGGCTGAGGGAGGCGTTCGCGGAGCGCGGCCAGACCCTCGACCTCGCCGGATCGAACGTCCAGCTGCAGGCGACGCTCGAGATCACGCTCAGCGATCCGTCGCGCGCGAGCGCGGTCAGCCTCGCCCTGGTCGATGCCGCCGGCGTTCGAAAGGTCATCACCAAGCAGGAGGAGATCGACACCCTGCTCGGCGTGATCAATGTCATCCGCACGGTGGGGCTGGTGGCGATCGGGCTCATCGGCCTGACGGTCCTGTTCATGATCGTCAACACCATCCGGATCGCCGTCTACAGCCGCGCCAGCGAGATCGAGATCATGCGCCTCGTCGGCGCCTCGGACTCCTTCATCCGATGGCCGTTCATCCTCGAGGGGATCCTCTGCGGCCTCATCGGTGCGGTGGTCGCCGTCATCCTGGTGACCATCGTCTGGGACCCGATCCAGCCGATCTTGGTGAGCGTGTTCCAGATGCCGACTGCGGTGAGCGCCCGCAACCTCGGCTCGCTGTCCGCCCTGCTCTTCGGGGTGGGGGTCGGGATCGGCGCCGTCGGGTCATGGATCAGCGTGCGGTCCTACCTGTCGGCCGCCGCGTGAGGGGCGCGTTGCGAAACGCATATGGCGGCGTAACCGGGCGCGAAGGAATCCGGTGCTACACTCCGGCGACGCTCCATGACTGATCGTGCTCCGGGCGCCTCAGCGATGCCGCCCGATTCGGACCCCACCTCGCCCCGCCCCGAGCCCGGCGGCAGCATGCCCGCGTCCGGCGGCTCGCCGCGCCCGATGTCGTCCGCCGCCGCATGGCTGGTGAGCCTCGTCCTGGCCGCGGTCGTGGGCGCGCTCCTGTTCTCCGCGGGCTACCTCGTGCGCGGCGGGGGAGCTAGCGGCTCCGGCTCCTGTACCGCGCCGAGCGCGGCGTTTGCCGCTCTCTGCGAGGCGTACGACAAGCTGAAGCGCGAGTACGTCGACACGCTGGACGACAAGAAGCTCGCCGAGGGCGCCATCCAGGGCATGTTCCAGTACGGGGTCGCGGATCCCTTCAGCGGCTACATGCCGCCCGACCAGTACCAGCAGGCGCTCGGTGACCTCTCCGGCAAGTTCACCGGCATCGGCGCCGAGATGGCGATGAAGAACCTCGCCGACCCGGGCAATCTCGCGGTCTGCACCGCGCTCTCCGACACGTGCGTCCTCGTGGTGGTCGCGCGGCTCTCAGGCTCGCCGGCCGAGGCGGCGGGGCTCCAGGCGGGCGACCTCGTGCTCGCCGTCGACGGGAAGAGCGTCAACGGCACCCAGATGCAGGATCAGATCACCAAGGTCCGCGGCCCCGTGGGCACGAAGGTGACGCTCACCATCAAGCGCGACACGCGCACGTTCGACGTCACGATCACGCGGGCGGAGATCACGACGCGCGAGGTGACCACGAAGATGATCGCCGCGCACATCGGCTACATCGCGCTGCACGGGTTCAGCCAGTCCTCGTCGGACCAGTTCCACCAGGCGCTCACGAAGCTGCTCGACGACGGGGCCGACGAGATCGTGTTCGACCTCCGCGACAACCCCGGCGGCTACATCGAGGCCGCGCGGAAGATCGCGAGCGAGTTCGTCGCTTCGGGCCTCATCTTCAGCCAGGAGTCATCCGGTGGCCAGGTCACCCGCTGGGAGGCCACCGGGAGCGGAGCGGCCACGAGCACGAGCATCCCGGTCGCCGTCCTCACCAACGCCGGGAGCGCATCGGCCTCGGAGATCGTGGCGGCGGCGCTGAAGGAGTCGGGGCGGGCGACCATCATCGGTGAGCACACGTTCGGCAAGAACACCGTCCAGGTCTGGGTGCCGCTCCAGAACGAGGGTGGCGTGCGGATCACGATCAGCCGCTGGTTCACGCCACAGCACCACAGCGTCCATCCGGATGGCGTCCAGCCGGACATCGCGGTCGAGGTTCCGCCGCAGACGCCGCCGGAGAAGGACCTGTTCCTCGACCGCGCCGTCCAGTTCCTCGCCACCGAGGGTGTCGGCCAGCCGCAGCCATCCGGCTCGCCGGCGGCGGCGCTGCCGGGCGCAGTCAGCGGCGGAGGCGCCATGACCGACCACATGCGGGTTGTGGACCGAGCGGAGGAGCGGGCTGCGATCCCCACCGCGGGCTCCGCCTAGCGCCCTGGTCGGGGCGAGTCGGCCCGGCAGGTACCGAATGCCGGAACACTTCAGGAAGGGAATGATGACCGAGCTCCACGTCGTGCGGGTGTTCGTCGGACCGGGCGGCAACGGAGGAAATGAGCTCGGCGTCTTTCTGGATGGCAAGGTGATTCCCCCGCACAGGCGCCTCGCCCTGACGGCAGAGCTCGGATTCAGCGAGACGGTGTTCGTCGATGATCTTGCAACCGCTCGCATCGCCATCTTCGTCCCCGCCGCGGAAGTCCCGTTTGCTGGCCACCCAATCGTCGGGACTGCATGGCTCTTGGCGGAGCTTGGCCACCCCGCAACATTGCTTCGGGCCACGGTCGGTAAGGTGCCGACCTGGCGTGATGGTGATCTAACCTGGATCCGCGCCCGCCCCGCGTGGGTCGACTTTCCCGTCCTCCCGCGCTTCGTCGAGTACCGCACTGTCCAGCAAGTTGATGCGTTGCCCGATCACGCCAGCGAGCCGTGGCTGTATGCCTGGGCCTGGGAAGACGAAAGCGCGGGGCGCCTCCGCTCGCGCTCATTCCCGACCTGGGCCGGCATCGCTGAGGATGAGGCCAGCGGTGCTGCGGCGGTCCTCATGGGAGATCGGCTGGGACAAGCAGTCACGATCCGGCAGGGAGCGGGCTCGGAGATTCACGTTCGACTTGGACCAGATGGAACCGTTGAGGTAGGAGGGCGCTGCACCCTCGCCGGTGTCTTGGACCACCAGGTGCCATCGGTGCCGAGCTGAGGTATGGCAGCACGAGCGCCCGGCGACATCGCCGTCTGCGCCGATCGGCTCATCGCCGGCAACGCCGGTAGCTTCGGGCGGACGACCGCCACGGGGTTGTGCCCGCATCGGGAAGAACGGCTACTGGAGCCCCTTGAGGGACCGGGGGCTCGACACCGTTCGCCAGCGGTATTGGTCGGGGCGAGAGGTCTTAAGCCGGCGATACCCAGGTGCAAGATCGTTCTGCCCGAGTTCGTCACATTTGCCCTCGCCGGCTAATCGTCGTGCCGGTAGTTTCCGATACCTGTCCCCTTTACCTTCCCAACAGCCTTGCCGCGAATCCTCGGGTAAGCATTGACCCCGGCGCGAGGCGAGAGGACCCTAACCTCGACAACTGCGGCTGGAACAACACGGAGAGGGCCGATTCAGATGGTAAGCGAGTCTCCAGGTAGCGTGAGGATCATCGGACCAACAGACGGCGACATCATCCAGTTCCGCAACGGCGTTCGGATGGCCCGCAAGATTACGTCCACAGACACGGGCCATCGGTGGGCACTCGGCGTCGGCGAGAATCCGAACCCAGGTTTCGTCAACACCCCGCACACTCACAGCGAGCCCGAGGCGTTCTACGTCCTCGAGGGCACGTACACCTTCTTCACCGAAAGTGACGACCGCGAGGTCGGACCTGGAAGCCTCGTTTTCATTCCGCCCGACACGCGCCACGGTTTCAGCGTTGGACCTAAGGGCGGGAAGCTGCTGTGCGTGTGGCCCGCTGCATTCGATGGCTACTTCTGGGACATGAACGAGGCCATCTCGAGCGGGCAGGCAAGTCCCGAGGCCATGGACGAGATTGCGCGTCGGCACGGACAGCGGAATCTGCCGCCGGCACAACCCGGCTGACCTTTCGCTCCCTCAACTGACGGCGTCAGTGGCGCGGGCAACGTGACACACGCAAGGGAGGAAGGGCTTGCTCGGATTGTGCAAGCGCGGCTTTTCCTCGCAGTCGGCAGGGGCCGAGAGAGGCCGCTCGGCATGCGGCTCGACTTCGTAATCCACTGACCAAAAGGACGGCCTACTGGTCGGGAGGAATGGGCTCGAACCTCCGACCTTCAGGTCCGTAACCAATCCGTGGCAAGCAGCAGCGAGCCTATTCAGCCACCGCGACCGCGACCGCCACCGGCGCGTTCATGCCGACGCTGCGGACGGACGGCAAGAGGACGACGCTGAGGCAGACAGCTACGTTGAGAACGGCGGCGATGACGAGCGTCTGTGACGTTCCGATCGCTGCGGCGATCGGTCCGATCAGCGCATAACCGATCGGGTTGAGCGCCACCGAGCCAAGCCAGTCGAACGAGCTGATCCGCGACAGCGCATGTTGCGGCACGTTGCGTTGGAGCGCCGTGGTCCAGAGCGTGTTGCCGACGGCAAAGCCGATGCCGACGACGAAGCTGACGCCGGCGAGGGCGACGAGCGGGAGCGGGACGGCGAGCGTGGCGAGGAACACGCCCGCCGGGAGCACGAACAGCTCGCTGGCGACCAGCGGCCTCTGGACCCTGAGGCGCAGGGCGAACATGCCGCCGACGACGGCGCCGAGGGATTCGATGGCCAAAAGGGTGCCCCAGGCCGGGGCTCCACCCAGCTCGCCCTTCGCCACGAGCGGCCCGAGCACGAGCAGGGCAGGGAAGTAGCTGAGCTGGAAGAGGCCGAACGACACGACCATCGCCACGGCCCACGAGCGCGAGACGAATTCGTGCCAGCCGTCGCGCAGGTCTCCGAGGATCGACGCCGACGCGATCCGCACCGCAGGTCCGAGACGCATCGAGGCCGTCAACCCGGCGGATGCGAAGAAGGTGATCGAGTCGACCGCAATCGCCCACGCCGGGCTGCCCGCGGCGACGACGAGCGCCCCGATGGCGGGGCCTGCGATCGAGAGCACGCTGCTCGACAGCCCAAGGAGCGCGTTGGCCTCCTGGAGTCGTTCATCGCTCACCGCCTCCCGGATCAGCCCGATCGTCGCGGGCCGCGAGAAGGCGGCCGCCACGCCGAACACCATCTGCATGGCGGCGACGTTCCACACGGTCGCCGTCCCGGAGAAGAGGATGGCGGCGGTCACGACCTGCGCGGTCCCCTTCACGACGTCGCTCCCGACGAGGATGGTGCGCCGCGGCATGCGGTCGGCAAAGACCCCGCCGATCAGCAGGAGGACGACGATCGGGATCTCGCGCGCCAGGAGCACGATGCCGAGATCGACAGCGCCACCGAACTCCAGCACCGCAAATGCGAGCGCCACCATCGCCATGCCCGAACCGAGGGTGGAGACCGTGACGGCCGCCAGGTAGCGGGCAAAGCTGCGCTCGTGGAGCACGTCGAGTGACCGTGGAAGTCGCACGATTCGAGTCTAGGTGACGGCACGGGCGGACCGTTCAGCCGGGTGCCTTGTGCGGCCCGCGGAGGGCGTGCTAGCATCGGGGCAACGAAAGGAGGTGGTGTGCAAGTGAGTAGTTCCAAGCACGCCACCACCGAGGCGGTGCGATAGCCCACTTCGCGTGGTAGCGACGGAGACGAGCCGGCCGAAACGGCCGGCTCTTTCCATGCCCGCAGAGGACAGCCCCGGAAGAGACCAGACCGATGCCCGACGAGACGATCGCCGTCAACCGGCGCGCGCGACACGAGTACGCCATCGAGGAGACGCTCGAGGCGGGCATCGTGCTGACCGGGACCGAGATCAAGTCGGTCCGCGCGCATCGCGTGAACCTGGCCGAGGCCTACGCGCGGATCGACCACGGCGAGGCGTGGCTCGTGGGCGCGCACATCGCGACCTATGCGCAGGGCAATCGCTGGAACCACGAGCCGACCCGGACACGGAAGCTCCTGCTCCACCGCGACCAGATCGCCGAGCTCGTGGGGCTGACGAACCAGAAGGGGCTCACCATCGTGCCGCTGCGCCTCTACATCCGCGGCGGCAACGCGAAGCTCGAGATCGCCGTGGCGCGCGGGAAGAAGACGCATGACAAGCGCCGCACGATTGCCGAGCGTGACATGCGGCGCGAGCTGCAGCGCGAGGCGAAGAACGCTCGCATCAAGCTCTGACACCGATGTGCGGAGCGTCAATCTGCGCCTGCGCACCACCCGATAGAACGGCTGTTCACTTCGTTGGCGGCCTGTGATAAACTCGAAGGCAGATTGGTCTGTGGGGATGTCAGGTTTCGACAGGGCTCAGGGACCGGGAATCGCAAGCCGAGGCGCCCTCAGGCCTCGTAAAAAGAGGGCACCAAAAGTAACTGGCAACAAGCCCAGCTACGCCTTCGCTGCTTAGGCAGTGAACATCGACGCCGTCTCCCCTCCCCGGACGGCGAAGATGTCATCAGGGGAGGTGCGGCGTCGCCGACTCCGGTGAGCGACGTCAAAGAGGCTCACAAGGCCAACCGGATAGCCAGTGAGGCACCCCGCCGGTTGGGGGCCCGCGACGCGAAATGCAAGTAAGCCGGAAACGCTTGTAGGAAGTTTCCGGCGACTAGGTTCTGGACGGGGAGTTCGATTCTCCCCCATCTCCACCATTCCTCCTCGCGCCGCGTTCGCTGGCGCACGATCCGCGTGGCCCTGTTCACGGGCGGCGCCGGGTGCTACCCTCGCGCGGCACCGCGGCCGATCGGTCTCATCGCATCTGGCATCCTGCTCGGAGCAAGCGCCGCGGATAAGGAGGCATCCGGTACCGATGGACTTCTCCAAGCTCAACTCGAACGAGCGGCTCGCCACGTGGGGCGCGATCGCGTCGATCGTCGGCGGGATCCTCGTCTTCTTCGGTTCCTACGGCGCGGGCGGCGGGCTCATCCTCACGCTGCTGCTGGGCATCGCCATGTTGGCGGTCGTCTTCATGCCGCAGTGGTCGCCGAGCACGAACCTGCCGGGGTCGAAGGGCTCGCTGATGCTCGTCATCGGTGGCATCGCCGCCATCGGCGCGCTGCTTGGCCTCCTGTCATTCCTCGCCTTCCTCGGCGTGCTTGCCGCGTACGCGGGCCTCTTCCTCATCCCGTTCCTCGCGCTGCTGCTGAGCATCGCCGGCGGGCTGATGATGGGATGGGGTGGCTGGCGCGAGTTCCAGGCTGAGGGCGGCAAGTTCCAGCTCGGCTCGAGCAGCGCAGCCTCCGCTGCGCCGTCAGCGCCGGCTGCCACCCCGGCGCCGGCGGCTCCGCCCGCTCCGGCCGATGCCGTCGCACCGCCCGCCGCTCCACCGATGGCGCCGCCGACGACCCCGTCGGAGCACGACGACTCGATGCCGTCGTAGGACCGATGCGGCGCTAGGCGCCGCGCAGCACGCGATAGCGCTCCACGAGCAGGTCGACCCAGTCGGCCTGCTCGTCTGCATCCCCCCGCATCGCATCGGCGGCCAGCGTCAGGCGACGCACGACGACATCCTCGGCCAGGCCATCATCGATCGCGTCGCATGCCTCGGACAGCAGGCCGTGCAGCGGCGCCTCGAGCGACGCGCCGGCGAGCCAGCGCACGACCGACGCGAGGTCCTCCTGGGTCGCCTCGAGGTCCTGGGGCGGGTCGGCGAGCGACTCCTCGAACCAGGCGATCACCGCCGCCAGCAGCTCGCGGCCGTCCACTGGGCGGGCGACGAGCAGCGTCCCGTCCGGGCCGAGGAAGCCGAGCGCAGGGCCGGGCTCCTCCGCCACCACGCCGACGCAGGGCGCATCGCCTCCTCCCGGCAGCCGTCCCACGGCAGCGAGCGTGATGCCGTGACGGTCCACGGCGAATCGGCCCAGTCGGCGGTCAGCGCGGCTCGACCTGGCCGGCCGGCAGGATCACGATCCGGCGGTTCGGCTCGACGCCGACGCTCTGCGTCCGAATCCGCGGGTTCTCGACCAGCGCCATGTGGACGATTCGCCGCTCCACGGCCGGCATGGCCTCGAGCTGGATGATCTTCCCGGTCTGGAGAACCCGCTTCGCGGCCCGCTCGGCGACGTCGCGGAGCTGGTCCTCGCGGCGGCCGCGGTAGTTCTCGACGTCGACCATGATGCGGTGGTGCTGTGCCTCGCCACGCGCGACCATGAGGTTCACGATGTGCTGGAGGCTCGCCAGCTTCTCCCCGCGGCGGCCGATGAGCAGGCCGAGCCCGTCGCCCTTCACGTTGAGCTTCGACGCCTCGTGACCCATGGCGACCTCCACGGTCCCCGGCACGCCCATGAGGCGCAGGAGCTCCTCGAGGACGGTGGTCGCGTCCTCGAGGACCTTCCGCTCTTCCTCCGACAGCTCGGCGAGCGGCTTGGCCGGCACGAACGGGGCCGGCTCACGGGCCGGGCGATCTCGGTCTCGGTCCCGATCCCGCTCGCGCGGCGCGGCCGAGGGTCGCTCGCGCCCGTTGCGACCACGGCCACCGCGGCGACCGCGCCGTCGCTCGTCCGACAGCTCCCCGGCGCCACCAGTCTCGCCGACCTCGTACGCCGCGCGCTCGGTCGCCTGGTCATCGCCGCGTGCTGCCACGGCCTCGTCGCCGGCCGATGGCTCCGACGGCACTGCCGCGGGCTCGGCTTCGGCCACGACCTCCGCGGGATCGGTCGTCCGGGCACGGCCCCGACCCCGGCCGCGCGGCGCGGGGGCGGCAACTGCGTCGGCTTCGGCTTCGACGTCCGAGCCGGGCTCCGCGCTGGACTCCGCGCCCGGCGCCGGAGGCTCGGGCGGTGCGGATGGGCGGACGCTTGATGCGGCGGCAACGGCGGACTTCGGCGCGGCAAGGATGCGCGCCTCCTCGCCCCCGACCCCGAGGATGCCGCGGCTGCCCTGGGACAGGATCTCGATGTCGAGGTCGCTGAGATCGGACGCGAATTCCTTCATCGCGGTCCGGATCGCTTCCTCGACGTTCTTACCGGTGAACTCTCTGAATGTCATCGCTTTCGGCCTCGTCGTTTGCCGCCCTTGCGCACCGGCCGCTGGCCGGGTTGTGTCGGGCGAGGGGAGGTGGGCCGGGCCGTGGCGGCCGTGCGGCCGCCCTCGCCCCCGTCGTCGTGCGTCGCGTTCGAATCATCGTCGCGCCGGCGCGGTCGGGGAGCTGGCTCTACCGTCGCCGGCGCCCACGCGGGCTGCCAGCCGAAGAGCGGGAAGAGGTTGCCCCAACCCATGATGAAGTACTGCTGCACGACCAGGAAGGCCGTGTAGACCAGGTAGTAGAGGATCAGACCGCTGGGGAAGATGCCGCCCCAGAAGACGGTCAGGAACGGAAACAGGTACGTCATCGTGCTGGTCGCCGTGGCCGTCGGATCGTCCGGGTTGGCACGCGGCGACGTCATCCGCACCTGGATGAACTGGAGGATCGCGGTGAGGACCGCGATGAGCGACAGCCCGAAGCCGAGTCCCGGGATGATGATCGCGAAGACGTGATCGGGCCGTGCGAGATCCAGGCCGCCCAGCCAGGCGACCTTGGTGTTCACCGCCGAAAGGAGCTTCAGCGGGTCGATGAGCTGGCAGTTCAGCGGCAGGAAATGGCTGAACTCGGCGATCGAGAACTGCGACACGTCGCAGCTGCCGCCGATCGGCGCGTTGAACTGCGTCGTGGACCCGGCGACCGGCACGATCCCCGGGAGGGCCGCCTTGAGCTGCGTGAACCTGTCGTCCGCGACCTGTTGGGTCGTGAGCGTCACGACGTTCGCGGCGCGGATGAGCGCCTGGTAGAGCGCGAGCAGGAACGGCAGCTGGATGAGGAGCGGCAGGCAGCCACCGAACTGGTTGACGCCGTGCTCGCGGTAGAGCGCCATCGTCTCTTCGGCGATCTTCTGCCGGTTGCCCTTGTGCTTCCGCTGCAGCTCCCGCACGAGGGGCTGCATCCGCTGCATCTCCTTCTGCGAACGGATCTGGGCGTTGAAGAGTGGCGCGACGAGGATACGGATGACGATGGTGAAGACGATGATCGCGAGCGCGAAGTCGTTGAACAGCAGCTTGTAGAGCGCGATCAGCAGGTTGAAGAGCGGCAGGAAGAAGACGTCCCAGGGCGGCGTGAAGTGCTCGATGCCCAGGAAGCCGGCGGCGATGACGGGGTTCATGATCGGCTCAGCGCCGCCTACTGCACGGGGTCATGGCCGCCCGGGTGGAGTGGATTGCAGCGGGCGATGCGACGCATCCCCATCGCGGAGCCACGCAGGAGGCCGTAGCGCTCGATCGCCTCGTAGGCGTAGCGCGAGCAGCTCGGCGTGTAGCGGCAGGTCGGCGGCATCCAGAAGGTGAGCTTCTGGTACGCGATGATCAGTCCCAGCCCGATCTTCCTCATCTTCCGAGTCTCGAGCGCTCGAGGAGCGTCGCGAAGGCCGCGCGCAGCTCGGCGTAGTCAACCGCGGCCGCCTCCGGCCGCGCGATCACGAGGAGGTCCCGGCCTCCACCGATGAGATCCAGCCGCTCCCGCACGATCTCGCGCAGGCGACGGCGCACCCGGTTCCGTACCACCGCCCCCCCGAGCGTGCGGGGAGTGCTGAACCCCACGCGCGTCTCCGCGCGATCGGTCCGGAGCCAGCGCAGGACGATCAGCCGATGCGACCGTGCTGTTCCGCTGCGCATCACCGCGTTGAAATCGGCGCGATGGCTGAGCGTGACCAGCGGCGGCACGAGCCGAGCGCTTCGGTCGCCCGCGTCAGACGGTCAGCCGCTTGCGACCCTTCGCGCGACGGCGGGCGAGTACCCGGCGACCACCCTTGGACGCCATGCGCGCCATGAAGCCATGCTCGCGCTTGCGGGCGCGACGCTTGGGCTGGTAGGTCGGCTTTCCCATGGGTCCGTGATCGTCCTCGTTACGAGCTGGTCAGGCGGTGCGCATCGCGCTGCAGCAAGATGCGAGCGGCTGGCCGAGCCAGCCGGCGGGCAGCGCCCACCGTGGCCGTGGTGCGGTTCCTCGCGGATTGTACGGAGCCTGCCGACAGGGGTCAAACGGGGATCGAGACGATTGGCGCGAGTCGGTCGCGTCCGTGTCGTACGATTCCATTGCCCGGGCCGAAACCGGGCTGCTACACTACCGCGACCCCGCGGACCGGAAGCCCTCTCGACACCCTTCCGTCCGCTCCCGCGGAGTGGCTATTCGACCCTTTCGAGGCCCGCGCTGCGGGCGTGTGGAGACGGCTGTTGATGGATGCGAAGCAGGTCTGGCGCGCCGTGTTGGGCGAGCTGGAGGTCAGCCTCTCGCCGGCGAACTTCGAGACCTGGCTGAAGGACACGCAGCTCGTCGAGATCGACGACAACCGCTTCCGCATCGCCGCGCCGAACGGCTTCGCACGGGACTGGCTCGACAACCGATACCGCACCCTCATCAGCCAGACGCTGGCTCGCGTCGTCGGCGGATCGGTCCAGGTCGAATTCGTGGTGGCCGACGCGCCGGGGCCGCTGCCCGACCAGGCCTCCGAGGAGACGCTCCAGCTGCCGCCACTCTCGGCGGGCGGCAATGCCCTGAACCTCAACGGGCGCTACGTCTTTTCCAACTTCATCGTCGGATCGGCCAACCGGCTCGCGCACGCCGCCGCGCTCTCGGTCGCGGAGCGGCCCGGACACGCGTACAACCCGCTCTTCCTCTATGGCGGGGTCGGCCTCGGCAAGACGCACCTCATGCACGCCATCGGCAACGCGGTGGCGACCAAGTTCCCCCGCAAGCGCGTCCTCTACGCATCGAGCGAGAAGTTCACGAATGACTTCATCAACTCGATCCGGGAGCAGAAGATGGAAGACTTCCGGAACCGATACCGCCGCATCGATGTCCTCCTGATCGACGACATCCAGTTCATCGCCGAGCGTGAGCGGACCCAAGAGGAGTTCTTCCATACCTTCAACGCGATCCACGAGGCCGGCAAGCAGATCGTGCTCTCCTCGGATCGTCCGCCCAAGGCGATCACCACCCTGGAGGAGCGTCTCCGCAGCCGGTTCGAGTGGGGCCTCATCGCCGACCTCACGCCGCCGGACCTCGAGACGCGGATCGCCATCCTGCGCAGCAAGGCCGAGGATCAGCTCGACCTCATCCCGCCCGACGTCATCGACTTCATCGCACGCAAGGTGGTGAGCAACGTCCGCGAGCTCGAGGGCGCCCTGAACCGCGTGATCGCCTACGCGAGCATGTCCGGCATGCCGATCAGCATCGAGCTCGCATCGGCCGTGCTGTCGAACGTCATGTACAACCCGAAGAAGCGGTCGATCACGCCGCAGCGCATCGTGCGCGCCGTGGCCGACTACTACGGGGTGAACCTCGACCTGCTGCGCAGCAGCAAGCGCGACCGCGCGATCGTCGTGCCGCGCCAGATCGCGATGTACCTCATGCGGGAGGAGACCGACATCAGCCTTCTCCGCATCGGCGCCGAGCTCGGCGGCCGCGACCACTCGACGGTGCTCCACGCCTACGACAAGATCGCGCGCGAGCTCGGCGAGAACGACGAGATGCGCCGTGAGATCAACGCGGTGCGGGAGATGATCTACTCCGAATGACGGACCGCCGCCGGCACGCGACATGGGCGCCCGGTGGTACCTCCGGCTCGGTCGAGGTGGATAACTCCGACCTTCTCGTGGATATCCTCGGCTGCGTGTGGAGAAATACGCCGCACAACGGTTTCGGCACGGAGCCCTCGTCCACCACGGGAGCCCGCTTTCCCACTCCATCCAACCGCCTCGTCGACCACCGGACCACCGCGCGCCACGGGTCGTTCCGGGCACGAATCGAGCAGATGTCCACGCCGTCCACACCCCTACTAGGGACGACGACGGATTGGAAGTATTCTTCGAGAGAACCATTCGTCGTCGTATCGCGCAGCCGGTGGATGTGGATCTGCGCTGCGTCCGAGCAGGAGGTCGCTGGACCGGCATGAACGTCTCGGTGATGCAGGAGAACCTGGCGCGCGGGCTCGGAATCGTGAGCCGCGCGGTGAGCAGCCGGGCCACGCTGCCCGTGCTGGCGAACGTCCTCCTCCGCACCCAGGACGCCGGCCTGAAGCTGACCGCCACGAACCTCGAGATCGGTATCAACTGCTGGGTGCCCGGCAAGGTGAGCGAGGAGGGTGAGATCACCGTCCCGGCCAAGCTGCTCTCCGATCTCGTTGGCAGCTTCCCGAACCAGCGGATCGACCTCGTCCTCTCCCCGAAGGACCGCACCCTGAAGGTCAGCTGCGCCGGCAACAGGAGCTCGATCAAGGGCATCGAGGCCGACGAGTTTCCGGTCGTCGCGGCGATCGGTGACGCGCCGGCCACGACCGTCGACGCGCGGGCGCTCCGCGAGGCCCTGGGGGAGGTGGTCTTCGCAGCCGCGACCGACGAGAGCCGACCCATCCTGACCGGTGTCCTGACCCGGCTCGCCGGCAGCCGGATGACGCTCGCCGCCGCGGACAACTATCGGATCGCGGTGCGTCACCTGGAGCTCGCCTCGCCGGTGAGCGGCGAGGTGCTCATCGTGGTCCCGGGCCGCTCGTACGGCGAGCTCATGCGGATCCTGCCCGACGGCGATGCGGCGGTCGAGATCACCGTCACCCCGAACAAGAGCCAGGTCCTCTTCCACACCGAGGGGATCGACCTCGTCAGCCGCCTCATCGAGGGCCAGTTCCCGAACTACGAGCCGGTCATCCCGACGGCGCACACCTCCCGGGCGATCATCGACCGCGAGGCCTTCCTGGCCGGCGCGCGACGGGCGAGCATCTTCGCCCGCGACAGCGCGAACATCGTGAAGATCGCGGTGGGCAGCGAGGAGGAGGATGCCTCGGCGGTGTCGATCTCGGCGCACGCGGCCGACATCGGTGACGCGGCCGACGCGCTCGATGCCACGGTCGAGGGATCTCCCACCACCATCGCCTTCAACGCACGCTACCTGATCGACGTGCTGAGCAACCTCGGCTCGGACGAGGCGGCGCTCGAGCTCTCCGGCCCACTCGCACCGGGCGTCATCCGCGGCATCGGCAAGGACGACTACGTCCACGTCATCATGCCGGTCCGCACCGCGTCCTGACGCAGCGCCGGCCGCACCGATGAGGGCCTGACCGATGCGCCTGGCCCGCCTGACGCTCGACCACTTCCGCAGCTATGAGAGCGCGGAGCTCCATCTCGAGCCCGGCCTGACGATCGTCGCCGGGCCGAACGGGGCAGGCAAGACGAACCTCCTCGAGGCGATCGTGGTGGCGATCACCGGCCGCTCCGCACGCGCGGCGGTCGAGAGCGAGCTGGTCCAGCACGGCTCGCCATTCGCCCGCATCCGGCTCGACCTGGCCGACCCGGACGGTGGTGATGGGGCACGGGTCGAGGCGGTCCTTCCGGGAGCGGACCCGCCGGTCGGCCTGCGCAAGCGGATGACCGTCAACGGCCTGGCGCGGCGATCGACGTCGATCGGCGAGGTCGTGCGCGCCGTCCTGTTCCGCCCCGAGGAGATGCTCCTTCTCGTCGGATCGCCGGGGGAGCGTCGCCGCTTCCTCGACGCCATCCTTGCCCAGCGTGACCGCCGCGTGGCGCGCGACCTCGTCGACCTCGCCCGCGTGCTCGCCCAGCGCAACGCGCTGCTCCGCGCGATCCGGCGCGAGGAGGCCGGCGCCGACGGGATGCCGTTCTGGGACGAAGAGCTCGTCACCATCGGCGCCCGGGTCACCGCGGCGCGCCTGGCGCTGGTCGGGGAGCTCGCGGCGCGCATCGGGCCGCTCCACGATGCGGTCGCCCCGGCCGACGAGCGCGCCGACACGGTACGGGTGGCCTACGCCGACTCGCTCAAGGACGCCTGGCAGGGCCGCTCCGACGGGGCGCATGACGTGACGACCCTGGAGGCCGCCTATCGGCGCCGGCTGGCGGACGTGCGCCAGAAGGAGCTCTGGAACGGGGTCTCGCTCGTCGGCCCGCAGCGCGACGACCTCGTCGTCGAGCTCGGCGGACGCGGCGTCGCCGAGCACGCCAGCCGTGGCCAGCAGCGGACGATCATCCTCGCCCTCAAGCTCGCGGAGACCGACCTGTTGGGTGTCGACGGCTCGCGGCCCATCGTCCTCCTCGACGACCTGTTCAGTGAGCTCGACCCGGAGCGATCGGAGCGGGCGCTGGCACTGCTCGGAGAGCGCGGGCAGGTGCTGGTCACGACCGCTGATCCGGAGGCGCTGCCGCCGGCCAGGCGGGCGCGGGTGCCGATCTGGCACGTGGATGACGGGCGGCTCTCGCTCGCGCCGCGGGTCGCCTGACGGTGTCGGGCGAGGAGTCCGGCGCCGCCCTGCAGCGCGCGCTGCTGGCCTGCATCGGTCCCGGCGCCGCGGCGGAGATCGCCCAGGCCCAGGCGCGCCTGGCATGGGAGGAGGTCGTCGAGGAGGCGGGTCTCGCGCGCGGCGGCATGCGCAGCCGGGTGGTGAAGGTCGCGAGCGGGATCGCGCAGATCGAGGCCTCCGAGCCGATCCTCGCCTCCGAGCTCCGGATGCGGGGCGAGGCCCTGGCGTGGGCGGTGAACCGCCGCATGGCGGGTCGTCCGGGGGCGACCATCGAGTTGCGCGGGGTGGCCGTTTCGGTGGGTCGCTGGGAGTGACCGCGGGTTCCTATACTCAGCATCGGTCGACTCCCACCGCGCTCCGGTAGGTCCTGCTCATGTCCTCTCGCCTCGCCACTCGTATCGGTCTGCCCCCAGCCGAGGAACGCGCTGCCGGGGCGCTCGACATCGCCCGCTTCCACGAGCCGACGGTTGGGGCGCGGGCGCGGACCAAGGGGTCGCTCTTCCTCCTCGCCCAGGTGAGCGGGACCGATGCCTCGCTCGGCCGCGCGGCCATCGAGGCGCTCGACGAGATCGAGCGCGACTATTACTACGACCTGTCGGTCGGCGCGCTCGGCGCGCTCGCGAAGGCGATCGAGGCCGCGAACCGGCGCCTCTACCACCACCGGCGCCAATTCGGGATCGGAAAGCGCGGCGGAATCGGGGTGGTGGCGGTGGCGATTCGGGGCCGCGAGCTCCACGTGGCGAAGCTCGGGCCGGCGAGCGCGGTCGTCGTGCGCGGCGGTCGGATGTACGAGCTCCCTCCGCCGCCTGCGGTCGCCGACGAGGATCCGCGCGTCCGGAAGCGGCGCGTGGCAGGCACCCTCGGCGAGGCGCTCCAGGTCGACCCGTACACATGGCAGGGTGAGCTGGCCGCCAACGACCGCATCGCGCTCGTCAGCCGCAACCTCGCCCATGTGGTGGGGATCGACCAGCTGCAGCACGCGCTCGATGCGATGCGCCCGTCGGCCGCCGCCGAGCACCTCCAGCAGCTGTTCGCGATCCGCGGGGGAAGTGGGTCGGACGGCCTGCTCGTCCTCGAGGTGGACGAGATCAGCGCCACCACCACGACGCGGCAGCTCGAGCCGGTGCGACCGGCCGAGCCCCTCGCCGGCCTGCCAGACGAGAGCCCGGTCCCTCTCGCCGATGCCATCGGGCGGCTCCTCCATCGCGCCGGATCGGGGATCGACGCGCTCCAGGCCGCGGGCGGCCGCGGACTCCTCCGACTGGTCAACGTCCTGCTCGCCTTCGTGCCGCGACGCCGGCCTGCGTACCCGCGCACCGTGTCGCGGACCGATGAGCGGGAGTCGGGTAGACGGCGGCGCCTCGGCCTGGCGTGGATGGTCGTGGTGGCCGGCATCGCGGCGGCCGGGATCATGGTCGGCTCGCTGCCGTCGGCGACGCCGACCGACGCGATCCCGCGCGCCCAGGTGGCCCGCGCGGCGATCACCAGCGCCCACGACCTGATCGCCCAGGTCGAGGACCAGGTCGACGGCCGCGATCTCGTCGCCCGCGCGCCGGAGCAGGCGAAGGCGCGGCTCGACGAGGCCTTCCGCGCCGTCGAGCTGGCCGCCGGCGCCGGCGTGGCCGACAGCGAGCTCGAGCCGCTCCGCGCGCGTGTCGATGCCGGCCTCGATGCGCTCTACCGCGTGTCGCGGATCCGTGACATCGCGATCGTCGCCGATCTCGGCGCCACCCTCGACGGCGTGCGCGCATCCCGCATGGTCGCCTCCTCCGATGGGGCGCTGTGGCTCACCGATGCCGGGCGCGGTCGCGTGATCCGCGTCGACCCCGCGGATGGGTCGGCGACGGTCGTTTACCGGGCCGGGCAGCAGCTCAGCGGCGGGGTGGCGGGCGACCCGTGGCTCATCGCGACCGCGGCCACCGACGTCGTGGTGGTGGATCGCTCGCGGCAGGCGTGGCGGATCGACCTCAGCGAGCTGACCCCGCACCGCATGCCGCTCGCCGGCATCGACGCGGTGGCGCCCGAGAGCAGGCTGCTCGCCGCCCTCCAGCACCGGCCGCCGCTCCAGATCTTCAACCTGTATCTCGTGGATGCGGCGCGCGGCACGATCGACAAGTGGTCACCGCCCGCGGTCATCCCGGTCACCTTCCCGACTGCCCCGCAACCCTTCCTCACCGCCGAGCCGGACATCCCGCCGCAGCGCGCCCGCGACCTCCTCGTCGACGCCAACCTGTGGCTCCTCCAGAGCAATACGGTGACGCGTGTGAACTTCGGCACGCCGCTGCCGCAGACCGATTTCTCCCTCGATCCGCCGCCGGACGCCAAGGTCCGCGACGCGCTCGACTACCGCCTCTTTGACGCGGCCACCATTGGCGAGCGCGAGCTCTTCTTCGTCTACGACGCGGCGAATGCGCGGATCATCGGCTTCCAACGCGCGGACGGCGCGTTCGTCGGCCAGTGGATGGCACCCCGCCGCGGTGCGCAGGCTGGGCTACTCGACGAGGTCATCGGCCTGCGGGTGGCCTCGGTCGCCGACGGCCCACCGGTCGCCTTCCTCGCCACCCCGGACCGGGTGGTGCGCGTCGTCCTCGAGTAGCCGGGCTAGAATCGGGCCATGGGCGAAGGGCCGTATGGTCGCGTGCGCCTCATCGAGATGGTCGTGGAGAGCGTCCGCGTCCACATGCTCTCGAGCCAGCACGTGGTCATCCTCAAGGACAATGAGCGGGACCGCTACCTGCCGATCTGGATCGGGCCGGCCGAGGCGAACGCGATTGCGATGCGCCTCCAGGGCCTCTCCGCCGAGCGGCCGCTCACCCATGACCTGCTGGTGAGCGTGGTCGCCACGCTGCATTCGAGCATCAGCCGCATCGTCATCACCCACGTGAACGAGGGCACCTTCCATGCCCGCCTCTACCTGGAGAACGCAGACGGCGAGGAGGCGGAGGTCGACTCGCGGACGAGCGACGCGATCGCGGTGGCGGTCCGCACCGGCTCGCCAATCTACGTCGACGAGCGGGTCCTCGACGAGGCCGGCGTGGAGCCGGATCATCTCGAGGAGGGCGAGACCGGCCCCGAGGACGAGAAGCTCGCGGTCTTTCGCGAGTTCATCAACTCGCTCGACGTCGACACCGACGCGGGCGACACGGGGCCGCCGCCCGACGAGCCGTAGGGCCGGTCACGCGCCCGTGGGCGGTGCGGGTCGTTGGCGGGTGACGGCGCGGGGCGTGGGAGGTCCGTCGTGACGCACGAGACGCACGTGCCGACGTGATGCACGCTGTCACGATCGGGGACTGAACGCCAGATGAGCCGGCCTAGCCGCGAGACCGGCGGGGGCCGAGCACCTCACCCCGGTGGAACCAGAGCGCCAGGCGCAGCTTCCCAATGTCCCGGAACGTGCGGAGGATCTTGCGGAACGAGGCGCCGGTGTTCGTCCCCGCGGTCCGCGGAAAGTGGTTGACCCCAACCTGCGCGATCCGCTCGCCGCGCGCGCGGAGCTTGATGAGCAGCTCGGCGGAGAGGAACGGCGAGTCGGCATCCAGGCGCAGCCCGTCGAACACCTCCCGGCGCAAAAGCTTCATCGCGCAGTCGATGTCGCGGACTCGGAGGCCGAAGAGGACCGACACGATTGCGTTGTACGTCTTGGCAATGAAGATCCGATGCGCCGGGTCGCGACGCTTGATCCGGTAGCCGATGACGACGTCCACCGGCTTCTTCGCCGGATCATCGAGGCGGGCGAGGAGGCGCCCCATCTCGGTCAGGTCGAACTGGAGGTCGCCGTCGGAGAACGAGATGAGCTGGCCTCGGGAATTGGCGAAGCCGGTGCGCAAGGCGCCGCCGTAGCCGCGGTTCTCCTGGTGGACGACACGCACCTCCGGATGGGCGGCGGCCAGCGCGTCAGCGAGCTTGGGCGTGCGATCGGTCGAGCCGTCGTCGACGATGACGATCTCCATCGAGCCGACGAGCGGACCGATGTCGGCCAGCGCCCGCTCGACGGTGCGCTCCACGTTCTCCTCCTCATTGAAGGCGGGGAAGAAGAACGTGAGCTGGGGACGTTCGGCCTCGCGCGCTTCTCCGCTGGGCTCTTGATTCAGGGCACCACCTCGACGATTTCCGTGTAGCCGCCGTACGTCTCGACGGGCCGCGTGCGGAAGACCGCCAGCAGCCTCGCCGCCTCCCAGTCGGGCGGAACCAGGTAGACCGGCCGCCGGCCCAGGTACGCGTAAATGGCGGCATTGATCGTACCCCAGCCGTCGTCGAGGATGTTCCGCTCGTCGATGATCGTGATGTCCGGCCGGTCGCCGAGGACCCAGCGGTGGTACCACAGTGGCGTGCTGTAGCTCCACCAGCTGATGATCACCGCGTCCTGGGGGAGCGCGCGATAGACGCTCGCCACCCACAGGTCGGCCTCGTGGTTCCGCGACTGGTCGCGCACGTCGTACCGGGTGGTGAGCGCCACGACCGGCAGCAGCGCCCCGAGCACGAGCACCGTCCCGCCCGCCAGTCGCGCCACCGTGCGGCGGCCGGCGATGTCGAGCGTGCGGCGAGTCGCCTGGGCGATGGCGCGGCTGCCCGCCGCCGCGAGGCTCCCGACCGCCACGCCCACGAGGACGCAGGCGACGAGCGTGCTGAGGAGGTAGTAGCGGTCGATGTCACCGTCCTGGAAGTTCATGGCGTAGTAGATGTTGGAGGCCATGAGCAGGAGGAGGAACGCGAACGCCCCGAGGCGACGGACCGCGAGGCTCGCGGCGCCCATCGCGACGACGAGCCAGCCGGGTCCCACGAGCTGGGCGGCGAGAACGCTCTCCACCTTCGCCCACTTCGCATCGATGTACTGCAGGGGGCTGGCGAACTGGTCGAAGAGGCCGTGGAACTGCTCGGCGAAGACGAGATAGCGGAAACCCTCCCACGTCCTGGGGTGGGCGTAGAAGAGCGGAGGCTCGGGCGAGATATGGGCCCGAATCGGGATGTAGAGGTAGACCAGCAGACCCAGCACCAGGAGCGCGGCACAGGCGGCGACCAGTCGCCATCGGCGCCAGATGCCGGGGTCGACGATGAACAGCCACGGGCCGATGGCGAAGGCCATCAGCCCGATGAGCGGATGGTTCCCGAGCCCCAGCCCGAACATGAGCGCCGCCGCGGCAAGCCAGCGCCCGCACCGCGGTGACCCGGCGCGTTCGGCGGCGCGCCAGGTGACGAGCAGCCACACGATGAGCGCGACGATGAGGATGTGGACGGCGTGGACGTCGGCACGCAGCGCGATCTCCCAGGCCTCGCTGGCGAACGCGAACGCGGCGCCCGCGACTGCGCCGGCAACCGCTGCGACCCAGCGGTTGCGCTCCTCCAGGAGGTGGGCGGTGATGAGCACCGTGAGGCCGGCGGCAAGCGCGACGCAGACGGCGGACAGCAGGTTCATGCGATATGCGACCTCGCCGATCGGGAGCTGGCTCCAGAGCCATCCCAGGAGCGCATAGGTCGGGAAGCCGGTGGGGTGGAAGATCGAGAGCGTGTGCGGCACCGTCTGCGCCTCGCCGGTGTCCCAGAAGCCGGTCGCCGGCATCAGGGTGCGGAGGTAGATGCCGAACGCCACCAGCGTGATGAAGGCCGCCGCCCAGGCGACCGGGCCGGATACATATGGGATCGTGGGATGCGCGGCGCGGAGACGGCGGGGCGGTCGGCCCGCGGCCCCCGACGCAACCGGGAGGCCATCGGGATCGTCCGGGGGTCGATGTATACTCACCGCCGCCGTGCCGTGCCAGACCCGGCGACGCTGCATCCGGCGTCGCCTTCGATGACCTCCCGTCCCGTGCGGCGGCGGGGCGCGAGGCCATTCGCTGACGGCCTGCACCTCGACGCCGGCATGCTCCTCGGCGTGCTCATCCTCATCGGTCTGCTGCTGCGTGCCCTCATCGCTGGCATCCTGCTGCCGAAGAGCGGGTTCCGGATCGACATCGTCGATTTCTCCGCATGGGGACAGCGACTCGCGAGTGTCGGGCCCGGGGCATTCTACGCACCCGGCTACTTCAGTGATTATCCGCCCGGCTACCTCTACGTCCTGTGGGGCCTCGGCCTGATCGGCAAGCTCCTGGCTCCCCTCGTGGGCCAGGACGCGACGTCGGGCCTCATAAAGATCCCCGGCATCCTGGCCGACGCCGGCGTCGCGTGGCTGCTCTTCGCCTACGGACGGCGCTTCCTCGACCGCCGCTTCACGCTCGCAGGGCGGAGCTGGTCGGGCGAGGCGGTCGGCCTCGTCGCGGCCGCGATCTACCTCTTCAACCCGGCCACCGTCTTCAACAGCGCGGTGTGGGGCCAGGTGGACTCGGTCGGCACGCTCGTCATCCTCGGCACCCTCTACGCGCTCGCGGCCGGCTGGACCGAGGCCGCCGCGCTCGGCGCCACGATCGCTCTGCTCGTGAAGTTCCAGTACGCCTTCCTGATCCCGATCGTGGCGATCGTCGGCATCAAGCGCCACCTCCTCGGCCGCTCCGCCGACCCAGGGCAGGACCTGCGGCGCGACCCGCTCCGGGTGCTCACATCGGTGGCGGTCGGCATCGGCGCGCTCGTCCTCCTCCTCGCCCCATTCGGCATGTCGGTGTGGTCACCCTCGTCCGATCCGAACGCCAGCCTGATCGGCAAGTTCGGCGAGGCGGCGACGACCTATGAGGGCCTGGCGATCAACGCGATCAACCTGTGGCGAAATGCCTGGAGCGGCCTCGGCGACACCCTCCGGTGGGGCTGCGACGTCCCGGCCGTGGCGCCCGACCTCGGCTGTGGCGGCCCCGGGATCGCGATCGCGGTCGCGGGCGTCGGGGTCTCGTGGCAGCTCCTCGGCACCCTGCTCTTTGCGGTTGCGGCGCTGATCGCGCTGTGGCAGGTATGGCGCCACGACGACCCGGAAGGGCTCGTCATCGGCACGCTCCTCGTGGCGGTCGCCTTCTTCGTGGTGCCGACGCGCGTCCACGAGCGGTACCTCTTCCCGGCGGTCGGCCTGGCCGCGCCCCTCGTCCTGCGGGCGGTGCCGCGCCTGCGCCGGTCGGGGAGGCTCATGGCGTTCGGCGCGGCGGCAGTCGTCGCCATAGGCCTCGACGTGGTCCCCGGGTTCAAGCTCGTGTCCGACGGGACGTGGCCCCCCTGGTTCCTCCTCCTGTTCCCCCTCGCGGCGATCGCAGCTGCGGCCCTCCTCCTGCGCTTCGGATGGGCGGCGCTCTACGGCCTGGTGACCGTGTCGCTGACCGCCAACGTCCTGTGGGTCTACACCGCCGACTGGACGTTCGCCGGCCTGCCACCCATGAATCCCGGCTTCGGCGATGGACCGATGGACCTCGGGCCATTCTTCGACGGCGTCATCTGGACCGATGCCGGGCTCTACCTGCTGGGCATCGTGGTCGTGGTCGCGTTCGGCTGGCTCGCCTGGCGCGTGGTGCGCGAGGCACCGGCCGTCGAGCCGGCGTGGGCCGCCGAGGATGGGCCGCGGGTCTCGCCTGGCGCGATGGTCATGCCGCCGGTGCCCCGGGTGCCCGCGCGCGAGCCGGCGTCCGTGGAGGAGCGGTCGCGCGAGGACGACCCGCTGTTCCGCGAGCGCGGCCGGCGGCTCGATCGGCTCGACGCGCTCCTCCTCGTGGGCCTCGTCGGCCTCGGGCTCCTCTTCCGCCTCTGGCGCCTCGACGTGCCGCAGGGCTACCACTTCGACGAGGTCTACCACGCCCGCTCGGCCATGGAGTGGCTCTCCGACTGGGAGCACGGGTGGACGCGGGACACGTACGAGTGGACGCACCCGATGCTCGCCAAGTACCTCATCGCGGCGGGGATCGTGGCCATGGATCCCAACCAGGTCCGCGCGACGACGGAGCTCGGCGCGGCCGGTGGCGCGCTGGCGGTGGCGCCGGCGCGCAACTCCCAACAGCACCCGCGGTCGGTCGCCTTCACCGTCGAGAGCGGCCAGATCGTCGGCCGCGATGCCCTCGACGGCGGCGAGCTGAGTCGATGGTCCGCGGGTGGCCCGATCGCGTCGCTCGCCTGGGATGGCGCGGCGCAGCGCCTGCTCGCCGGCCGCGCCGACGACGGCACGGTGCAGGCCTACGACCTCGCCGCCTACCTCCCCGGCAGCGGCCCCCGCGCGCCACCGCCTGCCGGCGTCGCGTGGGCGACCGACCTCGGGAGCGTCAACGAGATCGTCGTGTCGGACGACGGGACCGCGATCCTGGCCCGCGGGCCGGACCGCATCGCGCGCCTCGACCCGGCGGGCACCGTGATCAGCGCCACTGCGACGCTCGCCAGTGGCGGCCTGGCCTACCTCCCGAAGATTGACCAGGCCGCGCCGCTCGTCCTCTCCACCGACGCTGCCGGAGGGGTGGTGAACGTCCTGGACGCGACGACCCTCGAGCCGGCGCAGAACCAGGAGCCGCTCCAGGCCAGCGCGCCGCCCGTCGGCCCGGTCATCGTCCAGGGGAGCGGCAACGACGCGCAGGTCTGGGTGCCGGTCGGCCCCCAGCCGGGCGATCCCGGCACGTTCCCGGCCACGGGCGGCGGGATCGCCGTCTACGGGCACACGCTGACGCTCATCGGCACGACGCCGCTCCCCGGCACCCCGCGCCAGATCGCGTGGGAGCCGGTCGTGAATATGATCTACGTCACCGGCGTCACCGATGACGGCGGGGCGCCCGTCGTGTGGGCGGTGGAGCCGCACGGCGAGTCCGGCGGGCAGGGACTGCTGCGCTCCGGCTTCGCGGCGTGGGACAGCACGGCGCTCCCCGGTGAGTCGCTCGCGATCGCGGTCGACGCGGTCGATACCGGGACCGGCGACGACAACGCGCAGATCCTCGTCGTCAGCGCCCCGGCCGCGGGCGGAACGGCGGGCGCGCTGGTGAGCGTCGACACGCGCGGCGACGCGGTGGCATGGCGGATGGCCGGCGTCATCTTCGGCTCGATCCTGGTCGGGCTCATCTACCTGCTCGCGGCCACGATGTTCCGCCGCCGCCGGATCGCGGTCCTCGCCGCAATCTTCGTCGCGGTCGACGGCATGAGCTACGTCATGAGCCGGATCGCGATGAACGACATCTTCACGGCGACCTTCATCATCGCCGCGTACCTGCTCTTCTGGCAGGTCTGGTCAGGCCGATGGCGTGGCAGCGCGTGGTGGGCGCTGCCGCTCACCGGGGTCCTCATCGGTCTGGCGGCAGCGAGCAAGTGGGTCGGCTTCTACGCGCTCGCCGGGCTGCTCATCCTCGTCCTCGTGCGATCGCCGCTCGGACGGCTGCTGCTGGTGGGGGCGATCGGGTTCCTGCTGATCGTGGCGGGCATCGACGCGCCGTGGCCGGTCCTCGTCGTGTGCGCGGCCGCGTTCGCGATCGCCATCCTCATCGTGTGGCGCTGGCCGATCCGGCTGCGCGGCGAGGAGCTGCTGGCGCTGCCGGCCACCGGGCTCGTGCTGGGAGGCATCGGTCTGGCGTTCGCGCTCGCATACGGCCAGGTGGCGGGCCGCCAGCCGAAGGACGCGATCGAGACGATCTTCGCGTTCCTCTCCCGCGGCGCCCAGGCCGCATGGCCGGCGTGGATCATGCTCGGCGCGACGGCCGTGCTCGTCGGCGCGCGCGCGGTCAAGTCGCTCCGCACCCGCGACGATGCCCGCTGGTGGGCGCCGGAGGAGCTGGGCGGCTTCTCCTGGCCGTGGATCGGGGCGTGCCTCGTCATCCTGCCGCTCACCGTCTACTTCCTGACCTACGTGCCCTACCTGGCGCTGGGGCACACGATCGCGACGCCCGACGTGGGGCCCGGCTACGCCTGGTCGCTCGACGAGCTCCACGCCCAGATGTTCGGCTACCACTTCGGGCTGACCGCCGGCCACCCCTCGAGCTCACCGTGGTGGAGCTGGCCGCTCGACCTCAAGCCGACCTGGTTCTACGGCCACGGCTACGACGACCGCAGCACCGCCGCCATCTACAACGGCGGCAACCCGATCCTCCTCTGGGCCGGCATCCCCGCCCTCGTCTTCGCCGGGATCATGGCCTGGCGCCGGCGGTCGCTGGCGCTCGTGCTCGTCGTCGTCGCCTTCGCGTTCCAGTTCCTGCCGTGGACGCGGATCGAGCGCGCGACCTTCATGTACCACTACTTCACCGCCATGCTGTTCGCAATGTTGGCCCTCGCCTACGCCGTCGACGAGCTCCTGGTGCGGCCCGATTGGCGGCCGTACGGGGTCGCGTTCCTCAGCCTGGCGGCGGTCGCCGGCATCCTCGTCTTCCCGCTGGGCTCCGCGCTCGCGATGCCGGACTGGTACATCAATGCCGCCCGTGCCCTGCCGCCGTGGAACTACGCATTCCAATTTCCGGCGCCTCCCTCCGGGGATCGCACGCAGCTCGTCAGCGGCAACCTGCCGAAGCTCGTGGCGGGACTCGCGGTCGGGTTCGTCGCGGCGGTCTTCGCGCTCCTCGGCCGCGACCGGTGGGAGATCCAGCGCGCGCGGCGCGCTGCCTCAGCGGCGGCGGGTGAAGGAGGCGATCACGATGAGCAGCCCCGCGACGAGGAGGCCGATCGGCCAGATCCGCGCCCACGGGATGTTCGAAACGTACTGGGAGGCGAGCGCCCAGGCCCCGACGATGACGAGGATCCCCCCGACGATGAGGGCCCCGTTCCCCGCTTCGAATGAGCCGCGCTGCGGATGCGACGTCGTCGGCCCCCTGCCTGCCACCGGCACGTCCGCGCGGGCATCGGTCCCGGTCCCGGTCGGCGCGGCTGCATCGGTCCCCTCCTCGGGGATGACGAAGAGGAGGAGCAGGTAGACCAGGATCGCGGCGCCGTTGGTGGCAATCGCGAGGACGACCCATGCGATGCGCACCCAGGTCGGGTCGACACCGAGCTGGTGACCGATGCCGCCGGCCACGCCCCCGATCATCCGTTCGCGCCTTGAGCGCAGCAGGCGTCCATTCATGCGCGGATTCTACGCACTGCGGCGAGGTTTCTTGACACGCCCGGCGGCGCGGACGTAGACTGCCGCTCCGTCATTCGAACCGGCCGCGCCCGCGCGCGGCCTCAGCGTCCCTGGCGGACCGGCAACCACTCATCATTGGAGAGCGGCAACTGGCCATGAATCTTCCGATCTGCGCAACCGCGCGCACGAAGGCGCCTCTCAGTGGCGCCACAGGCGGGAGATCTGCGCCCACCTCGAGCTGATGGATCGGCGGCACTGCCGCCAACGACAGCCACGAGCCGTGGGCCGGATCCGGACCACGGTTTTTTGATGCCCCGCAGGCATCGCGCAAGAGCCGTGGTCCCTCCCGGGATCACGGCTCGTTCTGCGTCCGGGACGAACGAGCCACGAGGCCACCTGAACCGATGACTGACCCGGCGGAGGACGACAAGGAGCACCGCATGACCAGCGTGCTGGAACAATTGAGCACGGCACCTCAGCAGCGGCCAGCATCGATGGCCGCCGCCCAGCGGCGGCCGCGGCGGCAGCCCATCGTCGAGGGCGGGGTGCCGGCGCTGCTCGCCGAGCACGTCACGAAGCGTTTCGTGGTGGGCCGCAAGAAGAAGCCGGTCATCGCGGTCAACGATGTGAGCCTACGCATCCCGCGCGGCGAGATCTACGGGATTCTCGGCGCCAACGGGAGCGGCAAGTCGACGCTCATCCGGCTCTTCAGCACCCTGCTGACGCTCGACACCGGACGGGTGGAGGTCTTCGGCCACGACATCGAGCGCGAGGAGATGGCCGTCAAGCGCGTCATCAACCGCGTCAGCGTGGACGCGGCCTTCTTCAAGAAGCTGTCGCCCCACGAGAACCTGACCTACGCGGCCCGGCTGTACGGGATGGACGCGGGGAAGGCGAAGCGCGACGCGATCGAGATCCTGGCACGCCTCGGGATCGGCGAGAAGCGGCTCAATCGGCCGCTCGAGCAGATGAGCCGCGGTATGCAGCAGAAGGTCGCGATCGCGCGGGCGCTGCTGACGAGCCCGACGCTCCTCCTCCTGGACGAGCCGACGACGGGCCTCGACCCACGGTCGAAGCTCGACGTCCAGTCGTTCATCGAGGAGCTGCGGGACACGCATGACGCCACGATCGTGCTCACCACGCACGACCTCGACGAGGCCGAGCGGCTGTGCGATCGGCTCGCGATCATCAACGACGGGCGGCTCGTGGTGGAGGACACCGCCGACGCGCTGAAGGCGATGATCGCCGAGCAGCGTGGCCTGCCCGCGACGCTGGAGAGCGTGTTCATGACCTACACCGGCAAGTCGCTCGACGACGACATCGGTGACGACGACAAGGATGACAACGACGAATGAGGTGGGTCGGTCCGGTCCTGCACGAGGGATCGGGCCGGCGCATCCGCCACCGACAGGAGATCAACGGCAATGTCCCTGATGACCCGCGAGCTGAAGGCCTCGTACGCCTTCGTCGAGCGGAACTTCAACCTCACCCGGCGCTACTGGGGCTGGGAGGTCGCGTTCCTCGTCTACGCCGTGGCCGGCGCGCTCGCCGTGTCGCTGATCGGCAAGGACCAGGGCGACGACCGCCTCCTCCTGACGCTCGTCATCGGTGCCGTCTTCTGGAACTACCTGTCGGTCGTCTTCAGCTTCATTGCCGAGACGGTCGCCTGGGAGCGCTGGGAAGGGACCCTGGAGTACACCTTCATGGCCCCCGTGCGCCGCTACGCGCAGATGGTCGGTTCGACGCTCTACGCGATCGCCTACGGGTTCGTCCACACCGTGGTCGTGCTCGCCGTGCTCGCGCTCTTCTTCGAGCTCGACCTCGTCCACGCGAACTTCCTGACCGCGGCGATCTTCATGGTGCTCGGGTCCCTCTCGTTCATCGGGATCGGGATCATGACCGCCATCCTGCCGCTCATGTACGTCGAGCGCGGGGCGCAGATGACCTTCGTCCTGCAGTCGGTGCTGCTGCTCATTAGCGGCGTCTACTACAGCGTCGACATCCTCCCCGGATGGATGCAGGTGCTGAGCCACTTCAGCCCCGCGACGTACGTCCTCGACGGCGTGCGCGCCGGCCTCATCGACGGGACGCCGATCACGGCGCTCGTCGGCGACGTCTGGCCGCTCGTGGTCATGGGCGCGGTCTTCATCCCCTTGGGGATCTGGGCCTTCGGTCGCGCCGAGCGCTACGCGAAGCGGACCGGCAAGCTGAAGCGTGTCGGATGATGCCGGCGTCGAATGGACCGATGGATCGGCAGCAGCAGGCACACCTCACCCAGGGCCGCGCGGCGGACGGCGCCGCGCGGCCAGCCACCTCATCCACCATGGAGCCTCACCGATGACCAGCCTCAGCACCGCCAGCCGCCTCGACCCACCGGTCATGCCGGGCCTCTCCCTGCGCGTGCACGACGGGAGCCCGGCCATCGCGGCACGCATGGCGCCCCTCGTGCTGGCCGCCAACCACGCGGATGGTCTCAAGGCCCACGTCACCGAGAGCGAGCTCGCGAACTGGCTCGACTACGCCGGCGAGCACTTCGACCCGGCGCGCGACGTCGTGCTCGCCGAGGTCGACGGCACGCTCGTCGGCTACGCCTGGGTCGAGTGGGTGGACACGACCGAGGGGACGCGCGAGTTCCGCCTCGGCGGCTACGTCCATCCCGACCGGATGGGGCGCGGCATCGGTCGCACCCTCCTCGCGTGGCAGGAAGCGCACGCCGCCACGCTGCCGGCCGCGCGCGAGGCCACGACGCCGCAGACCTACGGCACCTGGGTGCCTGAGGAGCGCGCCGCCAAGCGGCACCTCTTCGAGCGCGCCGGGTACCAGGTCGCGCGCTACTTCTTCGAGATGCGGCGCACGAACCTCGATGAGGTCGACGTGCCGCCCATGCCGGCAGGGCTCGAGGTGAGGCCGATCGGTCACGATCGGGCCAGCCAGAGGCAGCTCTGGGATGCCGATGTCGATGCGTTCCGCGGTGATCACTGGGGCGGCTTCGACGACTCGGAGGCGAACTTCGACCGTGCCATGGCCGACCCGGATCACAACCCGGACCTGTTCGTCATCGCCTGGGACGGGGACGAGATCGCCGGCGGGGTGACGAACTCGATCTGGGCTGCCGACAACGCGGCCTTCAACCGCCGCCGCGGCTGGCTCGAGACCGTCTTTGTGCGCCGTCCGTGGCGGCGTCGCGGGCTGGGTGCCGCGATCGTCGCCCGCTCGCTTGTCCGGCTGCGCGAGGCCGGCATGGATGAGGCGATGCTCGGCGTCGACAGTGGCAACCCGAACGGCGCGCTCGGCCTCTACGAGCGGGCCGGGTTCGTCGTCGACACCCGCTCGTACGCCCTCCAGCGACCCTTCGATGTGGGCGCATGACGACCTCGACGCTCACCCTCCGGCGCTACGCTGGCCCGGAGGACCTGCCGCACCTCGTCGCCGTCTTCAACGCCATGGCCGAGGCGGACGGTCTCAACGAGCGACGCTCGGTGGACCAGATGGCGGCGTGGTACGCCACCCCGACCGAGCGCCTCGACCCGCGCCGCGACATCGTCCTCGCCGAGGAGGGCGGTCGGGCGATCGGCTACGGGCGCCACAACTGGGTCGACACGACGGACGGGCTGCGCGAGCATCGCGTCTTCGTGTTCGCCCTCCCCGATGGAGGCGCTGCCGTCGATCCGCTCCTCGATGTCCTCGAGGCGCGGGCGGCGGAGGCCGCCGCGGAGCAGGATGCCGCCGATCCGGCCGCCATCGGCGAGCGGCAACGGGTCCTGGGCGCGTGGATCCCGGGGAACCAGGCGTGGCGCATGGCGGCGTACGAGCGGCGCGGCTACGCCCCGGTGCGCTGGGACTTCGAGATGCTGCGTCCCACCCTCGACGACGTCGAGGTGCCGCCGCTCCCCGACGGGCTCGGGCTGCGTCCGGTGGCCGGCCGCGCCCAGCTGCGCCGGCTCTGGGACGCCGACGCCGAGGCGTTCCGCGATCACTGGGGCGGCTTCGACGACTCGGACGCGGCGTTCGAGGAATGGCTCTCCGAGCCGGAGCTCGACCCGACCCTCTTCGTCGTCGCGTGGGACGGCGACGAGATCGCCGGTGGCGTGATGAACACGATCAATGCGAGCGAGAACGCCCTCATCGGCCAGCGGCGGGGATGGCTCGACTCGGTCTTCGTGCGTCGTCCCTGGCGGCGGCACGGTCTGGCGGCGGCGCTCGTGGCGCGCTCGCTGGTCCTGCTCAGGGAGCGCGGGCTCGAGAGCGCGATCCTCGGCGTCGACTCCGAGAACCCGACCGGCGCGCTCGGCGTGTACGAGCGGGCCGGGTTCCGGGTCGTCTCGCGCGACGCGAACCTGCGCCGTCCATGGCCGACCGAGCTGAGCGAGCCGCACGAGGTGAGCCGGCGATGAGCGACGGGGTGGTCGTCGAGGTCCCGAACGCGCCGCAGATCCCCGGCCTCGTCTTCCGGCGGCCGCGACTGCCCGAGGACCACGCGGGCACGAGCGAGGTCTTCAACGCGATGGCGCGCGCGGACGGGATGAACATGCGCGTCAGCGCGGAGGACGTTGCCCACTGGTTCGAGCACACCACCGGCTGGGATCCAGCGGTCGACGAGGTGGTGGTCGAGCTGGATGGCCGGATCGTCGCCTATGCCGATGTCCGCCACCGACCGGATTCGGATGGCACCGAGGTCTTCGCGGTCGTCGGCGCGGTCGATCCAAGCGTGCGGCGGCGCAAGCTGGGGACGGCGCTGCTGGCGTTCAACGAGGCACGGGCGCGTGAGCGAGCGCTCGCCGAGCTCGGACGCACCGACGGGGCACTGCTGCACTCGTGGGCCGGTGACGAGCAGCTGGGTGCCATCGCGCTGCTCGAGCGGGCGGGCTACACGGTGGCGCGCTACTTCTTCCACATGGTGCGCCAGACCCTCGACGAGATCCCGGATCCGCCGCTGCCCGCTGGGCTCGAGATCCGGCCGGTGCTCCCTGAGGATCATCGCAAGATCTTCGACGCCGACGCGGAGGCGTTCCACGATCACTGGGGCGGCTTCGACGAGTCCGATGCCGCGTTCGAGGGCTTCTTCTCCGGCCCCGCCTTTCGCCCGGAGCTGTGGCGCGTGGCGTGGGACGGCACCGAGGTTGCCGGGGTCGTGATGGTCGAGGTCATGACCTCCTACAACGCCGAGCACGACGCGCGACGGATCGAGGTGAGCGGGGTGAGCGTCCGCCGCCCGTGGCGCGGCCGGGGCCTGGCTCGCGCGCTCGTGGCCGATGCGCTGCGTGGTGCGCGTGATGCCGGCATGACGAGCGCGACGCTCGGCGTGGACGCGCAGAACCCGACAGGCGCGCTCGGCGTCTACGAGGCGGTCGGCTTCGCCGTCGATCGTCGCAGCCGCGCGTACCGGCGGCCGATGGACGGGCGCTAGCGGCGGGAAGGCTCCGCGCCCACGCGTGCGCGGACGTCGTGGTAGAACTCGACGATCCGCTCCGTGACCCGCGGCCAGCTGTAGTCGGGTGCCGTCGCGCGACCCGCCTCGCCCATCTCGTGGCGGAGCTCCGGGTCGCGCGCAAGCGCGTAGAGGCCGGCGGCGAGCGCGCGCTGGTTGCGCGGCTCGACGAGAAGGCCCTGGACGTTGCGCTGCACGACCTGCTTGTAGCCGTGGATGTCGGACGCGACGATCGGGACGCCGGCCGCCATCGCCTCGAGCAGGACGATGCCGAAGCTCTCCTGGCCGGTCGCCGGCGCGCAGAAGATGTCCGCCGATGCGAAATAGCGGGCCTTGTCGTGGTCGCTCACGCGGCCCAGGAACTCGACGTCGCGGATCCCCCGCAGGCCGATGTAGCGCCGATACTCGCGCGACTTGGGTCCCGTCCCGATCACGAGCAGCCGGGCGTCGATGCGCCGCTTCCGCAGCCGGTGATAGGCCTTGAGGAGATGGGTGAGGCCCTTGCGCTCCTCGAAGCGCCCGACGAACAGGATGTTGAGCGTGCCGTCGCGGAGCTCGTCGTACGGCTCCGCATCGGCAAAGAGGCCGAGGTCGACGCCGTTGGGGATGATCTCGTAGTCGCCGGGGAAGTAGCGAGAGATGAAGTGGCGTGCGGCGCCGGAGACGGCGATCCGCCCATGGAGCCGCTTGGCCAGCCGACCGGCGAAGCGGCGGCCGACCCAGTAGCTGGGGCTGAAGCCGCCGAAGGCGTGGAACGTGGCGACGTTGACGGTGCGCGAGGCGTCGAGCAGGGTCGGCGACAGGAACGGCACCAGCGGCTCGTGGAAGTGGAGAACGTCGAAGCGCTCGGCATCAAGGAGCTCGCGCGCCTGCTCCTTGAACCGAAGGCTGAGCGTCACGCGTCCCACGCTGCCATTGGCCGGGAACGCCCAGCCGGTGCCGAGGCGAATGATGTGCCCCTCGCTCTCCCGCTGGCGGCCGTACTTGCTCGTGATGATCCAGGCGTCATGCCCCAGCGCGGTGAGCTGCTCGTACTGGTTGCGGACGTGGTCGTTCACGCCACCCGGATGCGGGTACCCGTAGGGGCTCACGATCCCCACCTTCAGCATCCCCCGCGGATCCCGGGGTGCCGGCGACGCCTCGCGGGCGGGCGCGGCCTCGAGCTGCGTCATCGCCACTCTCCTGTGGGGCGCAGAGTATGCCGCAGGTGTCGTCCCTTGGCGACGAGCTGGCGGCCGTAGATGCGCACGTTGTGCCAGCTTGTCCAGAACGCCCCGTCCGGCTCGGTGGTGCTCGCCTCGAGCGAGGTTCGATAGTCTTCGGCGCTGACCCCGTCGAACCAGGTCCAGGCGGTCCCGACCGCCTCGAGGATGTGGGCGTCGCTGTTCCCGACCGCGGGCAGGTGGAGGAGCTCGGCGTTCATCCGATTGCGCGTCCCGCGCCGCGAGCGGCCGGCGGCGGATGGGTTCATGAGCTCGATCCCGTCGAGGCGCAGCCCCGGATCGGCGGCGTCGTGGGCCGCGCGGAGCGATCGGGCGCCGAGTGACGGGGTGAGCGGCGCAAGCGGATGGGCCGCGATCGCCAGCCCGCCCTGGGCATGGACCGCGGCGAGGGTCTCAGCGAGCGGGCGCAGGGCGCGGACGCGATCGGTCAGGAAGAGCGCCAGCAGGTGGCCGCGCCGGGTCGTGACCTCCTCGCCAACGACGAGGTCGAAGGCGTAGCCGCCCCGCGCGTGGAGCTCCAGCGCGCGCTGCGCGCCGTCGATCCGCTCATGGTCGGTGATGGCGATGACGTCGAGATCGGTCGCCTGCTCGACCCAGTCGAGGAGCTCGGCGACGGCAGCCGTTCCGTCGGACCACAGGGTGTGGAGGTGCATGTCCGCCTTGCCGCGCGCCCCGCCCCCGCGCGGGCGGCGCCCCGACCCGGTCGTGCGCCCGCTCGAGACTGATGACTTTCTCATGTGCGCTGATCGGTCCAGAACGGCTGGAAGATGGCGAACCACTGCTCGGGAGCCTCCGCGACCGCCTCCTCGAACGCCTGCGCCATCGCTGCCGTGATGCGCTCGATCCGCTGCCGGCGCGCCTCGCCGTCGCGTTCGGCGGTGTCGAGCTGCCATGTGCGCGCCGCGAAACGGTCAGGTCCGGTTCGCAGGCAGCGGGCGATGATGAGCGGTCGCCCGGTGGTGACGGCGAGCCACGCCGGGCCGGCAGGCAGCGTGACGGGGTGGCCGAACATCGTGACCGGGACGCCGTCGGCCGCCAGGTCGCGGTCTGCCACGAGGGCGGCGATCTCGCCGCCGTGCAGCGCGTCGATCATCGGTCGCCGAGCGCGCGAGAGCGCCACGACCCGCATGCCGCGACCGGCCGCGCGCCGTGTGCGGAGGAAGTCGAAGAGCTCCGGCGGCTCCGTCTCCTCGATCGGCGCGACGCCGGTGATCCCCTCCGCCTCGACGAACAGGCCGAACGGCTCGAAGTTGCCGAGGTGGGGAAGCGCGACGACCGCTCCGCCGCGGAAGAGCGGCGCCTGCGTCTCCCAGTCGTCCACCGACACGTGGCGCCGCACGTCGCGGGGCCGGTAGTGCGGTGCGCGCAGCAGCTCGACGTAGTAGCGGGCGTACTCGACGAAGGCGCGCTCGACGAGGCGACGGAGGGCGGGTCCATCGGCCGGGCGACCGAGCGCGGCCTGGATGCGCTGCAGGCCATCGGTGACCCGGGAGCGCCGCGTCGCGTCGCGTCGGTACCAGGCGCGGCCACCGGCGTCGGCGATCGCATACGCGACCCGCGCCGGCAGGCTGGGAATGATGAGGTCCGCCAGGCGGAGCCCGATGCGCAGGGCGAGGGATCGCATCACGCGGTCGCCTCGCGCACCGTCCAGTCCTCGCCGCGTCGGGCTCGCTCGAGGGCGGCGGCGGCCATGGCGCGCTCCGCATCGGTCTGTGGCCAGACGGCGCGGAAGAGGTACCACTGCCCCGGGTCCTCGGCGATCACCGCGCCCAGGGCGTCGGCGAGCGCCTGGGTGGCGCGCTGGATCGACGCGGGGTGGTCGCCCTCGGTGCGAATCGTCGGCAGGCCGCGGGCGATGAACGTGTCGCGACCGGTGCGCTGGCACCAGACGGGGAGCATCGGCGCACCGGAGCGAGCCGAGAGCGTCGCCGGACCGGCGGGGAACGTCGTGGGCGCGCCGAGGAACTCGACCGGCACGTCGCCAGGGCGGTAGCCGCCATCGCAGAACAGGACGAGGCTGCCGCCGCGGCGGAGGACCCTGAAGAGCGCCCGCAGGTTGCGCCAACCGATGAGGTGCAGCCCGTGACGGGCGCGCTCGGCCTTGAGGTGGTCGTAGAGCCGCCCGTACGTGGTGTCGTCGGCGACGACATGGAGCTCCTCGCCCGCCCGGTGCAGCGCCGGACCGATCATGTCCATGCCCCCGACGTGGACGGTGCACACCAGGACCCCGGTCTCGCCGCTGCGCGCCTCGGGGAGGACCTCGACGTTGTCGATCGCGATCAGGCGCGCCACCTCGGCCTCCGAGAGTGCCGGCAGGCGCATGACGTCGGCGAGGTACTTCCCGTAGTTGCGGAACGCGCGGCGCGTGGCGCGCACGACGGGCGGCGCGTTCGGCGCGAGGCCCATCGCCTGGCTGATGTTCGCCTGCATCACGGCCCGCTTGTCGGCCGAAAGATCGTGGGCGGCATTGCCCGCCGCGGCGGCGATCGGCAGCACGATGCCGCGCGGCAGCGCGCCGATGAGCCGCTCGGCGGCTCGGTAGGCCCAGTAGGTGAGCAGCTCCCGCTTGCGCTCGGGCCGCTGCGGCACGCCGCGACGGACGGACGCCGCGCGCCCGCCCGTCGAGGTCGGAGCCGTCACGGTGTCAGCGGGCGGCGGCAGCGGCCTTCGCCCTCTTCGGCTCGGCGAGCTTCCGGAGCTGCCGCTTCGCCGGCTTCTCGGTCCCGACCAGCGTCTCGTTGTCCTCACCGCGGATGAACGCCTCCACCCGGTTATAGGCGATGTCGTCGTGGATCTGGATCGGTGGGCTCTTCATGAAGTAGCTCGACGGCGCGACGAGCGTGCCGGCCAGGCCGCGATCGAGGCCGAGCTTCGCGCAGCGGATGGCATCGGTGATGACTCCGGCGCTGTTCGGCGAGTCCCAGACCTCGAGCTTGAGCTCCAGGTTGAGCGGCACGTCGCCGAACGTCGTGCCCTCCATTCGGATGTGGCACCACTTGCGGTCCTTCAGCCACGGCACGTAGTCGGAGGGACCGACGTGCACGTCGTCATCGGCGATCTCGTAGTCGATCATGGAGGTGACCGCGTTCGTCTTGCTGATCTTCTTCGACTCCAGCCGCTCGCGCTCGAGCATGTTGAGGAAGTCGGTGTTGCCCCCGAAGTTCAGCTGGTAGGTGCGGTCGATGCGGACCCCGCGATCCATGAAGAGGCGGGTGAGGACCCGGTGCGTGATGGTGGCCCCGACCTGGCTCTTGATGTCGTCGCCGATGACCGGCAGCCCCGCCTCCGCGAAGCGGCGCTGCCAGTAGGGCTCGCGACCGATGAAGACCGGGATCGCGTTCACAAAGGCGACGCCGGCCTGGAGCGCCTGCTCGGCGTACCACTTCGTGGCCTGCTCGCTGCCGACCGGCAGGTAGCTGACCATGACGTCGACCTTGCGCTCCTTAAGGATGCCGACGATGTCGGCCGTCGGCCCGGGCGCCTTCTGGATGACCTGCGAGAGATACTTGCCGAGGCCGTCATGCGTCATCCCGCGCTCGACAGGGACGCCGAGATGCGGGACGTCCGCGAACTTGTAGGTGTTGTTCTGCCCCGAGAAGATCGCCTCGGAGAGGTCCTTGCCGACCTTCTCGCGGTCGATGTCGAAGGCGGCCACGAAGTCGATGTCGCGGACGTGGTAGCCGCCGAGGTCGACGTGCATGAGGCCAGGGATGAAGTCGCCCGGCTTCGCATCGGCGTAGTAGATCCTGCCCTGGACGAGGCTGCTGGCGCAGTTTCCGACGCCGACAATCGCGACCCGCACCTTGCCGTCACTCGGCCGGTGCCCGTTGCTCGCGCCCTTGCCGTTGCCGGCATGCTTCCCGTTGTTCGCCACGCTGTTCTCCCGTTTCTGCTGATCAGTGATCGTCTGCGACGGTCCCGCTGGCAGTGAGCCGGTAGACGTGCCAGATGCGCTGGAAGGCGGTCGCCACGGTGAGGACCGCGATGAGGCCGATGGCGCCGAGCAGGCCCGGCATCCAGCCGAGGCCCGCCAGCGCGATGCCGGCGATGATGAGTGCCAGCCGCTCCGGTCGCGGCGCCAGCCCGATCGATGCCTCGAGGCCGATCCCCTGGGCGCGCGCGTGGGCGTAGCTGACGATGAACGATCCGGCGAGGGCGATGTTCACCCCGAGCACCGGAAGGATCGGCTCCGCGGTGAACTGCAGCAGGAATGCGGCCAGCCCCAGGTAGAGGATCGCCTCGCCGGCGCGGTCGAGGGTGGAGTCGAGGAAGCCTCCGAATGCGGTGCCGCCGCCCTGGGCCCGCGCGAGCTCGCCGTCGACCGCATCGAGCGCCGAGCCCGCGAGCAGCACCGCAGCCCCGACGAGCAGGTTGCCGGTGCCAATCAGGACCGCCGCGACCGCGGTGATGGCGAGGCCGATGATGGTGATCGCGTTCGCGGTCATCCCGACCGCCAGCGCGCCGCGCACGATGGGATGGAGGATGGCCCGACCGGCCTGCTTGAGCCAGCTCGGGGCGAGCGAGTCACCGCGCGCGAGGTCGCGGGCGCGGGAGTGGCTAGCCGACATCGGGGACCTCCGGACCTTGCGTCCCCGCCATCGTCACGCCGCTGGTGCCGCCCACGAGCCGGGCCTCGACCTCGTGGAGCTCCTCGAACGCCGCGAGCCGGAGGCGGCAGAGCGTCTCGCGTCCCTGCTTCTGGGTATCGATGAGGCCCGCGACGCGCAGAATGCGGAGGTGCCAGCTGATGAGCGGCTGAGAGAGCCCCACCCGGATGGACAGCTGCCCGACCGGCATCGGTCCGGCCTCGGCGAGGATGCCGATCACCCGCAGCCGGGTCGCGTCGCCGAGGGCGCGGTAGAGCACGCGGAGCCGGCGCAGGTCGCCGTCAACGCGGTCACGGGGAAGCGTCATGCCTGAGTCACTCTTTATCAAAGATCTGCTTATGTAAGCGGACGCTTATGCTACGGGACCGATGGCGGAGCCGTCAAGGCGTCGTGCTACCGTGCCGACTGTGACGATGTCGACCCCCGAGGCGCTCTGGGCGTCAGGCACGCTGCGCCATCTGCGGCCCTCGGCGATCGCATGCCGCGGGCTGCGGCGCCGGGCCGGCGGCGTCACCCTCCTCGACGGGCTCAACCTCATCGTGCCGGTCGGCGCGCGCCTCCTGGTCGCCTCGCGGCCCTCGGAATCGGCGACCATGCTGCTCCGCATCCTCGGGGGCGTGGCCCGCGCCGAACAGGGCACGATTCATCTTGCCGGCCTGCCCATCAGCGACGACCTCCCCGGCGGATGGGCGCGACGGGTCGGCTACGTGCCTCCGACCTCGGCGCTCCCCGGCTGGATGTCGGGCCGCGAGGCGCTCGAGCTGTCTGCGCGTTTGCTCGGGTTCGACCACGCCGAGCGGCCCGTGCGGATCGAGCGTGCGATGTCCGGCGCCGGCCTCGCCACGACCCCCGACCTCGACCGGCCGTTGCGCCGCGCGGCCACCGCCCACCGGGAGCTCGTGGCGCTGGCGGCGGCGCTCGTCGCCGACCCGGAGATCCTCGTCCTCGACGAGCCGCTGCGGGCCCTCGACCCGTGGGACCGGTGGCGGATTTTGGGCGCGCTCGAGCCGCGCGCGACGCTCGTGGTGGCCAGCCGCACGCCGGCCGCCGAGGAGGGCTTCGCCCGCGAGGTGGCATTCATCGGCCAGGGACGGGTGGTCGTGCACGCGCCGGTCACAGAGCTCACGCGACGCGGCCTGCCGCTGACGCTCGGCGGGTTGGAGCAGCTCGCCGCACTTGGCGTCGAGCGGCCGAGCAGAGCAACGGCGAGCCCTCGCGACGCCGGCACGCGACCCGAGGCGCGATGACGCAGGTTGCGACGCTGGCGGGGCTCTCGCTCCGCGAGCTGTGGATCAGCTTCCGTCTGCTCGGCGGGCTCGTTGCCTTCGCGAGCGGCGGCGCGCTGGTCGCCACCGCACCCGCAACGGCGTGGCGCTCGCTCGCGCTCGGCGTGGCCGTCGCCATGGCGGTCGGGGCGGGCCTGGTCGCGGGT
Source organism: Candidatus Limnocylindria bacterium (assembly GCA_038209995.1). Classification (GTDB taxonomy): domain Bacteria; phylum Chloroflexota; class Limnocylindria; order QHBO01; family QHBO01; genus JAICQM01. Next base: position 142,553 of record JBBQXD010000002.1, on the reverse strand, counting down.
GCCGTCGCCACCGACCGGCGGCGCGGGTTCGCCGGGTGGCTGGTCGCCCGCGCCGTGCCGCGCTCCTCGCTGCTCGCCGGGTGGCTGCTCGCCGGCTCGCTGGCGCTGATCGTCGGCCTCGCGATCTCCGGCATCAGTGCCCTGGTCCTGGGCGGCCTCGCGGTGATGCCGACGCATGACGCGGCGCTGCCGGCGGCGCTCGCGGCATCCGCCGCCGCCGCGCCGGCGGCGATCGGGGTCGCGACCCTTGCCGGGCTCGTCGCCGCCCCGCGCCCCGCAATGGCGGCGACCATGGTCCTCGTGGCGGGATGGCTCGTCGCGATCGTGCTGCTCGTTCCCGCGAGCGTCGCCGCGCCGGGCGCCGGCCTCGCCCTGCTCGCCGCTCCCGGGGCCGACGCGCCGGTCACCGCCCTGGCGCTGCGCGCCGCGGGCGTCTCGCTCGCCGCAGGTGCCGTCGTCTGGGGGGCCGCGCTCGTCGTCGCCAGCCGGGCCGACCTGTGAGCGAGGTGACGACCCGGCTCCATCCGGTCGCGGCATGGGCCGTTCTGATCACCGCGTCGCTCGGCGTCTTCTTGGGTGGCGTGGAGCTCATGGTGGTCGCGATCGCCCTGCCGTCGATCGTGGCGAGCTTCGGCGGCTGGGCCGACCTCGGCCACGCCAGCTGGATCGTGAATGCCTATCTCCTGGCCTACATCGTGGCCATGCCGCTCGCCGGGCGCGCCGCCGACCTGTGGGGCGCGCGGCGGCTGTACGTGGTGGCCCTCGCGCTGTTCTCGCTGGGGAGCGCCGGGGCGGGCATCGCGCGCGTCGCCGGGCCGGCGGCCGGGCTCGACTGGCTGATCGCCGCGCGCGTCGTCCAGGGCCTTGGCGGCGGAGCGCTCGTGCCGCTCTCGATGGCGCTCGCCAGCCACCTGTTCAGCGGCCGCACCCGCGCGGCGGCACTGGGGATCGAGGGCGCGGCCACGTTCGTCGGGATGGCGATCGGGCCGAGCTATGGCGCCTGGGTCCTGCAGAACGTCAGCCTGCCGATCCCGGGCCTCGACCTCGTCAGCTGGCAGTGGATCTTCTTCCTCAACGTGCCGGCCGCGATCATCACCTTCTTCCTGATCTACGTCATCGCTGGCGGTGTGGAGACCCCGCGGGCGAGGGGAGGGATCGATCTCGGCGGAGCGCTCCTCGCCACGCTCGCGCTCGTCGCGGGGGTCGGTGGCCTGACGCTGACCGGCGCCCACGGCTGGGGACATCCGCTCGTCGTCGGCGCGCTGGTCCTCGCCGCCCTCGCCGGCGTCGCCTTCGTCCGCCTCGAGCTGCGCCGCGCCCACCCGCTGGTGAACCCGAGGCTCTTCGCCAACCGCGGCTTCTCGGCCGCGAACGCGGTCAGCCTGCTGACCGGGTACACGCTGGCAACCGCGATCATCGGCGGACCGGTGTTCGTGAGCCGCGTCCTGTTCGGGACCGATGGCCAGGCGGCCGCCGCCCTGACGGCGCTCACCGCCGCGATCGCGGTGGGAGCGGTGGCGGGCGGTGCGATCACCGCCCTCGTCGGCGAGCGCCCGACGACGGTGCTCGGCGCGCTGGTGAGCATCGTCGGGCTGGTGCTGGCCCTCGGCTGGGGGACCGACACTGACCTGCCGCGGCTGGCGCGCGACCTCGCCATCTACGGCGCCGGCTTCGGGCTCACGGTGAGCCCGCGCGCGACGGCCGCCGTCGAGGCGGCGGGCGCATCGGCCTACGGGGTTGCCAGCGCGATGCTCCAGATCACGCGGACGATCGGCATGAGCGTGGGCCTCGCGATCCTCACCAGCATCGGTCAGAACCGGATCGACGAGCTCACCGCGCTCGTGAACGATCCGGCGCGGCGCGATGCGCTCGTGCGCGAGCTGGGCCGCCCCGAATTCGTCGGCGTCGACCCGCGGGCCAGCCTCGCCCTCGTCGACCTCCTCGAGACGTGGTCGAAGGGCCAGGCGGCGCTGGTCCTCAACCTCGTGATCACGATCGCCCTCGGCGTGGCGATCGTCACCGTGGTGCCCGCACTGCTCCTGCCCGGCAGACGGCGCCTCAGGGCGGCGGCGACCTAGCCGGGCAGGATCGGGTCGGCGACGATGATCAGCTCCCCCCAGTTGCGGTTGAAGCCCTGGCTCGTCTGCATCGTCAGCCGCTCGTGGTCGGTCGACCGCGTCCAGGCGGCGCCCTCGCTGCAGTCGCTCTTCGCGTACTTGAGGGCGAGCGGCTCGGCGTCAGGCGGGATGGGCGGCGCGCGGTCATCGGGGCAGGACACGTTCGGATGGATCTCGGTCACCCGGTAGCGGAGCACGATGTCATCCGACATGAGAATGCGCACCTCCGCACCTAGCTGGACGTTCCACAGGTTCTTGAAGAGCGGCACCGGGACGTTGCGGGCGTGCGCGAAGATGTACGAGTTCGTGCCACGCCCCGGCTGCGACGAGTCGCGGAGGATGTACGCGCCCGCCAGGCCGGGGTCGTCGTCGTTGGCCGCCGAGCCCGACTCGAAGACGCGGACGTTGATCCCGACCGATCGGATCTCGAGCTGGACCGCGTTGGCCGTCGATCCGAAGGTTGGCGACGGCGAGGGGGTCGGCGCGGCAGAGCTCGACGCGGTGGCGCTCACCACGGCCAGCGGGGTCTTCGTCGGGTCGGGGATCGGCGGCAGGCTCGACGTGGGCGTGCGGCCGAGGTCGAGCTGGCCTGCGATGATGAGGCCGATGCCCACCACGGCCAGCACGAGCGGCACCAACGTGCCGGCGGATCGGAATCGCCTCACGCGGCCGAGTCTAGCCGCATGACCTCACCGATGCCCAACCCCGCATTCGTCCTGGCCCGTGCCGCGCTTGGCGCCGAGCCGGCAGGGCTGCTGACCGATCTCGACGGGACGCTCGCGCCGATCGTGGCCGATCCCCACGCGGCGGCGCTCATGGATGGCGCCGCGGATGCGCTCGGCGCGCTCACGCGGCGCCTGGCGGTGGTCGGGATCGTGACCGGGCGTGCGGCGCGCGACGCGCGCGCGATCGCCGGCCTCGACGAGCTGCTGGTGGTCGGCAACCACGGGCTGGAGTGGCTTGCGCCGGGAACCGTCGAGCCGCTGGCGGCACCTGGCCTGGAGTGGGTCGCGAGGCCGCTCGCGCGCTGGATGCGCGCGGCGCGGGTCGCGGCCGGCGATCCGGGCGTCCGGCTCGACCAGAAGGGCCTCTCCGGGACGGTCCACTACCGCCGCGCCGCGGACCCGGTCGCCGCACGGGACCGGATCGTCGCCGCCCTCGCGGGCGCCGCGGACGACCGGATCGAGGTGCGCGAGGGCCGGATGAGCGTGGAGCTCCGTCCGGCGGGAGCGGGCGACAAGGGCGGCGCCGTGCGTGCCGTTGTGATGCGCTTCGGGCTGCGCGGCCTCGTCGTGGCGGGCGACGACGTGACCGACCTCGATATGTTCCGCGCCGCCGCCGAGCTGCGTGCCGCGGGGGAGCTCAGCGCCGCGATCCTCGCCGTCGGTGGCGGCCCCGAGGTGCCACAGGCCGTGGCCGACGCCGCGGACGCCGTCCTGGCATCTCCGGCGGCGCTCGTCGCGCTGCTGTCCGAGCTCGCGCGCGAACCTCTCAGCGGCGCTCGACGATCTCCGCCAGCTCGGTGAGCTGGCGGCGCAGCCACCAGGCGATGTCCTCGCGCTCGACGCCGGCGCGGAGCCGGTCGAGACGCGCCGCGCGCTCCGCCTCCGGCATCTCGAGGCCGTCGCGCAGCGCATCGGCGGTGCCGACCACGTCGGCCGGCGCGACCGAGATGACGCCCTCGGCCATCTGGTCGTGTGCCCCGGCCGTCTCGGACAGGACGATCGCCGCGTTGCGGCCGCTGACGATGACGGCCTCCTTGGCGACCAGGTTCATGCCGTCGACGAGGGGATTGACGAGCACGACATCGGCCACCGACAGACCGGCGAGCGCCTGCGCGTAGTCGTTCTCGAAGAAGATCTGGATCGGCCGATGCCCGGCGCGCGAGAAGCGGGCGTTGATGCGGTCGATCGTCGCCTGCACCTGTCGAGCGTAGTGGCCGTACTCGCGCAGGCCCGTCCGCGACGGCACGAGGAAGGCGAGGAAGGTGACCTGGCCGCGGTAGCGCGGGTTCCGCTGCAGGAGCGCCTCGAAGGCGGCGAAGCCGCGGAGGATGTTCTTCGACGGCTCGAGGCGGTCGACGCGGACGATGATCGGCCCGCGTGCCTCCGCCCGCAGCTGCTCAGCGCGACGCCGGGCGCGGGCGGAGCCGGCGATGCGGCGCGTCGCCTCGACGTCGATGCTGATCGGATAGGCGCGCACGCGGGCCACGTGCCCATCGGCCCCCGTCACGGTGCCGGCGCGGTAGTCGACGGTCGCGCCGTGCAGGAACGACTCCGCGGTGCGCAGGAAGTTGTGCGCGTAGCGCGCGGTCTGGAAGCCGACGACGTCGTTCGCCGCGAGGCCGGCCACGATGCCCTCCCGGATCGCGGGCGCCATCACCTGCCAGATCGACGACGGTGGCCACGGGATGTGGGTGAAGTGGCTGAGGACGGCATCCGGGCGCGCGCGGCGGATGGTGGCCGCGGCGAGGTAGAGGTGGTAGTCATGGAGCATGATCCGCGGTGCACGGTCGCGGCGCGGCACCTCGGCGAGGATGGCGCGTGCCACCGCCTCGTTCATGGGGACGTAGCCCTGCTCCCAGGCGCGCATCGTCGCGACGTCGATCGATGGCCGTTCGGGAAGGTTCCACATCTGGTGCTGGAGGAACCACAGCAGCGGGTTGGCGATGACGTTGTACGCGGCTTCGTAGACGCTGCGCTCGACGGTGGCGAAGCGGAGCCGCAGGCGCGCGTCGGCCACCGCGGCGTCGATCCGCTTCGGATCCGCCGCCGCACGGCGGTCCCCCTCGCCCATGGCCGCCGCGACCCAGGTGAGCGCCACGCGCCGGTTGATCTGGCCGAGGGCGGTGACGAGGCCGCCCGAGCCGCGGCGGGGTCGGAAGGACCCGTCCGCGCCGGCAGCGAAGCTCACCGGCCCGCGGTTGGTGGCGATCAGCAGGCGACGGTCCCCGAGGAGGTGCTCCGCGGCGCGAACGAGCCCCTCGTCATCGCCGGGACCGGCGTTGGAGACTGCGGTCGAGCGACGCGCCATGGGGCTAGAAGAGGCTGCCGGCCGACGCCCTCAGGATCTGGATGATCGCGTTCGGCAGGATGCCGAGCGCGAGGACCCCACCGACGGCCAGGACGAGGCCGAGCGTGCCGGTCGCGGCCTCATCGATCGGCGCCGGATCGGCCTCCGGCTCACGCATGTACATGTAGACGATGACGCGCAGGTAGTAGAACGCCGCCAGCGCGGCATTGAGGACGATCGCGACCGCCAGCCAGACGAGGCCGGCGTCGACGCTGGCGGCCAGGATGTACCACTTGGCGAAGAAGCCGACCGTCGGCGGGATGCCGGTCAGGCTCAGGAGGAGGATCGCCATCGCCGCGGCGAGCCCCGGCGAGCGTGACGCGAGGCCGGCGAACGACCCGAGGCCGCCGTAGCGGCGTGGGTCACGCTGGAGCATGCCGACCACGGCGAAGGCGGCGATGTTCATGACCCCGTAGCCGAGGACGTAGAAGAGGATCGCCTCGATGCCCTGGCGCTGGACGCTCGTGGAGGTCGCGGCTGCGAACGTCGCGAGGCCGACCATGATGTAGCCGGTGTGCGCGATGCTCGAGTAGGCGAGCATCCGCTTCACGTTGGTCTGGACCAGGGCCACGATGTTGCCGCCGGTCATCGTCAGCACCGCAAGGATGCTCATCACGACGAGCCACTCCGAGCGGAGCGGTGCCAGCGCCTCGGCGAAGACGCGGACGAGGAGCGCGAAGGCGCCGAGCTTGGGCCCGACCGACAGGAAGCCGGTGATCGGCGTCGGGGCGCCCTGGTAGGCGTCCGGCGTCCAGTAGTGGAACGGAACGGCGGCGATCTTGAACGTCCCGCCCACGGTGAGCATCGTGATCGCGATCATGTGCCCCGGCCCGAGCTCCTGCCCAGCGAGCGCCCGCGCGATGCCGGCGATGCTCGTCGTGCCGGTCAGGCCGAACGTCCACGAGATGCCGAACAGGAGAATGGCGCTCGCGAAGCTGCCGAGCAGGAAGTACTTCAGGCCGCCCTCGTTGCTGTACCGGTCGGTCTTGTGGAAGCCGGTCAGCAGATAGGACGGCATCGTCATCAGCTCGAGGCCGATGAACAGCGTGATGAGGTCCGCGCTCGAGGCCAGAACGAACATTCCGAGCAGCGCGAACATGAGGATCACGTTGTGCTCGCCCAGGGGGAGGTTCCGCTGCCGCAGGTAGGACGGGACGAAGAGGACCGTGAAGATGCCGATGACCACGGTCGCGGCCTTGAAGAAGACCGACAGGTCGTCGACGACGTAGAAGCTGTTGAAGACGGTGTCGTTGAAGCCCCAGACGAAGAACAGGCCGATGCCGGTGAGCAGCAGGCCGAAGATCGTCAGCGGGGTGAGCAGCCACTTCGACCGTCGAGACAGGAACAGGTCGACGGTGAGCACGACGAGCACGGTGAGGGTGAGGATCAGCTCCGGATAGATCGCGAACAGGTCGTGCAGGTAGTCGGTGCCGATCATCGGTCGATCACCATGGCAGGATCGCGAGGCCGCCGGAGGCATGCACCGCGTCGAGGATGCGCTGAACCGGCGCCTCGGTGGCGTGGAGGATCGGTCCGGGGAAGACCCCGAGCGCCACGACGAGCACCACGAGCGGTGCCAGCGCCATCCACTCCCCGGGCTGCATGTCGCGCAGCGCCGGCCACCAGCGCCGCATCCAGTCCGACGGCACGGTGAAGAAGACGCGCTGGAACATCCACAGCATGTAGACCGCGCTGGCGATGACGACGAGCATCGTGATTGCCGCTACCCAGCCGGAATACTGGAACGCGCCGAGGACGACGAGGAACTCGCCGATGAAGCCGGCGAGCCCCGGCAGGCCGATGCTCGCGAAGGTGAAGAGCCCGAACATCGCCGCGTAGCGCGGGATGCGCGCGTTCAGCCCGCCCATGTGCGCGATCTCGCGGTCGTGGGTCTGCTCGTAGATCACGCCGACCAGGAGGAAGAGGGCGCCGGTGGTGACGCCGTGGGCGATCATCTGGTAGATGGCGCCCTGCATGCCCTGGGCGTTGAAGACGAACGCCCCGAGCATGACGAAGCCCATGTGGCTGACGCTCGAGTAGGCGACGAGCCTCTTGAGGTCGGGCTGGACCATCGCCACCAGCGCGCCGTAGAGGATGGCGATCACCGCCAGGCCGATGATGATCGGCGCGAACTCACGCGCCGCGTCGGGCAGGAGCGGGATCGAGAAGCGCAGGAACCCGTAGCCGCCGAGCTTGAGGAGCACGCCGGCCAGGATGATCGAGCCCGCCGTCGGCGCCTCGACATGGGCGTCGGGGAGCCACGTGTGGAAGGGCCACATCGGGACCTTGATCGCGAAGGCCAGGAAGAAGGCGATGAAGGCGAGCGCCTGGAGCAGCTCGGGGTACTGGCCGCCGTTGCGGAGCGCCTCGTAGGCGAACGTGAACGCGTGGCCCGCCGACGCGTGGGCGATGGCGACGGCCACGATCGCGACGAGCATGAGGAGCGACCCGACGAGGGTGTAGATGACGAACTTGATCGTGGCGTACATCCGGCGCGGGCCGCCCCAGATGCCGATGACGAGGTACATCGGGATGAGGCTGATCTCCCAGAACACGTAGAACAGGAACAGGTCGAGCGCCACGAACACGCCGAGCATGCCGACCATGAGGAGCAGCATCGCGGCGTAGTACTCCTTGACCCGCGTCTGGATCGGCTCCCAGGAGTAGCGGATGGCGACGACCGACAGGACGGTCGTGAGCAGCACGAGGACGACGCTGATGCCGTCGACCCCGAGCAGATAGCCGATGCCGAACGAGGCGATCCACGGTAGCGACTCGCGGTACTGGAACTCCGCCCCGCCGTTCTGATAGCCGAGCAGCACGAGGCTGAACGCGAGGCTCGCGAGGGCGGCGACGAGCGCCACCCAGCGGATGAGCCGATGGCGGTCGGCGGGAATGACGAGCAGCGCCGCCACGCCGACGAGCGGCGAGAAGACGATGAGCGACAGGATCGGCAGGCCGGTCATGTGGCCGGCCTGGCTGACGCGATCGTAGATACGTATATACGATCAGGACAATCACGTCTGCGACGGTCGCAGTGACGTCCCATCAGCGCAGCACCAGGTACGCAACAAGGACGAGCACCAGGCCCGCCGCCATGCCGAGGCCGTAGTTCTCGACACGGCCGGTCTGCGCCTTGCGCAGGCCGCCGCCGATCCGCGTCGCGAGCCAGCCCGCGCCGTTCACCGCCCCGTCGATGACCTTGGCGTCGAACCACCACAGCGCGTTGGAGACGAGCACGCCGCCGCGCGCGAAAGCGAGGCCGTAGACATCGTCGACGTAGTACTTGTTCACGCTGGCGCGATACATCCCCGGACCGAGGTCCAGCGGGAAGCGGCTGACGAACCGTGCCGGCGCCTCCGGGTCGCGGACGTACCAGTGGTACGCCAGCCAGATCCCGAGGACGCCGACCGAGGCACCGGCGAGGAGCAGCAGGCCGCCGACCCCGAAGACCTCGAAGCCATGCTGGTCGCCGGCGGCCAGCGCGTTGCCGAGGATCGAGCCGGGGAGGACCCCTGCGTGCGCCTTCTCCGCATGTGCGAAGACGTGCTCCAGCCAGCCGTGGATCGCGCCGCCCTCCGGCGGGATGCCGAGCAGCAGGCCGACGAGGATGGTGGGGACGGCGAGGATGACGAGCGGCGTCGTCATCGTGGCCGCCGACTCGTGGATGAGATCCCAGACGGCTCGCGGACCGCGCCACTCGCCCCAGAAGGTCATGAAGATCATGCGGAACGTGTAGAACGCGGTCATCGCGGCGACGATGATCCCGACCAGGTAGAAGACGAGGTAGCCGCGGCTGAACGCCTCGCCGAGGATCTCGTCCTTGCTGAAGAAGCCGGCGAAAATCGGGATCCCGGCGAGGGCCAGCGACCCGATGAGCATCGTCCAGTAGGTCGTCGGCATCTTCGCGCGCAGGCCGCCCATGAAGCGCATGTCCTGCTCGCCGCCCGCGCCATGGATGACGGAGCCGGAGCCCATAAACAGCAGCCCCTTGAAGAAGCCGTGGCTCACGAGGTGGAAGATCGCCGCCGCCCAGGCGCCGATGCCCAGCGCGAAGAACATGTACGCCAGCTGGCTCACCGTCGAGTAGGCGAGGACCTTCTTGATGTCGTTCTGGGTGAGCGCGATGGCGGCTGCGAAGATGGCCGTGAAGACGCCGATGCTCGCCACCACCCACATCGCGGTCGGGGAGGCGGCGAAGATCGGGTTGGCGCGGGCGACCAGGTAGACGCCGGCGTTCACCATCGTGGCGGCGTGGATGAGGGCGGAGACCGGCGTCGGCCCCTCCATCGCATCGGGCAGCCAGACGTGGAGCGGAAACTGCGCGCTCTTGCCAACCGCGCCGGCGAAGAGGAGCAGCGCGATGACCGTGATCTGCCACCCGGGGAGGGTGCCGATGCGGGCGAAGACATCGCTGAAGGTGAGGGTGCCGACCAGGGTCCAGATCATCATGATCCCGAGTCCGAACCCGAAGTCGCCGATGCGATTGACGACGAACGCCTTCTTCGCCGCTCCCGCCGCCGAGGGCTTCTTGTACCAGAAGCCGATGAGCGCGTAGCTGCACAGGCCGACCGCCTCCCAGCCCACGTAGAGCATGAGAAAGTTGTCGCCCAGGATGAGCAGCAGCATGCTGAACATGAAGAGGTTGAGGTAGGCGAAGAAGCGCCACATGCTGCGGTCACCGTGCATGTAGCCGATGCTGTAGACGTGGACGAGCAGGCCGACGGTGCTCACCACCAGGAGCAGCATCGCGGTCAGCGCATCAACGGCGAACGCGATCTCGACCCTGAAGCTGCCCGCCGCGATCCATTCGTACAGCGTCACGTGGTACTCGCGGCCGCCGAAGATGACGTTCACGAAGACGCCCATGCTGATGATCCACGAGGCGGCCACCAGCGCGGTCGGGATGATCCAGGACCGATAGGTCGGCTGGGCCGCGCCGGGGGCCACGTGCCCGGCCTGCCCGATCCCGTCGGCGAGGTCGGCGGGGATCACGCCATCGGCGCCCTCGGCGTTGGCGAGATCGTCGGCATGGCCGGCATGGGGCGAGGTGGCGGCCTGCTCCTCCTCGCTCGGGACGGTGCGGAAGGCCGCGTCGTCGACGTCGTGTGATCCGTGCGCATCGGTCGCGTGGTCGTCGTGGCCATGGTCGCCATGCCCGTCGCCGTGGCCGGGCACATGGTCGACGCGCGCCCCGATCAGGACGGCCGCCAGGAAGCCGGCGAGCGGCAGGGCGGGGATGAGGGCGATCAGCAGCTCCATCGGTCCGGTGGTCGCCTATCCCTTGAGGTCGTCGTAGTCGTCGACCTCGGCGGTCTGACGGGTGCGGATGATCGCGATCACCAGCGCGAGCCCCACGGTCGCCTCGGCCGCCGCGATGGCCATCACCATCAGGCTGAAGACCGCGCCGTTCAGCGAGCCGCCGGGCTGGTAGGCGTTGAAGGCGACGAGGCTCAGGTTGACGCCGTTCAGCATGAGCTCGATGCAGATGAGCATGAGGATCGCGTTGCGACGGGCAGTGAAGCCGAAGGAGCCGATCGCGAACAGCAGCGTCGAGACGACCAGGTACCCGGAGAGGCCCATCCTAGTTGTTTGCCCGCTCGTCCTCTTCGGGGCGTCGGGCGAGGAAGATCGCACCGATGATCGCCGCCAGGAGGAGGAGGCTGATGATCTCGAACGGCAGCGCGTAGCGGTCGAAGAGGGTCGTCGCCAGCGCCTGGAGGTTGACCGATACCGCCTCCGCGGCGGCGCCCCAGTCGGTCGTCACCGCCGCCCAGCCGATGAGCCCGGACGCGACGATGGCGGCGAGCGCGGCGAACGGAACCTGCTGGTGGAACGGCGCCGGCAGGTTCGCGTCGCCCGCCTGGGTGAGCATGATCGCGAACAGGATGAGCACGCTGATCGCGCCCAGGTAGATGAGGACCTGCGCGGCCGCGACGATCGGCGCGCCGAGCAGCGCGTACATGCCTGCCAGCGAGCCGAAGCAGACCATCATCGCCACGGCGCTGTGGATGAGGTTGCGCAGCGTGACGACCGCGAGTCCGCCTCCGAGCACGCCGATGGCGAGCACCACGAAGAGGACGCCTGCAGTGTTCAGGGTCGAGGCTCCCGTTGCTGAGTAGTCGAGCGCTCTGCACGACCCCAGCCGAGGCCGCGGCCCGATTCTACCGTAGCGCGGCGGTCGCCTCGGCGCTCCCGGTTCCGTCGCGGCGAAGCCGTCGGGGGCGACGGGCCGGCATGTCGCCTGGAGATCGGCCTCCGTCAGCGGGTCGGGCGCTCGCGGTCGGACATCTCGAGGATGTCGAGCATCGGCAGGTCGCGCTGGTACTCGCTGAACTCGAACTCGGGTCCGCAGCGGAGCGCATCGTACGGGCAGGCATCGGCACAGATGCCGCAGAAGATGCAGCGGCTGATGTCGAGCTGGTACGTCTCCAGGACGCGCGGGCGCGGCATGAGCGCGCCGACCGGGCAGGTCTCGGCGCACCGGCCGCACGACACGCACGGCGTCTCGTTCAGCGAGACGAAGTCGGCGGTGGTGACGAGCGAGTCGAAGCCCTTGCCGATGAAGTCGTAGCAGCCGGCGCCGACGATCTCCTTGCAGACCTGGGCGCAGCGGCCGCAGTCGATGCAGCGAGAGTAGTCACGCAGGATGAAGCTGTGCGTCTCGTCGCGGCCGTAGCCGTGGTTGACGCCGACGTACGGGTTGTCCTGGATCGAGCGCTCGTCGATTGCCATGTTGAGCGTCGTCTCGTACTCGATCGCGGCCTCGCGGAGGTCACAGTGGCCGATCGCCTCGCAGGTGCACTGCAGGCAGCGGGACGCCTCGCCCATCGCCTGGTCATGGGTATAGCCGAACTCGTACTCGGCGAAGCTGCCACGCCGCTCGTCAGCCCCCTCCTTGCCCATGATCGCGCGCGGCTCCTTCACGTCGTCGGTGAAGGGGACGATGGTGAGGAAGCTCGGCTGCGGCTCGGTGACGATGCGGCGGACCTGCGGATCGTCGAGGTCCTGGCCGCGCAGCCAGTAGTCCATCGCATAGGAGGCGCGCCGGCCCTCGCCGATCGCCTCCACCACGGTCGCGGCTCCGGTCCGGACGTCGCCGGAGGCGAAGACCTTCGGCACGTCGGTGCGGAAGATGTGCTCCTCGCTCTCGAGTGTCCCGCGGCGGCTGACGACGAGCTTCGACCTGATCTCCTCGGGCTCGGTGTCGACCCAGGAGAGCTCCGGCCCCTGGCCGATGGCGCCGAGCACGGTGTCGCATTCGACGACGAACTCGGTGCCGGGCATCGGCTCCGGGCGACGGCGACCCTTCTCGTCGGGCTCGCCGAGCTTCATGCGCTGGAACTCGACCCCGGTGACCCGGTTCTTGCCATCGGTCACGATGCGCGTCGGCGCGGCCTGGAGGATGACCCGCGCCCCCTCCTCGATCGCCTCGTGGACCTCGTCCTGGGCGGGCATGTCCTTCAGGTCGCGGCGGTAGACGAGGGTCACCTCCGCAGCGCCCTGGCGGACGCTCGTCCGGGTGCAGTCGATGGCAGTGAAGCCGCCGCCGATGACCAGGACGCGCGCGCCCTTGAGGCGCGGCACCTCGACGCCGCGCGTCGAGTTGTAGAGGTTCTCGAGCGCGTTCACCATCCCGTCGGCGTCCTCGCCCGGGATGCCGAGCTCGTTCGAGCGGTAGCAGCCGATGCCGACGTAGACCGCGTCGTAACCGGACTCCAGCAGGTCCGCGACGTGGAAGTCGCGACCGAGGCGCATGTTCGGCTTCAGCGTGGCGCCGAGCTCCCAGACGTGGTTCAGCTCGCGGTCCATCCATGCCTTCGGCAGGCGGTACTCCGGGATCCCGTAGCGGAGCATGCCGCCCTGCTCCGGCTCGGCCTCGAACACGTCGCAGTGGTGGCCGCGTAGCTGGAGGTAATAGGCGACGCTCATCCCTGCCGGGCCGGCACCGATGACCGCCACCCGGCGACCGGTGTCGGGCTCCTTGGGCCAGGGGGTCGGTGCAGGCGCATCGACCTCGAGGACGCGGTCGGCGCAGTAGCGGTGGGAGTCGCGGATCGCGATCGCGGTGTCGACCTCCTCGCGGCGGCAGTGCGTCTCGCACGGCGCCGGGCATACCCGGCCGAGGATCGCCGGGAAGGGGAGCGAGCGCTTGAGGATGCGCGTCGCCTCCTCCCAGTTGCCGAGCGAGTTCTGCTTCAGGTAGCCGGGGATGTCGACCCGGGTCGGGCACTTGAACTGGCAGGGTGGCAGGCAGTATGCGTCGTGGTCGCTGAAGATGAGCTCGAGGACCATCCGGCGGTTCTCGATGAGCCGCTCCGAGTGGGTGGTGATGACCATCCCGGCCTCGACCTGGGTGCCGCACGAGATCGGGGTGTCCTCGCGCCCGGCGACCTCCACGACGCAGATGCGGCATGCGCCGTACGGCGCAAGCTTCGGCTCATAGCACAGGGTCGGGACGTCGATGCCGAGCACCCGGCAGGCCTGGAGGATCGTCTGCCCCTCCTCGGCCTGGACCTGGCTGCCGTTGATCGTGACGCTGATCTTCTCCGTCCCGGGCACCATCGGCCACAGCGGCGTGTAGTCCTCGACTCCGCCGGAGCCGTGGCCGTTCGCATTGGCGTGACCGTTGGTCGTCCCGAATGCCATCGTCGCTATCGTACCGATGCGGGGGCGGTCATGCGTCTGCGCCGCTCAACGGCACGACCAGCGGTGCCACGTCGAGCGGCGCGCACGCGCCGGCCGTGCAGATGCCGCGCTCCGCGTGGGCGCGGTACTCGTCCGCGAAGCGGTCGAGTGTCGTGAGCATCGGTCCGGGAGCTCGTGACTCGAGGTGGCAGAGCGCGGTGTCGCGCATCTTGCGCGACAGCTCGACGAGCAGCGGCAGGTCGTTCGGCCGCGGCGTCGCGGCGAGGATGCGGTCGAGCGTCTCGACGAGCCGCTTCGTGCCGATCCGGCATGGGACCGCCTTCCCGCAGGCCTCGCGCGCGCTCAGGTCGAGGAAGAAGCGCGCGGTGGCAACCATGCAGGTCGTCGCGTCGGTGACGAGGACGGTCCCCGAGCCGATCGTGGCGCCGGCGGCCTCGAGGCTCTCGACGTCGTAGGTCACGCTGTCGAATGCGGCTGCCTCGATCGCACCGCCGCCGCTTCCGCCGACGAGCAGCGCCTTCGTCGTCCCCGACGCCGCGCCGGCGGCATCAAGCAGGTCGCGCAGGCTGATGCCCATCGGCACCTCGATGAGGCCCGGCTCCGTCACGCGGCCGAGGATCGTGACGAGCTTCGTACCGCGGCTGGTCTGGGTGCCGACGCTCGCGAAGGCCTCGGACGAGTGGTTGAGGATCCACGCCGCGTGCGCCAGCGTCTCCGCGTTCTGGACGACGGTCGGCTGGCCGCGGAGTCCCTGCTCGGTCGGGTAGGGCGGGCGGATGACCGGCATCCCGCGGTCGCCCTCGAGGGCCGAGATGAGCGCCGTCTCCTCGCCGTGAATCAGCGACGTTGATCCCTCGTGGACCGAGACCTGGACGCTGAAGTCGGTGCCGAGCACGAGGTAGCCTGCGAGACGCGCGGTCGTTGCCTCGGCCACCGCGTTGCGCAGCCGCTCGATGCCGGCCGGCCAGTCGCGCCGCACGGCGATGATCGCCTCGGAGGCGCCGGTGGCAAAGGCGGCGATCAGCAGCCCCTCGAGGACGAGGTGCGGATTCCCCTCCGCGAGCGCGCGATCGCCGAGGGCGGTCGGGTCGCTGCTCATGAGGTTGGCGACCACGATGCGGCGATCCCCGGCGGCAACGCGCGCGGCGCGCCACTTGTCGGCGGTCGGGTAGCCGCTTCCGCCACGCCCGCGCAGGCCGGCCCGCGCGATCTCGTCGATCACGCCCTCCGGCCCGAGCTGCTCGACCGCGCGCGTGAGGCCGGCGTACCCGCCATGCTCGGTGTAGCTGGCGATGGAGGTCGGATCGACGCGCCCCATCTCGGTGAGCAGGCGGCGCTCGCCGCCGGCCAGGAGCCGGATCTGCGGGCTGAGGCCCGTGCCGCGCGCGTCCGTCATGCGCCGGCCGCGACCGCCGCCCGACGCCGCTCGTCGACGAGGTGCGCCGCGTGGTCAGCGGAGGTGGGGCCGTAGACGAGGGTGTCGATGCGCACCGCCGGGGCAAGGGCGCCCGCGCCCACATCGGTCGCCGTCTCGAGCGTGAAGCTACCGTCATCGGTCGACTCGCCCGCCAGGATGCCGAGCTCGCGCTCGAACGCGGTGAGCAGCGCGTCACCGCCGGCGAAGTGGCACGCGGCGCAGGTGCAGACGGTGACGAGATGGCCCTCGGCCGGCAGGAGCCGGAAGCCGCCCATCCCCGCCGCGCCGAAGACCTGCGCCCAGTGGATGCTCATCCGGTCGCTCACCAGCCGTAGTGCCCGCTCCGGCAGGTAGCCATGGCGCTCCTGGATCGCGCCGAAGATGCCGACCAGTGCCTCAGGTCGCGCGCCGAAGCCATCGATGACGCCCGTCACCCAGGGCGCATCGATCGGCTCGTCCCAGCGGACCGCGTTGCGCATCGAACGCGCGGGGAGGCCGGCGCGGCGATAGGCGTTCTCGTCCTTCCGCTCGTCGTAGATCTCCGGCATGCCGTAGCGGATCCGGTTTCCCTGCGAGTCGAAGCCGCTCATGTCGATCGCCTCGACCGGGCAGACCTGCGCGCACTGGAAGCAGACCTCGCATTTGTGCTCGCCGAAGGGGTCGTAGATGAGGTCGAGCCGGCCGCGCCAGCGGTCGGGCATCTGCGGCCGCTCCTCGGGGTACTGGCGCGTCACCTTCGGGGCGAACATGTTGCGGAAGGTGGTCGCCATGCCCTTCGCGATGCCGAAGCCCGGGATCGCCATCAGTGGATCTCCATCTGCCGCCGGGATCGGCACACGCTGTGGTGGTGCCGATGCCATCGGCGACCGGTGTCCGGAACCCGCCGCCTGGTCACAGCTTGAGCACGACGACCGCGATCGCGGTCACGAACAGGTTCACGAGCGCCAGCGGCAGCAGCACCTTCCAGGCCATCCCCATCAGCTGGTCGACGCGGACGCGTGGCAGCGTGGCGCGCATCCAGACCGCCATGAAGATGAAGACATACGTCTTCAGGAAGAACCAGAAGATGCCATACAGGGTGCCGAGGAAGCCGCCCAGCTCGGCCGGGAAGGGCCACGGGGCGAGCCAGCCACCGAAGAAGAGGCTGACCATGATCGCGCTCATGATGAACAGCGCCACGTACTCGGCGAAGAAGAAGAAGCCGAACCGCATCCCCGAGTACTCGGTGAAGGGACCGGCCACGATCTCGCTGTCCGCCTCGACCATGTCGAACGGGGTACGGTTGATCTCCGCCAGCGACGCGACGTAGAAGATCCCCCAGCCCACGAACTGCCAGGTGAAGAGCCAGCCGTGCGCGTGCTGCCAGGCGATGAGCTCGCTGAAGTTCAGCGTCCCAGCGAGGACGACGGCGCCCACCACGGACAGCGTGAGCGGAATCTCGTAGCTCACCATCTGGGCCGCGCTGCGCAGGCCGCCGAGGAGCGAGTACTTGTTGTAGCTCGCCCAGCCGGCCACCAGCAGACCGACGACCGACAGGCCGATGATGGCGAAGAAATAGACGATCCCGATGTTGAAGTCGGCGGCGATGGCGCCCGGCGCGAACGGGATGACGAGCATGCTCATGGCGGCGGCCATGAACACCATCCACGGCGCGATCGTGAACGTCGCGCGGTCCGCCTTGTCCGGGATCTGGTCCTCCTTGGCGAGCACCTTGAAGCCGTGGATCGTGCTCTGGAACATGCCGCTCGGCCCGACCCGGTTCGGCCCGATGCGCAGGTTCATGCTGGCGATGACCTTGAGCTCCATCTGGATCACGACGAACGCCGTCGGCACGGTGAGCAGCAGGATCAGGGTCGTCGACAGCAGGAAGCGACCGATGCCGAGCAGCAGCTGCGCGTCCATCTACTTGTCGACCCCGCCCATCACCGGGTCGAAGCTGGCCATCACCGCCATCGTGTCGGCGAGGAGATGTCCGGGCATGAGCGCCGGAATCGCCTGGAGGCTGATGAAGCTCGGGTCCCGCATCCGGAAGCGATATGGGTTCGGGCCGCCGTCGCTGATGGCATACACGCTGTACAGGCCGCGTGGGCTCTCGATCGCCGCAAAGGCCCGGCCCGGCTTCGGACGGATGATGCCCGGCACCTGGGCCTGGACCGGGCCGTGGGGCATCCGGTCCATGATCTGCTCGATGAGGTGCATCGACTGCTTGATCTCGGCGATGCGCTGGATGTAGCGCGCGTAGACATCGCCGCCGGACTGGGTGATCGGGGTGAACTCGAGCTCGCCGTATGGCGGATAGGGATGCGCGCTCCGCACGTCGAAGGGGACGCCGGAGGCGCGCAGGTTGGGGCCGGTGACACCGAGCTGGATGGCGCGCTCCGCGCTGAGGACCCCCATCTTCTTGGTCCGGGCCTTGAAGATCTCGTTCTCGGTGATGAGCGCCTCGCCGTCCCGGATGCTCTTCAGCTGCTTGCTGTGCCAGCTCCCGAGACGTGACAGGAACTCGTCGTTGACGTCCCAGTTGACGCCGCCAACGCGAAAGAAGTTGAAGAGCATCCGCTGGCCGGAGATGGCGGCCAGCATCTCGACCACCTCGTCGCGGTTGATGAAGCTGTAGAGGATCGGCGTCAGGCCGCCCATGTCGAGCGACAGGAAGCCGATCATCAGGCCGTGGCTGAAGACCCGGTTCAGCTCCACCACCAGGGCTCGGATGTAGTTCGCGCGCGGCGGCGACGTGACCCCGTACAGCTTCTCGAAGGCGAGTGCCGGGGCATGCTCGTTGTGCATCGTCGACAGGTAGTCCATCGGGTCGACGTACGTGAGGGCGGTGGTGTAGGTCGCGTTCTCACACAGCTTCTCGATGCCGCGATGCAGGTAGCCGAGCACCGGGTCGAGGTCCACCACGATCTCGCCGCGCACCTTGACCACGAGCCGCATCACGCCATGCGTGGAGGGGTGCTGCGGGCCCATGTTGAAGAGCATCTCGCCCTCTCCGAGGGTGTAGACCTCCCGCTCCCGCTCGGTCTGGGGCGGCCGGTCGGGGATGCCGACCATCTCGAAGCCGGCGTACTCGGCGCCCGGCGGAGCGGCCGCGGGACCGAGGCCGGCGGCGGAGCGGAGGCGCGCCTCCTCCGCGGTATCGACGTCGATCGGGTCGGGGATCCGGGGCTTCCGCGGCTCGGTTGCGGTCATCGGCCCCGGCTCCCGGCGGCGTCGCCCTCCTCCGTCGCGGTCGAGGCCTCGGACCGGCGGCCCGCCGGATCGGCGACCACCGCATCGGCACCCGGCTGGCTGCCGGAGGCGGCGAGCGGATTGAGCGAGCCGAGGGCGGCGAAGCGGCTCAGGTCCCACGCCTCGGGGCGCTCGAGCGGGTTCACCCCCGCCGCCGCCGAGTCGGCGGCGTCATCGGGCAGCAGGAAGTCCCTGCGCTGCGGGAAGGACTTGTAGTCGGGGGACATGTAGATGCGCCGCAGGTCGCGATTGCCCTCGAACACGATCCCCATCATGTCGTACATCTCGCGCTCGTGGAACATCGCGCCCTCCCAGAGGTCGGTGATCGACGGCAGGCGCGGCTCGCGGCGATCGACAGTGGCACGCACCCGGAGCCACGCCGGGTGGAGCGTCGAGAAGAGGTGGTAGACGACCTCAAATCGCTCCCCCACCCCGTAGTCGACGGCCGCGGCATCGGCGAGCATGAAGAAGGCGAGCTCCGGGTCGTCGCGCAGGGTGCGGAGCACGTCGACGTTGCGCGCACCCGGAATCGTGATCTCGACCGTGTCCTCATCGGTCCAGAGCGTAGGTGCGGCGTCGGTGAAGCGCTCGGTGAGCAGGCGCACCAGGGCGCCCGCGGCAGCCGGTGCGGTCAGCGCACGTCTCCTTCCCAATTGACGCGCTGCGGCCCTCGATCGACATACGTGCGCCAGTGGCCGCGTCGCTGCTTCACGAGCTCCTGGAGCTTCATCATCCCGTAGATCAGGCCCTCCGGGCGCGGGGGGCAGCCGGGAACGTAGACGTCGACCGGCATCACCCGGTCGACACCCTGGACGACGCTGTAGCTCCGCTTGAAGCGGCCGCCCGAGGTCGTGCAGGTGCCCATCGCCACGCACCACTTCGGCTCGGGCATCTGCTCCCAGAGCCGGACGAGCGGCCCGGCCATCTTCGTGGTCAGCGTGCCGGCGACGATGAGGACGTCCGACTGTCGGGGAGAGGCACGGAACGGGAACATCCCGAAGCGATCGATGTCGTTCTTGCTCGTCGCCGAGCTCATCATCTCGATCGCGCAGCACGAGAGCCCCGACAGGAGCGGCCACAGGCTGTTGGCGCGGATGAGGTCGAGGACGTAGTCCGCCTTGGTCGGGATCACCTCGAGCAGGCCGTGGAAGCCGCCCTGCGGGTGGTCCTCCATGCGGAACGGGCCGAGGAGCGTCTCGTCGCCCGACGCGTCGGGGATGACGATCGGCTCGGTCGCCGGAGCCGTGATGAGCGCGGCCTGGCGCTCGGGATCGGTCACTGCCATCGGAGGTCGCCCTTTCGCCAGGCGTAGAGCTCGCCGAACATCAGGATCCCGAGGAAGACCCCCAGGATGACGATGCCGGGGATGCTGACCACCCGCACGACGACCGCCCACAGGTAGACGAAGATGATCTCGACGTCGAAGGCCACGAAGAGGAGCGCGTAGAGGTAGAACGCGAGCCCGAAGCGGCTCCACGTGTCGCCGATGGTGTCGATGCCGCACTCGTACGGCAGCCCCTTCTGCGGGCGCTTGCGCCGATGGGAGAGCACCCAGGCGGCCAGGATGGTGCCGAAGACGAAGGTGGTCGCCGCGAACGCGAATCCGATGACGTAGATGAGCCCGGTCTGGTCCATCTCCACTTCCTGCGGGGCGGGTCGCTGATGTACCGATGCGTCTCGCACCGGTTGGTTGTCGAACGTGTGAACTCAGTCTAGCAGGGGCGTTTCGCGGCGGTCCGGCCGCGTCCGGGGCTCGGCGTCCGCGGCGTGCGAGGATCAGCGCCCGCGCCACGCCGCGCCCACCAGGATGCGCATCCCGTCGCTGATGAGCGTATGGCCACCGAGCACGAACGGGACCGATGCCTCCCGCGCCGCCCGGGTTAGCTCCGCGAGCCACGGCGTGCCGACCCTGCCGTCGTCGCCGAAGTCGGAGGCGAAGCGATCCTCCTCGGGCGGCCACGTCGACGCGTCGGCGGAGCCACCGATCGTGGCCATCAGGACCCGGGTGTCGAGGACCACCGCGTCGCCGAGCGCGGCGAGCTCCGCCACCAGCTCGGCGGGCGAGCTGCGCGCCAGGAGCGCGGCGAGCACGGAGCGAGGACGGCCCGTGCCGCGCGCGGATCGCATCCCGCGCTCCTCGATGAGCGCCCGCGTCCGACACGCCGTCTCGGCCTCCAGGAAGCCGAGCGTGGTCGAGGGCAAGCGTCCGGCGACCACGAGCTCGGCACCCCGGTCGCGGAGCACCGCCCCCACGGCGTCAAGATGCGGCACCTCGAGGCCGCGGCCGCCGGGGAGCTGCGCCATGGCGAGGAAGCGGGTCACCGCTTCCGCCGGACGGCGGATATCGGGCAGCGTGGTCGCGACGCGAAGCAGCGCCAGGTCGAGCGGGATGTCGACGTCGAAGCGCGACCAGGGCACGCGGCCGAGCGACCGCGCCCCGAAGCCGGCCGCCTCGAGCGCCCGCAGCGCGCCATTGTCGGTCGCGCAGGCGGCGAGCGCATCGAGGGCGCGGTCGAGGTCGCCGGCCACCACGAAGGCATCGGCGCTGAAGCGGTTGTTGCCGACCACCTCGCCGGCGACCGGCGACAGGAGTGTCTCCAGCGCCGCATCGTCGACGAGCGCCAGCGCCCCCGCCCCCGCATAGCCGATCGCGTCGACGGGACCCGCGGCCGGGCCGAGCGCCGCGTGGGCCGCCTCGGCGAACCAATGTCCCCAATGGAACGCGCCGCCATCCGGCGCGCGTTCGGGAAGCAGCGGGATGACGGCCGCGCCCTGCGCGCCGAGCCGCTCGGCGAGCTCCCCGGCGAGGAGGCGCTGGCCGGTGGCGGTCACCGCGGCATACGAGCCGAACGGTGCGTCGGCAGCGGCCCGCGACGGGTCGACGACGAGGACGAGCGGCGCCGGCCGCTCAGCCATCCGCCGCGGCGAGGCGATGCAGCTGCTCGAGGTGCATCAGGTCGTGGATGCCCACGAAGCAGAGCCACTCACCGTGGCGGAGGTGGCCGACCAGGGGATGGTCCATCCCGCAGCGCTCGGTCTCGTGGCCCGCGATCGCCTCGGCCGAGCGCGCCATCGAGGCGCGGCTCTTGGCGAGGAGCAGGTGGAGCCGCTCCCGGCTGGCGTCTGCGGGACCGGGGACCGACGGCGTGACGCTCGGCTCGTCGCCGGGCCAGTCACCGGCGACGTCCTGCGCCGCCCAGGCGGCGAGAAAGCGGCGCGCCGCGGTCGTATGGGCAAAGGTCTGGGCGACGTTCCAGTCCTCCTCGCCGCCGGGCGCGCGGAGAGTCGCGTCGGGCAGGGCATCGAGGATCCTCGCCAGCTCCTCCGCCACCGCCTCCTGCTGGGCGAGGATGCGGCCGGCGTCGCCGTCATGGACGCGGGCCCGGAGCTCGCGCCGCGCGGCAAGCAGGCCGGGCCGGCTCCAGTCCATCACCTCCCAGCAGGCGACGACGTCCGGGGCCCGATCGGCGAGGCGCGCCCGGCAATCGGTCCAGGCGTCAGCCATGATCGTTCGGAGGTGCTAGAGGCGCTCGAAGCGCTCGACGGGCAGGACGAAGACGGTGGCACCGCCGACCTCGACTTCGACCGGGTACGGCATGTAGAACTCGCCGGGCTCCATGATCGGCGGCATCGGGTTGACGAACTGCTTCCGCGAGTGGCAGTTCGCGCTGATGATCGTGAGGACGTCGTCGATCTGCTGCTCCTCGACCCCGACGAGGATCGTCGCGTTCCCCTGCTTCAGGAAGCCGCCCGAGGAATGCAGCCGGGTCGCGCGGTACTCGCGCTCGAGCAGGGCGTCGACCAGGGTGGCGGCGTCCTCGTTGTGCACGATGGCGGCGACGAGCTTCATGAGCGTTCGGGCTCCTTGTTCTGCATGGCGCCTCAGGCACGTGCGCCGTGCCGATTATCGCGCACGGGTGTGCTCCGGACGGCCGCTGCGTCGCCGAGCCCGATCGACGAGAGCCTGCCCGCATGGTTCATCCTGTACGACGTCATGGTGCGTCGCGGCAACATGTTCTGGGGGTCGTCCTCGTCCTCGCGGGCGGTGTGCCGCTCGCCGTGCGCGCGGGGATGCTCGACGCGAGCGTCGTCTCCGGCGCCTGGCGCCTCTGGCCGCTCGCGCTCATCGTCGCGGGGCTTGGGCTCATCGTGTTGCGTCGCCTCGACCGTACGCCGATCGTCGCGCTCGCCGCGGTCGTCATCGGCCTGTTCGTGGGCGGCGTGCTCGCCGGGGGCGGCATCAACGGCATCGGCTGCGCGGACGCCAGGGTCACCGACACCCAGCTGAGCCGAGCCGGAACGTTCAGCGGCCCGGCGGCCGTGCGGCTCGAGCTCAACTGCGGCTCGCTCACCGTGGGGACCGCTGGCGATGGCCGCAGGTCTCCTCGGGCGGCGCCGAGCTGCGCGTCGAATCGCGGGACGGCGGACCGTTCAACGACCGCCAGACGTGGCGCGTGGGCCTCCCGATGACCGGGGTCGCCACCTTGAAGGAGACCATCAACGCGGGATCGAGCACCACCGATCTCGGCAGCGCGCAGATCGGGTCGGTCGATCTGCAGGGAAACGCGGGGGAGCTGGTCGTGCACGCCGCCGACGCGACCCTCGACCAGCTCACCGCGTCGGTCAATGCCGGCTCGCTGCGGGTGACGCTCGGATCGCACGAGCTGGCCGGGACGCTCTCGTCAAACGCTGGCCAGATCGACCTCTGCGTCCCCGACGGCGTGGGCCTCCACTTCGAAGTCAGCGATAACATCGCGTTCAGCCATAACCTCGACGAGCGTGGCCTCAGCCACAGCGGGTCGACGTGGACTCGCGACGCCACCGGCGGGGTGGTGACGATCAGCCTCCAGGTGAGCGGCAACGCGACGAGCTTCCAGCTCAACCCCGAGGACGGCTGCGGATGGCGAGCGCGCGTGACACCCACGGCGGCCTGCTCATCGCCGGCGTGTGGGTGATGGGGATCGGAGCGGCGTTCCTCATTCGCGACCTGGCCGGCTGGAGCTGGGGCGAGGCGTGGCCGCTGTTCGTCATCCTGGTAGGCGCCGCGGGGCTCGTGTCGCAGCTCGTCGCCGGATCCGATGGGCCGGGCCTGTGGGGCACCGTGTGGCCGCTCGTGATCGGCGCGGTGGGCGTCCTGCTCCTCCTCAGCACCACCGGCCAGCTCGCGATCTCGACCGGCGAGCTCGTCGCGCAGGGCTGGCCGTGGTTCCTCGTGGCGGCCGGCATCTGGAACCTGGTCGCCGCATTCTGGCCCGGCGGGACGCGACCGAACCCCAGCGAGCCGATGCCGCCGACCCCACCGCAACCTCCCGACGCGCCACCGGCGGCGGACGCGCCACCTCCGACGGTCTAGGCGTCCCCTCCCGCGCGCTCGGCGCGAAGCATCGGCTCGACCGCCTCACGGATGGCGTCGTCCGTGGCGTCCACCGATCCAGAGCCGTCGACGAGGCGGAATCGGCCGGGCTCCGCGGCCGCCAGGGCGAGATAGGCCGCCCGCACCTTCTCGAAGAAGGCGAGCTCCTCGGTGTCCTCGAAGCGATTCCATTCCCCGCGCCGCCGCGTGCGCCCGAGCCCGACCTCCACGGGGACATCGACGAGCAGCGTCAGGTCGGGAACGAGGCCTCCCGTCGCGAAGGCCTGGAGCCGGCGCATCTCCGCCAGGTCGTTGCCGTAGGCGGCGCCCTGGTAGGCGAGCGACGAGTCGCTGAAGCGGGCGCTCACCACCCACTCGCCGCGCTCGAGCGCCGGGCGGATGACGCGCGCCACGTGCTGCGCGCGACCGGCGGCGAACAGGAGCGCATCGGCGCGCGGGTCGAGGTCGTCGCTGACGTCGCGGAGATGGAGCACCAGCCGGCGGACCTCGTCACCGAGCGGCGTCCCGCCCGGCTCGCGGGTCAGGACCGTCGCGACGCGCCGCGAGCGGAGCCAGTCGGCGAGGTGGCGCGCCGCGGTGGTCTTGCCGCTCCCGTCCGGGCCCTCGACGGCGATGAACCGCCCCCGCGGCGCGTGGCCCTCGGCGCCGCTCTCGCCGGCCGCGGACGCGCCGTCGGTCAGCGCCACGCGCGGCCCTCGTCGGGCAGCAGCTCGACGCGACGGTTGGGCTCCGCGCCACGCGATCGGCTCATGAGGTTGTTGCGCTCGGCCATCTGGTGCTGGAGCCGCCGGATGTAGGCGTTCTGGGGCGAGAGCTCCATCGGTCGACCGGAGGCGGCGACCAGCCCGATCGCCTCGGAGGTCTCGCGCAGGGCTGCCTCGGAGGGGTCGGCCTCGAGGTCGAAGAGCGAGGCAAGCATGTTCTCCATCTGGAGCATCGTGTTCGTCTTCAGCACGTAGATCGGCACCCCGTGCGACTCGGCATCGCGGAGCGCCCCGGGCTTGCGCTTGTAATAGTTGCGGAGGGTGACCACGGCGTCGGACTCCTCGAGGTCGCGGGCCACCGTGACCGGCACGCCGAGCTCGCGGACCGCCTGCTCGAGGCGCTTGCGGCTGACGCCGAACGGGAACACCGTCATCGCCCGCTGCCCCCGGCCAGAGGCCGATGTCGGGCGGCTCGCGCCGACCGGGCGGCCGATCCCGGCCGACTCTCCGTCGGCCTCCGCATCGCGTAGCGCCTGCTCGAGCTGGCGGCGCGGGTCGGAGTCCGGGGCGGCGATGAAGCGATCGTCACCGGCATGGACGCGCTCGGCACCGGCGATGCGCTCGCCGGGGAGCGGCCGCAGGCCACGCGGTCCACCACTGCGGCCGGGGAGCGGCCGCAGGCTGCCTCCGCCGCCGGGTGCGAAACGCCCGCCTTGGACCGCGGCGCCACGCGAGAAGTGGCCGAACCCGCCGGTCGGCTCGAGCGGCGCGAAGGCCGGGTTGCCGGCGGCGGTCTCGCTGATCCGGTAGTCGTACTTCGTCATGGCCTTCAGCTCGCCGCCATCGGTTCGGAAGCGCGCCTCGGGCGGGACCATGTGGCCGCGCAGGATGGCGTCGACCGTCTCGGCCACGTTGCGGTGGACGATGACGTTGTCGCGCTCGACGATCTCGACGAGCACGTCGAACGTCGGCGGCGCCTTCCGCTCGAGGACCGTCTTCTGCGTCCCGCGGCGCCGGGCCTCCTCGTCGCCGAGCGTCACCGGCTGGATGCCGCCGACGAGATCCGAGAGGGTCGGGTTGAGCATCAGGTTGTCGAGCGTGTTGCCGTGCGCCGTGCCGACAAGCTGGACGCCGCGCTCGGCGATCGTGCGCGCCGCGCCCGCCTCGAGCTCGGTGCCGATCTCGTCGATGACGATCACCTCGGGCATGTGGTTCTCCACCGCCTCGATCATCACCGCGTGCTGCTCGGTGGGGGTGCGGACCTGCATCCGCCGCGCATCGCCGATGCCCGGGTGCGGGATGTCGCCGTCGCCGGCGATCTCGTTGCTCGTGTCCACGATGATCACCCGCTTGCCGAGGTCATCGGCCAGGACGCGGGCCACCTCGCGCAGCATCGTCGTCTTGCCGACGCCCGGGCGGCCGAGCAGGAGCAGGCTCTGCCCCGAGTCGACGATGTCGCGAATGATGTCGATCGTGCCGTAGACCGCCCGCCCGATCCGGCAGGTGAGCCCCACGACCTTGCCGGCCCGGTTGCGGATCGCGCTGATCCGATGGAGGGTGCGCTCGATCCCGGCCCGGTTGTCGTCGCCGAACGCGCCGATGTGGTCGACGACGCGCGCGATGTCGCCGTCGGTCACCTCGCGGTCGAGGAGATCGACCTCGCCGGTCGTGAAGCGCGCCTCAGGCCGACGTCCGAGGTCCATGACGACCTCGAGCAGGTCGGTCCGGTTGCTGAGCTCGCGCAGCCGATCACAGACCTCCGGCGGGAGCGCCTCCATGAGGGCGTCGAGGTCATCGGTCATCTCGCGGCGTGTCACGGTGATCGCGCGGTCCTTTCGCAGCTGGCTGGTCAGTGCGCCGGCACCATCGCCGGCTGGCGAACCGTGGCCCGCACCTCGCGCACGAGGAGCGTGACGCGGCCGATCGGCTCGAAGCCGACCGCGGCCGCGGCGCGCAGGCCCGCCGACTCATATGTTCGCACCGGTGCGAGGATCCCCGCTGCGGAGGCCTCGCGGGCCGGCCCGCGGAGCACGGCATGCAGGAAGGCTGCCCCGTCGACCCCGTCCCGGATCAGGAAGCGCAGGTAGTGCGGGCCATCGCGACAGGCGCCGTGCTGCGCGAAGCCGCCGGTGCGCTGGTCGGTGGGCAGCACCCAGGCGCCGACCGACCCGAAGTGGAGGAGCGGGTTCAGGCTGCTGCGCGGCACGATCGCCTCGTGGTCGACCGCCTCCCAGTCCGCGGCGCCGTAGCCCTCCACGCGCGCGATCGCAGGCGGGGTCGAGTGCGTCCACAGATCGAAGAGGTGCCACGCGTCCGGGGAGCCGGCGGCGCGAACCTCGTTGGCCGGCGCCGCCCCGTCCTCGCCGCGCCGCTCGCCGTTGCGGCCCCGCCGCGCGTCCACGAACGAGCGGAGCCACGATCCGGGACCGTGGAGCGGCTCGGGCGGCCGGTAGCAGATCTGCTCCTGGGCGTACGCCACGAAGCCGGCCTGGCCGAACAGCTCGAGGTTCTCGCGCGCGTCGGCGCACGCCACGTGCAGGCGAGCCACATCCTGCTGGGCTGCCTCGGCGCAGAGGGCAGTGAGGAGGTGCCAGCGCACCTCCGCCGACATCGGTCCGTCGTCGGCATCGAGCTCGATGATCACCCAGTCGGACCCATGGGGCTCGGTGATCGCTCGTGCGCTGCCGACCAGCTCGCCGTCGATCTCCGCCACGAGATGGACCGATGGCGAGCGGAGCGGCAGCCAGGAGGGGATGAGGGTGGCGAGGCTGATCCGCGGCCGTGCGGCGTCGACGGCGGGGACCCCCAGGCTGCGTCGGTGGCCGTCCGGAGAGGCGTGGACGCGGCGCGAGAGGGCCACGAGGGCCTGGCGATCGGTGAGGCGCGCGGCGCGCACGGCGCCGGACCCGTCGCTCACGTCGGCGCCGGCGTCTCGATCAGCGCAGCCAGCAGCCGGTGAAGGCGCCGGTCGTCGGTGAGTTCCGGATGGAACGCGGTGGCGAGCACCCGGCCCTGGCGCACGGCCACCGGCCGGCCATCCGGGTCGCGGGCGAGGACCTCGACCGTGGGGCCCACGTCGGTCACCTGCGGGGCCCGGATGAACACCCCGTGGAGCGGAGCGTCGCCGAGGGCCGGTGCCTCGAGATCCGCCTCGAAGCTGTCGAGCTGACGTCCGTAGCCGTTGCGCCGCACCTGGATGTCGAGCATCCCGAAGAACGGCGCATCGCCGTCGGCGCTGCGATCGGCCAGCAGGATCATGCCGGCGCAGGTGCCGAGCAGCGGCGCCCCGCCGCGCGCCATCGACAGGATCGGCTCACGCAGCCCGTAGGCGTCGATGAGCTTGCGCATCGTCGTCGACTCGCCGCCCGGCAGGATGAGCGCGTCGATGTCGACGAGGTCGCGCGGCAGGCGCACCTCGACCGGTTCCGCGCCGACGGCTCGAATCGCGGCCAGGTGCGGCGCGACGGCCCCCTGGAGCGCGAGGACGCCGATCCGCGGCGCCCGGTCGGCGCGATCACTGGTCATCGGTCCACCGTTACCAGCCGCGGACGGCGAGCCGCTCCTCCGGCGGGATCTCGCCCAGGGCGGTGCCGCGCATCGGCTCGCCGAGGCCGGCGCTCACCTCGGCGAGGATCTCCGGGTTGTCGTACTGGGTCACGGCCCTGACGATGGCCCGGGCGTAGCGCTCGGGGTTCTCGCTCTTGAAGATGCCGCTGCCCACGAAGACCGCCTCCGCACCGAGCTGGCGCATGAGGCTCGCGTCGGCCGGGGTGGCCACCCCGCCGGCCGAGAAGTTGGGGACGGGGAGCGCGCCGAGCTCGGCGGTCTGCTGTACCAGGTCGAGCGGAGCGCGGAGCTGCTTGGCGGCCGCGAACAGCTCATCGGTGCGCATGTTCTGGAGCTCGCGGATCCCCTTCTGCACCGCGCGCATGTGGCGCACCGCCTCGACGATGTCGCCCGTGCCCGCCTCGCCCTTGGTGCGGATCAGCGCGGCGCCCTCGCCGATCCGCCGCAGCGCCTCGCCGAGGTCGCGGCAGCCGCATACGAACGGCACCTTGAAGGCGTGCTTGTCGATGTGGTGCTCCTCGTCGGCCGGAGTGAGCACCTCGGACTCGTCGATGTAGTCGACCTCGAGCGCTTCGAGGATCTGGGCCTCGGCGAAATGCCCGATCCGGCACTTCGCCATGACCGGGATGCTGACCGCGTCCTTGATCTCGTTGATCAGCTTCGGATCGCTCATGCGGGCCACGCCGCCGTACTTGCGGATGTCCGACGGCACGCGCTCAAGGGCCATGACCGCGACCGCGCCCGCCTCCTCGGCGATCTTCGCCTGGTCGGCGGTCACGACGTCCATGATCACGCCGCCGGCGAGCATCCGCGCCAGCCCGACCTTGGTCGCCCACGTGCTTCGTTCGATGGTGGTCATTCTCGGGTGGTCCCTTGCACGAGTCGTCGGACGGCGCCCGGTGGCCCGTCCGGATCGCGCCATTCTACTCGCGGTGCACGACCGCTCCCTGCGCCGCCCCCGGCGTGGGCCGGCGCTCGTGACAGCGTGCGTCACGACGGGGTGTCGACAGCGCGCAAGAAAGCACCCGGGGGCCACCCGCCAGGAATCGCGGGACAGCCATCCGGCCGCGCGCGTCAAGCGCGGGAAGCCCGCCTGCAGCCCGCACCCGGCGGTCGGCTAGAATCCGCCTCGAGGCGAGCGTCGTGATCAATGCACCCGTGCTGGTTCTGAACCAGAACTACGAACCGCTCAACGTCTGCGACATCAGGCGCGCCTTCCGGCTGCTCGGCGCCGAGAAGGCGGAGCTCCTGGAACGCAACCACCAGGTGATCCGCACCCCGACCCTGGCGATCGCGGCGCCATCGGTCATTCGGCTGAGCTACCACGTGAAGCGCCCGCGCCCGCGAGTGAAGCTGACGCGGCGCGAGGTGTTCGCGCGCGACCGCCACATCTGCCAGTACTGTGGCCAGACGAGTCGCGACCTCACGATCGACCATGTCGTGCCGAAGCACCGCGGCGGCCGCCACGAGTGGGAGAACCTGGTGGCGGCGTGCCGCGGCTGCAACCACCGGAAGGGCTCGAAGACGCTCGTCGAGGCGCGGATGCAGCTCCTCCGCGAGCCGCGAGCCCCGCGAGCCGACCTGCGCTACCTGTTCGGGTCCTACCTCGCCGATGAGCGAAACGACACGTGGCGGAACTACCTCTTCCTCGGGACGGCCGCGACCGCGAGCTGATCCTCGGTGACCTGCCCGTCGCGGTGCGGCGGGTGCTCGCCGCGCTCGTCGATGCAGGGCACGAGGTCGCGGTCGTGGGCGGGGCGCTCCGGGATCGGCTTCGCGACGGCAGCTCGGCCGCCGAGGACTGGGACGTCGCCACCTCCGCCGCCCCCGAGGAGGTGGCCGCGCTCTTCCCGGATGCGCGATGGACGAACCGATTCGGAACGGTCACCGTCCCCGGCACGCCGCTCGTCCAGGTGACCGCCTTCCGGACCGAAGGCTCCTACGTTGACCGACGGCGACCCGATGAGGTGCGCTTTGGCGCGTCGCTCGGCGATGACCTCGCGCGCCGCGACTTCACGATGAATGCCGTCGCCTGGCAGCCGATCGACCTCGCCACCGGCCGCGGCCGGATCGTCGACCCGTTCGGTGGGCGCGACGACCTGGCCGCCGGCGTGCTCCGCGCGGTCGGCGACCCGGCGGCGCGCTTCGCCGAGGACGCCCTGCGCATCGTGCGCGCGGTGCGCTTCGCGGCGCGCCTCGGGCTGCGCATCGACCCCGCGACCGCCGCCGCCATCCGGGAGCTGGCGCCGACCGTCGCCACCGTCTCGGGCGAGCGGATCCGCGACGAGCTGCTCCGCATGCTGACCGCGGATGCGCCACCGTCGCTGGCGCTGCGCCTCATGGAGGAGCTCGGCATCCTGGGCGTGGTGCTGCCGGAGGTCGCCGCCCTGCGCGGCGTGCCACAGGCGAAGCGCGTCCCCGGCGACGCGCTGGACCACACGCTGCGCGCGGTCGACGCGGCGCCCGGCCGGCCGCCGCTGGTGCGGGTCGCCGCGCTCTTCCATGACGTCGGCAAGGCCACGACCCTCACGGCTGGGCACTTCATCGGCCACGAGTGGGTCGGCGCCGATCTGGCGGAACGCGCGCTGCGCCGGCTTCGCCTGCCGGCAGGAGAGATCGCCGCCGTCAGCCACGCCATCCGCCACCACATGTTCGCGTACGAGCCGACATGGACCGATGCCGCGGTGCGGCGCTTCCTGCGCCGCGTCGGCCGCGACCGTCTCGACCTCCTCCTCGCGCTGCGGCGCGCCGACAACGCCGCCTCGGGGGTGAGCGCCGCGGGGGAGGCGAGCCAGCGCGCGCTCGTCGCGCGCATCCGGGCGGTCACCGCGGCAGACGAGGCGATCCTCGCCGGCCGCCTGGCGATCGATGGCCACGACCTGCAGACGGCACTGGGCATCGGTCCGTCGCCGGCGGTCGGCGCGATCCTCGATACGCTCCTCGAACGCGTCCTCGACGACCCGGAACTCAACCGTCGCGAGACGCTCATCGCCATCGCGCGGGAGCTTGCCAGGGACGCTCCGCCGCCCACCGACTGAGCGGTGCACCGGCGCACCGGAAGGCCGTCGATCCGGCCGCTTCCGACGAGCGGCACGGCGCGAGGGCGCTGCTACAATCGGCGGTCCCTACCCCGACGGACGAGGACCGGAAATCGCGCGATGACGAGCGGGCGGCGTGCCCCACGCCTGGAGCATCGGCTGACGGGCGCCAACGCGACCCTTGCCGACCTCGATACAGCCGTTGCGCTGGCCACCGAGCACGAGCTTGCGGCGGTGACCGTCAGCCCGTGGCTCGTGAAGGCCGCCAAGCGGCAGCTCGGCCGCTCGCGGGTCCGGCTCGGCACCGTCGTCGGCTTCCCGCACGGCGGACAGCTGCTCGCGGTGAAGGCCTTCGAGGCGAGCAAGGCGCTCGAGCACGGCGCGGCGCAGATCGACTTCGTCATCAATGGCGGCGCGCTCCTGTCCGGTGACGACGAGACCGTCCTCAACGACATGCTGGCGGTCATCGACATGGTGCACTCCGCCCTCGGCGTGGCCGGCGTCATCGTGGAGTCCGAGCCGCTGCCGGCCGACCACCTGCGCCGCGCCTGCCGCATCGCCGAACGGGCCGGCGCCGACTACGTGGTCACCGGCACCGGCACCGGGACCGCGCGCGTCACGATCGAGCGCACGGCGCTCCTTCGCGACAGCGTCGGCCCGCGCGTCCAGGTGAAGGCGGCCGGCCGACTGCGCCGGGTCGACGACCTTCGCGCGGCCGCCGGCGCGGGTGCCGCCACGATCGCCACTCGCTTCAGCGCGGAGCTGGCACGCAGTGCCGCCGAGGCGCTTCAGCCCGCAGCGGCCGGCGCCCGCTGATGCGCCTCCTCGTGGTCGGCGGTGCGGGATACGTGGGCTCGACCACGGTCGAGACCCTGATCGCCGACGGTCACACCGTGACCGTCTTCGACGACCTGTCGACCGGCCACGCGGCGGCGGTCGTCGACGGCGCGCGGCTCGAGGTGGGCGCCATCGGCGACCAGGCGCATCTCGAGCGCGTCCTGGAGGCCGACCGGATCGACGCCGTCCTCCACTGTGCCGCGAAGTCGCTCGTCGGCGAGAGCATGACGAGCCCCGGGATCTACTACCGGAACAACGTGGCCGGCGGGGTGGCGCTGCTCGAGGCGATGCGGATGACGAACGTGAACCGGATCGTCTTCAGCTCGACGGCAGCGGTGTACGGCGAGCCCCGCCGGGTCCCGATCGCCGAGGCCGACCGGACCGAGCCGATCAACCCCTACGGCGCGACGAAGCTCGCCTTCGAGGGCGCGATGCGCTGGTTCGCCGCCGCCCACGGGTTCCGTGCCATCAGCCTCCGCTACTTCAACGTCGCCGGTGCCACGGAGCGCAACGGAGAGGATCACGATCCGGAGACGCACCTCATCCCGCTCGTGCTGCGAGTGGCGGCGGGCGAGGCGAGCCACGTGCAGATCTTCGGGCAGGACTACCCGACCCCCGACGGGACCTGCATCCGCGACTACATCCACGTCCGCGACATGGCGGACGCGCACCTGCTGGCGCTCGAGGCGACCGGCGAGGGCGACCCGTCGCTGGAGGTCTACAACCTCGGCTCGGCGGCCGGGTTCAGCGTCCGCGAGGTCGTCGAGGCCGCGCGCAAGGTGACCGGCCGTGCCGTGCCGGCGCGGGCCGTGAAGCGCCGGATGGGCGATCCGCCGGTCCTCGTCGCCTCGTCGCGGCGTGCGCGCCGCGAGCTGGGCTGGCAGTCGCGGCACAGCAAGCTCGAGGAGATGCTCGCCGACGCGTGGGCCTGGAAGGAGGTCCACCCGACCGGCTACGGACGGGTCAGTGGGGATGGCAACCGCATGGCGCCAGCCGACAGCCCGGTCGCTGCCGGCGCCGTGTCCTGAGGGCCTGGCCCGCCCTACGCCCCCGTGAGCGCGTCGTGGATGACGGTGGCGTCGTGGACGAGCATGGCGTCGAGCGTCTCCGCGCCTGATCCCGGCGGTCCCAACGAGTCGGTGTAGAGAGGGTCGTCGTCGACGCGCGCCCCGGATTCGGCCGCGATGGTCCGAGCAAGGTTCGGGTTCACCGCCGATTCACTGAAGATCGCCGTGACGTGCTCCGCCCGCAACGTCTCGACCAGCGCGGCGAGCGTCGACGGATCGGGCTCCGACGAGACGTCGAGGCTGGGGAAGACCGAGCCCACGAATGTCAGGCCGTATTCGGCCACGAAGTAGCCCAGCGCGTCGTGGTTGGTGACGATCTTTCGTCGTGCGGCGGGGACATCGGCGATGAGCTGCCGAACCCGTGCGTCCGCGGACCGGAGGCGCGCGCCGAGGAGATCGGCACGCTGCCGGAAGCGCGCTGCTGCCGAGGGCTGTGCGGCGGCGAGCGCATCGCGCACGTTCGTGACCATCCGGATCGCATTCGGGCCCGACAGCCAGTAGTGCGGATCGGTCCCGCCCTCGGCCGAGGTGCGGAGGGCGACGCCGGCGCTCATGTCGCGCACCTTGTCACTGCCCCCGATGTTCTCGAGCGCGCGGTCCAGCCACGACTCGAGGCCGGCGCCGCTCTTCAGCACGATCGCCGCATCCTCGACGGCGGCCGCGTCGGCGGGCGTCATCTCGTAATCGTGCGCCTCGGCTCCGGGAGGCAGGAGCACGCGGAGAGAGATGTCGGTCCCGCCTACCTCGGCCGCGATGGAGCCGACCTGGGTCGTGGTGGCCACGACCGGCAGCCGAGCCCCCGACGGGTCCGGCGTCGATGTGCAGCCGATCGCGGCGGCGACGAGCAGCATGACGGGCATGCCCCTGCCCATCACGACACGGAATCTCATGCGGTCAGCACGCGACCCGCCGACGACGCCGGGAGCCGGGCGCTGTCAGCCCTTCCGGCAGCGGCGACATCGGCCGTAGAAGTCGAGGCGCGCATCCTCGATCTCGAATCCGAGCTCCCTCGTCGCACGCCGGGCGAGAGGTGCCACCCAGCTCTCCGGGATCTCCTCGACCCCGCCGCACGAGCTGCAGGAGAGATGGTGATGGTGCTCGGGCTGGCAGGCGACGTAGCTCGAGGCGCGACCCTCGGCGTCGAGGCGCCGCGCCACGCCCGCCTCGACGAGACGCTCGAGGGTGCGGAACACGGTCGCGCGCCCGATCGGAGGCTCGCTGCGCCGGATCGAGTCGTAGAGCTGGGCGGCCGAGACCTGGCGGCCCGCCGCGGCGAGGGCGGCGGCGATCGCCAGGCGCTGCTCGGTGACGCGCTCGCCCGCCGCGGCGAGCCGATCGGCGGTCGTGGATGATCCGCTGGTTGCCATCGGATTGACCGTACCACACGCGATACTGCGTATCATGTCGGCATGTCGCTCGATACAGCCCCCGGCCTGCGCCTCGTCGACGTGAGTGCCGGCTACGACGAGCTCGTCCTGCGCGACATCAGCCTCTTCCTGCCGCGGGGCTCGATCACGGGCGTCATCGGTCCGAACGGTTCGGGGAAGAGCACCCTGCTGCGTGCCATTCTCGGCCTGACGCCGCTCATGGAGGGAACGGTCACCCTCGATGGCGTCCTCGTCGCGCGCGACCGCCAGCGCGTCGCCTACGTGCCGCAGCGGGAGGCGGTCGACTGGAGCTTCCCGATCACCGCCGCCGGCGTCGTGCTGATGGGCCGCTACCCGCGGCTCGGCGTCCTCCGGCGGCCGGGCGCGGAAGACCATCGCGCCGTGCTCGGTGCACTCGACCGGGTCGGCGCCGGGGCGCTCGCTGACCGCCAGATCGGCGCCCTCTCAGGAGGCCAGCAGCAGCGTATCTTCCTGGCCCGTGCGCTCGTCCAGGAGGCGGCCGTCATCCTGCTCGACGAGCCGATGACCGGCGTCGACCAGACGACCGAGCGGGTCATCGGCACGCTGTTCGGCGAGTTGCGGGACAGCGGGGTCACGATCGTCCAGGCCACGCACGATCTCGAGTCGGCCGCCGCGACCTGCGACCTCCTCGCCTTCGTCAACCGTCGCCTCGTCGCGTTCGGGCCACCCGCCGAGACCTTCACCGCACCGACCCTCCACGCCACGTTCGGCGGCGAGATGCTCATCGTCGAGGCCGGGAACCACACGCACGTCCACGCCGGCGGCCACCACACCCCGGACGACGCGGCCGCGGCCCCGCGGCGGAGCACCTGACGATGGGGTGGCTCACCGATCCGCTCGGCTATGACTTCGTCCTCCGCGCGCTGGCCGAGGTGCTCATCATGGGCGCCACCTGCGGCGCGATCGGGGCATACGTCATCGTGCGCCGGCTGTCGTTCATCGGCGACGCAATCAGCCACGCCGTGTTCCCGGGCATCGTCATCGCCTACCTCCTCGGCGTGAGCATCCTCGTCGGCGCGCTCGCCGCCGGCCTGCTCACCTCGCTCGCCATCGGCTGGGTCTCGCGGAGCGGCCGGATTCGCGAGGATGCCGCGATCGGGATCTTCTTCGCCGCCGCCTTTGCGCTCGGCATCGTGCTCATCAGCACCCGGCGCACGTTCCAGGGCGACCTCACCGGCTTCCTGGTCGGCAACCTCCAGGCCGTGGGAGCGCGCGACATCGCGATCAGCGCGGCAACGGGCCTCGTCGTGATCGGCCTGCTCGTCGTGCTCCACAAGGAGCTGCTCCTCGTCAGCTTCGATCGCACGCTCGCCGCCGCTCTCGGCTACCCGATCTTCGGCCTCGACCTGCTCATGCTGGTCCTCCTCACCGTCACGATCGTGGTCAGCATCCAGGCGGTCGGGATCATCCTCGTCCTCGCCATGCTCGTCACCCCCGCGGCGACCGCTCGTCTCGTCGTGGACCGCTTCGGGCCGATGATCGCGCTCGGTGCCGCCATCGGTGCCGTCATCGGCATGGCCGGCTACTACCTGTCGTTCCATCTCGGGATCGCGTCCGGCGGCACGATCGTCCTGCTCGCCACCGCGATCTTCCTGGTGGCCTTCGTGCTGTCGCCGACCCACGGCCTGCTCGGCCATCGGTTGCGACGGCACCCCCAGCATCGGGCGGGGGCGCCGGCCATCGATGCACCCGGCGCGCCGGAGGACCAGGCAACCTGACCCGAGGCCGATGCGTGGTAGCATCCGCAGGGCGGCACCGCCCCGGAGCGTGAGTCGTGCGCCACCGCGCCGAGCGCGAGCGCGCGCCCTCCGAGCTGCATGCGAGATGCCGCATCATTCGAACCATTGGAGAACCATTTGCCTCAGACCGATACCGCCTCGGAGGCGGAACCGCGTGCTCGACGCCCTCGGGCGCGGAAGCGCGCCCCCGCGCAGCGCCCGGCGGACCAGCCGATCGCCGCTGAGCTGACCGGCACCGATCCCGACGCCGCGGTCGACTCGCCGCTCTTGGCGGCCGTGCTCGCCCGTGCGAGCCAGCACCGCTTCGGCGACGTGGAGGTCCCCGTCACCATCGCCCGCGCCCTCGAGCGGATGGGCTACGTCATTCCGACCGAGGTCCAGGAGCGCGCCATCCCGCCGCTGCGCCGTGGCGAGGACCTCATCGGGCAGGCGCAGACCGGGACCGGAAAGACCGCCGCCTTCGGGATCCCGATCGTCGAGAAGGTCGATCCCGCCGCCGGCTGGGTCCAGGCGCTCGTCCTCACCCCCACCCGCGAGCTCTGCGTCCAGGTCGCCGAGGAGATCGAGAAGATCGGCCAGTTCCGCAACGTGCGCATGGTCGCCATCTACGGCGGCTCGAGCATGGACCGCCAGATCAGCGCCCTCAAGCACGGCGCGCAGGTCGTGGTCGGCACTCCGGGACGTGTCCTCGACCTCATCCGTCGCGGCGAGCTTCGCCTGGAACGCGTCCACACCGTCATCCTGGACGAGGCGGACCGGATGCTCGATATGGGCTTCATCGTCGATGTCGAGACGATCCTCTCCCGCTGTCCGCGCCAGCGCCAGACGGCGCTGTTCTCCGCCACCATGCCGTACGCCATCCTTCGCATCTGCGATCGATTCATGCGCCGCGATGCGACGCGCGTCTCGGTCAGGCCGGAGCAGCGCACGGTCGAGACCGTCCGCCAGGTCGTCGTCTTCGTCGCCGAGCGCGACAAGGTGCCCGCGCTCCTCGAGATCACGAAGGAGTTCCAGTTCGATCGGCTCCTCGTCTTCCGCCACACGCAGATCGGGGTCGACCGGCTGGCGATGACGCTCAGCCGCCGCGGTCGCAACGTGGCCGCGCTGCATGGCGGCCTCTCGCAGCGCGAGAGGGACCGGACCCTCGCCGATTTCAAGGCCGGCAAGATCCAGTACCTGGTGGCGACGAACGTGGCGAGCCGGGGGCTCGACATCACCGACCTGCCGTACGTCCTGAACTACGACATCCCCGAGGATGCGGACACCTACGTGCATCGCATCGGCCGCACCGGCCGCGCCGGCAAGGACGGCACCGCGATCACCTTCGTCGGGGAGTGGGATATCGACGCCTGGGATCAGATGCGCGAGCAGGTCGGCGCCACCGTCGAGGAGCGGCAGCTCGACCTCTACGCCGCCAGGGAGTGACCCCCGGGCCGCTATGAACGTCGCGGCCCGGCGGCGGTACTCTGTGGCGACGATGCCACGCCATCCCGTCCCGGCGCCACCCGGCACGCCGCGCACCGATCGCGACCTGCCGCAGCTCGCCTCGGACGACCCTGCCGTCGTCAGCTCCGTGGAATGGCTGTTCGAGCCGTGCTGGCGGGGAGATCGGCTCATGGCCCGCCTCGACGGCGGCCGCGTGCTGCTCACCGATCGCGGCGGCAACGAGGCGCAGGGGTTCGATGAGCTCATCACGCTCCTTCCCGACGTCATCGATGCCGACCAGGCCCTGCTCGACGGCATCTGGACCTCGCAGCCATTCGTCGGCGCCGGGAGCGCAGCGGCGCACCTTGCAGCAGCGATCGAAGAGGAGGGGCTGACCGGCACCGTCCCGGACCCGCGCGAGACCGAGCGCGCCCGCGCCTTCGTCGTCATCGACCTCGTCGAGCTCGACGGGCAGGGACTCCATGACGTGCCGTACCTCGAGCGGCGGCGGCTGCTGGAGGGGATCGTCAGCGGCGGCCCACAGATCCGTGTCACCCCGGCCGTCAGGCGGCCGGTCGAGCACTGGATCGCGACCTGGCGCGCGAACGGCTTCAGCCACTACGTGGCAAAGCACCAGAACAGCACCTATCGGCCGGGGGAGCGAACAGATGAGTGGGTGAAGCTCTCGGCGGAGCCGGAGGTGAGGCGCAACATCCTCGGCCGCCTCTTCGCGCGGCCCCGCGCAATGCGGCACATCGCGGATCACCCGGACCGCCAGCCCCGGCCCTGAGCCGCGGCGCGCGGTGCTACCCTTCAACCGACCCCGAGCGCACCTGAGCGCCAGCACGCGAGCAGCCTGCGAGGAGGCCCCTCTTCTGACGTCCCACGCATCGGCCGTCCCCCACTCGGCACTCGACGAGCAGGGGCTTGCCGAAGTTCGGCGAGTCGGCAGCGCCGATCTCATGGTCGGCATCCCGAGCTTCGGCAATGCCGAGACGATCGGCTACGTCGTGCGCGCGGCGACGGCCGGCATGGTCCAGTACTTCCCCGACCTCAAGCCGATCCTCGTCAACTCCGACGGCGGCTCGCCCGACGACACGCCGCGGGTCGCCGTGAGCACCGAGAGCCCTGACTACATCGAGAAGATCATCCTCGTCTCACCCCGCCACAAGCTGCAGCGCATCAGCTTCACCTACCAGGGCACGAGCGGCAAGGGGACCGCGGTGCGCGCCCTGTTCGAGGTCGCGCGCGAGCTCAAGGTCCGGGCCATGGTCATGGTCGACTCGGACCTGCGCAGCATCGTCCCGGAGTGGGTCGAGCTGCTGGCGGGACCGATCCTCAAGGGCGGCTACGACTTCGTGGCGCCGCTCTACAGCCGCTACAAGTACGACGGCACGATCACCAACAACATCGCCTACCCGCTGACCCGCGCCCTCTACGGGCAGCGGATCCGGCAGCCGATCGGCGGCGACTTCGCGGCGAGCGGTGACCTCGTGGGGCGCTACCTCGAGCTCGACACGTTCGACCAGCTGACCGCGCGCTTCGGGATCGACATCTGGATGACCCATAGCGCGATCAACGAGGGCTTCGCCGTCTGTCAGGCCCGGCTCGGCGCGAAGATCCACGACGCGAAGGATCCCGCCTCCGATCTGGGGCCGATGTTCCGACAGGTCGTCGGGACCCTGTTCCGGCTCGCGGGCCGCTACGAGGACCGGTGGCTCCGCGTCCGCGGCTCGCACGCGATCCCGGAGTACGGCTTCGAGCGCGTCATCGCGCCCGAGGAGATCAGCGTCAACCACGCCAAGCTGGTCGACAACCTCGAGCAGGCGCGGCTCACGCAGCGTGACACGTGGGCCGAGATGCTCGCCGAGGAGCAGCTCGAGCGCGTCATGAATCTCGACCTTCCCGAGGACCCGAGCTCGTTCCACTTCCCGGCCGAGCTCTGGGTGCGCTGCCTGTACGACACCCTCGTCGCCTTTCACCGCCGTGGCGCGGACCGCGAGCGGCTCCTCGCCGCGCTGACCCCGCTCTACTTCGGGCGCACGGCCGGCTTCATCAGCCAGACGCTCGAGATGACGACTGACCAGGCCGAGCGGGTGATCGACGAGCAGGCGCGCGAGTTCGAGGAGCTGAAGCCCTACCTCGTGACGCGCTGGCGGACGATGCGCGCCGAGTCGCGGACCGGGTAGATGGCGCCACGTCGGCGCGAGCCGTACCGGATCCTGCTGCCGCTCGCGAACCCGCGGACGGCGCGCGATCTCGTCCGCATCGGATCCGGGATCGCGAACGGACGCCCGACCGAGATCACCGCCCTCGGCATCGTCGAGGTCCCGGAGGGGGTGAGCCTCTCCGAGGGCGCGCACCAGGCGCGCACCGCGCGACGCCTCCTCCAGCGCGTCCTCGACTTCGGCGACGAGGAGGGGGTGGAGTTGCGCACGATGGTCCGCATCGGCCGCCGTGCCGCCGACGGGGTCATCGAGGCGGTGACCGAGGAGGGGACCGATCTCGTCATCTTCGGCTGGGGCGGGCCACGGACTTCGGCACAGGCCGCTCGCGCCGAGGCGGAGGCCACCGAGGCGCTCCTCGCCGGTGCGGAGCCCCGCCCGCCATCGGTCTTCACCACCACCATCGACGCGGTCGTCCGCGAGTCGCCGTGCGACATCGCGGTCGTCAAGCAGCGCGGTCTCGACCACGTGCGCTCGATCCTCGTCCCGGTTCGCGGCGGTCCCCACGCCGAGCTCGCCATTCGGCTCGCCCGCGACCTCGGCAAGCGATTCGGGGCGCAGGTCGTGGTCATGCACATCGTGCCCAAGGGGATCGGCGATCGAGCCCTGGCCCGCGAGCAGGAGGCGCTCGACGCGTTCGTACGCGCGCACGGGGGCGGGCGGCAGGTGACCGGCCTGCTCC
Organism: Candidatus Limnocylindria bacterium; assembly: GCA_038209995.1. Taxonomy (GTDB): domain Bacteria; phylum Chloroflexota; class Limnocylindria; order QHBO01; family QHBO01; genus JAICQM01. Next base: position 102,000 of record JBBQXD010000002.1, on the reverse strand, counting down.
GTGAGGGGACGAGCGTCCGCACCACGATCATTCGCGAGGCCGCGAGCCACGACCTCGTCGTCATGGGCGCCGGCGCGCAGCCATCCGACGCCCGCCACGGGTCCGATGGCCGCTACCTGTTCGGCTCGGTCCCCGAGGCGGTCGTCAGCAAGGCCCGCGCGACCGTCATCGTGGTCAAGACCAAGCAGACGCTCGGCACCGCCACCTTCGACGAGCTGCGTGCCGCCGAGGGCACGCTGGCCCACGCCGATGCGTATGCCGAGCGGAGCCACGCGCTGCCGTCGGTGGTCGACAAGTGGTTCGCCGAGAACACCTTCCATGCCGGCGAGTTCAGCGACGTCCACAAGCTCGTCGCACTCAAGGAGAAGGCGGGGCTCACCGTGAGCGTCGGGCTGCCGGCGCTCAACGAAGAGCGGACGATCGGTCTCGTCATCAAACGCATCAGGTCCGCGCTCGTCGACCGCGTCCCGCTCATCGACCAGCTGCTCGTCATCGACTCCGACAGCACCGACCGCACCGTCGAGATCGCGACCGAGCTCGGCGTGGCGGTCGTGCGCCATTCCCAGATTCTCCCGGAGCTCGGCTCGATGACGGGCAAAGGCGAGGCGCTCTGGAAGTCGCTCCACGTGCTCGACGGCGACATCGTGGCCTGGATCGACACCGACATCCGCAACATCCAGCCGCGCTTCGTGACCGGCCTCCTCGGCCCGCTGCTGCGCGAGCCGCGGATCCAGTACGTGAAGGGCTTCTACCGGCGCCCGATCAAGGAGGGCGCCACCCTGATGCCGGAGGGCGGCGGCCGGGTCACCGAGCTCATGGCGCGCCCCCTGATCAACCTGTTCTTCCCCGAGCTGTCGGGCATGATCCAGCCACTCTCCGGCGAGTACGCCGGGCGCCGGGCGCTCCTCGAGAGCCTGCCGTTCTTCACCGGCTACGCGGTCGAGATCGGGCTTCTCATCGACGTCATCGAGCAGTACGGGCTGCCGGCGATCGGCCAGGTCGACCTCGAGCGGCGGATCCATCGCAACCAGCCGCTTGGCAACCTGTCGCAGATGGCGTACGTGATCCTCGCCGGCGCGATTCGCAAGCTGGAGGAGCGGCACCGGATCGAGCTCCTCACCGAGGTCGGCCGCGGGATGAAGGTGATCGTCCAAGATCGGGATCGGTTCAGCCTCGAGGTCCGTGAGATCGGCGACGAGCTACGGCCTCCGATGCGGACCATCCCGGCGTATCTCGACCGCCGAAAGCACCTCAAGGGATAGCGGGCCGGGTCCGGCAGACGGCCGCGCCGAGCGTGGGCTGCTCGCCGTGACAGCGTGCGTCACATGCAGCATGTCAAGCATTTCCACCTCAGCGCAGTGCTTTGAGCGTGGAGGGGCGAGCCTGCCCCAGTTATGCCATGACGGGAGAGTGAAAGAGGGCTGGCCGAACGACGCAAACCCGGGCGAGGACGGCACGATCATCGGTCTCTGAGGGGTTGAGCCCGTATCATCGGGCGCATGTTCGACCGCCCGCTGTCCGTGCTCGTTGCCCCCGACTCGTTCGGTGGCGCACTCGACTCGGTCGGGGTGGCGCGGGCGATCGCCGCCGGCTGGGCGCGCATCCGCCCGGACGACGGGGTGACCATCAAGCCGATGGCCGACGGCGGCGAAGGCACGCTCGCCGCGGTCCGCGCCGCGCTCGGTGACGCCGCCACCGAGCGCACGACGACGACGACCGACCCCCTCGGCCGGCCGGTGGATGCGCGCTGGCTCGTCGTTGACGGCGGGCGTGGTGCCTTCGTCGAGATGGCTGCCGCGTCGGGGCTGGCACGCCTCGCCCCCGACGAGCGAACCGCCGACAGCGTGCGACGCGCCTCGACCCGCGGCACCGGCGACCTCATCCGCGCCGCGCTCGATGCCGGGGTCGGGCGGATCACGATCGGGCTGGGCGGCAGCGCAACGAACGACGGCGGCACCGGCATCCTCCGCGCCCTGGGCGCTCGGCTGCTCGATTCGAGCGGTGCGGAGCTGCCGGAGGGCGGCGCCGCGCTCGGGGAGCTGGCCACGATCGACGCGAGCGGCCTCGACCCGCGGCTGGCGACGACCCGCCTCGTCATCGCCTCCGACGTCACGAACCCGCTCTGCGGACCACGCGGCGCATCCGCCACCTACGCCCCGCAGAAGGGGGCCGACCCGGCGACGGTCGCGGAGCTGGATGCGGCGCTCGCGACCTACGGGCGAGCAATCGAGGCCGCGACGGGGCGCCTGGTGGCCGACATCCCCGGTGCCGGCGCGGCCGGCGGCACGACCGCGGCGTTCCTCGGCTTCACGCACGCCACGGTACGGCCCGGCGTGGAGGTCGTGGCGGAGCTCGCCGGGCTCCACGCGGCGCTCGAGGCTGCCGACCTCGTCATCACCGGCGAGGGACGCGCCGATGCCCAGACCCTGTCGGGGAAGGCGGCGATGGGCGTCGCGACCCTGGCATCGGCACGCCACACCCCGGTCGTGCTCCTCACCGGTGGCCTCGGGCCCGGGGCGGCGACGCTCAGCGCGGTCGGGGCGCTCACGCTCGTGCAGCCGATCCCCGACGGACCGATGGACCTCGCGACCGCCATGGTCGACACCGAGCGTCTGCTGGCCGACGCGGCCGCGCGCCTCGCGCGCGGCATCGGCATCGGTCTGTCGCTGGCAAGCCCATGAGCCCCACCGCGCGCCCGCGGAAGCGCCGCGGACCGAGCGCGCAGAAGCTTGCCGCGGACCGTCGGAAGCGGCGCGCGCTGGCCGAGGTCGTCCTTGAACGGCTCGGGGATCGGTACGATCACCCGACCTGGGCGGGACCGCGGGTCGACACCGTCAGCGAGCTCATCCTCACCATCCTGTCGCAGAACACCGCCGACACGAACTCGTTCCGCGCCTTCACCGCGCTCCGGGAGCGGTATGGGTCGTGGGACGAGGTGCTCGCCGCGCCGACCGATGAGCTGGCCCTCGTCCTGAAGCCCGGCGGGCTGGCACCGACGAAGTCGCGCCGCATCCAGCCCGTCCTCGCCGAGGTGCACGCGGCCACGAACGGGACCTGGGACCTCTCGTTCCTCGGCGCGTGGCCGCTGGAGACGTCGCGCGACTGGCTCATCAGCCTGCCGGGGATCGGTCGCAAGACGGCCGCCATCATCCTGCTCTTCAACTTCGGGCGAGCGGCGATGCCGGTCGACACGCACGTGCACCGCGTGACGTCGCGGCTCGGCATGCTTCCGCCACGGACGCCGCTCGACCGCGCCCACGACCTGCTCGAGGCGGTGCTGTCACCCGACGAGATGTACCCCTTCCACGTCGAGACGATCCGGCACGGCCGGGACACCTGCCGCGCGCCACGACCGATCTGCGGCCTCTGCCCGCTGACCGATGTCTGCGCGTACTACGTCCTCGCCGCAGAGGGCAGGGCGCCGATGGCGCCGGTGCCACGGCGAGCGCCGTCCGCCGAGCGCCAGTTCCACGACGAGCTGCTCCACGGCTGGGTGCGCCCGGAATAGTCGGCTGGAGCCGCTCGGGGGCCTTCGGCGGGCGGGTGTGCCGACTGTCACCATGCGCTCGTGACGCACGCTGTCACCTGCGGCATGTGAGGCACCATGTCACGGCGGGGTGGTGACGCGCGGAGCGGCCGCCCGCGACCGCAGTCGAGTGGCGACGCTCCCTAACCCCGCAGGTCCCGCCGCGCGAAGCCCCACGCCCCGAGCGCCGCGCCACCGAGTGCCAGGACCGCGCAGGCGGCGACGCCGACCGGGTCCCAGGTGCCGAGCATCGGCTGGCCCATGTGGGTGCTCAGCGCGAGCTGGTGGATCCAGTCGGGCAGGCCGAGGTCGCCGCCGACGAGATCGATGAGCCACGTCACGACGGTCAGGCCGGCCACGGTCGGGGCGGCCAGCCCCGGACCGATGAGGCCGCCGGCCGCGATTCCCACGCCGCTCATGGCGGCGGCGTAGAGGCCGATGGCGGCGGTGCCGATGACCGGCGTCGCGACCTCGCCGCCGGCGCCGAGCGTCCCGATCCCGATCCCGACCGCGGTGAGGACCACGATGATCGCGATCGCCGCGAGCACGCCCACTGCCCCGGAGGTGGGCCACCGCGGCCGCGCGACCGGGGCGGCCAGCAGCAGCTCGAGCCGGCCGGAGCGCTCGTCAGAGGCCCAGCCACCGACCAGGGCGGCCGCGGCCAGGCCGACGAGCACGAGCCCGAACTCGATGAAGACGAGCTCCAGGAAGCCGCCGATGGTCGCGATGTCGGTGCCCGGGAAGAGCCGCGTCATGGCGCTCATGAAGTCGGGCGACTTCGCGATCTGGTCGATGAACGAGCCACCGGAGCTCGCGATCACGAGCCCGAACAGTCCCAGCCCGATCCCCCAACCGAGCGCGGTCGGGAGCCGCTCGCTGCTCGCGCGACGCACGGGTCCGCCGAGGCCCAGCAGGGCTCGCGGCAACCGGGGCCCGGGGATGGCGGTCGTGGCACCCAGGTCGCGGCGCACGAAGGCCTCGATGCCGACCGCCAGCAGGGCAAGCGTCACGAGCGCGACGATGGCCAGCGACGTCCAGTCGTAGCTGCCGGCGAGCGGGATGTGGTTCTGCGTCCACGAGAACCAGCTCAGGCTCGCGAACGGCGCCAGCTCGGGGATCGCCGATTGGTAGCCATTGAGGAGGAAGCCACCGAGCATGAGCGCGCCCGCGATCCCGGCCGCCCCGCCGCGCCCGACGAACGGCGCGAGGGCGAAGGCGACGGACCCGGCGATGAGGGCCATCAGGCCCAGCCAAGCCGCGTACGAGAAGGCCGCGCCGGCGGAGATGGCGTCCCCGGGCAGGGACGCGAACGCGCTGCCGGCTACGGCGGTCGCCCCGCCGGTGAGCGCCATCGCGGTCGCCATCATGAGCAGGTGGCCGAGGACCTTCTCGATCGCGATCCGTCGCCGGCTGATCGGCGCCGAGGCGACGATGTCGAGGCTGCCGCGGCTCGACTCGCCCGCAAGCGTCCCGGACAGAGCGAGGATCGACCACAGGCCGGTGACGAGCGGGAAGAAGCCGCCGTACTTGTACTGGAGGTAGCCGCCGAGGGTCTCGACGTTCACCGGCTTGCCGGCCAGCCCGCGCAGGATCGGCGGGACCGCGTCGACGATGCCGCGGATCTCGGTCCGCGCCGCGGGCGTCGCGAACTGGCTGATGATGCCGGCCGCGACGACGACGGTCAGGAGGCCGATGGCACCGCCGACGATGACCGTCGCCCGACGTGAGTCGCGCAGCGTCTTCGCGAAGATGCTGCCCAAGCCGAAGACGCGGCTGACGGCCGGCACTGGTGTGCGGTGCGTCGTGGCGGTCGTCATTGTGCGGCGGACGCTTCTTGGGCCTGCGCCCCGTACTCGGCCAGGAACGTCTCCTCGAGGCTCGGCTCGCGGCTGACGAAGTCAAGGAGCTCGTGCCGCGCGGCGGCCTGCACGACGGGCGTGATCGAGCCCGCGACGCGCATCCGCAGCACGCCGTCCTCAACGGTCACGTCGCTCACCCCGGGAAGGTCCACGAACTCGCCGCGCGGGGCCGGGCCGGCGAACCGCAGCTCCACCTGGTGGTGCGCCATGTCGCGGAGCGCGTCGACTCGATCGACGCGCGTGAGCCGACCGTCGCGGATGATCGCCACCCGGTCGCACGTTCGCTCCACCTCCGACAGGACGTGGCTCGACATGAAGATCGTCCGTCCCTCCGCCTTGGCCTCGCGCACGAGCGCGAAGAACGTCTGCTGGACGAGCGGGTCGAGGCCGGAGGTCGGCTCGTCGAGGACGAGGAGCTCGGGCCGATGCTGCAGCGCCACCACCAGGCCGACCTTCTGCTTGTTGCCCTTCGAGTACTCCCTGAACTTCCGTGACGGATCGAGGTCGAGGCGCTCCACGAGATCGGCCTGGTATGCCCGATCGACCCCGTCGCGCAGGTTCGCGAAGTAGTCGATCGTCTGACCGCCGGTCAGCTTGTCGTACAGCACGAACTCACCGGGCAGGTACCCGACGCGGCGATGGATCGCGACCGGGTCGACGGTCGTCTCGATGCCGAACACCAGCGCGCGCCCGCTCGTGGGGCGCAGGTGGTCGAGCAGCGTCCGGATGGTGGTCGTCTTGCCGGCGCCGTTGGGTCCCAGGAAGCCGAACGCCTCGCCCTCCCGGACCGTGAGGTCGACCTCCGTGATGCCCTGATGCTCGCCGTAGGTCTTCGTGAGCTGCTCGGTCTCGATGATCGGTGGGCTGTGGCGGCTGGCGCTGCTGCTGGTCATGCGGTCCTCTCCGACGGCTGGTGCTGATCGTTCAGTCAAGAATGAACCCCTTACCGCCGGAACCGCATCTCGACACGCGGGGTACAACGTCAACGTGGAGAGCCGTCCACCCGGGATGCTCACGGATGCGGAACGCGAAGCGGACACGGATGCCGAGCTGGTGCGGCGCGCCGTCGGGGGTGACGAGCCGGCGTTTGCCGCGCTCGTCGATCGGCACGCGACGCTGGCCTTCCGTGCCGCGTACCTGGTGCTGCGCGACGCGGACCGCGCCGCCGACGCCACGCAGGAGGCCTTCATGAATGCGCATCGCGCGCTGCCACGCTTCCGGACCGGCGAGCCGTTCGCGCCCTGGCTGCTGGCGATCGTCGGCAACCGGGCCCGCAACCTGCGTCGCGCCGACTGGCGCCGGATCGCGGCGTGGGGGCGGGCCGCCACCGCGGCGGGCCGGGATCCGCTGAGCCGTGCCGCGCCATCCCCGGAGGCGGGCGTGCTGGCCGCCGAACGATCGGCCGCGGTCATTGCCGCGGTGGAGGCACTGCCGGACGGGGATCGCCTCGTCATCGCGTGCCGCTACTTCGCCGACCTCGGCGAGGCGGAGACCGCCGCCCTGCTGGGGGTCGCGCGGGGAACGGTGAAGTCCCGCCTCTCACGGGCGCGCGGCCGCCTGCGCGCCGTGCTCGAGACTCGAGGGCTGACCGATGTCTGACCGACGCGTGATCGACGACGCCGCCCTCGACCGCCTGCTGACCGATGCCGCCGCCGCGGTCACCTGGCCGCCCGCGCCCGCGCTCGACCTCCGCGCCGCCCGGCCCGCACCGAGCGCCGTGCGGCGCGCGCTGCTTGCCGCCCTCGTCGCGCTCCTGCTCACCGCCGGCGCGGCGCTGGCCGCCGGGGCCCTCGGCATCGGGCCGCTGCGGATCCTGTTCAGCGAGGCACTGCCCTCTCCGAACGTGCCGGACACGCCGCTCGGCACACGGCTCGCGCTCGGCCTCCCGACGACGCTCGACGACCCCGCGATCTTGGTGCCGCTCCTCGTGCCGGGCCAGGTGGGGACGCCGGACGAGGTCTATCGGTCCAGTGACGGACGTCGTGTCTCGCTGGTCTGGGGCGCGCGCGACGCGTTGCCGGCCGCCGGCGGCTCGCAGATCGGCCTGCTCGCGATGTTCCTGTCGGGCGACCTCGACCCCGAGCTCATGGGAAAGATGGTCATCGAGGGCCGGGTGACGATCGAGCCGGTCACGGTCCGCGGGCATGCCGGCTACTGGATCTCCGGCGCGCCGCATCTCCTGCGCTATCGGGCCAATGGTGGGAGCGGGGAGGAGCTGACGCGGCTGGTCGGTGACGTGCTCGTCTGGGACGAGGGCGGGACGGTGGTTCGCCTCGAGGCCGGCCTGGGCCGCGACGGGACGCTCGCGCTCGCCGTGTCGATGCGCGCGCCCTGACGCCACCGGGAACCGGCCTGACTCCTGAGGGGTATCCGGCACATCAGCACCACGCAGGAGTGACCGATGCGCCGCCTCCGAACCTCCGTTCTGCTCGCCCTCGCGGCGAGCGCCGTCGCCATTGCCCCGGCCCTCGCCGGCGGCTGGGCGACCGTCTCCGTCGACCAGGGCTCGATCGCCGGCTGGCGGCCGGGCATGCCGCAGGACGTCCAGGTGACGCTCCTCCAGCACGGGCTCACCCCGGTGAACGACGGCGAGGTCCGCTTCACCCTCACGAACGCGTCGTCGGGCGAAACGGCGACCGGGACCGCGCGGAGCGCTGGTGATGGCCGCTGGATCGCGACGCTGACCGTCCCGTCGGCCGGCGACTGGGCGCTCACCGTCAGCCATTCGGGCCTCGAGACCACCCAGGGTGGACGGATCCCGATCACCATCGGAGCGGGCGCGGCTGCCGCGCCCGCCACTCCTGCGGCGGCCGGTGCTGGGGTACCGGCGGTGGTGCTCGTCCTCCTGCTCGGCGTGGCCCTCGCGGCGATGGGAGCGGTGGGCGTCATCCTCGTCGCACGACCGGAGCGTGGAGGCGCCACCCGGGCCGGCTGATGCATCCGAGCCATTTGCGAGGCGCCTCCGGCGGTGCGGCTCCACCGTCGGAGGCGTCGCGCTGCCTCGGTCTGCCGATGGCGGGGGGCGGGGGCCGCTGCTAGAATCGCGCCTCGCGCCGGCCGAAGTAGCTCAGGGGTAGAGCATCGGTTTCGTAAACCGACGGTCGTGGGTTCGAATCCCACCTTCGGCTCCATCACTTCGAGCACGAATTGGTGCTGACAGGGCGCTGTAGCGTGGCCCAGCGGCCGGATTGACGGCCGATCTGACGGCCAACGGCATCCCCTCCCGTGATGTCGCGCTAAATGGGGTATCCACGTGAGTACAGCGTGCGCGCCGCCAATCTCGGCGCGTGCCGCTAACCCTCCGCGTTCCCCAGCACCCAGACTTGCTCGCGGCCGTAGGCGGGCGGTCCGCCCTGAAGTCGCCGTAGTCGGCGACGACCTTGAGGCAGGCCAGCTCGAAGAGGAGCCGCATCTCGCTCCGGAACGACCAGCGCAGGGTGAGCCGTTCGGTGTCGGTCCGAAGCACCTCGCCAGATGCGTCGATCTCACTGGCTGCCCAGTCCTCGACGATGAGCTGGCGGGCGGGATCGGGCCTCTGCCCCGTGACCTCCCAGGTGACGCGGTTTCCGGTCGTTGGATGAACGAGCTCGCCGCCGCGCGCGGTGACCTCGGCGCTCGGGACGACGCGGTCGAGCAGTGGGTCGAATAGGTCCAGGACAAGCCGAGCGTCGGGGCGCAGGTGGGATCGCAGAGCCGCCAGGGCCTGCCGTTGGGCGTCGGTCGTGAGCAGGAACTGGAAGACCCGAGAAGGCGCCACAACGAGCGCGAAGTCGCGCCCGAGGTCGAGCGTCGTCATGTCCGCTTGATGGAACGAGAGGCGTTCCGCTAGATCGGCGGACAACGCCTCTCGCCGTTGTTCTGCAAGACGCAGCATCGGCGCAGAGAGGTCGATGCCCACGACCTCGTGACCGTCCGCCACGAGGGCCGTGGCCACCCGACCGGTGCCGCACCCTACGTCAAGGATCGGTCCGCCTGTCTCCCCGGCCAGTCGGAGGTAGAAGTCGATGTCGCCCTCGACGGAGCTGCCCGGGATGATGCTCGCCGTCAGGGCGTCGTAGATCTCGGTGCTCAAGCTGTCGGCCTCGTAAAAGGCGCGCGGCTGGCGCATTGAGCTCATACGCGCAACGTAGGTTCGAACGGCGACGGCGTCAAGGCGCTCCGCCCGGTGCATAGGCTAGGGCGACATGGGCACGTAGATCAGGGATCGAAGGGACTGGGCCGGAGCGCGCGGTTGGCCTGCCCGACCGCGGTTCGTACCCTTTTGCGTACACCGGGTGGGGCTTCGTTGACCTCTTCCACGGCGCGGTGGTTAGGCGTAAGGGGAAGTGCAGCGCCGGCTGCACATTCAGCAGATCCGTGCTCCGCTACCCCGCGTGACTTGGCGGTGGCGGCATACTCGCGACTCAAGGTGAAGACCCGGATAGGCTCGAGACGCGCAACCGTCGCTGTACGCTTATCCTTCGGGTACTACGGACGGTGGTGAGCTGTCGGAGACCCGATCAGAGACATCAGGGAGTCGCATGAGATCCAGGTTTTCGTCAATCGTGGGCATCGTCTACATCGTCATTGGCCTGATCGTGGCGTCGGGTCACGCGTTCTTCGCACATCTCAACGCAGTGCTGCCGATCCTCTCAGCAGTCCTCGCCGTGCTGTTGTGGCCCCTCGTCCTCTTGGGAGTCGACCTGCACCTCCGCTAGCAGCCGCCGGGGGTCGGGGCAGCGTCCCCCCGGACATGGGCCGTCGCGCAGGGCTGGCCGTCGGCGTCATTGCCGGCTTACGGGGAACGACAGGATCCTCGAAGAGGGGCTGACGCCCTATGCCCGCCGCCGCGGACTGGCGATTGCTCTCCCCGAGCATATGGACCTGGCACGCCCGGCAGGACGGCCCGTGAGTACCATGAAGCCGATGCACCCGATGCCTCGCCTCGCAGCGGTCCTCGGATGGGGCGCGATGGCGTCCCTGGTCGCCGGGATCGCCGACGGCCACGAGGCCGGGGCGCCCGCGCCGCAATTCCCCGGGACGCTGCTGACGATCGTTCCCGACCCGTTGCCGTGGCTCGCGGCGGCGATCGCGGCCACCGGCTACCTGCTCCTCGTGCGCCGCGTGAAAGCCGCGCACCCGCAGACCCCGGTGCCGGGGTGGCGCGTCGCCGCGTGGCTGGCGGGGATCGCGACGATCCTCATCGCCCTCGTCTCCGCCATCGACCTGTACGCGGAGGAGCTCCTCACCGTCCACATGGTCCAGCACCTCCTGCTGACGATGGTCGCCCCACCGCTCCTCGCCATCGGTGCCCCGGTCACGCTCGTCCTGCGGTCGGTCGGTCCGCGAACCAGGCGCAACCTCATCCTTCCGATCCTCCATTCGCGGGTCGTGCACGTCGTTGCCTCACCGCTGGTCGCGTGGCCGATCTTCACCGCGGTCATGTGGTTCGCGCATTTCAGCCCGCTCTACCAGGCGGCGCTCGAGGATCCGACCCTCCATGTGCTCGAGCATGTCGTCTTCCTCGTCGCGGGCCTGCTCTTCTGGTGGCCGGTCGTCGCCGCCGACCCCATCCCACGCCGCCTGAGCCACGGCGCGCGGTTCGCGTACCTCGTGCTCCAGATGCCGGTCAATGCCGCGGTGGGGCTGGCGATCTACTGGTCCCCGATGGTCATCTATCCGCACTACGCGAGCAGCGACCGCGCGTGGGGGCCGTCGCCGCTCGTCGACCAGCAGATCGGCGGCCTCGTGATGTGGGCCGCGGGCGACCTGCTCCTGCTCGCCGCGGTGGCGATGGTCGTCCTTGCGTGGATGCAGGCCGATGCGCGCCGCAGCCGGCGGGCCGATGGCCGGCGCGCGGCACTCGCCGCCAGCGAGCCGCGGCCCGTCCCCGACCGCTGAGCCGCTTACAGCACGTAGAGGGTCGTGAAGAGGAAGAGCCAGACGCCGTCCACGAAGTGCCAGTAGTAGCTCGCCGCCTCCACCGCCGTGTGACGCTCGGCCGAGATGAGGCCGCGTCGGGCGCGGTTCGCAACGATGGCAATGAAGATCAGCCCGACGAGCACGTGGGCCCCGTGGAAGCCGGTGAGGGTGTAGAAGGTCGAGCCGAAGACGCCGTCCTTCAGGCCGAAGCCGTTGGTCGCGAACTCGTAGCCCTGGATGCCGACAAAGATCGTTCCGAGCAGCAGCGTGGCGCCCATCCAGCGCAAGAGCCGCCGCCTGTCGTTGCGCATGACCGATGCGACCCCCAGCTGCATCGTGACGCTGCTCGAGACGAGCAGAATCGTGTTCAGTCCGGGCAGCAGCAGCTCCGGCCGCTCGAGGCCGGTCGGTGGCCACGACGGGCTGTCGGCGCGGACGACGAAGTAGGCAACGAAGAGCGCGCCGAACAGCATCACCTCCGACAGGATGCCGAGCTTGACCCCGAGCAGCATGTTGCGCCGGGCCTCGACCGGATCCTCGGTGGCGCCCGCCAGGATGGCGTGGTCGCCGCTTGCGTGGCTGGTCATGGCTTGGGCCGCAGCCCGGCCGCGCCGGGGGCAGGAGCGGGCGGCCCGGACACCGGCGCCGGCAGATGCGGCGAGCCGTACTGGTAGGGCGTGTCGGTGACGGTCGGGATGTCACCGAAGTTCTCGATCGGCGGTGGTGAGGAGACCTGCCACTCGAGGCCCTGCGCGTTCCACGGGTTCGCCGCCGCCTTCTCCCCCCGTCGCCAGGAGCGGACCATGTTGTAGACGAAGACCGCCACCGACAGGGCGATGTTGAATGCGGCGAAGCTGACGAACAGGTTCACCGGTCCGAATTCTGGCGGGTAGTCGGCGACGCGCCGCCGCATGCCCTCGATGCCGAGCCAGAACATGGGCAGGAAGGTGGCGTTGAAGGCGATCGTGAACCACCAGAAATGAATCTTCCCCAGCCGCTCGTCGTACATGCGGCCGGTGATCTTCGGGAACCAGTAGTAGGTCCCCGCGAAAAGGCCGAAGATCGTGCCGCCGACGATCGTGTAGTGGAAGTGCGCCACCACGAAGAACGTGTCGCTGAGCACGATGTCGGTCGGCACATCGGCCAGGTAGACGCCGGTGATGCCGCCGATGACGAAGGCCCACAGGAAGCCGAAGACCCAGAGCATCGGCGTCTTGAAGTGCAGGCGCCCCATCCAGATCGTGCCGAGCGCCGTCAGGAACACGACCCCGGTCGGGACGGAGATGAGCTCAGTGGTGAGCATGATCGGAATGTGGAAGAACTCCGCCATGCCGCTGACGAACATGTGGTGCGCCCAGACCATGAAGCTGAGCACGCCGATCATGATGAACGAGAGCACGGCGAGCGGGTAGGCGAAGAGCGGCTTGCGGGCGAAGACCGGCACGATCTCGAGGATCGCGCCCAGCCCGGGGACGGCCATGATGTAGACCGCGGGATGCGAGTAGAACCAGAACAGGTGCTGAAAGAGGATCGCGTCCCCACCGCGGCTGGGACGGAAGAACGACGTTCCCAGCAGCCGATCGAAGAGCAGCATCGTGAAGGCGGCGGCGACCACCGAGGTCGCGACCAGTGCCAGGGTCGCGGTCACGGTGAGCGCCCAGACGAAGATCGGCATGCGCATCAGTGACATCCCCGGAGCGCGCATCCGGAAGACCGTGACCAGGAAGTTGGCCGCGCTGAGGATGGAGGAGGCGCCGACGGTCACGAAGGCCATCAGGTAGGCCTGCTGCCCGAGGTTCGCCTGCTGGCTGAGCGGCGGGTACGCAGTCCATCCGCTGTCGAAGCCACCGAGGAGCGGGTTGATCGCCACCAGCAGCACCGGGAGCGGGAGCATCCAGTAGCTCAGGGCATTCGCCTTGGGGAACGCCATGTCGCGCGTGCCGATCATGATCGGCACCAGGTAGTTCCCCAGCCCGCCGATGATCGACACCAGGGCGACGGTGATCATCATCGCCCCGTGCGTGCTCATGAATGTGTTGTAGGTGTCCTTGTCAGTGAGGAGTCCCGGCTGGGCGAGCTCCACGCGCATGAACATCGCCGCCGTGCCGGCGACGAGGAAGAGCACGAAGGCGGTCACCAGGTACTGGACGCCGATCACCTTGTGGTCGGTGGTGAACCGGAAGTACCTACGCCAGTCGCCGGCGGTGCCGTGGGCCGCGTGCTCCTCGTGGACGTCGACCTCGCGGCCGATGGCCCACGTCAGCCAGAACCGGAACGCGCCGATCCCCAGCAGGAAGCCGACGAGCGCGAACAGGTAGCCGAGGCCCAGTATCTGGCCGGCCTCGCCATTGAGCCCGATGGCTCCGGCGGCCCCGATCGCCGCCCCGATCGCGGCACCGATGACGGCGCGCGGAAGCCCGGGCGCGAGGATCGGGAAGGTGCGTCGTTCAGCTGCCACTCGAAGGCTCCGCTTCCTCTTGCTGCAACCAGGCGTCGAGGGACGCCTGGTCCTCGATTTCCACCGTGGTCGTCATGCCGGTGTGCCCGAATCCACAGAGCTCGGCGCATCGGCCGCCATAGATCCCGGCCAGGGTGGGGGTCGTGTAGGCCTGCGTCACGCGGCCGGGGACGGCATCCTGCTTGACCCCCAGCGCCGGCAGCCAGAGTGAATGGATCACGTCGTCGGACTCGAGGACGAGGTGGACGCGCCGGCCCAGTGGCAGATGGAGGTCCGCGGAGGTCAGGCCGTCGGGGTAGGTGTAGTGCCACTTCCACTGCTCGGCCCGGACATGCACCTCGAAGTCGGCCGACTGCGCGCCACGGATCTCCAGGAGGCCGACCGCGCCATAGACGAAGAGCCCGATGACGAGCAGGAAGGTCACCACCAGCCACCCGGCCTGGAAGCCCCGATGGCCATGCACCGGGGGACCGTCCTCGACGTCACCCGCAGGCGCTCGGAAGCGGAGCGCGGAATAGGCCAGACCGACCACCACGAACCAGAGGACGGGCATCGAGACGACGGTGAGGAGCACGAAGGCCGCATCCTCGACCTCTGCCTCGCGGGAGGCGATCTCCGGCAGGATCTGGACGCCTGCCACCACGGCCATGCTCACCGCGGACAGCACGAGCCATGCGGCCGCCGCGGTGAGCAGATGTCGCCGGGGAGTCATTGGCGCATGTCAGCGCGGTGGGCGCCGCCCTTCGCCGCGCCCGACGCGTGGGACGTCACGGTCAGCTGACCGTGAAGTCGGTGTGCATTCCCTTCTGGTAGTGCAGCAGATCTTCGACGTGCAGGTTGCAGAAGATCACGTAATGCCCCGGCTTGAGTGTGACCGTGATCGTCCTGTCGGTGCTGCCGGGGTCGATCTCGGCCACCTCGCTCGGGTCGCCGACCGGTGTCAGCTGTGGCGCGTCCTCGGAGATCTCGCCGTCCGAGTTCAAGGGCAGCGCGCTCGACTGCAGGTCTGTCTTGCGGATGACGAACTCGTGCTGCTTGTCCCCTTCGTTCGAGATGTTGAAGGTGATCGCACCCGCGCTCAGGGTCGTCGAGCTGAGGTGGATCTCCCACTCCTTCTCCGTCGCCGCGACCGGCGAGTTCCCGCTGGCCGATGCTCCCTTGCCTCCCGAGCACGAGACCAGGAGGCCACCGATCGCGATGAGCGCAAATCCCCTGCGCACCGTCTTCGTCACCCTTGCTCCTCTCCTCACCCCCCGCAGGGCGCGGCCACACGTCCACGCGATGGTCCCGCGTCTGTGTCGCGTAGCATCCGTGTGCGGTTGCATGGGTCCATATACTCCAAACCAGCCATTCTTGGGGTCCGTCTTGACCACTCCATCGTCCGCGACGCGGGCGACCGCAGGGCTCGCGGTCGCGCCGGAGCCGGGTGTCGTTCTGTCAGAAGATCCCCTTTCGCCGTGGAGGCGGCTCTATCGCGCCGCCCTGGGCGCTGCCGGCCGGCCCCGGATCGTCCATTGGACCCTCGACCTCGCCGCGGTCGGTTTCATCGTCCTTGCCTTTTCCACCGCGGCCCTCTCGGCCGAGTTCCTCTTCCATTGCGTGTTCGTGGTGCTCGTCCTCCATGCGTTCCTGTTCGGCCTGCGCGGCACGCTGATCCGCATCGCCCTCGTGTCAATCCCGCTGCTCGTCTATGCCGATGCGCAGGCGTTCGGGCTCGTCGAGCCGCCGCTGGAGCTCACGGAATGGCCGCTCATGTTCGTGATCGCGGCCCTCGTGGCGTGGATGGCGGACATGCGATCGTCGACCTCGCGGCGCTACGCAGCCCTGTTCCGCCTCGCGAGCGAGCGCCTGCTGACCGTCGAGGAGGACGAGCGGCGCCGGGTGGCCGGCGAGCTCCACGACGGCATCGGCCAGGTGCTAACGGCGCTGACCCTGACCCTGGACGCGACGATGGACAGCGGGCCGACGCCGACGATCAGGCGACGCGTCGCATCCGCCCGGCAGCTCGCCGACACCGCGCTGGCGCAGACCCGCGACCTCTCGCACCGCATGCGGCCGGCGCGGCTCGAGGAGCGCGGGCTCGTGAGGGCCGTGCGCGATCTCGCCGCCCAATCGGGGTTCGACGTGGTGGTCGAGGCCGCCGATATTGAGCCCGATAACGATCTGCTCGGGCCGACGGCGACGGTCGAGGTCTACCGCATCATCCAGGAGGCGCTGGCGAACGCGGCGCGGCACAGCGGCGCGCCCGGCGCGCATCTCGCCATCACTCGCCACACCGAGGGGCTCCTGGTCACGATCGCCGACGACGGCCGCGGCTTCGACCCGGCCGCGGTCGCCGAGTCGGGGATCGGCCTCGCCGGGATGATGGAGCGCGCGCGCCTCTTGGGAGGCCAGCTGTCGATCGTGTCGTCACCCGCGAGCGGGACCCTCGTCAGCCTCTCCGTCCCCATCGTCAAGCCGAACTGAGGCGCGGAGACGATGTCCATCCGGATCGGGATCGTCGATGACCACGCGCTGGTCCGGGAGGGACTCCGGCTGATCCTCGCGGCGCAGCCGGACCTGGAGGTCGTCGGCGAGGCCGCCGACGTGACCGGCGCATTCGCGATGGCGAGCGCGCACAGCCCGGACATCCTGCTCGTCGACCTCACCCTCGACGGTGCCGACGGGGTCGCCCTGATCAAGGACCTGACGACGCGCCATCCCGAGATCCGGGTCATCGCGGTCACCATGCATCGCCACGAGGAGACGGTGCGGCAGGCATTCCTCGCCGGTGCGGCGGGGTACGTCGTGAAGGGAGCCGCGAGCGCCGAGCTGCTGGTGGCCATCCGCGCGGTGGCGAGGAACCAGCACTACGTGCATCCGGTGGTGGCCTCGGTCGTGGTCGTGGACTCCCTGCGCTGGCTGCGGCAGACCGATCGCCTCAGCCCTCGCGAGGCCGAGGTCCTGCGTCTGGTGAGCTCGGGCCGCACCGCGATCGAGGCCGGACTCGCGCTCGGCATCAGCGCGCACACCGTCAGGCGCCACCTCTCGAACATGGCGGCCAAGGTCGGCGTGCATGGGCGCGTTGGCCTGACCCGCTACGCGCTCGAGCATCACCTGGTTCACGAGGAGACCTGACCGCTCGGCCTGCGAGGGGTAGCATCCCCCTATGAGCGAGGGCGCAGCACGGGATCCGGAGGCGTCGTCTCGGCCCGCGCGCCGACGTCTGCCGCGAGTCCTCGCGGGGCTCGCGGTCATCATCCTGGCGGCATCGGTTGCCTTCCTCGCGACGAGGCCGCTCGGTGGCGCGACCGCTTCACCGCCCTCCGTCGCCGCCACCGGCTCGCCGGTGCCGGGCAGCCAGGTCGGGCGGGCCGCACCCGACTTCGTTTCCTCCGGCGACGGCGGCACGCCGCTGCTCATGGACATGGATGGAAACCCGATTCGGCTCGGCGACTTTGCCGGGCGGCCGCTCTGGATCGTCTTCTGGGCCACGTGGTGCACCCCCTGCCAGGAGGAGGCCGGCGACATCATGGCCGCCTACCACGCCCATCGTGACGCGGGGCTCGCGGTGCTCGCCATCGACGTCCAGGAGCCGGCCACCGCGGTCCGCGACTTCGTGGCGCAGCATGGCGTCGACTACGAGATCGGGCTCGATGCGTCGGCGCAGGTGCGATCGCTGTACGGCGGCTCGGGCCTGCCGGTCCACTTCTTCCTGGACCGCAACGGGGTGATCAGGGACCGCTCCATCGGGCAGCTGTCACGGGCGAGCATGGAGGAGCATCTCCTTGCCATCCTCGACTCCTGAGACCGATCGCGCGGAGCGTGCTTCGCGCGGCTATTTCGGCGGGAGGGTCTGGAGGAGGGGCTCGATCTCGGCACGGGTGACGAGCGTGTCCCACGACCCGGCGATCCGGCCATCAGCCCCGATGAGGAAGGTCCACGGCTCGCGCAGATCGCCGGTCGGACCCTGCAGCCACTCGGCGGCGGCCGGGTTGATGATTCCCGCCTCGAAGTCCTTGTAGATCTCGACGTGGATGAAATCGGCGCGGTCGGCAAAGGTGGCGGCCAGGTCGCGGACCATGTCGGTCACCGGTCCGCAGAAGCGGCTGACGCAGTAGACCGGCGTCGAGAACACCACGAGCGCCGGGTTGCCAGCGGCGATCGCGTCCGCGATCGAGGTCGTATGCAGCTCCGGATCGGGGATCGGCGCGCCGTCGGCGGCGCGCGAGTCAATGGCCACCGGCTCGACGCCGGGCGCACCCGCCACCGCGTTGTCGCTGCGCGGCGCCTCGTCGCCGATGCCGACCACGGTGGGACGATCGAGCACCTCGAACGCCGCATCGGCGCTGAAGGCCGTCCCGTCGCCGAGCGAGCCGTGCGCGGTCACCCGCCAGAAGCCGGCCTTCGGGAAGGTGATCGGCTCGACCGCATAGACGCCTCGCCCGTCCGCGGGATCCGTGATCGTTGGGAGGCTTCGGTCGCCCTCTGGCGTGCCGGGGATGGGGAGGAAGTCAGCGGTCGCGGCCTCAAGGCCCACGCCCGTTGGCGCGGTCTGTGTCCGGTCGCCGAGGTAGGCAAAGCTCATCTCGACGCTGCCGAAGCTGACCCAGCGGTTGTTCGCGGTCGGCAGCGCCACGAGCAGCCGTCCGGGCCGCGCGCTGACGAGCTCGTAGGTCGCGACCTCGGCGACGATTCCCGGACCGGCGATCGACGGCGAGGGGCGCAGAGAGCCGGCCGGTGGCATGCAGGCGCCCAGTGCCGCAGCCAGGATCATCGCCGCAGCAAGCGCCGGGAGCTTCAGGCGGGACATGCCGCCGCCTCGATCCCGATCGTGTGAAGCGCCGTCCTGGCCGCGTCATGCAGGCGTCCCAGGTCGTCCGGCAACGCCGCCGCCGTACCGTCGAAGTCCGCCTCCACGCGGTCCATCGCCTCGAGGACCGGCGCCGCGAGCGAACGGTCGAGGCGGGGATCCGCGGCCAGCTCGTGGAGGGCATCGTGCGCGACGTTCGTGAACGTCCGCTCCGCGGCCGGCGGATCGGGCAGGGCGGCGAGCGCGTCGCACACCCCCGTCGCGGCCCTCAGCAGCTCGGGCTGGCCGGCGCTCGGGGTGACGTTCATGCCAGACGCCGGCGCGCACGCCGACAGGATGAGCGCGAGAACGGGCAGCGCGGGGCGCGCGTTCCGTGGCGTGCGGGATCGGCGAACGAGGGGGATCCGACGGGACTCGAGCGGCATGGCTCTCCAACCTGGCGTGCCCCGGCCGCTCGCCCGAGCGCAGCGGGGTGGTCGGCGAGCAGTGTAGCGGTCGCCGTGGCGGTGCCGGTCACGGGCGCCAATCGGAGCGTGATGGCTACTGCGCGGTTCCCCGTACCGAGCCGGTGACCTTCGTCTCGGCGTTGTTGTCCACCAGGCACTGGACCGCGCGGTCGCCGCCGTCCCACCCGTCCGAGGTCGGACATAGCGTGCTGATGGAGAGGCTCGACGCCTGGTAGTCGGTGCCGACGTACGACGCGAAGGCCGGCGCGCAGGCCGCCGCGCTCTGGCTGTCGAGCTCGGCGTCGGCGGGATACCCGCTTCCGGTGAGATCGAAGACATGGAACAGCTCGTACTGGTGCGGCTCGGCGCACGGCACGGCGTCGACATCCTTCACCTCGGTTGTCGTCCCCCTGTTGAAGCAGTCGCCGACCCGGAGATCGTTCACGCCGAGCGTCCCGGAGTCGTTGATCTGGCCGTTGTTGCCGCGTCGCGCGTTCGCGAACCAGCCGACGGCGAGGACTACGACGATCGCGCCCACCCACCAGAAGCGGAGGAGCCGCTGCCAGGTCGGTCGGGCCTGGCCGAGGGGCGCGGCCGGCTGCCAAGTCGGGAGCGGGGCGCCGGTGACGGGATCGCGCCGATCCGCCTGATCTGCCTGGGAGGGATCGGCGAAGCGGCCGAGGCTGCAACGCGTGCACGACTCAGCGCTTGCCTGGTTGTCGGCGAAGCACCGCCGGCAGACCCAGCGCTCGGAGATGGTCACGGTGCGTGGTCCTCGCGCGACGCGGCCCACCCGCAGGGCGACGAGCGGTGGGCGTCGGCGACACGGTAGCGCGCCGCGGCGACCGCCGGCACCGGTACCTCTGGCACGCCGGGTAAAGGATCGGTGGTGCCGATTGGCACCGCCTTCGGTTTCTGGCGACCTCCGGCGTGCAGAATGGCGCTCACGATGTTCGGCACGACCGGACCGAATACGGCGCTGGTGGAGCATCTCCTCGATCGGGTCGAGACGCTCGACGCCGTCTCGGTCCAACGGCTGTTTCACGCATGGAGCGGGCTCTCGACGCGCACCCATGACCCCCTGACCGAGCGGCGAATGCTCGCAACCGCTCGCGAGGCGGCGCGCCAGTCGGGCCGCCTCGCCGGATTCGACCGTGCGCGCTCCGAGGCCGCGTCCCGGCTGCGCCAGGCCCACCGCGGCCATCCGGGGCCGTGGCTCAGCCTCTCCGCGGTGGTGGCGAACGCGGCGGCGGCCCTCGTCGTCGCCGACCTCCTCGACGCGGGGACGTTTGACTGGCTCTACCGTCCGTGGCGGATCGCCGTCGAGGACATCGAGGAGCTCGTCCCGGTCGGCCCGGGCTATGTCCCGTTCGGGACGATCAACCAGCGTCGACGGGCGCGAGTCGGGCGCTGAGGCTGCGCGCGTCCACGGACGTGGCCTTTCGCGACGCGCTGGATCCGCGGCTGCGGCGGCGGTTGATGGTCTGGTGGGGGTCGGGCGCCGGGCGGTGCGGCGGCTGTCAGCAGCCGCTCGTGACGCACGCTGTCACCTGCTGCACGTGACGCACGCTGTCACGACGGAGGGCTGACGGGCGCGATGCCGGGCGGCCGCAGGCGCATACTGCCGGGCATGATCGTCACCACCACGCCGTTCGTCGCGGGCCACCGCATCACCGAATCCAAGGGTCAGTGCTTCGGGCTGGTCGTCCGCAGCCGGGGGCTGGCCGGCAATATCACTGCCGGGCTGCGCTCCCTCATCGGCGGCGAGATCAAGGAGTACACCGAGCTGCTCGAGGACACGCGCCGCCAGGCGCTGGATCGGCTCGTGAAGAACGCCGCGCTCATGGGCGGCAATGCCGTGATCAGCATGCGGTTCGACAGCTCCGAGCTGAACAACTCGATGAGCGAGATCGTCGCCTACGGCACCGCCGTCGTCATCGAGCCCGATGCTGGCGCCGCCCAGCCGCTCGAGTGACCTGAAGGAGGCGCCATGTTCGCCGCCCTGCGCATCGGGGTGGGGGCCTGCTCGATCCTGTTCCTGCTCGTCGGCCTCTTCCTCGTGGCGGGCGGCGGACCACCGATGGTGAGCGGGCTGTGGCTGCTCCTGCTCGGCGGCATCGGGCTCGTCGTGGTCGCGTTCGAGGCGCGACGCTATCGATCAGAGGCGGCCGAGCTCACGCGTGATCCGGTCGGCGGCGCCGGCGTGGACGAGGGTCCGCCCGACCCGCGCTTCCGACCCACCGAGGAGCGCTTCATCGACCCGACCACCCGGCAGCCGGTGCGGGTCTGGATGGACCCCGCCACCGGGGAGCGGCGCTACCGACGGGACGACGCGACCGCCTGAGACGGTCACTCGGAGCCGGACTCCTCGCGCGCGCCACCTGCGGCGGCCTCGCCACCCTCGGTCGATGCGCCGTCGGCCTGTCCCTCGCCCTCGGCGCCCTCCTCGCCCTCGGCAGCCTCGGCCACGACCTCCGGCTCCTCCTCGACACGAGGCGGCAGCACCTTGGCGACGAGCTCGTCGCCATCGGTCAGCACCGTGATCGCATCGCGGTTGAGCGACAGGTCGCGGACGTGGATCGCGCCGTCGAGCGTGGTCAGGACGGAGACGTTCACGGTCACCTCGTGCGGGATGTCGGACGGCAGGGCCTTGACGCGCAGCTCGTTCATCGACTGCACGAGCGTGCCGCCGGTCTCCTCGACCGCCGGGGCGGTGCCGACGAAGACGAGTGGAACGCCCACCTCCAGCTCCTGTTTGAGGTTCACGACGTAGAAGTCGACGTGGATCGCCTGCCCGGACAGCGGGTTGCGCTGCACGTGCTTGATGAAGGCGCTCTTGACGGCGCGCTCGCCGGGGAGCGTCAGCTTCACGATGCTCGAGCGGCCGGCGGCGCGGTAGAGCGTCTCGAATCGCTTGGCGTCGATCTGCACCGGGGTCGAACCCTCGCCCTTGCCGAAGACGACGCCGGGAACGATGCCGCTGCGCCGGAGGCGCTTGTTCGCCTTGCCCTGTGCCTCGCGGGCGTCGAGAGCGAGCTCAAGATCCATAGGTGTTGGGGATCCTTTTCGTGTGGAACACGGCGTCCGGGCATGGCCCAACGGCGGCGGAAAGCATGTGCGCGAGGGCCGATGGTACCCCGCCCGCTGCGAGCGGGCAAGCGACGCCTCAGCTCCGCGCCACCCGACCGGCCAGCAGCGCGACCGCCAGGCCCGCGACGACGACGACCCCCAGACCGATGCGCCGCGTCGCGACTTCGGCAAGGGGTGACGAGCGCGGCCGATCGATGGGGCATCCGTCACCTCGTGCGGGATTTGGTGGCATGATCGGCCCCGATGGCCGGAACGATCATGATCGTCGAGGACGAGCCCGCCGTCGCCCGCGGCGTCCAGGTCGCCCTCGAACGCGAAGGGTACGGCGTCACCGTCGTCGGGTCGGGCGAGGAGGCGCTCAATCGCCATGCCGCGCTTGCCCCGGAGGTCGTGCTGCTCGACGTTCGGCTGCCCGGGATCGACGGCTTCGAGACCTGCCGCCGCCTGCGTCGCGAGACCCGGGCGCCGATCATCTTCCTGACCGCTCGCGCCGACGAGGTCGACAAGGTCGTCGGCCTCGAGATCGGTGCGGACGATTACCTCGTCAAGCCGTTCAGCGTCCGCGAGCTCGTCAGCCGCGTGAAGGCGCAGTTCCGGCGGGCGTACGGCGAGCTGGCCGAGATCGGGGCCGGCGGCACGCTGCGGCGCGGCGACCTCGTGATCGACCTCGAGCGCCGGCGCGTGACCCGCGACGGGGAGCGGATCAACCTCACGACCACCGAGTTCGACCTGCTCCGCCACCTGGCCGCCAAGCCGGGCCGCGTCTTCACCCGCGCCCAGCTGCTCGAGCTGGTCCGCGACTACGACGACGCCCTCGAGGCCGATGAGCGCACGATCAACGTTCACGTCAGCCACATCCGAGACAAGGTCGAGCCGGATCCCGCCCAGCCGCGCTACATCAGGACGGTGAGAGGGGTCGGTTATGCATTCGCCGAGGACTGAGCGGCTCCGCCAGGCGGTCCGCATCCATCCGCTCCGCCGCCTGGACGCCCGCCTCGTCCTCACGATCAGTGCGGTTGCCCTCCTCGGCCTCCTGATTTCGGGCATCGCGATCTCGCAGATCCTGCCCGGCTACTTCGTCGAGCAGGCCACGCAGCGCCTGCAGAGCGCCGCGCAGGCCACGTACCGGATCCTCGAGGACACGGTGGCCAACACCCTGGAGACGCGTCCCGGCCAGCTCACGCCGGACGTTCGCGGCACGCGCGTCTACACCCCGGTGGCCCAGCGGGCGGCCGATCGCCTCGTCTTCGGCACCGTCGAGATCTGGGAGGGCGATCGGCTCATGGTCCGCGCCACACCGACCGACACCGCGGCGCTCGCCGCGGAGGGCCTCGCCCCCGACTCGCAGGTGACCGCGCGCCAGGTGAGCGACCCGAACGGGATGCCGATGCCGCCACCGGAGCTCACCGCGCCGGTGCGGGTCGTGGTGCGCGACCCCTACACCTCGCGGGTCGAGACGCTCGAGCGGGTCGGCTTCGCCCTCATCTCGGCGGGCATCGCCGCCTTCATCGTCGCCGTGCTCGCCGGGGCGTGGGCGGCGAGCCGCCTGACGCGACCGCTTGCTCGGCTCCAGGAGGCATCGGCCCGCATCGCGGAGGGCCACCTCGCCGAGCGCGTGGAGCCGGCCGAGATCGCCGAGGTCGACGCCCTCGGCAGCCAGTTCAATGCCATGGCCGATCAGCTCGAGCGCACGCTCTCGGTCATTCGCGCCGATCGGGACCGGCTGCGCGAGTTCATCGCCGACGTGAGCCACGAGCTCCGGACCCCGATCGCCGCGCTCCGCACCTTCACCGATCTCCAGCTCGACGGGGACGTCGATGCCACGACCCGCGCGGAGTTCCTGGAGCGCTCGAGCGACCAGATCCGCCGCCTCGAGTGGATGAGCAACAACCTGCTCGACCTGTCACGCATCGACACCGGCATCTTCCCCCTCGACGTGCAGCGCGGCGACCTGCGTGACCCGCTGCGGATCGTCGTCGAGGCAAACGCGGAGATGGCCGAGACGCGCGGGGTCGGCCTCTCGAGCATCGTCCCCGCCGAGCCGGTGACGCTGCCGTTCGACCGCGAGCGGATCGTGCAGCTGCTGAGTAACCTGGTCGGCAATGCGCTGAAGTTCACCCCGCGTGGCGGCGAGGTGGCGCTCACCTTGCGCAGCACGCCGGACGCGGCCGAGCTGGAGGTGCGCGACACCGGTCCCGGCATTCCAGCCGACGAGCTGCCGCACATCTTCGACCGCTTCTACCGCGGCACGAACACCGGCGAGGCGCGGGCCAGCGGGAGCGGGCTGGGCCTCGCCATCGCGCGCTCGATCGCCGACATGCACGATGCGTCGATCGACGTCACGAGCCTCGAGGGTCGCGGCGCCACGTTCCTGGTCCGCCTCCCATGGGGCGCGCCCGACGAAAGATCAATGAAACTTCACGCATCGGCCTCCACGCACGCAACCGAGGTCGTGCACCATGCGGGAGGCTGAGCCAGTGCCGCCTTCCGCGCACTGCCCGGCATGGAACTCACGCGCATGAAAGTACCGATGACCGACGACGCCACTCCCCAGCCCGCCATCTCGGACCATCCGACCGAGCCGGTCGAGGTCCAGCGCTACGGTCCGGCGCCGCAGCCGCAGCCGCCGGCCACCTGGCAGACCGCACCAGCCTGGTCGACCCGACCGCCGACGCCGACGCCCGCCGCGTCGCCGGCCGTCGAGCGCCGCGCCCCGGGCCTCGTCCCCGTGGCAGCCATCGCGCTCGTAGTCGGGATCGTGTCCGGCGGGCTGTCCGCGGCCGCGGTCTCCACGGCCCTTCGGCCGACGAGCTCCGCGCCGGCCGGGACGCGGACGGACAGCGGATCGGTCAAGCAGGCCGTGAACGTCGACGAGTCGTCGGCCGTCATCAGCGCCACCGACAAGGTGATGCCCGCCGTCGTCACCGTCGCCTCCTCGAGCTCGGGGCTCTTCGGCCAGGCGCAGTCCGGCGTCGGCTCAGGGTTCATCTTCGACAGCCACGGCTGGATCCTCACCAACAAGCACGTGGTTGACGGGGCCCAACAGCTGAAGGTCCAGCTCAATGACTCGCGCATCTTCGACGGCACCGTGTTCGGCACCGATCCGCTCACCGACCTCGCGGTGGTGAAGATCGACGCCACCGACCTGCCGGTGGCACCCATCGGCACGAGCGCCGACCTCGAGCGCGGCCAGCTGGCGATCGCGATGGGCTCGCCGCTCGGGACGAGCTACCAGAACACGGTGACGACAGGCGTCGTCTCCGGGCTGGGCCGCCAGATCCAGGCGGGGAACGCCAGCCAGACGAGCTCCGAGACATTGAACAACCTGATCCAGACCGATGCGGCCATCAACCCCGGCAACTCCGGTGGGCCGCTCGTCAACAGCGCCGGGCAGGTCATCGGTGTCGACACGGCGGTGGCCACGAACGCGCAGGGCATCGGCTTCGCGATCCCGATCGACGTCGCCAAGCCGCTGCTCCAGCAGGCGATCGACGGCGTGCGGCCGTTCGTGCGGCCGTGGATCGGCGTCTACTACGTCCCGGTGACGAAGCAGGTGGCCGCCGAGAACAACCTCGAGATTGACTCCGGCGGGGTCTGGGTCAGCCCGCCGTCGAGCGGCCAGCCGGCCGTCTTCCCCGACAGCCCCGCCGCGAAGGCCGGGGTCAAGGATGGCGACATCATCGTCGAGATCGACGGCCAGCCGATCAATGCCGAGCACGACCTGTCGGCGGCGATCATCCCGCACATGCCGGGCGACAAGGTCACGCTCCGCATCATCAACGGCACATCGACCCGCGAGGTGACCGTCACGCTCGGGACGCTGCCCCAGCAGTAGGCCCGGGTGGGCGGTGGGCGCCTCCCCCAGCGTTGGCGGGTCAGTCCCGGATGCGGCGGATCGTCGCCTCCACGGTGTCGAACGCACCGGGGAGCGGTGCGCTCGGCTTCCGGACCCGCACGGTCACGGCGGCCACTCGCTGGTGCGCGGCCAGGACGTCGTCCGCCACCGCCCCCGCCAGCGCCTCGATGAGGCGGAAGCTGTCGTCCTCGACGCGGGTGCGGGCCTGCTCGAAGACGGCGCTGTAGTCGACGGTGGCGGTGAGGTCGTCGGTCGCGGCCGCCGCGGTCAGATCGGCCTCCATGTCGACATCGACCTCGAAGGGCTGCGGCTCCATGCGCTCCTCGAGCAGCACGCCGTGGCGACCCATGAAGCGCATCCCGCGCAGCTCGATCCGGTCACTCATCGGCGAATGATGGCGTCCGCGACGCGAACGGTGCGCGCGATGTGCGCCACGTCGTGGACGCGGACCACGTCGGCCCCGGCGGCGATCGCCAGGGCGACGGTGGCGGCCGTGCCCTCCACGCGGTCCTCGGGCGGCGCGTCGTCGAGGAGCTGGCCGATGAAGCGCTTGCGGCTGGTGCCGACCAGCAGCGGCAGCCCGAGCGCCGACTTCAGCTCACCGAGCCGATGGAGGATCTCGAGGTTGTGCTCGCCCGTCTTCCCGAAGCCGATGCCCGGGTCGACGAGGAGCCGATCGCGGCTCACGCCGGCGGCGACGGCGGCCTCCACCGCCTCGCGCAGCCAGCCGATCACCTCGGCGACGACGTCGTCGGCGTACTCGGCGATCTCCTTGTTGTGCATCAGCACCAGGTGGGCGCCGGCTTCGGCGGCGGCGCGCGCCGTGTCGGGGTCGCGGCGCGCGGCCCACACATCGTTCACCATGCCAGCCCCGGCGGCCAGTGCGGCGCGCGCCACGCTCCCCTTCCAGGTGTCGATGCTGATGAGCGCGCGATCACCGAATCGGTCGGCGAGGGCGGCGACGATCGGGACGACCGCCTCGCGCTCCTCGTGGGCGGAGACGTCACGCCGCTCCCCGTAGAACAGCCGCGGACGGGTCGACTCGCCGCCGACATCGAGAAGCTGCGCACCCGCCGCCACGAACGCCTCGGCCTGGCGGACCGCGGCGCCGGCCACGTCCGCCGGCGACGCCCCGTTCGGCGCGATGCCGTCGCCGCTGAACGAGTCGGGCGTGACGTTGATGACGCCCATCACCCAGGTTCGCTCGCCGAATCGCAGCTCCATGGTCAGCCCGCCTCCCGCTCGCCGGTGAGGACGCCCCGCAGCGCCCCGACGAGGTAGAGCGATCCTGCCACGACCACCGGCGCGTCGTCTCGCCGCAGCTCGACGGCACGCGCCAGCGCCGCCTCCGCCTCCGCGACCGCCTCCCCGCCCGACCCGATCCGGCGCCACGTCCGGAGCAGCTCCGCCGGCTGATGCGCCTTTGGGTCGTCGATCGAGGTGAAGATGGGCAGCGGGTCGAGCGGCGCCAGGGCGCGGAGGACGCCGGCCACGTTCTTCCCGCGCATGGCGCCGAACACGATCGGCATCCGTCGCGCGCCGAGCAGGGTGAGCGACGCGGCGAGCGCCGCCGCCCCGGCCGGGTTGTGGGCGCCGTCCAGCAGGACGCGTCCGAAGCGCGGGTCGTCGAGCAGCTCCATGCGCCCCGGCCAGCGCGCCGCGGCGAGCCCGCGCCGCAGCGTCAACTCGTCGACGCGCACCGGTCGCGCGCGCCGCTCGCCGTCGTCGCGCAGCGCGTCGAGGAGGGCGAGCGTGACGGCGGCGTTCGGCGCCTGGTGTGCGCCGATGAGCCCGAGCCGCAGGCCGCGCAGCTCCCCATCGGGCGTACGTCCGTCGACGATCGTGCCGCTCCAGTCGATGTGACGCAGCGCTGCGCGGTACGGCTGGCGTGGGCCGGCGCGGCGCAGGGGAACGTCGAGCGCGGCGCATCGGTCGGAGATCGGGCGCAGGCCGCGGCCGGAGGCTCCCGTGACGGCCAGGTCGCCGCGCTTGATGATGGGCGCCTTCTCGCCGCCGATGAGCGCGAGCGTGTGACCGAGGTGCGCCTCGTGGTCGTGCTGGACGTTCGTGATGACCGCCACACCGAGGTCGGCGCTGTTGGTGGCGTCGAGCCGTCCGCCCATGCCCACCTCGACGATCGCCAGGTCGAGGTCGGCGCGCGCCAGCTCGGCATACGCGGCTGCGGTGAGCGCCTCGAACTCGGTCGGCGGACCGATCTCGCCGGCGACGCGGTCGATGACCGGCAGCACGCGCGCGATGGCGGCCGCGAAGCGCGGCGCGCTGAGCGGCACGCCGTCGATCGCGATCCGCTCGCGGTAGCTGACGAGGTGGGGCTTCGGCATGGTCCCGACGCGGAGGCCGGCATCGGTCAGGACCGCGCGCGCCATGGCCACGACCGATCCCTTGCCGTTCGTGCCGCCGACA
The DNA here is from genome assembly GCA_038209995.1 of Candidatus Limnocylindria bacterium. GTDB lineage: Bacteria > Chloroflexota > Limnocylindria > QHBO01 > QHBO01 > JAICQM01. The sequence continues at coordinate 73,648 of JBBQXD010000002.1, read as the reverse complement.
AGCGCGCCGTGCAGCGTCCGCTCCGGATGGCCGAGCTCGGCCAGCAGACGCGTCACGCGCTCGAGGCCAAGGCTGATCCCGAACCGCCCGCGGCTCGTCAGCGCCTCGACCGCCGCCGCGTACGTCAGCTCAGCCGCGTTCGGAGTCCTCGTAGAAGACGCAGTCGGTGTGCTGCCCGGTCAGGCACAGGTCGGTCACGTAGCCGGAGTCGAGATGCACGCCGCCGCGCAGCTCGCAGCGGCTCACGACGCCCTCCTGCTTGGTGAGGGTGCGCAGCAGCTGGGGGGCCTGGATCGGCACGCGGCCCTTCGCGCCCTGGGTCAGGTAGAAGTGCGGGCATGTGTGGCGGCGCGGCTTCGAATAGCCGAGCGGCACGCCGCGCCGTCCGACGTGCACGGTGAGCGGCTCGGGCGCGGCCGGCGGCGGCCCGGCGTAGCGCTTCTCGGCGATGATGCAGCGCCCCGGCTCGCATTCGCGGTCGTTGTAGCAGCATGCCCGCGCAGGACCGATCCCCTCGACGGCCCAGAGCTCCCAGCACGGGCGGCGCAGGATGAAGGCCGGGCACCGATAGCGGATCGAGAGGTCGCAGTTCTCGACCTCCCAGCACATCTCGCGGCGATCGGAGCCGCGACGGTCATCGTCGGCGGCGAACGGATCGGGCGACTGGCGGCGGTCGAAGCCGCTGCGGCGCTCGGTCTTGATGATCATCGGTGCGGGGCGGGCAGGCGCATTGGCGACCGAGTGTAGCGAGTGCGGCCGGGCCGGTGGTGTGGCGGCCGCATCGGTCTGGCGCTGGGGATCAGGCGAGGAACGAGGCCAGCCGCTCCTCCATCACCTCCTCCGGCATGTAGCCGACGAGGCGGGCAGCCTCTCGACCATGCTCGAAGACGATGAGGGTCGGAATGCTGAAGATGCTGTAGCGCATCGCCAGGGCCTGGTTCTCGTCGGTGTTGACCTGGGCGACGGTCAGGTGATCGCGGTGCTTCTCACCGAGGCGCTCGACGACCGGGGAGACGAGGCGGCAGGGACCGCACCAGGGTGCCCAGAAATCGACGAGCACGGGCCGGTCGGCATTGAGAATCTCGGCTTCGAAGGTGCGATCGTCGACCGACATCACGGCAGACATGTTCGTGGCGGGTTCGCTCGATACGGAGGATGCGTTCACGCCGATCGTAGCACCGGCGTCCGGATCCGGGGCACGAGCCCCAGTCGTCCTCGCGTCGCTAGGGCGTGGGCGTGGGGGTCGGGGCTGGCGTCTCGGGCACCGGCGTGGGGGTGGGGCTCGACGTCGGCGACGGCGACGGGGTCGGCGTCGGCTCAGGGCCCTGGCTCAGCACGAGATCGACCGGCGTGTTCTCGGTGACCGACGTCCCCTCGGGGGGATCGGCCCGGATCACGGTGGCGGCCGGCGCGGTGGCACTGAACTCATACCTGACGCCCCCGTCGCCGAGATGTGCGTCCCGGATGGACTGGCGCGCCAGGTCGAGCGTCAAGCCCTCCACGCGCGGCACGCTCGTCTGCGGCGGACCGGTCGAGACATGGACCGTCACGGTCTCTCCGTCGCGGACGGTCGTTCCGGCGGCGGGATCGGTCGAGATGACGCGGCCCTGCTCGATGTCCGCTGAGGCCTCGTCGGCTCGCGTCACCCCCAGCCCCTTCTGGCGGAGGTCGAGGTTGGCCGCGGTGAACGTCTGGTTCCGGTAGTCACGCAGCGCAAAGCCCGGCGCGGGTGTCGGACTCGAGCCCGGCCCGAACCCACCGAGCACCTGCGCGCCGAGGAAGCCGATCGTGCCGAGCAGCGCGATCCCGAGCAGGCCGAGCAGCCAGACCCACCAGGGCCAGCCGCTGCGCCGCTCGTCGCGGTAGGCCTGCGCTCGCGGGCGTGGTGGCATGACCGGCCCGCGGTCGGCGGGTCGCTGGACGCGCGGCGGGACGTAGACGGTGGGGCTGCCGGCGGCCGGGATCGGGGCGGCGGCGACGGCTCCTGCGCCGGGCAGCGCGGCGGGTGCGAATCCGGGATCGCGCTGGAACTGGCGGAGCGCCTCGGCCATCGCGCCCGCATCGGGGTAGCGGTCATGCGCGTCGCGGGCCAGAGCGCGCATGACGATCGCGGCCAGGCCGGGGGGCAGCTCGGGCCGGAAGTCGGTCGGCGGCGGCGGATCCTCGGTGAGGCGCTTCAGCGCCACCCCGGCCGCCGAGTCGCCCTCGAAGGGCCGGCGTCCGGCCAGCATCTCGTAGAGCACGATGCCGAGCGAATAGACGTCCGAGGCGCCGGTGACCTCGTCACCGCGCGCCTGCTCGGGGCTGAAATAGTGGACCGATCCGAGCGTCGTGCCGGTCACCGTCATCGACGTCTCGCTCACCGCGCGGGCGATCCCGAAATCGGTCACCTTCACGTCGTCGTCGTCGGTGATGAGGATGTTGCCCGGCTTCACGTCGCGGTGGACGATGCCGCGCCGATGCGCCGCCTCGAGCGCGGATGCCACCCCGATCGCGACTCTCACGGCGTCACCGACCGGCAGGCGCCCTCGCTCGCGCAGCAGCGCCGCGAGGTCCTCGCCCTCGATGAGCTGCATGACGATGAACTGGGTGGCAGCGTCCTCGCCATCCTGCCCGTAGTCGTAGACCGAGACGATGTTGTGATGGGCGAGCGATCCGGCCGACCTGGCCTCCTGCTTGAAGCGCCGTGCGAAGCCGGCATCGGTCGAGAACTGCGGCCGCAGGAGCTTCACCGCGACCTCGCGGTCGAGCTGCTCGTCCACGGCGCGCCAGAGGGTCGCCATTCCGCCCTCGCCGAGCGGCGCGATGAGCCGGTAGCGGCCGTTGATCAGCCGTCCGAGCATCTCCTGCACGCGCCTGCCACCTCCGTTCATCATCGCCCGCTCCGCCGCCGGGTGCGGCGGATCGTACCGCCCACCTCGCTCAGTCGCGCAGGTCGAGGCTCCGAATGTATGACCGCACCTCGTCGGCGTCGTCCGAGTCGAGCGAGATCGCGATGTTGGCCTTCAGCCAGCCGAGCCGCGTGCCGGCATCGTGCCGAACGCCGTCGAACTGATAGCCGAAGACCGGCTGCTCGGCGATCAGCCCCCTGATCGCGTCGGTGAGCTGGATCTCGCCGCCGGCGCCCTGGGGCGTGGTCTCGAGCAGGTCGAAGATCTTCGGCGACAGGACGTAGCGACCGAGGACGGCGAGCTGCGAGGGCGCGTCCTCGACGCTCGGCTTCTCGACGAGATCCCGGATCTCGACGAGCCGCCCCTCCTCGTGGATGGGGTCGACGATCCCGTAGCGCCCCACCTCGGAGCGCTCGACCCGCTGCAGCGCCACCACCGAGCCGCGGTGCGCGACGTACTGGTCGATGAGCTGCCGCGTCACCGGCGCACCGCCGGGGTTCAGCATCACGTCGTCGGAGAGGAGGACCGCGAACGGCTCGTCGCCGACGAGGTCCTTGGCCATGAGGATCGCGTGGCCGAGCCCCAGCTGCTCCTTCTGGTGGACGAAGGCGATGGTGCCGGTCTCTGTGATGCGGCGGATCTGCCGCAGCATGTCGATGTCGCCGCGATCCTCGAGCCATCGCTCGAGCGTCGGGTTGGCGTCGAAGTGATCCTCAATCGAGCTGCGGCCGGTGCTGATGACGATGATGATCTGCTCGATCCCCGAGGCCACCGCCTCCTCGACCGCGTACTGGATGATCGGGCGGTCGACGAGCGGCAGGACCTCCTTCGAGATCGCCTTCGTCGCCGGGAGGAACCGAGTTCCGAAGCCGGCCGCCGGCAGCACGGCCTTTCTGACGCGCACGGGGATGTCTGCTGGCTCCTTCGCTGGTCGCGATGGCCGCGGAGTGCGGCGGGCCGCATCGGTCTGCGGCGAGTCTGCGTTCGGGGCGCCCAGTATAGCAACGCAGGTCGAGGACGCCCGGCAGACGGCCACGGTTGCGTACAATGCGCGGCGCATGTTCAAGAGCCTCGTCCGGACCTTCAAGGGCCCGTCGAACGATCCGCGCATGGCGCACATCAGCCGTCCGCTGCCGCGCGACCTGCCCGACGAGCAGGTCCTCTCCGCCATCGACATCGCGCTGGCCGCGAACCCCAATCCGTCGTACCTCGTCGAGACCCTGCCCGCCGCCCTCAAGGAGGTGACCGGCCGCGATCTCGAGGTGCTCGATCGGACGGTGCGGGACGTGACCGGCTCGTTCACGAAGGCGACGGTCATGATCCGTGACGGTGACGTGGGGCACTGGCCGGGCTACGACCAGCTGGCCTATCCGATGCTGGCGCGCGACGACAGGACCGATGCCACCCGGGATGCGCTGGCGGCCGCCGAGGGTGAGGCCGCGCCGGCGCCCAAGCCGGGCTGGGAGCCGCCGGGCGCGCTCCCGCGTCGCGGTCGCTGATGGGCCGCCAGAACGTCCCCCGCGACCAATGGCTCGACCTTGGCGTGGAGTGCCCGCATTGCGGCGAGCGCCTGGACGAGTCGATGGTCTACTCGTGGCGCCCGGTGCCCGAGGACCCGAAGCTCCTGCTCCTCTACTGCCCCGAGTGTGGCGATCGGGTCGAGATCAACCACGTCTGACCGGCGTCGCGGACGCGCGCCCTCGCCGACGGAGGCTGGTATACCCCCAACCAGATTCGAACCGACGATCTCCACCTTGAAAGGGTGACGCGATTGAGGGAGAAACCAGACAGGGGGAGGAGGCACGGGCAAGTGACGGCCGTTGATGAGGGGATCCACACACCATTCCGTCGAGTGCATGTCGTGATGTACCTCATCACCGCGGCCTTGTCGCTGCACCGATCGTGCTGGTCACCGATGCCATCGCCACCAACGCGATCGCCGAACGCAATGTCGCCCCGATCTTGGCTGTCACGACGGGCATGTGTCTCGTCGGTGGCGTCATCTACTGACTGGCCTCCCTCGTGAACCAGCGTGCGGCCCACGTGACCGATGAGGCGATCGTGTTCGCACGCGGATTCGCATCGGCCGGTTGGGAGGGCAGAAGAGGATCCGCCTCGCGGACGTGCAGGGCGCGCTGCTCCTCCGGCCGGGCCATATCGAGTTCACGATCTCGACCGCTCGAGTTAGTTCTCTTTTGATCGGAGGTCAGGGATTGCTTGGCGAGGAGCTATTGACCTACACGCGCATCGGTGTTATGCCATAGACACCGGATTGGGGGCTCGCTGGCCTTCAGCACTCGGTGATCCAGTCAGAGGTCGCCTAGCGTGCGACAGAGGCACAAGTTCGTCTCGGCTTTCGTTTTTTCGTTGCTCGTCGGTACCTCGCTATCGTTCTCGAGCACCGAGGCGAACGGCGTTGACGGGTCATCGGAGCAAGACGCCATCGCGTACTCGAAAGCCTTTGGCGTAGACCTCGCAGAAGCCGTAAGAGAGATGGACTGGGCAACACAGGCCGCAACCCTCGAGAGCGAGTTGCACTCTCGAGAGTTGTCGTTCAGTGGCCTGTGGATTGGCCACCAGCCATTTCACGTCAGTGTTGCGTTCACCGGGAAGGCCGGCGATACGCTCGCTGCCTATTCGGCGCTTATCCCCACTGGAATGCCAGTCGTCGCAAGGACCTTGCCGCACTCGCAGGTGGAACTGGAGTCCGCCGCCGCGTCCGTTCTGGCCGCTCACGTTACGGCTGACGTCAACGTGGATGTTATCGCGAGTGTCGTGCACGTGGTGTCGCCCACCCCCGACGTCATCCGATCGAAATTGGCTGCAACGGCCGTAGATGAGTCGATGCTAGAAGTCGAGGCTGGCGACCTCGCGAAGCCAGCTGCCAACTTTTATGGCGGTCTGACGATCTCGGCCTGCACGTCCGGGTTCTCGGTCGCCAACACCAATACAGGGGCGCTCGGATTCGTCACGGCCGCCCACTGCAGCAATACTCAGACTTACCAGGGCAACAACTTGCCCTATCAACTCGGATCATTCTTTGGCCCGAATGATGAGCAATGGCATACAACCCCAACCTATGCTGATCGCGCTTGGTTCAATGATGGCCTAGGCACCATCCGGGTAGTCCATCAGGTATTTGGACGTGACCAAGTCGCGCTTGGCCAGTTCCTTTGCAAATATGGATACAAAACCGGGTACACGTACCTCGAAGAGCGCGGCACCTTCCTACATCCCAAATGCCACCGCGACATCGATCATCGTGCACAACGGAGGCAGGATGGCGGATGGAGGTGATTCCGGCGGCCCAGTGTTCAACGGAAACAGCGCCTACGGGATCGTCAGCGGAACAAGCTATACATCCACCTATGCCGACCTCATTTTCATCGCAGCGAACTATGTCCAGTCCGGCCTGAGTGTCCAGGTCTTGATCGAATGAAAGCCGGCGGTTGGTTTGCAGCGCGGTCGCGATTGATGATGTGGTGGCTGGTTGTGATGCTGGTCATGTGTAGCTGCACGAAGATCGACCCAGCGGCAGAGCAGCCGTCCGCTGCTTCTGAAGCATCTGATGCCAGTGGGAACAGCGTGACAGACGTGGTTATTGTTCATCGGCGCGACATACACGAGTTTCCAGCAGCGCGACTGGATGGCGAGCTGGCTGACGTAGGCGGTTGTCTCGGAATCGTCACAGGCGGCGTAGCGCATGTCGGCCTGTGGCCGAGTTCGCTAACCAACACCAGATTCGTAGATCCTCCATTCAACGACTCAGGCGGCGGATCTTATAGACTCGGAGACCTTGTATCGGTAGTGGGCGGTGAATACCAATCGAGCGAGCTCGCGTTTGCGCTTACGCTCGTTGCCGACCCAGCTCCGCCTCCCGCCTGCCTTGAGCATCCACTCTGGCTCGTAGCCACAGTCGAGCACGGCACAGCACCGGCCTCTTGAGAGACCTTACCCGAACAGATTCTGACGATCCACGAGGCGAGCGAGTTCCGGCTGCGGGGATCCGGCGTCGGAGTTGGTCGGATGCTGCTGCCAGCGAGGATCCTCGGGCAGCTCTTCCCGCGCGCGTCGCGCCGGAGCATTCCCGGCCAGCGCAGCCAAGAGACGTGGTACCCCCAACCGGATTCGAACCGGTGATCTCCACCTTGAAAGGGTGGCGTCCTAGGCCTCTAGACGATGGGGGCGCCGATCGCTCCGCCTCATCCTAGCCGACGGATGCGTGCGCGCTGCCGCGCTCAGTTGACGTAGAACAGGAGCAGCAGGATCACCACGCTCGCCAGGGCGAAGGCCCCGAGGATGCCGGCCACGCCGCCGACGACCGCCATCGCCAGCGAGCTGCGGCTCGAGCCGGCGTTCCAGGCGCGCTGCGACCAGCGCCAGCCCTGGACGAAGAGGAAGATCCCCGTGGCGGCGGCGATGACTCCGGAGGCGAGCAGCTGGATCACCGACAGCTTGGAATTCTCGCCGAGCAGCGAGAGCGCCAGCAGGCCGCCGGCGATGATGAGCCCGACGACGGCAAGGATCAGGGCGCGGACGAATGGATGCATCGGCGCGCCATTCTAATCACCCGTTCCGGCATGCCCCGGTTGGCTTCCCGCGGCTGCCGGCCGCTCGTTCGCCGAGCGTCCAACGGTACGCATCTTGCAAACCTCGCGGCGGGGGAGCTCACCTGCATGTTTCTGTGGAGGCGCCGCATGGCGGAGACGAACGAGAACGGCAACATGAGCGTTCGCGAGGCCGGGCGCAAGGGAGGCAAGACCACGCGGCAGCGCTATGGCTCCGAGTTCTACCAGGAGATCGGCCAGAAGGGTGGACGAGCGGTGAGCGAGCGCTACTCGCACGAGCACTTCCAGACCATCGGCCGCAAGGGAGGCCGCAAGGTCGCGGAGCTCATCGACCGCGCGAAGAGGATGGACCGCGACGGGGGTTAGCGCCTCGGTCGGCCGATCGGTGTTCGATCCGCGCTCTCAGCGCGCGTAGCGCTCCTCCTTCCACGGATCGGCGCTGTTGTTGTACCCATTGCGCTCCCAGAAGCCGAGCTTGTCGGTGGCGCTGAACTCGACGCCCCGCAGCCACTTGGCGCTCTTCCAGAAGTAGGTGCCGGGGACGATCGCCCGCAGTGGATAGCCGTGCTCCGCGCTGAGCGGCTGCCCGTTGAAGCTCCAGGCCAGGAGGCATTCCGGTCGCATCGCCGCCTCGAGCGGCACGTTCGAGGTGAAGCCAGCCTCGGCGTGGAAGATCACGAACCGTGCCGCAGGCGTTGGCTGCGCCACCTCGGCGATGTGGCTGAACGGCACCCCCTCCCAGGTGGTGTCGAGCTTCGACCAGCGTGTGACGCAGTGGACGTCGAGGGTCCGGCTCGCGGTCGGCAGCTGTCGGAACTCCGCCCAGGCCAGGTTGAATGGCGTCTCGACCTCGCCGAAGACCCGGAACGTCCAGGCCGACAGGTCCGGGTACTCCGGCATCCGGCCGAAGTGCAGGACAGGGAACTTCTCGGTCAGCACCTGTCCCGGCGGGATCCGGTCCCTGAGCTCGTCGGGGACGCGCCTCTGCCATGGGAACGTCATGCGCCCAGCGTGCGCGTGGGTCCCGATTGACGTCAAGCGTCTGACATCACGACGATGTCGACGCGACGGTCGGGACCGATGCCCAGGCGCGCACCGGGAACGTCCCCAAGCGCACCACCGGAACGGGCACAGCGCTGAACCGCGCGCCCGCGGCGGGCAGCGCGTCGAGGTTGGTGAGGTGCTCGCAGATCGGGATCCCGGCAGCGAGCAGGGCGGAGTGCGCCGGACGCTCGCCGCCGCCGGTGTCGTCGATGTTGAAGCCATCGATCCCGACCAGGGCAGCCCCGCCGGCCACGAGGGCGGCAGCGCCGGCGGCGCCGAGGAACGGGTGGTCGCCGGCGCCGTACGCCTCGGTCCGCCAGTGGCGGTCCCACCCGGTGTGGAGCAGGACGGCATGGCCACGGAGGTTCGCGTGGCCGATCTCCTGCGCGCCGATCTCGCGCGTGATGCGCCGGCGAAGGTCGATCCGCAGCGCCGGCAGATCGGCGAGCCGCTCGAGCTCGAGACCCGCGAGATCGGTGCCGTCGGGGTAGCGATGGAACGGGGCGTCGACGTAGGTGCCGGTGTTGCCGCACAGGTCGATGCGGTCGATCTCGAACTCGGTCCCCGGCGCGTAGCGTTCGCGGCTCGCCTCGCGCGAGAGGACCGGGGTGATGACCGGGGCCGGCAGCCCCGGGTAGGTGATCATCCCGGCCTCGACCGGATGCGACAGGTCCACCAGGCCACGAGTCGGTGGCTCGGACATCGGGTGCTCCTCATGCGGTCGGACGAGCCTACACTCGGACCGATGAGCGCCCCCTTCGCCGAGTTCGCGGCCACCGCGGACGCCGTCGCCGCCACCCGCAGCAAGCTCGCGAAGCGCGACCTGATCGCCGCTTACCTGCGCGGGCTCGACGACGTCGACCTCGCCGCCGCCACCACCTTTTTCGCCGGACGGCCGCTGGCCGGGACCGAGGAGAAGCTCGGGCTCGGCTGGGTGCAGCAGGGAGCCGCGCTCGCGGCGGCGAGCGGTGCCGCGGAGGAGCGGCTGCGCGAGGCCTACCTCCGCCACTCGGACCTCGGCGATGCCGCCGCCGAGCTGCTGGCCGCGCAGCATCCAGCCACGCCGCTCACGGTGCGCGATGTGGCCGACGGCTTCCGGGCCATGGCCGTCGCCACCAGCGCGGAGGAGCGGGTGCGCCTCATGGGCGCCCTGTTCGCCGCCGCCAGCGGGGAGGAGGCGCGCTACATCGCGCGGGTCGCGGCGCGCGAGACGCGGATCGGGCTGCGCGAGGGGCTGCTCGAGGAGGGCATCGCCGCCGCCTTCGACGCGCACCTCGACGCGGTCCGTCGCGCGCACATGCTCATCGCGGATCCCGGCGAGACGGCGCTGCTCGCCCGCCACGGACGCCTCGGCGGGGCGCATCTCCGGATCGGGCGGCCGATCCGCTTCATGCTCGCCACCCCGGTCGCAGATGCCACCGAGGTCATGCGGCGCGTCGGCGACGAGGCGTGGATCGAGGACAAGTACGACGGGATCCGGGCGCAGCTGCACCGCGACGCCGAGGGTGCGGTGCGCCTCTTCTCGCGCGACCTCAACGACATCAGCCGCGCCTTCCCCGAGGTGATCGCCGCCGGCGAGGCGGCGCTCCGCGCGCCGACGGTGATCGACGGCGAGCTCGTCCCGTGGCGCGACGGGGCGGTGCTCGACTTCGCGTCGCTGCAGACCAGGCTCGGACGCGTCGACCCGCCGGCGGAGCTGCTCACCGCGGTGCCGGTCGTGCTCGTGGCGTTCGACCTGCTCCATGACGACGGCCGCGACCTCCTCGAGGCGCCACTTCGCGAGCGGCGCGCAGCGCTCGAGGCGCTCGCGTTGCCCGAGGCGACCGGCGAGCGGGTCCTCTACGCGCACCTCGCGAGGGCCGCGTCCGTCGACGAGGTGAACCGCCAGTTCGACGACGCGCGGGAGCGCCACAACGAGGGGCTCATGGTCAAGGACCCGGCATCGGTCTATCAGCCGGGTCGACGCGGGCTGGGCTGGCTGAAGCTGAAGAGGGCGCTCGCGACCCTCGACTGCGTGGTGGTGGGTGTGGAATGGGGCCACGGCAAGCGTCGCGGCGTGCTCTCCGACTACACGTTCGCGGTGCGGGCCACCGACGAGCCGGGGGCTGCCCTGCTCACGATCGGGAAGGCCTACACGGGCCTGACCGATGTCGAGATCGCGACCATGACCGAGCGGTTCGGTGCCATCACGCTCCGTGACTTCGGTCGCTACCGCACGGTGCACCCCGAGGTCGTCGTTGAGATCGCCTTCGATCGGATCATGCGCTCGAGCCGCCACCGCTCCGGGTTCGCGATGCGCTTCCCGCGCATCGTGCGCATCCGCGATGACAAGGACCCCGCCGAGATCGACACGCTCGCGACGGTCGAGGTGCTCTTCACCGACCAGGCGAGCGGCCGCATCCTGCTCGCTACCGGATCCCGCGGCGAGACGGAGCGGATCGCGGCCACCGGCGAGGTCGCGGATGACAGCCCGGCCGTCATGCCGGGACGAGCCGGGGGCGACTCGGATACCATCGGCGCCCCATGAGCGAACCTGAGCTACCCGAGCACGTTGCCGCCAACCGCCGCCACTGGGATGCGGTCGCCGCCGAGTACGTCGGCGCCGGCGAGCGGAGCTGGGCGCGCAACGACCCCAGCTGGGGCATCTGGGGCATCCCGGAGGCGGACGTCCACCTGCTGCCGGACGACCTCGCCGGCAGGGATGCGGTCGAGCTTGGCTGCGGCACCGGTTACGTCTCGGCGTGGCTGGCGCGGCGCGGGGCGCGGCCGGTCGGGATCGACAACTCGCCCGCGCAGCTCGAGACCGCGCGACGCCTGCAGCGCGAGCATCAGCTCGAGTTCCCGCTCCTCCTGGGCAACGCGGAGGCGACACCGTTCCCGGACGCGAGCTTCGACCTGGTGATCAGCGAGTACGGCGCGGCGCTGTGGTGCGACCCCTACGCCTGGATCCCCGAGGCGGCACGCCTCCTTCGCCCGGGCGGCGAGCTCATCTTCCTGACGAACGGCGCGCTCTGCGTGATGTGCGTCCCGGAGACCGACGCCGAGGGGCCTGCGACCCCGCTCCTGCGGCGACCGTACTTCGGCATGCACCGCATGCAGTGGCCGGAGGAGGAGGGGATCGAGTTCCACCTCGGCCACGGCGACTGGATCAGGGTCCTGCGCGCCAACCGCTTCGAGGTCACCGACCTCGTCGAGCTGCGTCCCGGTCCCGATGCCAGCACCTCCTATCCGTGGATGAGCCTCGAATGGGCGCGCCAGTGGCCCTCCGAGGAGGTCTGGAAGGCCCGCAAGGTGGATCGATGACCTCGTTCGACACGTTCGTCGGCGCCGATCCGACGGCGGTCGAGATCGACTGCTACACGAGCGCATACCGCGTCAGCGGCCGCACCGCGACCCGCTTCAGCCGTGTATCGGACATCGTCAACCAGCTCAGCAGCACGCACCTGGTGGTGACGCAGGCCACGATGAGCGAGTACGGCGCTCCGTCCTCGACCCTGGGGGCCGCCCAGGTGCTGGTGGCGCTCGACGAGGTCCTGTTCATCGTGTCGCACGCCGTGGACGCTGCCTCGCGACCGGAGATGCGCATCCCGAAGCGTGCCGTCATGGCGCAGCTGGCGCTGCCGCCGTTCCGGCTCACCGGCTCGGTCCACGTTCCCCAGGGCAGCCGGCCGGGCGACGGACTGCTGAACGTGGGCGACCGCTTCGTGTCGATGACCGATGTGCGCATCACCTGCGCGGTCTACGACGGCCTCGACCGGCATGTCGATGCGCTCGCCGTGCAGCGCCGGATGGCGCACGCCTTCCTCGTCGCCGACGACGAGCACCCCGAACAGCTGCTGGCCGATGTGCTCGACGAGGCGACCGCCCGGAAGTGGTTCCGGCGCCGCGACCGGCGCGTGGCCGCCGCCGCCGCGGAGCTGCCGGCGGTCCTCGCCGAAGAGGAAGGGGAAGCGCCGGCGGTGACGCTTCGTCGCCAGCTGGATGACCTGCGCACCATCGTGGCGGCCCGGGCGCCGCACCTCATCTCGCGCATCGACGCCATCGAGGCGGGCACGCTCGGCGAGATGGAGCGCGATGCCCTGCGGAGCGTGGTGGCCGACGAGCTCCTCTCCGTCGGCCTGGACGAGCACGACGACCGCACCGAGCGCGGGAAGGCGCTGGTCGGCCTGATCGACCTGCTCGATCGCGCCTGACCCCGGCCGTCAGGCCAGCGGCTCACCCCTGGGTGGCGACCGATGCCCGCGCACGGGCCCGCCCATGGTGGCCTCGGTGGCGGCCATGATCGCCCCGACGATGGTCGCGACGCGGGCCTGGTCCAGGCGCCGCACGCGTCCGATGCGGTTCGCCCACCACGGCGCGTTGTCGGCCGTGACCACCTCGCCATTCGGCTCCTCGAGGATGAGCCGCGAGTGCGGATAGGGGAAGACGGGCGCCCCGCCCACCGGGAGGCGCGGATCGACGTCCGCCGCCCGCGCCCAGGCGGCGACGGCACCCGCGAGACGGTCGGCATCGACGGTCGGATTCGTCCGACAGCGGATCCAGCCGCGTCGCGCATCGCGCGTGTCGTACTCCCAGGCGCGGCCGCGCACCCGGTAGTGGCCGCGCCAGCGGCGGACGACCAGGGCCCGGACACCGCCGGGACCGATGAGCAGCCCCGCGAGGCCGCGGCCCACGCCCGGCAGGCGCGGCTCGGCGATGAGGACCCACCCGTCGTCGAAGGTGGGGCCCAGCAGACGGAACAGCTCGTCGGCCACGGTCGTCGACCGGCGGCGGCGTAGCGCGCGCGCGAGCCAGGCGCCGCCAACACCGAGGCCGAGCGCCGCCGCCAGCGCGAGCGGGCCGGCGGCCCGCGATGCGGCCGGCAGCCGCACGGCGAGCCCCGCGGCAAGGAGCCCGGTGCCGACCATGAGCAGCGCCAGCAGCAGCGGCCGCCGGCTCGTGACGGCGACGCGGGGGCGGATCAGGCGCATCGGCGGAGGTTCGCTGCTAGGCTCGAGGCGTGCGTCAGATCCTTGCCAAGATCGTCGACCCGGAACGGCGGCGGGTCGAGGCTGTCGACCCGAAGGGTCACGAGGTGGTCATGGACGCGTCGCGGCCCGACGGCGACGGCTCTGGGATGAGCCCGCGCGCGGCGGTCCTTGCCGCGCTCGCCGGCTGCACCGCGATGGATGTCACCAGCATCCTGCGCAAGAAGCGGCAGCGGGTGGATCGCTACGAGATCGCGGTCGTCGGCGAGGAGGCGATGGAGCACCCGCAGGCCTACACGGCCATTCGGGTCGAGCACCGCTTCCACGGCGACGTCGCCGCCGAGGCCATTCGTCGCTCGATCGAGCTGTCTGCGACCCGCTATTGCGCGGTCAACGCGCTCCTCAGCCGGGGGGTGGAGATCGAGCACCGCTACCGGCTCACGCGGCTCGACGGAAGCGAGACGACGGCGCTGGTCGCGGTCACAGGGCCGCAGGGCACCCGGCTCGCCTGAGCCGATCCGGGCAGGCCGCGTGCCGCCCGAGCCGGGCGCAGCGCTCGCGCGGCGAGCGCTCATGAGGCGGGACGCAGCTCCATCGGCCGTTCGACGGCGCCCAGGACGGCTTCGCTGAAGGCAGCGATGTCGAACGGCTTGGCGACGACAGGGCCGATCGGGGCCAGCTCGGCCAGTCGCTCCCGGCTCGCGGCGCTGACGATGACGACCGGGATCCCGGGCCACGCGGCGCGGAGCAGCTCGGTGATGTCGCCGCCGTCGCCGTCGGGGAGCATGACGTCGACCACGAGGAGATGGGGCAGCGCGAGCGCCATGAGGTCGCCCAGCTCGACGATCCGGGTGCACGTTACGACCGTGAAGCCGAGGTCCCGGAGGACGTCCGCCTCGAGGGCGGCGATGTCCGCGTCATCCTCGAGCACGTAGGCGCGCATCGGTCCGCCGCCGTCGGTCGGTTGGGGCGGGCTGGTGGGAGTCGGCTGCTGATCGGTCATGAGGAGCTCATCATCCGCAGCCGCCGTGCCGCCGGCAATGGGCGGATCGGACCGCGTCAGGGGTACCCGGGCCGTACCTGCGTCCCATGGCCGCCGGCTTGCGAGGCCGGTGTACCATGCTCGCCCGCACGACGGTCGCAGGGCACGGTGGCGGTCACGATGCGGTGAAGGACGAGGCGCGAGCACCAAGCATGGCACGAAGCATGTGGCGGGGGGCGATCCAGTTCGGCCTGGTGACGATCCCCGTCAAGCTGTACCTGGCGACCGAGAGCAGCAGCATCGGGTTCAACCTGCTCCACGCGAGCTGTCTGAACCGGATCCAGATGAAGATCCACTGCCCGTATCACGACGAGGTGATTCCGCGCTCGGAGACGGTCCGCGGCTACGAGTGGAGCAAGGGGAAGTACGTCGTGGTGACTGATGAGGACATCGACGCGGTGCCGCTGAAGACGATGCGTGCCATCGAGATCGAGATGTTCGTCAACGCCAGCCGCGACAACCAGGGCACCCAGTTCGTCAAGCAGGCCTACTACCTCGAGCCCGATGCGATCGGCGCCAAGGCGTTCTACCTGCTGAAGAGCGTGCTGGCGGACGAGGGCAAGTCGGCGATCTGCAAGATCGTGCTCAAGGACCGCGAGCAGCTCGCCGCGCTCAACCCGTACAGCTCCACGATGCTGCTCACCACGCTCCACTGGCCGGACGAGGTCCGCGCGCTCGAGGAGCTCAACCTGCCGGAGGCCGAGATCGAGATCAAGCCCGCTGAGCGCACGATGGCCGAGCAGCTCGTCGCCAGCATGACCGGCGATTTCTCCGCCGACGACTATCACGACGAGTATCGGCAGGCGCTCATGGCGGTCATCGAGCGCAAGGTCGGGGGTGAGCAGCCGGTCGCCGCGGCGAAGACGGAGCCGACGAAGATCACCGACCTGATGGCCGCGCTGGAGGCGAGCGTCGCCGCCGCGCGGGAGACTCGCCGCACGGCGGCGGAGGCACCGGGCGAAGCCGAGCGCGAGGCGCCGGCCAAGCCGGCGAGGCGTCGCAAGACCGCCTAGCGGCACGTGCACGGCGACCAGCTCCCGCTCTCGATCCCGTCCCACCTCGAGCCAGACGCGGAGTCCCGCCTCCCGGCGCGGCTGCGGCCCATGCTCGCGACCGCGATCCCGGCTGCGTTCGACGCGCCCGACTACCTGTTCGAGCCGTGGTGGCCGGGGGAACGCGCCTGGATCAGCGTCGAGGAGGGCCGGCTTCGGCTGCGCACGAACGGCCCCGCCGATGCGCTGGCGGCGTTCCCCGAGCTTCGCTCCCTCGCCGCCGCGATGGACACGGACGGGGCGATCGTCGACGGCACGCTGCTCGTCCTCGACGATGCCGGACGTCCGGATCCAGACCTCCTCCGCGCGCGCCTTGAGGCCGGCGAGTGGGTCGGCTCACCCGCCTACGTCGCGAGCGACCTCCTGTTCGACCGCTATCGCCCGCTCGGTCGTCTCCCGTTCGCGGCGCGGCGCGCACGGCTCGAGGCGATCCTGCCGCCGAGCGATCGGATCGTGGTCGGGCGTGGCTACCCGAACGAGGGGCTGCTCGTCGCCGAGGCGCTCGCCGGCATGGGGATCGACGGGCTGTCGGCGCGGCGCCTCGATGCACGCCACCGCAGCGGCCCGGCCGGCGACGCCTGGCTGCGCGCGCCGGTGACGCCGCGACCGGAGATCCACGAGCGACCGACGCTGGCGCTCATCCTCCGCCTTCCGCTCGCCTGAAGCCGGGGTCGAAGAGGGCAGCGAGGTACCACGGATAGCGGATCGCGCCGCGCACCCGGTCGGCACCGCTCACCAGGCCGTCGCGCGGATAGATGCGGAACGAGCTGATGTCGTAGCTGAGGGCCGGCAGGTTGGCCGAGTCGCGGTAGTCGGGCGACCTGAGCCGGTCACCCCGGATCACGGCCCCGACCGACATCGGACGTTCGGGATTCTCTCCCCGCACGTAGGCCAGCAGGGCGGAGAGATCCCAGGTCGCAGCATCGTATGGGCTGGCCCGCTGCGCCGCCTGCATCTCCGCCGCAGCCGATCCTGCATCACCACTCATCTGGAACGCCAGAGCGCGGACCACGAGTGCGCCGTAGTCGGCGGGGTGGATCGGATCACCCGCAAGCCGATGCGCAACGAGGAGGTTGAGCTGCGCGGCGAGCGGATCGATGACCGCCATCGGCGTCGCGCCCGGCTCCACGGCCCGCTGCCACGGTACTGCCAAGCCGGTCCGCAGATTGGTGAGCAGCGACAGGCGGTAGAGCTCATCAGCCCGCGGCCGGTTGCCCAGGTGATCCATGACGATGGCGGCGTTCGCCAGCTCGACGTCGGATGGATCCGCCCGGGCCGCGGCCTGCTCGGCCGCCAAGCTCGCGCACGTCCCATCGCCAGCGGCGAGACACAGCAACGCGAGATTGGTCCAGGATTTTCCGTCGCCAGCGTTGAGCGCCACGGCGCGGTGTGCCGCACGGATCGCAAGCAAGCCGTCTCCCTCGGCATCGGCCACCACGGTGAGCGCCTTCGGCGTCGCCGGCTGCCACGGGTCGAGGAGTTCGGCCCGTGTGAGGCGGGCCACGGCGCCGCCCCAGTCAGACCACTCGGCGCGATCCATCGCCCCCCGGTACGCGATCGCCGCCGCATCCCCGGCGATCCAGGGTACCCCCAGCGCCACGACCATGACGGCCATGGCGGCAGCGAGCGGCCGTCGGACGCGGCCTGGAAGCGGTGCCCAACGGACGGCGCCGGCCTCGCCGAGGGCGACGGCGGCGAGGATGATGACGAGCAGGTTGAAGTTGGGCAGGAAGGTCAGATCCTCGAACAGCCCGCTCGCCGCGAGCCCGAGCAGGACGCAGCCGGCCAGTCGACCGGCGCCGCTCCGCGCGCGCCAGGGACCCGCGAACCAGAAGAACCCGACCACGAGGGCGATCCCTGCAAGCAAGCCGATGAGCCCCGCATCGCCGAGGAGGCCAAGCGGGAGGTTGTGCGAGTGGGGCTGGCGCGCCGGAAAGGAGAGCGCCTCCGCCGCGGCCTGCCGGGCGTACGGCATCGTGCCCGGGCCGATGCCCATCAAGGGGTCGCGGCTCCACGCCACCAACGTGTCCCGCCAGAGGTCGATGCGGTAGGCAAGTGAGCTGAACGCGGCCAGCCGCGGGGCACCGACCGCGACCGCGGCAAGGACCGCCAGCGCGCCGAGCCACGTGACGGCAATCCTGCGGGGGGTCCAGCGGCGCGGCAGGCGAAAATGGCGAAGGTGCGGGGCACCGAAGGCGACGCCCGCGACGCCGATGGCGATCCAGGCGGACCTCGATCCCGACAGCACCGCGAGCGGTCCGCCGACGACGAGCAGTGCGACCTGCGTCCAACGGCGGAGGCGCGGATCCGCGATCTGCAGTGTGAGCGGCGCGGCCGCAAGGAGCATGAACGGCGGCGTGGCGATCGACCCGAACGGCGTTCCTTCCACGCCGATCCGAAGCGGCGGGATCATGGTTGGTGGGTCGACGCCGAACCATCCGAGTCTCCGCCACACCATGGAAGCCAGCGTCGCGGCGGAGAAGGCGAGGGTCGGCGCGAGTACGACCAGCGCGAGCCAGTTCGGCCTCGCGCGGAGCGCGACCAGCGCCACCGGGAGCATCGCCGCGAAGGCAACGATGCTGGCGAGGGCCCGCGCGGCCAGCCCTGCGTTCTCGGCCGTGACGGTGGCCAGCGCGAACGCCACCACCACGAGCAGGATCGGCAGGTCGATGGCGGTGCGAGGCAGCTGGCGCCGCTGCCATGCCATCGCCCCAATGCCGAGCGCCGCGCCGAATCCGATCAAGTGGAGGAGGAACTGGAAGCGCGCGTCCCACAGCGCCCCGTCCCAGCCGATGTACGCGAACGTGCCGATGGCGGCGGTCAGGCCAAGCAGCTCCGCGACGCGACGCGGGCCGATCACCCGCGCGCCGCCGTGATGTCCCGTGCCATGTCGAGGGCATGCTCGAGCTTGGAGCGGGCATCCGGCGTCAGTCCCGGAAGGGTGGTCAGCGCCGTCGCAAACGGGGCCAGCTCCGCCGCCACCCTGCCAGGGGCGAGCTCTAGCTCCACCGCGCTCAGGATCCCGAGCTCGGTCCCCAGCCGCCGCACTCGCGCCTCGTCGATCGAGAGGATGCCAATCAGGCCGCCTCGCGCATTGAGCACGTCCCGCTCCCGGCGTCGCTGCTGCAGGGTCAGAACCTCGGCCAGCGGCTCGCCCGCGCGCAGGGCATCAAGGAGGTCGCGGGCCGGCGAACGGGGCCAGGCGGCAGGATCGATGCTGTGCGTCGCGGGGCCCTCGACCTCCGGGCGTCGGTGCATCCCCCCTACCACGGCGGTCGCTGGGCCCTTGAGCGAGATGCGCACGGTGGATGCACCGGCCACGCGTCGGGTCCGGAGCCGGCAAGCCCATGCGGCGCGTGCCAGGTGCCCGTCCGGTGTGTCGAGATAGACGTCGGTCTCGTCGTTCACGACCACCGGCCCGAGCCGTGCGGGACCGAGGCGCTCCGCGACGACGAGGGCGTGGCGCGCCGAGGATTCCGCCGCGTACTTCAGCTCGATCTCGATGCGGTGCTCAGCCATCGGGGCGCCCGGCGCCATACCGCGTCGCCGCGCGTTCGACGGCGCCCGCGACCGCGGCGCGCAGCGCCGGCGGCTCGATCACCTCCACGGCATCGCCCCACGAGAGGATCCATGGCCGGATCTCCACGATGCCGGCGACGGTCACGGTCAGCTCGACGCCGCCGCCGGAGAGCTCGGTGAGCTCTTGCGAGCGATGCCAGACCGATTCGCGCACGCGGTGCGCGACCGCGGGATCGAAGCGCAACCGCACCACCTCGGTGGGTGTCGTGTCGGCCGACCAGATGCCCCACGAGTGCGCGAGCCATCGGTCGGGGTCGAAGTCGTCGGGGATCTCGTAGCGATCAGCGGACAAGGTGGCGGCGCGGATCCGCTCCACCTTGTAGGTGCGCATCGCGTTCGCCGTCTCGTCATGGCCGATGAGGTAGACGCTGCGGCCGGCGGCATCGGGCTCCAGGAAGTACGGGCGCACGCGGGTGTCCCGCCGTTCGCCGTCGCCGGGCGGCTCGTACGTGATCTCCACCACCCGCCCCTCAGCCCAGGCCCGCGCGACGCTGGCGAATGAGCGGGAGAACGGCTCGTTCCGCGTCCGCTCGCCCACGGCGAGCATCGTGGCGGCAACGTGCCGTGCGATCGGTTGCGGGAGGAGGTCGGCGAGCTTCGTGAAGGCGCTCACCACCTCGGCGTCGTACTCGTCGCTCCAGCGGCGGATGAGCCGTGCGGCGAGAAAGAGGACGATCGCCTCCGGGACGGTGAGGCGCAGGGGCGGGAGGAAGAACTTGCGGTCGATGCCGTAGTGGCCACGTGCGGCCTGGAAGACGGGCACGCCGAGCTCCTCGTCGAGCGCGCGGATGTCGCGGTAGATGGTGCGGGTCGTCATCCCGGTCAGCTTGGCGATCTCCGTGACCGCCACGCCGGCCTCGCCGCTGCCGCGCGAATAGAGGATCGAGGCGACCGAGAGCAGGCGCGCCAGCCGGTCCCGCTTCGCGCCCAGCCGATCGTGGCCGGCCTCGTCCCAGCTGCCCCAGTCGTCGCTCACGGCGTCGGCCCGCCGGCGAGGGACCAGCGCACGTCGGCGGTGCGCAGCGCGGCATCGGAATGATGGGCCCGCAGCCAGTGGACGGAGACGACCGGGCCCGGCATGGTCAGCACGGCGCCGATGATAGACCGATGCGCTCGCCGACCAGTGAGCGGTGTCAGGTGAAGAGGAACGCGATGGCCAGGATCACGTAGACGCTGACGAGCTGGAGGCCCTCGATCCAGTTCGCGCGGCCGTCGAGCGCGATGTAGGCGGCGATGAGCGTCGACACCGCCACGGCCACCACCTCGAGCGGCGTGAAGACGAGCGTCAGCTCGTTGCCGATCACGAGCCCGAAGAGGACGAGCACCGGCGCCGCAAAGAGCGCGATCTGCGTCGCGCTGCCGATCGAGGTGATGAGGCTGAAGTCCATCTTGTTCCTGTAGGCGAGCGTCACGCCCACGACGTGCTCGGCGAGGTTGCCGATGAGCGGGATGAGGATGATGCCCACGAAGAATTTGCTGATCCCGATCGCGGCGACCATCGGGTCGAGCGAGTGGACCAGGATCTCGGACACGACGGTGAGCACCGCGGCCGATCCGAGGAGGACGAGGAGCGCACGGCGCGGCGTCCAGTGCTCCTCGGGCGCCTCCGAACCCGCTGCCGGCGCCGCCGGCGACCGGCGCTTGCGCGGCACCTCGGGGTTCGTGAGGAAGAACCAGGTCTGGGCGGCGTAGGTCAGGAGCAGCACGGCGGCCACCCCCACGCTCAGGGCCTCGACGCTGAAGAAGCTGCTCGACCCGGGGCTCGTCTCCGGCCCGGCGTGGACGAGGAAAGCGAAGACGGCCGGCACGACGAGGCCGATGGTGGCCAGGATGAGGCTCGCCGCGTTCATCCCGGTGGTCTGCGGGTCGAACGCCTGGATCCCGTTCTTCAGCCCGCCGACGAGGAGCGAGGCGCCCAGGACGAGGAGCAGGTTGCCGATGATCGACCCGGTGATCGAGGCCTTCACCACGTCGAGCTCGCCGGCCGCGATGAGGAAGCCGGCGATGATGATCTCGCCGATGTTGCCGACGGTCGCGTTGAGGATGCCGCCGATGCGCGGTCCGAGCGAGGCGCCGAGCTGCTCCGTCGCGTGGCCGAGGACGTAGGCGAGACCGAAGATGGTGAGCGCGCTGACCGCGAACGTGATGGTCGCGTCCGCGCCGAGGAGCCGGAGGATGAACGCGGCGAGCGACCCTCCGATCGACAGGCCATAGGCGATCCGGGCGAGCATCTCGCCGGGATGGTAGCCGAACGATCAGGACGGGCTGGCGGAGGCGCTCGCGGTGGGGCTGCCGGATGCGCCGGGGCTGCCGCTCGTCGTCGGCGTGGGCGAGGGACGTGGCGTCGGGGTCGGTGGCGGCTCGCCGGGCAATGCGGCGAGGAGCGCGCGGTTGATCGTGTCGTCGACGCCGATGAGGAGGAAGACGTACCCGTCGGTGGCCCAGGTGTAGATCATCGTGCCGGCCGCGGTGGCGTTGTCCTCCGGGCGCACCCAGGCGAGGTGGTCGCCGATCGGTGTGAGCGTCCACGCCTCCGGGTGCAGGCCGGCGATGCCGACATAGCGGCCGGCAGTAGCGAGGTACGGCTCGAGGTCCTTGGTGGTCGGCGGCTCGCCGTAGACCCGGATCGCGTAGAGGCTCGTGGCACGCGGCCGCTCGACGTAGGCGATGGCGAGGGTCGTGAAGCGCAAACCGAGCTCGCCGTAGGCGGCCGCGCCGATGTCGCCGGGCGTCATCGCGAAGTCAGCCGCCGCCGGCTTGACGAGCGTGGCGCCGGCCACCGAGTCGGGGATGAGCGCCTCGAGCGTCGGATCGGGCTCGTTCGTGTAGCGCGGGGTGGGCATGGGCGTCGGCGACGGCGAGCGGGCCGGGGTTGGCGGCGCCGTCGGGCTGGCCGGAACCACGCTGCCGGAGGAGAGCGATGGCACGGACGGGCCCGACGAGCAGGCGCCGAGGAGGCCGGCGACGAGGCCGACGGCGACAAGGAGGCGGATGCCGCGCAGCCGTGACGGGACGAGGCGGGACGGCGTCATGCGAGCCGCGATTCTAACATCGCGCCCCGTGCGCCGGCCTAGGCGGCGCCCTTGACGCGATCGTTGCCCGCCCGGTCGCTGCGCCGCCGGCGCGCGGCACGCGGTGCCGGCCCTCCGACGGCGCGCTCGAGGGCCTCGTGGATCGCCGCCTTCCAGTAGCGGTGCTCCTGATCCCGAAGCTCGGCGAGGGCCTCGCCCTGCGTGCGCCGCGGCCGGGCACCGGCAATGAGCCCGTCGAAGGCATCGGCGATCGCCACCGCCTGCGCCCCGAGCGGGGCGCGACGCGTGACGGGCCCCGATCGGCCGAGCCAGCGGATGATGTCGGCAGCCGGCCGGAGCGAGGGGATCGGCGACAGCTCGGCGGTGCCGAGCATCTCCAGGCCGTGGAGCCGGGCCGCGAGCTCGACGCTCGCGATCTGCTCGGAGTCCATCCCGAGCTCGCCCGCGATCCGGATGGCGAGGCGGCCCACGCGGTCCGCGTGGCCGCGGGTCGTCGCCGCTCGACCGTCGAGCGACCGCGCGACCGTGAGGAGCGTTGCACGGATCGTCTCGCCATCGGAGTCGGCCGCGCTGGAGAGCATCGCTGCGTGCTCGACGAGCTGCTCGACGCTCGTGTCGCCGGGGCTGCGCAGCGCGGCGCGGGCGAGCTCGTCGAGCGTGCCGCGGAGGTCGTGCATCTCGCGCGGGACGTCCCGCGCCAGCACGAGGCGGTCCTCGCCGGCTCGCTTCCCGTAGTAGAGGGCGGTGTCCGCGGCCGAGATGAGGCCGTTCTTGTCCATGGCGTCGGCCGGCAGCACCGCGACACCGACCGAGATCGTGACCGGGGCCGCCTCGCCGTGGGTGAGCCGTGCCACGGCGGCCCTCACCCGCTCGCCGACCGCGGCCGCGGTCGCCTCCGCCACGCCGGGGAGGATGAGGGCGAACTCGTCGCCGCCGTAGCGGTAGACGAGGTCGGTGGCGCGCGCCGCGCCGGCGATCGCCGTGCTGACCGCGTGGAGCAGCGCATCGCCGGCCGGGTGCCCGAGCGTGTCGTTGTAGGACTTGAAGTTGTCGAGGTCCATCATCAGCAGGGCGACCGGCGTCGGCTTTGCGGCTGTGCCCGCGGCGTCCACCAGCTCGGCGAGGCGACGCTGGAACGCGCCGTGGTTGCCGAGCCCGGTGAGCGCATCGGTGTTTGCGCGCATGGCGACCTGGTGGTGCGCCTCCGCGTTGCGGAGGGCGATCGAGGCCTGGCCGGCGAACAGCTGGACGAGCTCGAAATCGGTCTGCGTGAAGTAGATCTCGGCCATCCCGATGCGGCCGACGTTGAGGGTACCGATGACGACGCCGTTGGCGAGCAGCGGGACGATGATGATCGCCTCCGGATCGGGCGTGGTGCCCGGGATCTGAATCGCGCGCGGATCGGCCAGCGCGTCGTTAACGAGCACGGACTCCGCATGCCCGACGACCCATCCCATGAGGCCGCGCCCGAACGGCACGATGTGGCGCATGACCTCCTCGGCGAATCGCTCGCGGGCGAGGACGGGGAGCAGCCGCTCCTGCTCGTGGTCGACGCGGTAGATCGACAGGTTGTCGTAGTCGACCACGGTGCGCAGCCCGTCGGCGATCGACTCCAGCACCTCCGACGGGTCGAGGGTCGAGAGGAGCTGCTCGTTGATGGCCAGCAGCCGGCGCTGGGAGTCGAGCTGGCGCGCCAGCTCGGTCGACTGCGCCGTGATGCGGGCGTATGCCTCCGCGTTCGCGATCGCCTGGGCCGCATAGCCGGCGAAGATGGTCATCGTCTGGAGGTCGTCGGTGGTGAACTGGTTGAGGCCGAGCTTCGAGAGCGCGATGACGCCGACCGACCGCCCCTCGTAGACCATCGGCACCACCAGCATTGACTCGTCAACGTCGTCGGTGCCCTCGATGGTGAGCCCGCGGTCATCGGCCAGCGCGTCGTTGATCAGGAGCGGCTCGGCCGACTCGGCGACCATGCCGGTGAACGAGCCAGGACCGATGTCAACCTTGAGGCGATCCCGAAAGTCGCCCTCGCCGAGCAGCCGGTCGGTGAAGGCGACCGGGTCGCACACCCGATCCTCCCAGTTGACGCGGTAGATCCGGATGTCGTGATACTCGGCCAGCGAGCTCGCCTCGGCCACGATCGCCTGGGCGATGGCCGTCACATCGGTCAGGCGGTTCAGGCGCGCCGACAGGTCCTGGATCGACCGCATCCGGGCCGCCTGGTCGGCGACGGACCGATACAGCCGCGCGTTGCTGATCGCAACGGCCGCCTGGCTCGCGAACGCCTGGGCCAGTGCAATCTCCTCGCTCGGCCACGCCCGCTCCCCGAGGTGGTAGAGGCCGAGCAGCCCGACCGCCTCGTCGTTGGCGATGAGCGGCACGAGGCACACGGTCTGGATCCCCTCGCTGGCGTACACGTCGCGGAGCAGGCCGGTCGCCTTGTCCGTATGCGCGTTATGCATGACGAAGGGGCGCCGCTCGCGGAGCGCCCGCACGCCGATCGCGTCCGCCTCCCATGTCACCTGGCGCACCGAGGCGAGGAACTCGGGACCCAGTCCGTGCACGGCCGCCTCGCGGAAGGGGTGGATGTCGTTGGCGATGAGCCACAGGCCGGCCTTGTCGGCTTCGAAGAGCGTGCGCGTACGCGTGACGACCTCCTCGAGGACAGTCGCCAGCTCGAGCTGCCCGGTGAGCTCCTGGAGGACGGCGCGCAGGGCGCGTGACCGCGTCAGCTCGCGGCGCGCGCGGGCCAACATGCGGGCATTCCGCACGTGGGCCGCGAGGCTGGAGGCGATCGCGTCGAGGAACGTGGCGTCGAGGGCCGTCGCATGGGTCGGGTCCACGGTGACGACCAGCGCGCCGACGTCCGAGCCGGCGGCGCGGAGCGGGAGGAGCAGCTCGCCCGCCTCGAGCGGACCGTCGAGCGTGATCGTCTGCGCCGGCACGCTGCGATAGCCGGCGTGGGTCTCGAGCGCCAGCTCGAGCCCCCCCTCGCCACGGGCGAGGTAGACTGCGGCGCGCCCGATCCCAAGGTGCGCGCGAAGCGCCTCTACCACGACCCGGCAGACGGTGGTGGCGGAGGTGAGCCCGATCGTGCCCTGCGTGAGCCGCGCGAGCACGGCGAGCTGTGGGTCGCGGAGCTCGACCATCGGCATCCGATCGGAGTCCGCGCCCACTCCCTCGACGAGGAGCCGCTCGACGTCACCGCGGCGGTAGCGGCGGTCGCCGCGGGCGTTGATCCGGTACGCAACGAGCCGACCGGCATCGGTCCAGCTGCGGATCGTGTTCGGATGAACGCCGAGGAGCGCGGCGGCCTGGGCGACGCTGATGAGCGTGTCACCCTCGACGGCTCGGTCGCGGGAAGAGTTCGGCACTGGTTGCTCCGACGGATGGAACTTCTGGTAAGTCCCGTGCACCGGATGCTAGTGCGGGACCCGCCGCCCGCCGATGCCCCGTTGGTACCGCTCGGCGGCGGTACAGATGCGTGACAGCCGGCCGGTCCGGGCGCACGTCAGAGGCTGAGCGCCGCGGCGATGGCGAAGACGATGCCCATGGTCACGAGGAGCGCGCCGCCGACGACGGCGACGGCGGCCACGGCCAGCAGGCCGCGACGCCTGCCGCCGAGGAGGCGCAGCGCCTCGTCGAGCTCCAGCGTCGCGATGACGTAGCCGCCCCGCGGCGGGGCGAGGCGGATCGCCCCATCGGGTCCGCGCTCGACGCGAGCGAGCACAAGCAGCCGGTCGACGATGCTCACCATCCGCGTGGCTGCCCGCGCGGCGGTCGGCGCGAGCCCCTCCGCCGCCAGGCGCTCGACCGACGCGCGGTGCGGGCCCTCGAGCTCGTCCGGGCTGCCGCCCCACACGTGCGGAATGGTGACCAGTGGTTCGGCCGCCTTGCCCGGATCGAGCGCCAGCGAGCCGTCGTGGTCCCAGAGCTCGAACGCGCGGGTCTCGCGGAGCCGCTCGATCGTCCGCCAGCTGCCGCGGGGCAGGCGCACGTCGACGTCACGGTGGAGCGCCACGAGCCGGTCGTTGCCCGGGGTGAGGATCGGCTCGGCGCACCGGACGCGCCCCACCACGCGGACCGGGCGCGTGGGCAGCTCGTCGACGTCGACCACCTCCCCGACGGTGAGGCTGCGCGCGCCTGCCAGTCGACGGCCGAGGCTGAAGCGGGCCCCGGATCCACGCAGCGCGACGAGGCCGAGCACCACGAGCACGGCACCGAGCAGCGCGACCCCGAGGCCGATCGGCAGCGACGGCATCAGCGCCCGTCGACCGGCCCCGGCCGCTCCGCGAGATCGACCACGCGGCCGCCGCTGACCCGGACGAGGTCCGCCGGCGCAATGGGGAACGTGGCATCGGGGAGGCCGGCCGCCGCATGGACGACGTCGAACACGGCGAGGTCGCGGTCGACGAGGACTCGCAGCGGCCGGGCGTGGCCGAAGGGAGGCACGCCGCCGATGGCATAGCCCGTGGCCTCCCGCGCCTCGTCCGCGGTGGCGCGCCGAACCTCGGCTGCGCCGAGCGCGTCCGCCAGGCGGGTGGCGTCGAGCCGGTTGCTGCCCGAGACGAGCGCCACCACCGCGGCGCCGTCGGCCACGAAGACGAGCGACTTCACGATCTCGGCGACAGTGCAGCCAAGGGCCTGCGCCGCGTCGGCGGCCGTGCGCGTCCCCGCTGGTGAGCGGTGGATGCGGATGGTGACGCCGGCCGCGGCGGCCGCGGCGCTCACGCGGTCGAGGTTGGGATGGCCAGCGGCGGCCGCATCGGTCTGGCTCATGCGCTCGACCGATGATAGCCGCCGTGCTAGGCTCGGCGAAACGAACCGACAGGGGAGCGCGCAAGCGCTGAGAGTGCGGAACGCCGCAGACCCTCGAACCTGATCTGGATCATGCCAGCGAAGGGAGTCACACCTCGCCCGTGCGAGCCATCGTGGTCGCCGGCGGATCGACCGATCCGTCGGATGCCGACCTCCTGCCCGATGCCGACCTCGTCATCGCCGCCGACGGCGGCGCGACGTGGCTGGCGACTCTGCCCCGCCTGCCGGACCTGCTCGTGGGTGATCTCGACAGCACGGCGCGGCGGCTGGTGACCGAGCTCGAGGCGGCCGGAGTGCCGATCGAGCGGCACCCGGTCGACAAGGACGCCTCCGACCTCGAGCTCGCGCTCGCCGCGGCCGCGACCCGCGGAGCAACGGCGATCACGATCCTCGGCGCCCTCCACGGGGAGCGCCTCGACCACGAGCTCGCCAACCTCCTGGCCCTGGCCGATCCGGCGTGGGCTGCACGGGGGATCGCCGTCGACATCGTTCGCGGGGGCACCTCCGTCGTCGCACTCCGCGGTCCGGGGGAGCTGCAGCTCGACGGGCGGGTGGGCGACCTCGTGTCGCTCCTGCCCGTGGGCGGTGATGCGGCGCAGGTTTCCACCCGCGACCTCCGCTACCCGCTCGAGGGCGAGCCGCTCGCGCTGGGCCTCGCCCGCGGCATCTCGAACGTCGTCGACGGTCCCCGCCCATCGGTCCGGCTCGGCAGCGGCACGCTGCTCATCATCGAGATCTCGGGAGCATTCACATGACCACCATCCCGTCCACCTGTCCCGGGTGGCGCCTCGTGGACATCGTCGTCGCCGCCGTGGTGGCGGTTGCCTTCGGCGTCGTCTTCCTTGCCTGGAACGCGCTGTACACCGCCAGCGGCCCGCTCTTCGCGGGCCTGCCCGCCGCGCAGGCGATCCTCTACGGCGTCTGGCTGCTGCCGGGCGTGCTCGTCGCGCTCATCGTGCGACGCCCGGGCGCCGCGCTGTTCGGCGGCCTGGTGTCGGCGGCGGTGTCGGCTTTCCTCGGCTCGCAATGGGGCCTCGATGCGCTCATCTCCGGCCTCGTCCAGGGAGCGGGGGCGGAGCTCGCGTTCGTCCTCTTCCTCTACCGCGCCTGGACGCTGCCGGTGGCCATGCTCGGGGGCGCGCTCGCCGGCGGGGCGGCCGCGATCCACGACATCGCCATCTACTACCCGGCCGCAGGCATCGACTTCATGGCGCTCTACGTCGTGGCGGCTGTGCTGAGCGGCGTGCTCATCGCCGGGATCGGCTCCTGGCTCCTGCTCCGCGCGCTCGTGCGGACCGGCGTCCTGGCCGGGTTCGAGGCGGGTCGCGGCCAGCCCCGCGTCTGACCATCGGCAGCCGTCGACCGGCAGGACGAGGGCACGGCACGATCATCGGTCTGGTTTGATGGACCGATGAGGATCGAGGCCCATGGCTGGGGCTGGCGCCATGCCGGTCGCGCCGCATGGGCGCTGCGGGGCCTCGACCTGGCGATCGGGGACGGTGAGCGGGTGCTCCTGCTCGGACCGTCCGGGGCGGGGAAGTCGACGCTCCTCGCCGCGCTGGCCGGGCTGCTCGACCCCTCCGGTGGCGGCGAGGCCGAGGGCTCGCTGCTCGTCGACGGGCGCAGTCCGCGATCGGCGCGCGACGCCACCGGGCTCCTCCTCCAGGACCCCGAGTCGCAGCTCGTCATGGGGCGCGCGGGCGACGACGTCGCCTTCGGGCTCGAGAACCGATGCGTGCCGACCGATCAGATCTGGTCGCGTGTCGACGCGGCGTTCGACGCGGTCGGCTTTCGCCATGGGCGCGACCATCCGACCCACGCGCTCTCCGGCGGGGAGCAGCAGCGCCTCGCGCTGGCCGGCACCCTGGCACTCCGGCCCTCGCTCCTGCTCCTCGACGAGCCGACCGCCAACCTCGACCCGGACGGGGCTGCGCTCGTCGTCGACGTGCTGCGTCGCGTGCTCGAGCGGATCGGCGCCACGATGATCCTGGTGGAGCACCGGGTCGACGCGGTCGTCGAGCTCGTCGACCGCGTCATCGTGCTCGAGGCAGGGGCCGGCGTGGTCGCCGACGGGGCGCCGTGGCAGGTCTTCGACCGCTACGGCGACGAGCTGCTCGCCGCCGGGGTCTGGGTCCCGGATCGCCCGGTGCCGCCGCCACCCGCCCGGCTCCGCTCGGGCGCCTCCGACACGCTCATCCTCGCCGACGGCGCGACCTTCACCTGGCCGGGAGCGCAGCGGCCGGCGCTGCTCGCGACCGACATGCAGCTCCGCGCGTCGGAGGCGGTCGCCATCACCGGCCCCAACGGGGCGGGGAAGTCGACACTCGCCCAGCTGCTCGGCGGTCTGCTGCGTCCCTCCGCCGGCGCCGTGGTGGCCGGCGAGGCGCTCGCCACCGGACACGGGCGCGAGCCGCTCTGGCGCTGGGACGCGCGCCGCCTCGTCCGCGCCGTCGGCAGCGTCTTCCAGGACCCCGAGCACCAGTTCCTCGCCGGCTCCGTGGCCGAGGAGCTCGCCCTGGGGCCGGTCCAGGCGGGCCTCGCCCCGGCGATGGCGAGACGCCGTGCCGAGGAGCTCCTCCAGCGGCTCCACCTGTCCCATCTCGCCGAGGCGAACCCGTTCACGCTGTCCGGCGGGGAGCAGCGCCGGCTCTCGGTCGCGACCGCGCTCGCGGCCGCGCCATCGGTCCTCATCCTCGACGAGCCGACCTTCGGGCAGGACCGACGGACGTGGATCGAGCTGCTCGACCTCCTCGCCGCACTGCGGGACGACGGTCGCGCGGTGTGCGTTGTGACCCACGACCTCCCGTTCGCCGCGCTGCTCGCCGATCGCGTCGTGTCCGTGGAGGCGCCGCGATGAGGCTTCTGGCGCCGATCGTTCCCGACCCGGCGGCGCCGCTCGCTCGCGCGAACCCGCTCGCCAAGCTCGCCGCCGCGCTCGTGGCCATGGCCGCGCTCTTCGTCTCGCTCGACGGCGTGACGGCGGGTATCGTCCTGCTCGTCCTGGTCGCGCTCCTGCCGCGGGCGGGGATCGGGCCGCGAGCGTTCATCGGCCGCACTTGGCTCATCGGCCTGGCCGCGGTCATGGTCGCGCTCCTCAACACGCTTCTCGCGCCACAGCAGGCCGGTCCGACGCTCCTCGTCGTCGGGCCGCTCCGCATCGGCGGCGACACGGCGCTCTCCGGGCTTGGCCTCGGCGTGCGCCTGGTCGGGATCGCGCTCGCCGGCCTGCTGGCCACGATGACGACCGAGCCGATCGACCTGGCCGATGCGCTCGTCCAGCAGCTCCGCGTCTCGCCTCGGTTCGCGATCGGGACGCTGGCCGCGATGCGGCTCGTGCCGCTTCTGGGCCGGGAGTGGCAGACGATCGGCATGGCGCGCCGCGCGCGCGGCGTGGCGGCCGGCTCGCCGTTCGCCGCCATCCGCCTCCTCGGGGGCCGGCTGCTCACGCTGCTCGTCGGCGCGGTGCGACGCGGATCGCGGATGGCGACCGCGATGGAATCGCGCGGCCTCGGGGCGCGACCCTGTCGCACGGCCGCCCGCCCGCAGCGGATGCGTCTCGCGGACTGGGGATGGATCCTCGGCGCGCTCGTCGTGGCGGGTGGCGCGGTGGCGGCCAGCGTCGCGCTCGGGACGTGGCGCTTCCTGCTGGGAGGTTGAAACCTCAGGCCGGAATGAGGCCCTGGAATGAGGCGAGCCACGTGGGGGCCACGGGGCGGCCCGCGTAGCGGCGCGGGTCGAAGGGGGCGAGCGGGAGCGTTCGGGCCTCGCCCTCCGCGATCAGCTCGGCGAGCAGGAGGCCGAGGATCGGTGCGTACGGCAGCCCATGGCCGGTCAGGCCGCAGGCCATGAACGCGCCCGGGACGATACTGCCGTCCTCGGTGCACAGCCGTCCCGCGAGCGGGATCTCGAGCGCGGCGAAGTCGAGCAGGCCGGTCCAGGCCCGGACGATGCGGGCGCTCCGCATCGCGGGATGCAGCTCGGCCAGCAGGCGGGCGAGCAGCGGCGGCACCTGGGGGTGGACCGCCATGTCGTAGGTGCCGATCCCCATCCCGTCATCGGCCGCAGCAAAGCCGCCTATCAGCACCTCGCCGGTCGCCATCTGGCGCCAGTACTCGTTGCACTGGTTCGTCTCGAAGCCGGGGCCGATGAGCGGCGGCACCGGCTCGGTGACGATGATGTGCTCGCGGATCGGTGTCACCGCCCGGCGGACCCACGGGACGAGCGACGGCGTCCATGCGTTCGTCGCCAGCAGGACCGATGACGCGGCCACCTCGCCGTGCGACGTCCCGACGCCGGCAACCCGGCCCGAGCGCACGAGGAGCTCCTCGACCCGCACCCCGGTCACGACCCGCGCGCCGAGGGCCTGCGCTGCCTCGAGCTGGCGGTAGACGAGCCGGAATGGATTGACCTTGCCGTCGCCGCGCGTCACCTTCGCGCTCCGCGCCACGCCGGCCGCCAGCGTCGGCGCCAGCGCCGGGATGTCGCCTGCCTCGACGATCTCCACCTCGAGCCCCTCGGCCGCCTGGAGCGCGGCCATGCCCCGCAGGTGACCGTCCTCCGCATCGGTCATCGCGAGGTCGACCGATCCGACGCCCTCCCACTCGATGCCGCCACGGAGCGCAGCGTGGAGCTCCGTGAGGATGGCGAGGGAACGGGTCGTGTAGTCGAGGATCGATCGGCCACCGGTGTCCCGGATGAGCCGCGTCACGCGCGGGAAATGACCACCGAGCCCGGCGAGCGCCATCCCCGCCAGCCGGCCGGAGGCGCCGAAGGCGGGCGCGTTGGCCTCGATGACCAGCGGCCGCATGCCGGCCTGCGCGAGCCGGTACGCGGCCGATGCCCCCAGCATGCCGGCCCCCACCACGATCACCTCCGCCCCATCGGGGAGCTCGGCGGCCGGGTCGGGGGTGAACGGCACGGGCTCCGCGGGCGGGTCGAAGCGGGGCGCGGAGGGCGAACTGGGCATCGTGGCGGCGAGTGTACCCTCGTGGCATGGCGCGTCCGATCGAGCTCTTCTTCCGGGCCGGCGAGGTGACGCTCGCCGGTGAGCTCCTGCTCCCCGACCCGGCCGCGACCGAGGCCGGCGGCGGCGGCGGCGGCCTTCCCTGGGCCCTCCTGCTGCCATCGTTCCTGCCGCGGAACCGCAACGGCTCGTTCGATGCCACCCGCCACTCGGGCTGGTTCACGAGCGGGACCGATGCCGCTGGCGGGCTCCTCGGCCGGCTGGCGCGCGCGCTCGCCGATGGCGGCGTCGCCTCGTTCCGCTATGACCCCCGCGGCTGCGGCGCGTCGGAGGGGAACTGGGAGGGCAGCGGCCTCTTCACCCGCATCGACGATGCGCGGGACGCGATCGGTGCCCTCCGCGGTCGCGACGAGCTCGATCTGCGACGCTGCGGGATCATCGGCCATGGCGAGGGTGCGCTCCTCGCGATGTCGGTCGTGATCGGCGACCCCGTCCTCTCGGCCCTCACCCTGGTGGCACCGCCGGCGCGCTCGTTCCGCGACGTCCTGCGCCGCGGGGCGGCGATGCGCGCGCGGGCCGGGGTCCAGCCGGCTGGCCCGTTCGTCGCCGCGCTCGATCGCGCCGCGGAGGAGCTGATCGAGCGCGCGGGGCGCCACGAGCCGGAGATGACGATGTCGCTCCCCCTCGGCCGCGCCACGCTCGCCCTGGCGGGGTGGCGCGAGCTGTTCAACACGCCCGGCGGCGCCCTGGCGACGATGGTCCGCCGGAGCGTGACGATCGTCCACGGGGCGGATGACGCCTGGGTCCATCCCGACGAGTCGCTCCTGCTGGCCGCGAACCTCGAGGGCGCCGGCAATGCGCCGGAGCGCCAGGTCGTCGCCGGCGCCGGCCACGACCTCGCCGAGGCCGACGACGCCACGATCGCGCTCATCGCGGACGACCTCGCGGGCCGCCTCGTCCCGCGCCAGCTGCCGCCGGTCCTCATCGCCCTCGAGGCCGATCGACCGAGCCGCTAGACTGCCTGCCATGACCCGACCCGAGGTGGGCGACCCGCTCCCGCCGTTCGAGATGACGGCCGACGATGGCGGCACCGTGTCGAGCGAGTCCCTCCGCGGCCGGCGCTACCTCCTGTACTTCTACCCGAAGGACGACACGCCCGGCTGCATCAAGCAGGCGTGCGGCCTCCGCGACAGCTTCAGCGCGGTGACCGCGGCCGGGATCGAGGTCTTCGGCGTGTCGCCGGACAGCGTGAAGAGCCACGTGAAGTTCCGCGAAAAGTACGACCTTCCGTACCGATTGCTCTCCGATACCGGCCATCGCGTCGCGGAGTCGTTCGGCGTCTGGATCGAGAAGGGGTTCGCGGGTCGCACCTACATGGGGAACGAGCGCACCAGCTTCATCATCGGTTCGGACGGCTCGGTCGAGCACGTGCTGCCGAGGGTGAAGCCCGACGAGCACGTGGCGCTCATCCTCGACGCGGTGGCGGCGTGATCGACGGTCGCCCACGCTCCGCGCTCCTCGCGGCGCTGGTGGCAGTCATCGGCCTGGCGGTCATCGGGCTCGTGCTGGGCGTTTCCGCCCTGCTGTCGAGCTGATGCGCATGGCCTGGGTCGCGATCGCGGTGCTGCTGGTCGCCTGGCTGGCAGGGCTCCTCCTCGTCCGCAATCCGCTCGTCAACCTGCTGCTCGTCGCCGCGGCGGTGCTCCTCGTGGCACAGGTGATCCAGGAACGCGAGGGTCGCTGAGGCGAATCGCCTGCTCG
This sequence comes from Candidatus Limnocylindria bacterium, assembly GCA_038209995.1. GTDB lineage: Bacteria > Chloroflexota > Limnocylindria > QHBO01 > QHBO01 > JAICQM01. The sequence continues at coordinate 39,931 of JBBQXD010000002.1, read as the reverse complement.
GTGAACGATCTGGCACGCGTCCTGCGGAGGGATGGGACGCCCCCCGGGGCCAAGATCGAGGAATCGCTGAGACAGGAGCTCACCTTCATGCTGTGGACCATCCTCGTCATCCTGCTCGTCCTCTGGCTGCTCGGCTTCCTGACGAGCGTCGGCGGCGGCCTCATCCACCTGCTGCTCGTCGTCGCGGCCATCGTGCTCGTCGTGCAGCTGCTGAGCGGTCGACGCGTCGCCTGACCCGGCAACGGGGGCACCGCGACCCGATGCCCGTCCGGGCCTGATCCGGGCGGGCGCTCTCTGCCCGGCGCCCGAGCGTTGCGACGCCCGAGGTGTCGCGATCCATCGGCTAGGCTTGCCGGGCCGTGCCAGCCATCCAGCCGTTCCGGTTCCTCCACACCGGCGACCTCCACCTCGACTCGCCGGTCACCGGCCTCAGCACGGAGGCGAGCCCCGAGATCCTCGCCCTCCTGCGCGACGCCACGACCGCTGCATGGCGCAACGTGGTCAGCCTCGCGCTCAGCGAGCGCGTCGACTTCGTCGTCGTGGCCGGCGACGTGTTCGAGCGGCGCAGCCCCACGCTCCTCGGCCAGAGCCGCTTCCGCGACGGGCTCGCCGAGCTCGCCGCGGTGGGGATCGGCAGCTACGTCGTCCACGGCAACCACGATCCGCTCGACGGGGTCTCCTGGGCGCCCTCGCTGCGCTTCCCGCCCGCCGTCCATCGATTCGGGACCGCTCCGGGGGAGTCGGCGTCGGCAGTCCGCGACGAAGGGACACTGGCCATTGTGCATGGACGCTCGTATTGGACCCCATCGATCGGCGAGAACCTCGCCGCCGGCTTCCGGCGCGGCCCGGACGAGCCGTACGCGATCGGCCTCCTCCACGCGAATGTCGGCGACCGGCCGGAGCACGGGAACTACGCCCCCTGCTCGCTCGACGACCTGCGGGCGAGCGGCATGGACTACTGGGCGCTCGGCCACGTTCACCAGCCGGGGATCCTGACCGCCGACGGGACGACCGCGGTCTACTGCGGCAATCCGCAGGGCCGCGATCCTGGCGAGCCCGGAGCCCGCGGTGCGTGGCTGGTGAGCGTCGACGCCGCGGGGCGCGCGACGCCCGAGTTCCGCGCCTGCGACGTCGTGCGCTGGGTGCTCGACGAGCTGCCGATCGACCACCTGGCCGATGACGAGGCCCTCACGGCTGCCGTCCGCTCGCGCCTCGCCGATGCGATCGATGGCGCCGATGGACGGTCGGTGCTGCTCCGGCTGCGCCTGACCGGGCGCGGCGCGGTCCACGGCCATCTCCGCCGCACCGGCTATCTCGACGACCTGCGGCGCCTGGCCAACGACGACCTCGCCTCGGCGCCGCCGTTCGCGTGGCTGGAGTCGATCGTCGATGCCACGCGGCCGTCGATCGACCTTGCCGCCCGCCGCGAGGTACCCGATTTCGCGGGCGACTTCCTGCGCATGGTGGAGGCGGCACGGCGGGCGGAGCGCGGGACCGACCCGGACGAGCACGAGCGCTGGCTGTCAGTGCTGCGCGGCGCGGTGGCGCCGCTCTTCGATGACTGGCCGCGCGGGCGTCGCTTTCTGCGCGATGTGCGGCCGGAGGATGGCGCGCTCTTCGGCGAGCTTCTCGACGAGGCGGAGCGGATCGGCGTCGACCTGCTGCTCGCTGCGGAGGACGCGTAGCGGTGCGGATCGAGCGCCTCGACCTCGACGGCTTCGGCCGCTTCGCGGCGCGGTCGTGGGACCTTCCGGCCGGTCTCACGGTGATGCTCGGTCCCAACGAGGCGGGGAAGACGACGCTCCTGAACGCGCTGCGGGCGCTCCTCTTCGGCTTCGAGGCCTCGCGCGACGGCCGCGCATGGTATCCGGCGCTCGCCGGCGGCCGTCGCGGCGGCCGCCTCATCCTCACCACCGCGGCGGGCGAGCGCTGGACGGTGGAGCGGCACGGTGAGCGCGGCGGGGTCGGATCGCTCATCGTGCGCGCGCCGAATGGCAACACCGGCGGCCAGGAGACGCTGGACCGGATCCTCGGCGGTGCGGATCGCGAACTCTTCACGAACATCTTCGCCTTCGGCCTGGGCGAGCTGCAGTCGATCCAGTCGCTGTCCGGGGAGGGTGTCCGCAGCCGGATCTACGGTGCCGGCACCGGGCTCGGCGGCATGAGCGCCGCGGATCTCGAGCGCCAGCTGCGCGCGCAGCAGGAGACGACGTTCCGCCCGCACGGCCGCACCCAGGAGCTGAACCAGCTCGTGGTGCGGATCGACGAGCTCGGCGCGGTGATAACGACCCTCGAGCGCGCTCCGGCGCGGTTCGAGGCGCTCAACGCCGAGCTGCTGGCGGTCGAGGAGGAACGCGGGCGGCTGACCGATGCGCGCGCCCGCTCCGCCGCGCGGGCCACGCGATCCGCCCAGCTCGTTGACGCAGCGGGTCCGGCGGCGCGGCTCGCAGCGCTCGAGGCCGAGCTCGCCGCCGGTGACGCCTCCCTGGACGCCCTGCCGCCGGACCTTGACCGAACCCTCGCCGAGCGGCTCGCCGAGCGTGGCGCGGCCCGCGAGGCGGCGGAGGCGAGCGGCGCGGCGGTCGCGGCGCTCGAGGCCCGGCTGGCGGCGACCGCCGTCGACGAGCCGCTGCTCGCGGAGGCGGCCGACATCAGCGCGCTCGCGGACGAGCGGGCGCTCCACGCGGCGCGGGCCGAGCAGATCGGCGAGGTCACCGCCAGCGCGACGGCCTCCCGCGACGAGCTCGAAGCGCTCGCGCGCCGTGCCGGCGGCGACGTGGCGTGGCTCCTGGGGCTCGACGACTCGGTCGCCACCCTCGAAGCGCTCCGCGAGGTCGAGGCGCGCCAGGTGGCGCTTTCCGCCGCCCGCGACCGCCTGCTGGCGCGCCTCCAGGCCCACGACACCGACGCTGCGTCGGACACCACCGATGACGAGCCGCTCGAAGCGGCCACGATCGCCGACCGATGGGCGGCGCTGCGCGCCTTGGTGGACCTGCGCATTGCGTCCGCCGGCGCGCCTGCCGCCACGTTTCCGCGCTGGGCATGGGCGGCCGCGGTGGCCGCGCTCGCGGCGCTCGTGGTCGGGCTGCTCCTCGCCGCGACGGCACCGCCGCTCGTGCCAGTCGCAGCACCACTTGCCGCCGTCGCCGGAGCGGCCTTCGGTTGGCTCCTCGCCCCGCGGGCCACCAGCGTCGCGGCACCTGTCGCAACCGATCGGGCTGCGCTGCTCGCCGCCGCCGGCCTGCCGCTCGGCGCCAGTGACGTCGACGTGGCGCGGGCGGCCGACGACCTGGCCGTGGCCCGCGCGCGGCTCACGCTCCGCGAGCGCAGCGCCGCGGCGCAGGCGAGCCGCCGTGCGTCGCACGCGGCGATGGAGCGGGAGCTCCGGGACGCGGATGCGGACGTTGCGGTAGCCCAGGCGGCGTGGGAGACCTGGCTGACCGATCGCGGCCTGCCAGGGACGGCCGCGCCGGCCGCAGCGCGCCAGGTCGTCGAGCTGGCTGCCGCAGCGCGGCGGGCCGACGCGGCGCATCGTGCGGCCCAGGATCGACAGGCCACGCTCGTCGCCGCCTGCACCTCGTTCGACCGTCGGCTTGACGAGCTGCTCGCGCGTCTCAGGCGTCCGTCGATCACGCGCGCCGAGCTGCGTCCGGCCGCGCTCCAGGGTCTCGTCGACGCGCTGACCGCGACGCGCGACGCGGATCGCAGGCGCGAGGAGCTACGTCTCCGGCTGGACGACGGGCGTCGGGACGCGGGGCCCACCACCGGGCGGCTCGCCGAGCGCGAGGCTGCCATCGCCGCGCTTCTCGCCGCCCACGGCGCCGCCGACACCGATGCGCTCGAGGGACGCGCGACCCGAGCTGCCGAACGCCGGCTGCGGAGCGCCGAGGCGCGCGTTCTGCGCGCCGAGCTGGCCGGCATCGCCGGCGGCGAGATGCGCCTGCCGGAGCTCCTTGTCGAGGCCTCGGCGACCGATCTGCCGACCGCCCAGGCCGCTCGCGAGGCGGCGGAGCGCGAGGTGGCCGAGATCGACGAGGCGGCGCACGCGCTGAGCGGTCGCGCGGGCGAGCTGCGGTCGGAGCTCGCTCAGCTCGAGCATGCGGAGGAGCTTGGCCAGCGCCGCCAGGAGCTCAGCGTCGCCGTCGGGCGCGCGACCGCCGCGGCACGGGCATGGACGGTTCGCGCGCTTGCGCTGCGTTTCCTCGAGGAGACGCGGCACCGGTACGAGCGTGAGCGCCAGCCACAGGTGATCCAGGACGCGGAGCGCTATCTCGAGCGCATCACCGACGGCGCGTACGGGCGCATCGTCGCCACCCCAGGTGAGGCGACCGTCCGTGCCGAGGCGGTCGACGGCACGCTGCGCCAGACCGATGAGCTCTCGCGCGGCACCGTCGAGCAGCTCTACCTCGCGTTGCGCTTCGGGCTCATCGAGCAGTTCTCGCGCACCGCCGAGCCGCTGCCGGTGGTGATGGACGACATCCTCGTGAACTTCGATGCCGAGCGAGCGGGGCGGGCGGCCAGCGCCGTCCGCTCGCTCGCCGAGGGGCACCAGGTCCTCTACTTCACCTGTCATCCGTGGACCGCCGCGCTCCTCGACCCGGATGGCGCCCGGACAGCGGTTCTCGACTGAAGGGCGGAGGCTGGTAGCATGGCCCTCCGACCCATGCCAAGTGACCGCCTGCCCACCCCCGTACGCGTCCTGGTGGTGGCGGCCCATCCGGACGACATCGAGTTCGGCGCCGCCGGCACGGTCGCGCGCTGGGTGCACGAGGGCGCGGAGGTCCACTACCTCCTCGCCACGCGGGGTGACAAGGGATCGGACGACCCGTCGACCGATCCGGTCGAGCTCGCGGCCATGCGCGAACGCGAGCAGCGCGCCGCCGCCGCCGCGATCGGCGTGGCCGGCGTGGACTTCCTCGACGAGCCCGACGGCCAGGTCGAGCCGAGCCTCGCGCTTCGCGAGCGGATCGCGTACGCCATCCGCACCGTGCGCCCGGAGATCGTGATGACCCATGACCCGACGGTGCTGTTCGTGAACAACGAATGGGTCAACCATCCCGATCACCGGGCGGTCGGGCAGGTCACGGTCGACGCCGTCTTTCCGACAGCTCGCGATCCGCTCAACTTCCCGGAGCACCGCGCGGCGGGGCTGGAGCCGTGGAAGGTGGCGGAGCTCTTCCTCTGGAGTACGAACGAGGCGAACCAGATCGTTGACGTCGGGGAGTGCCTGGAGGCCAAAGTGCACGCGCTCTCGCAGCACGCCAGCCAGTTCCGCAGCTTCGCCGAGACGGCCCGATGGGTGCGGCGCCAGGCCGAGGAGCTCGGCGAGCGTGCGGGCTATCCGGCGGCCGAGGGATTTCGACGGGTGATGCTGGCCCGATGAGCCGGGCCGGGGGCCGTCGGGCTTGGAGGCGGGCCCGCAGCCGTGGCGCGCTCGTGTTACTGGCGGTCGCGCTCCTGCTCGTCGCCTGCGGCCCCGCCGGCCCTGAGCCCACGCCGTACCCGACCACGGCACCGACGGCGAGCCCCGCAGAGGGTCGGGCTGTGGTCGACCGTTTCCTGGCGGCATGGGCCGACCACGACTACCCGGCGATGTATGCGCTCCTCGCTCCGGCCGACCGGGCCGCGTACCCGGAGGCGGCGTTCACCGCCCTCTACCGGTCGATGAACGATCTCATGCGCGTGACGAGCACGAACATGTCGACCGACACGCCGGTCTCGGCCGCGCTGCCGGCCGAGCCGCGCCCCCTCGACCTGCCGCCACCGGCGACCTCGTCGCCGGTCCCGAACGCGTCGGGCCTCGCCGCCGGCTCCCCGGCTCCCTCGGTCGACACGACGACCGTCCTCGACGGCCCGGTGCCGGCACTCGCCGTCCCCTTCGTCGCGCACCTGTCCACCGATCGCTTCGCCGTCGTGCGCCTCGACCGCACCGCGTACCTCACCCAGGCGGCCGGCGGCTGGCAGCTCCGCTGGAACCCGGCGCTCGTCTTTCCGGGGCTCGGCGCCGGCGGCACGCTCACCCTCGATCGACAGCTCGGCACCCGCGGCCGGATCGTTGGCACCGATGGGACGGTCTGGGCGGCGCAGATCGACGGCGTGCGCAGCTATCCCCAGGACTGGCTCGCCGGCCAGACCATCGGCTATGTGAGCGCCGTCACCGCCGACGACCTCAGCAAGCTCGCCGCGAAGGGCTACCTCGCCGGCGACGTCGTCGGTCGCTCCGGCCTCGAATACGGAGCCGAGGACCTCCTGCGCGGCAGCCCCGGCTGGACGCTCAGCGCGGTGCCCGCGAGCGGTCCGCCGGTGACCCTCCTGCACACCGACATGGTGCGGGGCGCCGAGGTGACGATCACGCTCCATCCCGGCCTCCAGGCCACGGCGGAGCGCGGCCTCGCGAACCATGGCAACGGCGCCAGCGCGGTCGTCGACCCGAGGAGCGGCGACGTGTGGGCGCTCGCATCCGCTCCGGCGTTCAACCCGAACGCCATGACTCGCGGCACCACGATGTCCGGGGCGCCGCTCGGCAGGCCCTCGTACGCCCAGATCGTGAACAAGGCCGTGCTCGGCGCCTACCCGGCCGGCTCCTCGTTCAAGCCGTTCACGCTGGCGGCCGCCCTGAAGACCGGAGTCGCGGGACCCGGCACGCGCGTGGCGTGCCCGGGCACGTGGAGCTACAACAGCTTCACGTTCCACAACTACAAGGACCACACGCTGGGCAGCAACGTCTCGCTCCTACAGGCGATGGCGTTCAGCTGCAACACGACCTACATGCCGCTCTCGATCAAGGTCTTCGAGCAGTCGCCGACGGCACTCACCGATCTGGTCGCCGAGTTCGGCTTCGGCCAGCTCACCGGGATTCGGCATCTCGTCGAGGAGTCCGGCATCCTCCCCGACCCGGCCTACTTCGCCAGGACGCCGCGCGGCGACGGGACCTTCCACGAGTACAACGGCTTCGACCAGGTGCAGCTCGCGATCGGCCAGGGCTCGTACAGCGGCACGATGCTCCAGCTCGCGAGCGCGTACGCGGCGTTCGCGAACGGCGGCACCCTCTGGACGCCGCGGATCGTCACCGCCGCCACGCTCCCCGATGGGACGCTCGCCGAGCGGGTCGAGCCGAGGGTGACGCGGCGCGTGAGCCTGACGCCGGCGCAGCTCGGCTACGTGGTGCAGGCGCTCGAGGCCGTCGTCAACCTGCCCTACGGCACTGGCACCGCGGCGTTCGCCGGCTTCGGGCTCCAGGTGGCGGGGAAGAGCGGCACCGCCGAGACCGGCACCTCGGACCCGCACGCCCTCTTCCCGGCCTTCGCACCCGCGGTGAACCCGCGCATCGCGGTGGCGACCATCCTCCTCTACGTCCCGTTGGGCACCGGCGGCTCCGACGCCGCGCCGCTCGTTCGGCAGGTGATGGCGCGCTACTTCCACGGCGGGTGAGCCATCGCGCAGAGGCCGGCCTTGCGGACGTGGCACCGCGCCGGGTAGCATCGGTCTGCCGCTCATTCGCCCCGACAAGGTCGTGCTCCACGTTGGTTTCCACCGGAATCCGCAGGCGATCCGCCATTCGAATGTTCGAATGATCAGTGACAACGCGATCCCGCTCCGCTTCCAGACCGCCGAGGTCGGCGTCGACTGGTTGCAGTGCAACATCGAGTGCCAGGAAGGCTGCCCGGTCAACACGAACTGCCGCGGCTACCTGATGCTCGCCGCCGAGGGGCGGTTCGAGGAGGGCTACATCCTGGCCCGCGACCCGAACCCGGTCGCGGCCATCTGCGGCTACGTATGCAGCGCGCCCTGCGAGAAGGCCTGCCGGCGCGCCGACATCGACAAGCCGCTCGCCATCCGGGCGATGAAGCGCTTCCTCGTCGACTGGCATTACAGCAACAACATGCCCGACGCCATCAGCGTCGGCCCGGCCACCGGAAAGAGCATCGCGGTCATCGGCGCCGGCCCGGCCGGGCTGTCGACGGCGAAGGACCTCGCGACGTACGGCCACGAGGTGCACATCTACGAGGCGCTGCCGTCCGGCGGCGGGACGACGCTCATCGGCGTGCCCGCATTCCGCCTGCCGCGCGACGTCATCGAGCTTGACGTGGTGTACGTCGCCCGCCATGGCGTCGAGTTCCACTACAACGTCGAGATCGGGCGCGACATCACGATTGACCAGCTCCGGGAGCGCCACGACGCGGTGGTCGTCGCGACCGGCTGCATGTTCCCGGTGGCGATGAACGTCCCCGGCGAGGAGCAGGAGGGCGTCATCTACGGCGTTGACTTCCTCAAGCGCGCGAACCTCGGCCAGCAGCAGTGGGTCGGTGAGCACGTCGTGGTGATCGGCGGCGGCTATACCGCCATGGACTCGTCCCGGACCGCGCTGCGGCTCGGTGCCAGGACCTCGACGATCGCCTACCGGCGCGGCCCGGAGGAGATGGTCGTCGACGAGGAGGAGCAGCACGAGACCCGCTTTGAGGGCGTCCGCTTCGAGTTCTTTGCCAGCCCGGTCGAGGTGGTCACCGATGCCAACGGCAAGGTGACCGGGATGGTCTTCGAGCGCACCCGACTCGGGCCGCCGGACGCCAGCGGCCGGCGCAGCTCGGAGCCGATTCCCGGCAGCCAGTTCATGGTCCCCTGCGACATGGTGATCCCCTGCACGAGCCAGGCGGCCGACAACAACGTGCTCGGCAACTTCGGCGCGAAGCTGAACCGCCACCTCGGGGTGACCGATGCACGCGCCATCGTCGAGGGTGGCTCGACCTCCTCGTGGCGCACGCAGCCGCTGAACGGCACTGCGCCAAAGCGACCCGACGGCTCGCTGTACAACAGTGTCGACTTCAGCTTCGAGCGCGGGAAGATCACGATCAACGCCGACACGTTCGCGACGAGTGCGGACGGGATCTTCGCGGTGGGCGACTTCGTGACCGGCCCAGCGACGATCATCGAGGCCGCCGGCCTGGGACGCCGCTGCGCACGCGCGGTCGATCGCTGGCTGGCGGGGGTGCGCAGCGTGGAGCTCGAGGAGCTGCCGGTCATCAACCGCGCCACGATCACCCAGGCCCTCGAGCACGACATGCCGTGGGGCTACGAGGCGATCCATCGCCAGGAGATCCCGATGGCGCCGCCGGAGCTGAGGCGCGACTTCACGAGCCTCGTAGAGGTCGGCTTCGACACCCGCAGCGCGGTGGCCGAGGGGAGCCGCTGCCTCCAGTGCAACCACAACATCAACATCGACGGCCCGCGCTGTATCCTGTGCGGGCTCTGCGCCGACGTCTGCCCCGAGGGCGTCATCTACATGATCGACAAGGCGCAGGTCGGAGGCGACGATCCGGAGGTCGAGCTCTTCCAGTCGTGGCCCCGCGGGATCGCCATGATCATTGATGAGGAGCGCTGCATCCGGTGCAACCTCTGCGTCGAGCGGTGCCCGACGAACTGCATCACGATGGACCGCCTGGAGCTGGAGCGCTTCACGCCTGACGGGAAGGTGCTGTTGGAAAGCTACAAGGACAACGTGCTGGGGCAGATCGGTCAGGAGGCCGGGCCGGCTGTGCGGCGATGACCATGAACGACGACGGCAATCCGATCGGACGCTACATCAAGAACTCGCAGGCCTGGCGCGCGCTGTTCCGTCAGCCGTACCCGACCACCAGCCGCACCCGCGCGCTGGCGGTGATGAACAACGTCTTCCTGCACCTCCACCCGGTGCGGGTGAAGAAGCATGCCGTCCGTTACACGTACACCTTCTGCCTGGGCGGGATCAGCTTCTTCCTGTTCCTCACCCTGACGGTGACCGGGCTGTACCTGATGTTCTTCTACGTTCCCGCGGTCGGCCGCGCGTACCAGGACATGCAGTCGATCACGAACAGCGTCGCCTTCGGACAGCTCGTCCGGAACATGCATCGCTGGGGGGCGCACCTCATGGTGCTCACCGTCTTCCTCCACATGGTCCGCGTCTTCTACCACGGCGCCTACAAGCCGCCACGCGAGTTCAACTGGGTGGTCGGCGTCGTGCTGCTCTTCCTGACCCTGGGCCTGAGCTTCACCGGCTACCTGCTGCCGTGGGACCAGATCGCCTTCTGGGCCATCACCGTCGGCACCCAGATGGCGCAGTACGCGCCGGTGATCGGCAGTCAGTTCGGCTTCTTCCTGCTCGGCGGAATCGAGGTCGGGCAGAACACGCTGCTGCGCTTCTACGTCTTCCACGTCATCTTCCTGCCGCTCGTGGCCGCGATCTTCATGATCGTCCACTTCTGGCGGATCCGGAAGGATGGCGGCATCAGCGGACCGGTGTAGGGCGATGACCATCGAGAAGCGACCGAATGCGACCGCTGACAAGAACGCCCCGACCCAGGCGCCCCGCGTCCCGGCCGTCGAGCGCGGCACCGGTCCGAAGCTCCCCGGCCCGCCCGGAGTGCCGGGAACCGAGCGCTTCCGCCTCCTCGCCTACGTGCGCCAGGAGTCGATGGTCCGCGTCGACAAGCGGCCCGATGAGACGTTGCTCACCTGGCCGCACCTGCTGCGCGCCGAGTTCCTCATGGCGATGCTGATCAGCGGGCTCCTCGTGGTGACCTCGTTCTTCATCAATGCGCCGCTGGAGGAGATGGCGAACGCCGGTGCCACGCCGCACGTGGCGAAGGCGCCGTGGTACTTCCTCGGCCTGCAGGAGATCCTCAGCTACTTCAACGCGACCGTGGCCGGCGTGCTCGTGCCCGGCGTCTACCTCGTCGGGCTGGCGCTCATCCCGTTCGTAGACCGCTCGCCGTACAAGGCGGTCCGCGATCGGAAGCTGATCTGGGTCTTCTTCCTGTGCCTGATGATCGGCGGCATCATCGTCACCCTCATCGGCTCATTCTTCCGCGGCCCGGGCTGGAACTGGGTCTGGCCGTGGCAGGGGCTCTTCTTCAGCCTATGACCGGACAGCAGCCCACCTACGGAGAGGTCCACGGCCTTCAGGTCGGCGAGATGAGTTGGCGCAGCTTCATGCGCCGCATGCTCGGCGTCGGCGTCGGCCTGCTGAGCCTCGAGTTCATCGGCGGCTCGATCGCCTTCCTGTGGCCGACGATCACCGGCGGCCTCGGCGGGGTGATCACCCTCGGCTCGGCAGCGGACATCATCGCGAAGTTCCCTGACTGGGCGAAGGGCCTGCCTTACATCTACAACCCGGCGCGCCTGTTCATCGTCAACGTGCCGGCCGCCAAGGCGCTCGTCGAAGGCCAGACCCCGAACATCGCGGATCCCGGCACGAAGCTGGACCCGCAGGCGCCCCGCACCGACCAGTCGGTGCTCGCCCTCTACCGCAAGTGCCCGCACCTCGGCTGCCAGATCCCGCAGCTGTGCGCCGCCAGCGACTGGTTCGAGTGCCTCTGCCACGGCAGCAAGTACACGGTCCTCGGTGAGAAGCGCGACGGGCCCGCGCCGCGTGGCATGGACGGCTTCACCGTCTCGGTGGATGCGAACGGTGGCTACGTGATCGACACCAGCACGATCATCACCGGGCCGCCGGTCGGCACCGTGACCTTCGACGATCGCACCGCGACCCAGATGCAGCACTGCACCGGGATCTAGCCGATGCGACTCAAGACGCTCGGCGTGATCGTCGTCACCGCGCTCGCGCTGTTCACCATGTTCTACTGGCTGACCGATGCCGGCCGACGGGCGACCGCCGCCGCATCGTCCAAGGACGAGCTGCTCGCCTATGGCCAGGAGGTCTTCGGCCCGCCCACGGCCGCGAACCCGGTCACCGCGAACTGCGCGCAGTGCCACGGTCCCGAGGGGAAGGGCGGCGGGGCCGACGCCCCGGTGCAGGGCCCGAACCTCCACGGCCCGCGTGTCGCCCAGCGCCTCGCGATCAACGCCAGCTACGTCAACCTCGTGATCCGTTTCGGCGGCATCGTCGTCTCGGGCAATCCCTCCTCGCCGATGCCGGCCTGGTCGACCGAGGTCGGCGGGCCGCTCACCGTCCAGCAGATCGACGCGCTCACGGCACTCGTCACCTCCTGGGCCGAGGCGGGCGCGACCGCCTCGCAGCCCCCCGTCGAGAACACCGTTGCGGCGGGCGCCGAGGTCTACACCTCCGCCGGCTGCGGCGGCTGCCACGGCGCGGACCTGAAGGGCGTGGCCGGCCAGTTCCCGAACATCACGTCCATTGGGAAGGGACTGATCACCGACCTGCCGGTGCCGCCGTCCGAGCTCGCCCAGATGCAGAAGGACTACGATGCCGACCCGCGCGCCTTCCTGGACAAGTGGATCCGCGACTCGAGCACGAACTACAACGGCGGCACGCCGACGAACATGCCGGCGCATGACGCCGCCACGCTGCCCGATGACGCGCTGCAGGCGCTCATCACCTTCCTCCTCGAGGGAGACCACGGCTGATGACCGTCGCGCACTATCGCCAGCCCCGCCGACGGGGCATCGGTGGGCTCATCGGCGGCGTCGACGACCTCATGAGCTGGCTGCTCTACGGAGAGGAGACGTGGCTCGTCGCGCTGCTGAAGGGCGTGCCGCTCTTCATCTACGTCTACTTCTTGCTGACCTACGTCCCGAACTACGTCTACTACCTCGTGACGCAGTACCTGCTGAAGTTCAGCGCCGACGTCGGCTTCCTGGTCGCGAACGGCGTGGGCGGCGGCAACTTCGTCGTGCTCATCATCCTGGCCCTGTGGACCCAGGCGGCGCGCGGCCGCTCCGGCTTCGCGTGGAGCCTGATCCGGATCCTCGACTTCGCGCAGCTCCTGTTCGTGCTGCTGATCGTCATCCCGCTGCTGCTCTTCAACCTCGGTGGCGGGACGTTCGTGCCGGCCACCGGCCAGAACCCCTTCCCGCTCCAGGCGCTCGCGCTTGGGACGATCGGTGCCGGCCTCGGGGGCGCAGGGCTCGTCTATCTGTGGCTCGAATATCGACGCGTCACGGAGCGCCAGGCGGGCGAGGCGGCCGCCACGAGCGCCGCCTACCTGCCGGGCTGACTCAGCCCTCGCGAGGCGTGCTCGCGCATCTCGCCTGGTCGGCGCTCGTGCTGGTCGCGGCCGCGCTCCTGATCGGCCTCGAACTCGCGAGCCCCTGCCCGCCCGGCGGCCCGCTCGCCTTCGGAGATTGCGGCGCGGTGCGGCCATTCGTCGTCGCGGTCGTCGCGGTCAGCGCGGTGCTCTACGTCATTGCCATCTCGGCGGTCCGCTGGTGGGTGACGGGCCTCCACCGCCGCGGGGTGGCGGATGCGCGCGCCGCGCGCGACTGGTACGTGCTGGCGGCGGTCATCGGTCTGGCGGTCGTCCCGCTCTTCACCTTCACCACCCTGTCCGCCCTCCGCTAGCATGGACTGATGAGCCTCGCTTCCGCGCACGACCTCCGGGCGCGCCTCGCCGGCGTCGCCACCATCGCCGACCACCGGCTGACGGTCACCGACTCCGCGCGATTCCGCAACGAGCTGATCGACGAGCTCGCCTTCGAGGCGGTGTTCAACGCCGATGCGGCGCTGCGCGACGCGGTGCGCTGGGTCATCTGGAGCGCCTCGCAGGCGCTCGGCTGCGGATCGGCAGCGATCCACGAGCTGTACCTGGCCCGCGGGCGCGGTGCGTTCGAGCCGACGGCCTTCACGGTGCCCGCCATCAACGTTCGGGCGGCCACGTACCTCACCGCCCGGCAGGCATTCCGCGCCGCCCTCGAGCGCGACGCGGCGGCGGTGATGTTCGAGATCGCGAAGAGCGAGATGGCGTACACCGACCAGCGGCCTGCCGAGTACGCGGCCGTCATCCTGGCCGCTGCCATCCGCGAGGGATGGTCGACGCCGGTCTTCCTCCAGGGCGATCACTTCCAGTACAACGCCACGAAGTGGCAGGCCGATCCGGGACCCGAGATGGAGGGGATCAAGGACCTCACCCGCGAGGCGATCGCCGCCGGCTTCCTGAACATCGACATCGACAGCTCGACGCTCGTCGACCTGTCGCAGCCGACCGTCGCCGAGCAGCAGCGCGTGAACGCGCAGAACACCGCCGAGCTGACGCGCCTCATCCGCATCATCCAGCCGGCCGGGGTGACGGTGAGCATCGGCGGCGAGATCGGCGAGGTGGGGAAGAGCAACTCCACCGAGGCCGAGCTGCGCGCCTACCTCGACACGTACCGCAACGAGCTGGCGGTGATGGGGGACGACGACATGGCGCGGATCAGCAAAGTGAGCATCCAGACCGGCACGTCACACGGCGGCGTCCCGCTCCCCGACGGCAGCATCGCGCAGGTGAAGATCGACTTCGACACGATGCGGCGCCTCTCGACCGTCGCCCGCGAGGAGTACGGCCTCGCCGGCTGCGTGCAGCACGGGGCATCGACCCTGCCCGAGGAGGCGTTCGGCCACTTCCCGGCCAACGGGACCGCCGAGATCCACCTCGCGACCGGCTTCCAGAACATCCTGTACGACGCCGGTGGCCTGCCCGCCGAGCTGCACGCCGAGATGATGGCCTGGTGCGTCGCCACCTGCGTCGACGAGCGCAAGGAGGGAGAGACCGAGCAGCAGTTCCTCTACCGGACGCGGAAGAAGGCGATCGGGCCGTTCAAGCATGAGATCTGGACGCTGCCTGCGGCGGCACAGGAGGAGATCGGCGGGCACCTGCACGGGAAGTTCGGGCAGCTCTTCGACGCGCTCAAGATCGCCGATACGCGCTCGCTCGTCGAGCGCTTCGTCACCCCGGTTGCGCTCCCGCGACCGCTGCCGCCTGCGCTCGGCGGTGACGACAGCGGGGCGGTGACGGCGGGCGCATCGGTCTTCGAGGACGACGGCTCGGGCGAATAGCGCCTCGGGTCTCAGAGGCCGAGGAGCTTCCGGAGAACCGGCTGGTCGGCGAGCCCGATCAGGCGCCGCGTCGCGCTCGGTGGCAGGTTCGCCAGCGCCTCGAGGGCGCGCGTCATCTCGTCGGCGGTCAGCTCACTGATCAGGTTCCAGAGCCGCGCCGTCGTCGCATCGTCGAGGCGGTCGAGGGTCGTGAAGAGCCGCTCGATCGACGAGGGTGGACCGGCAACGACCATCGCCACCCCCCGGTCGAAGCTGCGCACGAACTCGAGCAGGCCGGCCAGCCGCGCGCGCAGGCCGGCGAGCTCGGGATCGTTCGATCGCGCGGCGGCGAGGGCCACGCAGCGTTCGATGACCGGCACCACCGGCGCCGTCTCGCGGACACGGCGGGCCTGGGCAACCCGGCGGAACCACTCCCAGTGGTCGCCGATCATCGTCCAGGCGACGGCCGCGGGGCCGCGCTGCCCGGAGCGCCGCGGCCCCGCGGCACGCTCGATGAGCCCCCACTCCTCGCATTGCGCGAGCGCGAGGCTGGCGGCGCGGTGGCTGATCCCGAGCGCCCGTCGCAGCTCCGGCTCGGTCAAGGGCCCGCCATGGGCAAGGAGGTAGCCCTGCACGGCCGCCGTCGACGGCGCGACACCCCAGCTGGCGCCGATCTCGCCCCAGGCGTGGGCGAAGGTGCGGCGGATCTCCTCAGCGCCGGTCGGGGTGGTCGCCGGAACCGTCGTGGCCGTGCCTAACGTGCTACTCACGCTAGCATGTTACCGCAGCGAAACGCCTCGGCCGGTGGGCCGAGGCGTTTGGGCGGCGATCAGGTGGCCGCTTCCGGCCGCGGAGGATCTACCTAATGGGCGCAGCCGCCAGCCTTGCCAGGCGAGCCGTCGGTGTTGAACGAGGAGCCGCAGGCGCAGCTGCTGACCGCGTTCGGGTTGTTGATCGCGAAGCCGGAGCCCATGAGCGAGTCGACGTAGTCGATCTCGGCGCCGTCCACGTACTGCGCGCTGTAGGCGTCGATCACGACCGGCACGCCGTCGTGATCCTCGAGCCGGTCGTCATCGGCCAGGCGGTCATCGAAGGCGAGGCCGTAGCTGAAGCCGGAGCATCCACCGCTCTTCACGAACAGGCGGAGGCGCGCGTCGGCCTTGCCCTCGCGCGAGCGCAGCTCGAGCACCTTGGCGGCCGCCGCGTCGGTCACGGTGACAAGCGTCTGGGTGGCGGGGACCGGGGCCGGAGCGATGGTCTCGCGGGGGGTCTCGGACATCGTCATGAGTTCGATCGACTCCTTAGCCGCACGGGTGCGGATCGGTGGGAAATGGGTCGCTTCGGAAAGTATAGCAGCGGTGGTGCTTGTGCCGGCAACCACCTGATCGTCCCGGAGCGGCAGATGCGACCGGCGGCCACTGAGGTCCGCCGCGGCAACGCGCTGCGACACGAGCCGCGACACGAGCCAGGCCTGCGCCCCGGGCCCGTATCGGTACACTGGTGGCCCCGCGAGCCACCGAGCGCGAGCGACGAACACGCAGCCGAGGCACGCACGTGAACCTTGCCACCCGCATGGAGCGGATCGGGACCGAGACCGCCTTCGAGGCAGCCGCCCGCGCCCGCGCGCTCGAGTCGACCGGCCGCGAGGTGATCCACCTCGAGATCGGCGAGCCGGACTTCGACACCCCGCGGCACGTCAGCGAGGCCGCCGCCCGCGCGCTCCTGGACGAGGGTGCGACGCATTACACGGCCGCCACGGGGATCGCGCCGCTGCGCGAGGCGATCGTCGACGAGGTACGCCGCCACAAGGGGATCGAGACGACACCGGACCGGGTCGTCGTCACACCGGGCGCCAAGCCGATCATGTTCTACACGATGCTGGCGCTCGTGAACGAGGGGGACGAGGTCATCTACCCCAACCCCGGCTTCCCAATCTACGAGTCGATGGCCGCCTTCGTCGGAGGGCGCCCGGTCGCCGCGCCGCTCCGCGAGGCGTACGACTTCAGGATGGACGTCGAGGAGGTCGCCGGCCTGGTGACCGATCGCACCCGGCTCATTGTGCTCAACACGCCGAACAACCCGACCGGCTCGATCCTCACCCCCGATGATCTGCGGCGCATCGCGGCGATCGCGGTGGATCGCGACATCGTCGTCCTCGCCGACGAGATCTACGGTCGCCTGCAGTACGAGGGCGAGCAGCTGAGCATCGCGACGCTCCCCGGCATGGCCGAGCGCACGATCACGCTCGATGGCTTCAGCAAGACGTACGCGATGACCGGCTGGCGGATGGGCTACGGCATCGTGCCGGAGTGGCTCGTGGCGGCCTTCGGCCGCCTCGTCATCAACAGCGTCTCCTGCACGAACGCCTTCGCCCAGTTCGGCGCGGTCGAGGCCCTGACCGGCTCGCAGGCCGAGGCCGACGCCTATCGCGCGGAGTTCATGGCGCGGCGCAGCCTGATGATCGACGGATTGAACGCGATCCCCGGCGTCAGCTGCCGGATGCCGCACGGAGCCTTCTACGCGTTCCCGAACGTGACCTCCTTCGGCCGCACCTCCGCCCAGATCGCCGATCACCTCCTGTACGACGCGGGCGTCTGCGGCCTGGCAGGCACCGCGTTCGGGAAGCACGGCGAGGGATACCTGCGCTTCAGCTACGCCAACTCGCGCGAGAACCTCGCCCTCGCCCTCGAGCGGATCGAGGGGTCGCTCGCGAAGCTCGAGCGGACCGGCGAGCTGGTCACGGCGGGGTCATGACGGATCGGCCGCGCGTGTTCGTGGCGCGCGTCATCCCCGACGAGGGGCTGCAGCCGGTGCGCGCAGCATGCGACGTCGACCTCTGGGAGGACGAGCTGCCGCCGCCACGAGACGAGCTCCTGCGCCGGGTGGCCGGGGTTGAGGGCCTGCTCTCGCTGCTCACCGACCGCGTGGACGACGAGCTGCTCGACGCGGCAGGGCCGCAGCTCAAGGTGGTCAGCAACTTCGCGGTCGGCTTCGACAACATCGATGTGCCGGCCTGCACGCGGCGGAAGATCCCGACCGGGAACACGCCGGGCGTGCTGACCGAGACGACCGCCGACCTCGCCTTCGCGCTCCTCATGGCGGCCGCGCGTCGCATCCCCGAGAGCGTCGACTATGTCCGCGACGGGAACTGGCGCACCTGGGGACCGATGCTGCTGATGGGTGTCGACATCCACGGTGCCACGCTCGGGATCGTCGGCTTTGGGCGGATCGGGCGTGAGCTGGCGCGCCGCGGCCGCGGCTTCGGGATGCGGATCCTCTATCACGACGTGCATCCGGCGACACCGGACGAGGAGACGGAGCTGGGGGCGCGCCACGTCGAGATGGACGAGCTCCTGCGTGAGGCCGACTTCATCAGCCTTCATGTGAACCTGACCGATGAGACCCACCACCTGATCGACGCCGATGCGCTGCGCGCCATGAAGCCGACCGCGGTGCTCGTCAA
This sequence comes from Candidatus Limnocylindria bacterium, assembly GCA_038209995.1. GTDB lineage: Bacteria > Chloroflexota > Limnocylindria > QHBO01 > QHBO01 > JAICQM01. Next base: position 21,722 of record JBBQXD010000002.1, on the reverse strand, counting down.
CACGTCACGCGGACCGGTCGTCGACCCGGGCGCGCTCGAGGTGGCGCTGCGCGACGGTGGGATCTTCGCGGCCGGCCTGGACGTCACCGAGCCGGAGCCGCTCCCCGCCGACCACCCGCTGGTGCGGCTGCCCAACTGCGTGGTGGTGCCGCACATCGCCTCGGCGTCGCGGGTCACGCGTGGGAAGATGGCCGCAATGGCGGCTGCGAACCTGCTGGCGGGGCTGCGCGGCGAGCGGCTGCCGACCGCGATCAACCCGGAGGTCTACGGCTGAGCCGATGCCATCGCTCCGACTGCCCAGCGCGCGACCGACAAGGTACGAGCACGCCAAGCCGCATCGGCCGAGCCATCTCCCGAAGCGGCTGAATCCCCCGCCGATCCGGCCCGGGCCGCCCGACCTGACCTGGTTCGCCTACATCGGCCTTGCGCTGGCGGTCGTGGTGGTGATCCTCGTGGTGCCGTACCTGATCAGCTACGTGGTGACGATCGTCAGCCCCTGACCGATGACGTCGGTCAGACCTGGGCGGTCCACACGAGGACCTGCCCGCCCTCGACCTTGACCCGGGGGCGGGCGAGTGCCGGCAGGGACGCGGGGTAGGCCTGAGCGTCGCCTCGATACGCGCCGTTGGCGCGCCACCGGTCGCTGCCGTTGGCGAGGGCACCAGAGAAGTCGAAGCTCGCCGGGTGGCACGGACAGCGCAGGTCCTGCCACTCGGGGCGGAAATGCAGGGCGCAGCCCATGTGGGTGCAGATGGCCGACAGCGCGCGGATCTCGCCATGGTCGTTGACCACGAAGCCGTCGAAGGCGGCGGTCGAGAAGCGAATCGCGCTGCCGGGGGGCACGTCGGCGACGGCCGCCACCGGCGCCCAGAAGCCGTTGTCGCCGACGAGCTCGGTCCCGCCGGTGAACGAGGTGCTGCCGCCGGCCGGCCGCAGGATGGCCGCGCCGACGGCACCGGCCGCGATGCCCGCCCCCGCGACGAGGCCGCCGCCGAGGAGCTGGCGCCGCGTCAGACGCACCCGGCCATGCGGAGGCGCGTCGGCGACGCCGGGTCGGTACGGGAGCGGCTGCCGGACCGCGGCGATGCCGGCATCGGCCTGCCGCATCCGGACCCGGAGCTGGTCAACAAATGCGGGGTCCGGGGTGCCGGTCTCCGGGTCGACGGCGGCATGGAGCTCGGCCGCCAGGCGCGCCATCTCCGCCTCGTCGCCGTCGGTGACGTCCTCCGGTGACGGCCGCCCGTCGCGGAGCACGGCCTCGAGATAGCGCTCGAAGCGCTCCGCCGCGGCGTCCTCCGCGCGGTCCGCCGGACGCAGGTCGCGGTCGTCAGGCATCGGATCCATCTCCCAGCAGCGCCGCCTTGCGGAGCGCCCGGTACTGGAGGACCTTCGCATTGCCGCGGCTGACGCCGAGCTCGCGGGCCGTCTCCGCCACGCTCATGCGCTGCAGGAACCGCAGCTCCAGGACGCGACGGTACTGCTCGGGGAGGCGGCGCAGCACGGCTTCGACGCGCATCGCGGCCGGGTCATCGTCCCGCTTCGGCGGCTGCTCCGCCTCCGCCACCGGCTCCCAGCCCGGCGCGAGCTGCGCCTCGGTGAGAAGGGGGAGGCGGTAGAAGGCGCGCCAGTGATCGGCGATCGCGTTCTGGCTGACGCGGTAGAGCCACGAGGCGATCTGGCCGTCTTCGCGCGTCACGTCTAGCTGCTCGACGGCGCGCGTGAACACCTGGGCAGTGATGTCCTCCGCGTCGGGCCGATTCCCGATGCGGGCATAGATGTACCGATAGATCGGCACCACGTGAGCGTCGTAGATCTCCTCGAAGCGGCCGCGCGACGGGGACTCCATCACTCCGCTCGTACGTCCGCGGTTACGGCGGCTCAGCCGCCTGGCCGGAGCGGGGCCAACAGGGCGGCGACCTCCTCGAGAAAGCGGGCGTCGGTGTCGTCGTACGCTGCGAGGTCCGAGCCGTCGACGTCGATCTCGCCGACCACATCGGCGCCTTCGAAGATCGGGACGACGATCTCGCTGCGCGTGGTGGTGAAGCACGCGAGATAGCGAGGATCGGCGCTGACGTCCTCGACGATCTCGGTGCGCCCGGATGCGGCCACCGCGCCGCAGATGCCGACGCCGATCGGGATGACGGTGTGCTCGGTCGCCTTGGGGCCGCTCCACGGGCCGAGATGCAGCTCGCGCCCGGTCGCATCGACCCAGTAGACGCCGATCCAGTCGTAGTGCGCGAAGCGGTCATGGAGCACCTCGACCGCGCGCTGCGCCGCCGCGTCCGGCGCGTCGGCCTCCGCGACCGCCGCCCTGAGCGCGTTCAGGGCGTCGCCGTGCGCCACCGGTCGCTCCTCGGCGACGGGATGGCTCATGCCCGGTGTCCCCTCTTCGTCATGAGCGTGGCGCCCAGCGCTCGGCCCACTGGTCGATGCCGCCGATCGCCAGCCCCAGCTCGGAGCCCTTGCGGGTCAGGCTGTATTCCACCCACGGCGGCGTGCTGGCGATGACATGCCGGTCGACGAGCCCTTCATCCTCGAGGAGCTTGAGCCGCTGCGAGAGGGTCGCGGAGTTCGCCCCGCCGAGCGCGTCCTGGAGCTCGCAGAAGCGGCGCGACGTGGTGCCGAGCTCGCGGACGATGCGCAGGACCCACTTCTGGCCGAGGGTGGTGAGGGCGGCCGTGGCCGCGCACTCGGCAGACTGCGCGGCCGCGCGACGTTCGGCGCGGCTCGGTGCGGGAGGTGGGGCGGCGTCGCCCACCGTCGTGCGGGGCCCAGGTTCCATCAGGCGCCGGACGATACACCCCGGTCCGGAGGAGGGTCAATCGAGCGCCCGGGGCTGCATCGTCGCCGCGTTGCCGGGGGGTGGGATCGTGATTTGACGCCCCACGGGCGATTGCGCATAGTGGCCAGCGACCCACACTTCTTGCCCCGGGCGTCGAGCATGCCATCCACGACGATCTACCTTGCGCCTCCGCGACGCGCGCTCGAGGCACCCCCGGCGGTCGCCACCGGCGACCTGGCCCGCCTCTTCGGGCGCGGCGCCGCGCTGGTCGACGTGTCGATCGAGATCGAGGCGGGCCGCTGCATCGCACTCACCGGACCGAATGGCGCCGGCAAGACGACCCTGCTGCGCGTTCTCGCGACGATCCTGCGACCCACGTACGGGATTGCGCGCGTCGACGGCATCGACGTGGCCGCCGAGCCGCACCTCGTCCGTGAGCGCGTGGCCTTCCTCTCCCACGCGACCGGCCTCTACGCGGACCTCACGGCGGCGGAGAACCTCGCCTTCGCGGCCACCATGCTCGGCCTCTCCCAGGCGGAGGGTCGCGACCGGGTTCCCGAGGTGCTCGACGCCGTCGGCCTGCGGGCCGCGGCCGGCGCGCGGGTCGGCACCTTCTCTGCCGGGATGCGGCGGCGCCTGGCGCTGGCGCGCACGATCCTGGGCCGCCCCTCGCTCGTCCTCCTCGACGAGCCACATGCCGCGCTCGACCCCGATGGCATGGCGCTCGTGGATCGGCTGCTCGCCGGCTGGCGGGAGGTAGGCGTCACGACGCTCGTCGCCAGCCATCAGCTGCAGCGGATCGCCGCCGTCGCGGACGGCAGCGTCGCCCTCGCGGGCGGGATCGTCACCGAGGTGACCGGCGATGGCGTGGTGGACCGATCCGCCACGCGGAACCGCGCGCGCTTCCCTGAGCCGTCGCCGACCCTCCAGGGAGCGGTGGCGCCCTGATGGCGCGCGACCTGGAGGTGGCGTTGGCGGTCGCGCGCAAGGACGCGCTCGCCGAGCTCCGTGGCCGGCACGCGACGGGCACGACGATCTTCTTCGCCGCCATCGTCCTCCTGCTCTTCGGCTTTGCCCTCGGCCCCGACGCACGGCGGCTCGAGGAGGCCGCCCCCGGGCTCATGTGGCTGGCGATCGTGTTCGCGGGCCTGCTCGCCGTCGGCCGGCTCCACGAGACGGAGACCGAGGACGATGCGCTCGAGCAGCTCGCGCTCTTCCCGGTGGCGCGACACGCGCTCTACCTGGGCAAGGCGCTCGCAGGGTTCGCCGCGATGCTCGTCCTGGGAGTGGCACTGCTGCCGCTCGTCGCGCTCCTCTACCGCGTCGACCTCCTCGCTGCCTGGCTGCCGCTCGGGCTGACCCTCGTCCTCGGCACGGCCGGCTTTGCCGCGGTGGCGACCGCCTACGCCGCGCTCACGATGCGGATGCAGGCGCGCGAGGTGCTCCTCCCCCTGCTCGTGCTGCCGGTGGTCGCGCCGCTCCTGCTCGCCGCGGTCAAGGCCACCACGGCGGCGCTCGCCGGCGACCCGTTCGGCGAGCTCGCCTCGTGGCTCCAGCTCCTCGCCGGCTTCGACGTGCTGATGGTGATCGCGGGCGCGGTGACCTATCGGTTCGGACTGGAGGACTGATGCGGACCCGCACCCTCGGCTGGGTGGCCCTCGTCGCCGTCGTGGCCGCGACCCTGAACTCGCTCGTCGGGGTGCCGGCGGACCTCAACCAGGGCGACGCGCAGCGCGTCATGTACATCCACGTCCCCTCGGCCTGGCTGGCGTACCTCTCGTTCGGGGTGACTGCTCTTGCCGGCATCGGCTGGCTCTGGAAGCGTGACCTGCGTTTCGACTGGCTCGCGGTCGCCAGCGCCGAGATCGGCGTCATGTTCACCGCATTCACGCTCTTGGCGGGGGCGATGTGGGGGCGTCCGGTGTGGGGCGTCTTCTACCAGTGGGACGACCCGCGCATTCTCTCGACCACCATCCTCCTTACCCTCTACTCGGGCTACCTGCTCTTGCGGCGCATGACCGATGACCCGATCCGCCGCGCGAACCGCGCGGCGGTGGTCGGCTTCATCGCCGCCCTCGACATCCCCATCGTCCACTTCAGCGTCGAGTGGTGGCGCAGCATCCACCAGGTGGCGACATTCGGGTCGCCGGCGCGGATCCTCCATCCTGCCGCGCCCGGAGCCTTCGTCATCGCCCTGCTCTCGATGCTCGGCGCGTTCACGATCGCCTGGATCTACCTCATGATCCGGCGCTACCAGCTGGCTGCCCTCGAGGCACGGATCGACGAGGCCGCCCGCCGCGGAACGCTGGCCGCTGCCCGCGCTGCGGCCGAGGCGGGCGTCCCCGAGGTCGTGCCACGCGCCGGTGAGGCGATCCGATGAACCCGCTGCCCTTCGTCGTCGGCGCATATGCCGTCATCCTCGGCGGGATGGCGGGCTACGCGGTCCTCCTCTGGCGACGGATGGCCGCGGCCCGCCGCGCCCTGCGCGACGCGGATTCCACCCGGGACCCCGAGTGAGCCTCGCCCGCCCGGTTCCGCCGCCGGTGCCGGGACGTGGCCGCCAACGATGGCCGCTCTTCGCCGGCGTCGCGGTGGTGGCCGCGGTCATCGGCTACTTCGCGCTGTCGAACGTGGGCAATGCGCTTGTCTACTACCAGACACCCACCGAGCTGCGCGCGCGCGGCGATGCCGCGCTGGGGCAGGCGGTGCGGCTCGGCGGCCTCGTCGCGACCGGCACGCTGAGCTGCGCCGGCGGTGGGGTGCGCTTCACGCTGACGGACGGCACGACGACCGTCCCGGTCGCGACGCGCGACGGTGAGACGGCGTTCTGCCCGCGCGAGGGGGTGGGGGTCGTGGTGGCGGGCGTGCTCGACGCGGACGGTACGTTCCGCCCCGACGAGGTGATCGTGAAGCACGACGAGAACTACGTCGCGCCGACCGACGGGGCGCTCCCGTCGCAGGTCATCGACCCCGGGCAGTAGGGCCGGCCTGGCGATGCTTCCGACCATCGGGCACGCGGCGATCGTCGTCGCCCTGGCGCTCACCGCGTACGCCGCGATCGCCTTCGGGCTCGCCGCGCGGCGTGGCGATCGGTCCGCCGCGACGAGCGGGCGGCGGGCGATGCTCGGCGCCTTCGGCCTGGCGGCGGTGGCGAGCGTCGCGCTCATGGCCTCGCTCCTCGGCCACGACTTCTCCATCGCCTACGTGGCGCGCAACAACGCGACCACCACGCCGCCCTTCTACAGCGTCATCAGCCTTTGGGCGGCGCTCGAGGGATCGATCCTGTTCTGGGCGCTGCTGCTCACCGGCTGGAGCGCGCTGGTCCTCCATCGGTACCGTGACCGGCACGTCGAGCTCATGCCGTGGGTCGGCGTGACGCTGGCGCTCGCCAGCGGCTTCTTCTTCGCGGTCATGACGTGGCCGGGCAACCCGTTCGAGCGGCTCGTCCCCGTCCCGGTGCAGGGCAACGGGCCGAATGCGCTCCTCCAGAACAACCCGTTCATGGGCCTCCATCCGCCGCTCCTCTACCTCGGCTACACCGGGCTGGCGGTTCCGTTCGCGTTTGGGGTGGCGGCGCTCGTGACCGGGCGCATCGGTCCGGAATGGCTCGCCATCGTGCGGCGCTGGACCGTCATTCCCTGGATCTTCCTCACTGCCGGCATCGTGGCCGGGGCGTGGTGGAGCTACGAGGTGCTCGGCTGGGGCGGCTACTGGGCGTGGGACCCGGTCGAGAACGCGGCGCTCATGCCGTGGCTCACCGCCACCGCGTTCATCCATTCGAGCATGGTCGCGGAGCGGCGCGGCGGCCTCCGCATCTTCACGATGGTCCTCGTCATCGCGACCTACGTGCTGACCCTGCTCGGCACGTTCCTGACGCGCAGCGGCGTCGTCCAGAGCGTCCACGCCTTCACCGCCTCGGCGATCGGGCCGTGGTTCGCGGTGGCGATCCTGGCAGCGCTCGGCGGCGGGATCGGCCTCCTCCTGTGGCGCCTGCCCGCCCTTGCCGACCGGCGGCCGGCGCCCGAGCTCGCCAGCCGCGAGTCGGCCTTCCTGTTCAACAACGTCCTCTTCCTGGCGGTGACCCTTGTCGTCTGCTTCGGGACCCTCCTGCCGCTCATCGTCGAGGGCGCCACCGGCGGGCGGCTCGGGCTCGGCGCCCCATATTTCAACGCCCTTAACGCCCCGATCTTCGCAGCGCTGCTGTTCCTCATGGCGATCGGCCCGGCGCTGCCGTGGGGCGGCGCCTCGTGGCGGACGCTGCGTGACCGGTTCGGCCTCCAGTCGCTGCTCGCCGGCGCGGGGACGCTCGTCGGTTTCGGTGCCGGCATGCGCGGCCTCGCGCAGCTCGGCACCCTGTTCCTCGCGCTGCTCGTGATCGGCGTGCTCGGCGACGAGGTCGTGCGCGGCACGCGGTCGCGCGGCCGCACCCGCGGCGAGGCGGTCCCCACCGCGGCGTGGCGCCTGGCGACGCGCAACCGCCGTCGCTACGGCGGCTACGTCGTGCATGCCGGAATCTGCGTGATGGCCATCGCGATCTCGGTGAGCGCCACCGGGGCGAGCCAGGCGAGCGCGGCGCTGGGCCCCGGCGCGTCGATGGCGATCGGCGGCTATGCCATCACCCTCGACCGGGTGGTGGAGGAGCCGATGCGCGAGGACCCGCGCGTCACCGAGCTGCGCGCCGAGCTCCACTACTCGGGGACCCGCTCCGGCGCGGTGAGCACTGCGCTGCGCAGCTACCCGAACTCGACAACCGCCATCGCGACGCCCGGCGTGCGGACCTTCCCGAACGAGGATCTCTACCTCACCCTCCTCCAGGCCGATCCCGGCACCGGGACGGCCACCATCCAGGCGTTCCTCAACCCGCTCGTGGCCTGGATCTGGCTGGGTGGCTTCATCGTCGTCCTGGGCGCGGCCTTCGCCGCCTGGCCGGAACGCCGGCGCGTGCTCGCTCCTGCATCGACGGCGGTCCCCGCCGAGCCGCTCGCGGCCAGCTCGCCTTCGGTCGAGGGCGCCTGAGCCGATGCGTCCATGGCTGCGCTGGCTGATCCTCCCCGTCCTTGTCGGGCCGGTCGGCTGGCTGCTCTTCGCGAACATCGGCGTCGACCCGCGGACGATCCCGTCGCAGTTGGTGGGGCGGCACCTTCCCGCCTTCTCGCTGGCGACGCTCGACGGCGCCACGCTGACCGATGCGGACCTGGCCGGCCGTCCGGCGGTCATCAACTTCTGGGCGAGCTGGTGTGTGCCGTGCGTCGACGAGCACCCGGTCCTGCTCGACGCGGCGGCACGGTTCGGCGGCGACCTCCGCATCGTGGGGGTCGTCTACCACGACACCCCGGACGCGGCGAGGGGGTGGCTGGGTCGCTACGGCGACGGCGGTTGGCCGGACCTCGTCGACGACGGCAGCCTCGCCCTCGACTTCGGGGTGACCGGGCCGCCGGAGACGTATTTCGTCGACGCCGGGGGCGTCATTCGCCACCGCGTCGTGGGGCCGCTCACCACCGTCTCAATGGCGGAGGGCCTGGCCGCGATCGGGGTCGGCGGCTGATGCGTGCCCGGGTGTGGCCTCTCGCGGCCGGCGTGCTCATCGCGGCGGCAGCGCTCGTCGCCGTCTCGAGCCTGGGGCCCTCGACTCCGCCGACTCGCGCCGCCCAGGCGGCGACGCTGGCCGGCGAGCTGCGTTGCCCCGACTGCCAGGGCCTCTCGGTTGCCGAGTCACGGACCGCCGCCGCGCAGGCGATCCGGGCCGAGATCGTCGCGCAGCTGAGCGCGGGACGCTCGGCGGACGAGGCGCGCCAGTCGTTCGTCGACCGCTACGGCGACTGGATCCTCCTCCGCCCCACGGCGCCGCTCGTGTGGCTCGTGCCGCTCCTCGCCTTGGCGGGCGCCCTGGTGCTGGTCACGACATGGATGCTGCGGCGACGGGCGCGCCCGGTATCCGCGCCGGCCACGGTCGATGCCGTGACCCGCGGCCGCCTGGACGAGGAGACCGAGGCGCTCGATGCCTGAACCGACCGAGCTCGTTGTCCTCGTCCTTCTCGCGGCCTGCGCCGGTGCGATCGTCGCCTGGCCGCTCCTCCGCCCGCAGCCCGCGCGGCCGACGGCGGACGACCGCGAGACGCTCGCGCTCCGGCACCGGGTGGCGCTCGACGGCCTGCGGGACGTGGAAGCGGACCGCCGCGCCGGCTCGCTCGACGAGGCGGCCTATGCCGCGGCGCGGGCCGAGGCCGAGGCGATCGCCGCCGACTCGCTGCGGGCGCTCGACAGCGCCGCCCCGGCGGCCCCGGACGGGCCACGCGGCTCGGCGCGCCGGCCACTGGCGGCGGCCGCGGTGGTGCTCGGCCTCGCGGTCGTGGGTGGCGCGTTCCTGCCCCCCCCGATCGGCCTCGCCAACCCGACCCTCGACCCGCGCGCAGGTCGGATCGCCGACGCGGCCGCGCGCTTCGCGGCGAACAACCGAGACGCGCAGGCGATCTCCGACCTTGCCGATGCCTACGCCGCCGGCGACACGCTTCCGGATCAGCAACGCGCCGCCGCTGCGCTGCTGCTCCTCATCAACCTCCAGCCGCAGAACGCGTCGGCGTATACGCGCCTGGCCACCGCCTACCTGCGCGCCGGCGATGATACCGATGCGACCTCGACGCTCGACAGTCTCGCCGCCGTCTCGCCGGACTCCGCCGACCTGCCGTTTCTCCGCGGCCTGGTGGCGCGCGCGAAGGGCGATGACGCTGAGGCGCGGAGGCAGTTCGAGCGATTCCTCAGCCTGGCGCCGAACGATCCGCGGGCGTCCATGATCCGCGGCCTCCTCGCGGAGGCGAGCCCCAGCCGCTGACCCGTCAGTCGAGGACGTGGGCGAGCGCGGCCCGCAGCTCCTCGAGCTCGTCGCCGGGGATGCGGTCGAGGAAGTGCTCCGCGACCCCACGGAGGTGGACGGGGGTCGCGCGTCGCAGGCGGTCGTAGCCGGCGTCGGTGAGGAGGGCCCATGATCCGCGGCGATCGGACTCGCAGCTCGCACGCTCCACGAAGCCGGCGCGCTCGAGCCGATCCACGAGACGGGTGATGCCGCTGCGCGACAGGAGGAGCCGATCGGCGAGCTCACCCATCCGCAGGCGACGCTCGTCGGCGCGCGCCAACTGGAGCAGGACGTCGTAGTCGGCGAGGGCGAGCTGCTGCTCGTCGTGGAGCTCGCGCTCGAGGGCGCGCGTCACCCGCGCGTGGGCGCGCAGGAACGTCGCCCAGGCGGTGAGGCGCGGGTCGAGCGGGTCGGGAGCGCTGGTCGTCATGGGTCCTGGGGCACGTTAGTTGCGTCTGCAACGATATCGGCCCGCAGTTGCTTCGTCAACGACAGACCGAAACGCGGCAGCCGTCCTGCGGGCGTTGTGGTCGCAAGGCTAGCATGGAGCATCCCACGACCGATGCGGCCGGGAGAGCGTCGCGGCTGCTCGGCGTTCTCCGCGTCCCAGAAGCGTGGATCGGTACGATCCGGTCATTCCCGCCGCCCCGGCCGGGGCCCTACCGTTGATCCGATGAACGGCCTCAACGTCCGCGGCGCGGCCTGGGTCCCCGACCTGCGGCCGGGGGGCCGCCTGCGCGGCCGTCTGCCGCGCTGGCTGGTGCGCGACGGGATGGTCTTCTACACCGCCACGCTCGCGCCGGTGGCGCTGGCAGTGGCGGCGGTGCGCCGCGAGCCGCTCGAGCTGCTGGGGGTCCTGGTCCTCACCGCGCTCGCGCTCGCCACGCAGGCAACGCTGCCGCGCCTCGCCCGCGACGAAGGTGCGCCGTTCATCGCGCACTCCTTCGTGCGCCTCGGGGTCGTCCTCCTCTACGTGGCGGCGATGACGATGGTGGTCGGCGGGGCGCCGTATCCCCTCCTCTGCCTGTTCGTGCCGGTCGTCGCCGGTGCCGCTGCGCTCGGCGCCCGCGAGGCGATCTTCACCGCGGCCGTGACGGTCGCCATCTATCTCGTGCCCCAGCTCGGCAGCCGGGGGGCCGCGTCGACGATCGGCGAACGGGGCATCGCGCTCGCGGGCGTGGCGGTGATCCTGGCCTTCGGCACCCATCGCTTCGTGTCCGCGCTCCAGCGCGTGAGCGAGCAGCAGCGAGTCGCGGTCCTCGCCGAGCGCCGGCGCTCGCGGCAGATCGCGGGCCTCGAATCGGTCGGGCGTGCGCTGGCGGCCGGTGGACCCACCCCGCAGCTCCTCGACCGCGTGGCCGACATCATCGGCCAGCGGTTCGGCTACCCGCTCGTATCGGTCCACCTCATCGAGGGCGGAAGGCTGCAGCTCGGGGCTCAGCGCGGGTATGCAAGCTCGCTCGATGCCGTCGACGGCATTGACGGGATCGTCCATCGGGCGCTGCGCACGCAGGAGGTGATCCTCGTCACCGATGTCGAGGCCGACCCGGATTACGTCCCGATCGAGGACGGAATCCTCAGCGAGATCGTGGCTCCGCTCGCGGTGGACGGCACGATGCTGGGGGTCCTCACCGTCGAGTCGCGCGACCGACGGCTCGACCGCACCGATCGTGACCTGGTTGGCGTCGCCGCGTCGCGGATCGCCGGCGCCATCGCACTCGGCACGGACCGTCGTGAGCTCGCCGATCGCGTCCAGCTGCTCCGCACCCTCCACACCCTCGGCGAGGACGTGAGCGGCACCCTCGTCCCCGAGCGGCTCCACGCGGCGATCGTCGATCGCATCGCCGACGTCGTGCCGGCCTCGGTCGTTGCCCTCACGGTGCTCGACCGCAGCGACGGCACGTACCGGGTGGCCCTCGCCAGGGGGGCCGACGAGGCCATCGGCGCCGAGGTCCTCCCTGGCTCGGGGCTGGCCGGCCGCGCGATCCGCGACCGGGCGCTCGTCATCGAGGACGACCTCCATGGCGATGCCTCTCCGGTCGACCCGCGGAATACGATCGATGCGGAGCTCCAGCGCGGTGTCGGGGTGCCGTTCGTGCGCGACGGCGTCGTGGTGGGCGCCCTGAGCATCGCCCGCACGGCGGCCGAGCCACGCTTCTCGCGGCTCGAGATCGAAGCCCTGCAGCTCTTCGGCACGCAGTCCGCGCTGGCGATCGCCAACAGCTTCCTCCACGCCGAGGTCACCGAGCTCGCGATCCGTGACGCCCTCACCGGCCTCTACAACCGGCGCCACTTCGACACGATGCTCAATCGCCTGCTGGTGACCCATCACCGCCACCGCGCAAAGACGTATCGTCCGATCTCGGCGATCGTCTTCGATCTCGACCATTTCGGCACCTTCAACAAGGCCCACGGGCACCAGGTGGGCGACGAGGTGCTGCGAACGTTCGCCGCCATCCTCCGCGAGCGGTTCCGGGCCAGCGACCTCGTCGCGCGGACTGGCGGCGAGGAGTTCGTGGCCGTGCTCGACGGCGCGTCGCGGGACCACGCGGTGGCCGTCGCCGAGGAGGTGCGCGCCGCGATGGCGGCGGAGACGATCTCGGTCCCGGAGGGTCGCATCTCGGTCACCGTGTCGGCCGGCTGCGCGCAGCTCGACGAGTCGGAGCCGACGCGCGCCGCGCTGCTGCGCACCGCGGACGTGGCGCTCTTCATGGCGAAGCGAGGTGGCCGCGACCGGGTCGTCGCTGCCTAGCCTCGAGGCTGCCTCAGCCGGCCGCCGGGACCTCGATCCAGAAGGTCGACCCGACCCCCTCCTCGCTCGTCAGGCCCACGCTCCCGCGATGCGCCTCGGCGATGTGCCGCACGATGGCAAGGCCGAGGCCCGCGCTGCCACCGAGCGCCTCGGCGGCGGCGGGCGTCTCGGATCGGTCATGGGCGCGCGCCCGATCCACCTTGTAGAAGCGCTCGAAGATCCGCTGCCGGTGGACGGCCGGGACCCCGATCCCGTCGTCGGCGACCGTGAACCGCACCCGGCCGTCCTGCGGGAGCCAGGCGAGCCGCACCTCGCCGCCGGGGTGGCTGTACTTCACCGCGTTGTGGGCGAGGTTGAGGATCGCCTGGCCGATCCGCGCGGCGTCGACCGCGGCTCGGACCCCGGCGCCGTCCGGCGGCGCCGCACCCCGGACGATCGTGATCCCTCGACGCTGCGCGACCGGTCGAATCCGATCGGCGACGTCGTGGAGGATGTGGTCCGGCTCGAGCGCCTCGATGGTCAGCGACGTCTCCCCCGACTCGATCATCGACAGGTCGAGCAGCTCGTCCACGAGCTGCGCGAGGTGGTCGCTCTCGCGCTCGATCTGCGCGATGAAGTCGCGGGCCGCCGCGGGATCGTCGACCGCGCCGGAGCTGAGCGTCTCGGCGAGGAGCTTGATCGCGGCGAGCGGGGTCCGCAGCTCGTGGCTGATGTTGGCGACGAAGTCGCGACGGACGCGTTCCACGCGGCGCAGCGCGGTGACGTCGTGGAGGGCAACGACGAGAAGCGGCAGGCCGTCGCTGGCGTCGATCGGCACCGCGTCGACCGCGAACGTCCGCTCCCCGCCGCGTCCCATGGGCGTCTCCCCGCTGGCCGCTTCACGGCTGGCGGCGGCCTGCCGGCAGATGGCGTCGAGGCCAGCGCTGCCGAATGCCGCGATGAGGCTCATCCCGGTGAGCTGCGCCTCGCTCCGTTCGGCGAGCGCCGCGGCCTGTCGCCCGGCGCACACGAGCCGCAGCCGATCGTCGATGACGAGCAGGATGCCGCCGCCCGGCTGGGCGAGGAGCGCCTCGAAGGCGGCGGCCGCAAGGCTCGCGCGGCCCACGCCGAACGCTTCGTCAGCCACGGGGCGCAAACGCGTAGCCGACGCCGCGCACGGTCCGGAAGTAGTTGTGCCCCTCGGCCGCGCGGAGCTTGGCGCGCAGCCAGCTCACGTGGACGTCGACGGTGCGTGCCTCGCCGTCGTAGTCGTAGCCCCAGATGCGGGCCAGCAGCTGGTCGCGGGTGAAGATTCGGCCGGGATGCGCGGCCAGGTGCGCCAGCAGGTCGAACTCCTTCGTCGTGAGGTGGATCGGTGCGCCGTTGATCGTCACCGTCCGCCCGGCGCGGTCGATGACGATCGGGCCGATGCGCAGCTCCTCCGGCTCCGGGGCGTCGGGATTGGCGTCGGCGAGCTCTCGCCGGCCCCGACGCAGGACAGCCTCGATCCGCGCGAGCAGCTCCGGCCGGCTGAATGGCTTCGCGACGTAGTCGTCGGCGCCCATCTGGAGGCCCACCACGCGATCGATCTCAGCGCCCTTCGCGGACACCACGATGATGGGCGTCCCGACCCCCTCGCGGCGGAGGACGCGCAGCACCTCGACGCCGCTCATCCCCGGCAGCATGACGTCGAGCAGGATGAGGTCGAGGTTGCCGCCGCGTGCCGCGCCGAGGGCCTGCTCGCCGTCGACGGCGGTCTGCACGTCGTACCCCTCGCGGGTGAGGTTGAAGGCCAGCGTGGTGCGCAGCGTGCGGTCGTCCTCGACGATGAGGATCCGGCGGCGGCTCATCGGCCCGCGGGTCGCATCGGGCTAGGCGTTGAGATCCTCGACCCGCCCGGTGGCCACGTAAACGACATCCTCCCCGATGTTCGTCACCCGGTCACCGAGCCGCTCGAGATGGTGAGCCGTGAAGAGCATGTGCGTCGCCTGGCGGACCCGATCCGGATGCGCCGCCATGAGCACCATGGTCTCCTCGTAGACGCTGCTGTACAGGGCGTCGATCTCGTCATCGCGGGCGCACACCGCGCGCGCCCCCTCCTCGCTGATGTCGACCAGGGCGCGCATCGCGTCGTGCAGCTGCTCGCGGCACAGGGCGTTCATGCGAGGGATCTGCGGAAGCAGCGGCGCCTCGGGCTCGTTGGAGAGCTGCTGCGCGAGCTTCGCGATGTTCACGGCGTAGTCGCCCATCCGCTCGAGCTCGGCGGCGGCGTGGTAGAGGGCGAGCAGCTCGCGGAGGTCCCTCGCCATCGGCTGCTGGAGCGCCATCGCGGTGGTGACCTCCTGGTTCACGCGGCGCTGGAGCTCGTTCACTTCCGCGTCGTCCCAGCGGACCCGGTCGGCCAGGGCGACGTCGCGCTCGACCAGGGCGCGGCCGGCGCGCTCGAGCGCCGCTTCCACCAGCGCGCCGAGGCGCAGCACGTCGTCCTTGACGGTCAGCAGGGCCTCGTCGAAGACCGAGCGCAGGCCTCCATGCTCGCGTCGTCGCCGTTGCGAACCGACGGCATCGCCATCGTCCAGCGGGCGAAGGTTGCGATCCTCGTTCATCCGAAGCGCCCGGTGATGTATGACTCGGTCAGCGCGTTTGCCGGGCGGGTGAAGAGCTGCTCCGTTGGGGCCATCTCGACCAGGTGTCCCGCGCGATCCTCCCCCATAGTCAGGAAGGCCGTCAGGTCGCTCGCGCGCGCCGCCTGCTGCATGTTGTGCGTCACGATCACGATGGTGTAGTTCTCCTTGAGCTCGTGCATCAGCTCCTCGATCTTGAGCGTCGCGATGGGATCCAGCGCGCTGCATGGCTCATCCATGAGGATGACGTCGGGCTCCACGGCGATCGCGCGCGCGATGCACAGCCGCTGCTGCTGCCCACCCGAGAGCGCGGTCCCCGGATCGCGCAGCTTGTCCTTCACCTCGTCCCAGAGCGCGGCGCGGCGCAGGGACCGCTCGACGAGCTCTGCCATGTCACCGCGGTAACCAGCGACGCGTGGGCCGAAGGCCACGTTGTCGTAGATCGACTTTGGGAAGGGGTTCGGCTTCTGGAACACCATGCCGATCCGACGTCGCACCTCGACCGGATCGATGCCATCGGCATACAGGTCCACCCCGTGGTAGCGGACGCTTCCCTCGATGTGTGCCCCCTCGACGAGGTCATTCATGCGGTTGAAGCTGCGGAGCAGGGTGCTCTTCCCGCAGCCGGACGGACCAATGAGGGCCGTGATCCGGTTACGCGGCACCTGCAGGGAGATCTCGCGCACGGCGCGGAACGAGCCGTAGAAGCATGAGAGGCGTTCCAGGTCGAAGACGACGTCGCTCGGATCAAGAGTGGGCAGTGTCGCCGCCTCGGACCCCTCGGGCATCGGTTTCATGAGTCGTATTGTCGGCCCTGTTGTTCGTTCGTGCGGGGGGGCCGGTTGGGCTTGGATTGTCACGGGGTCTGTCACCACCTGCGGTCGTATCGGTTCCGGAGGAAGATCGCGGTCGCGTTCACCAGGAGGATCACGAGGAGCAACACCACGATGGTCGCCGACGTGAGGGCGCGGAAGGCGTCCTGCGGCTCGCGCGACCAGTTGTAGACGATGGTGGGCAACGACGTGTACGAGCCGGTCATCATTGCCCCGAGATCGACTCCATTGAATGTCCCGACCACGGCACCAACCATCACCAGCGGTGCGGTCTCACCGAAGGCGCGGCCCAGCGACAGGATGGTGCCGGTCAAGATGCCGGGCGCCGCATACGGCAGGACGTGGCCACGGATCGTCTCCCAGCGTGTGGCGCCGACGCCGAAGGCGGCCTCTCGGATGCTGCCCGGAACGGCGCGCAGCGCCTCGGACGTGGTGATGACGACGATCGGCAGCACGAGCACGGCGAGCGTCAGCCCGCCGGCGACGAGCGTCCGGCCCATTCCCAGCAGGGTCACGAAGAGGGCGAGGCCCAGAAGGCCGTAGACGATGGCCGGCACTCCGGCCAGGTTGCGGATGTTGGTCCTGATCAAGCGGGTCGCGCGCGTGTCGCGGGCGTACTCCTCGAGGTAGACCGCTGCGCCGATCCCCAACGGAAGCGACAGGACGACCACGAAGACCATCAGTGCCAGGGAGCCGATGAGTCCTTGGACGATGCCGGCCCGCGCGGGCCGCGCAGACAGTGGAGCGGAGAGGAATTCGGCGCTGCGCTCTCCGAAGACTGGGAGCGCGCGCGATGCGACATCGGCCAGCAGGACGAGCAGCACGCCGAGCGCGATCAGGAGGGCAGCGAGCAACAGGCCCTGGATGAGGGCCCCGAGCCTGTCGGCTCGACCGCTCCGCAGCCTTGCTTCAACCGCCTCGCGCGTCGGCAGCACCTGCACTCCGACGGCCATCAGTAGCGACTCCGAACCCGGCGCACGAACGCCTCCGACGCGACGTTGAGGATGAGCGTGGCGGCGAACAGCAGCAGGCCCACGAAGAAGAGGCTTTCGAACGTCAGGGCCGAGCCACGCACGCGGTCCGAACCGATGGCCAGCGCGGTCATCGCGGCAGTCATCGTCTGGCCTGGCTCGAGCGGATTGAGCTGAAAGAGTGACCCCCCGGTTCCACCGGCCGCGATCGATACCACCATCGTCTCGCCGATGGCGCGCGAGAACGCCAGCAGGAGGGCCGCCACGATGCCGGAGATCGCCGCCGGGAAGACGATCTCGAGGCTGGTACTGCGCTTTCGCGCTCCGAGACCGTAGGCCGCCTCTCGAAGGAAACCTGGGACCGCATGCATGGCATCCTCTGACACCGAGGCCACAAGGGGCGTGATGAGCACTCCGACCGCCAGTCCGGCCGAAGCCATGTTCGAGAGGGGCGCGCCGGTCAGCGGCTGGATCAGGCGAGGACTGATGAACGTCAGGGCGAAGAAGCCGAGGACGACGCTCGGGATCGACGCGAGGATCTCCACGATCGGCTTCAGGATGCGGCGGCTGCGAGGGCTGGCGTACTCGGCGAGATAGATACCTGCGCCGAGCCCGAGCGGGGTCGCGACGAGCATCGCCACCACCGAGATGACCAGCGTGCCAGCCACGATGGTCGGGATGTCGTACAGGCCGCGCCGGGGGAACCAACCCCCCGCAAAGAGGGCGCTCTTGTCGACATTGACCAGGAACGAGACCGCGTTGCCGGCGAGCGCCACCACGATGGCCACGCTGATGACGATCGACAGG
Source organism: Candidatus Limnocylindria bacterium (assembly GCA_038209995.1). GTDB lineage: Bacteria > Chloroflexota > Limnocylindria > QHBO01 > QHBO01 > JAICQM01. Next base: position 4,124 of record JBBQXD010000002.1, on the reverse strand, counting down.
CCCGCGGAGGCGAGGAACGCGGCATGGACAAGCTGCTCGCGGCGCCGTCGCTGCGGTGCGATCTGGAAGTCACTGGAGGTGAGTGGGGTCGTCATGGATCGCTTGCGAGCATATCCGGCCGTCGAGATGTCACGGGAGGTCGGGCGACTGCCCGACCTCCCGTGGCCCGAAGGAGTCGGCGTTGAGGCTCAGCGGCCCTCCCACGCCGCGCGGCTCTCGTCAAGAGTGGCGCTGTCGATGGCGATGTAGTCGGCCTCGGTCACCGCAGCGATCCCGGTGTCGGACAGGTAGTAGTCGACGAAGGCGGCCAGCGCCGGGTTCTCGGCGGCCCTGTCCGTGTTCACGTAGATGTAGAGGCTTCGCGAGAGCTTGTAGTCGCCGCTCGCGATGGTGTCCGGCGTCGGTGCGACACAGCCGGGACCACCGTCGACCTCGAGGAGCTTGACGGTGTCCTTGTTCTGGTCGGCGAACGCATATCCGACCCAGCCGAGGGAGCTGTTCGACCCAGCGACGTTCTCGATGATCACGTTGTCGTCGGCCGATGCCTGGTAGTCGGGACGAGTGGTGATCGGATCCTGCTTGCGTGCCGTGGCGATCGCCTTGATCGCCAGCTCGACGAAGCTGTCAAATGTTCCCGACTCCTCGCCGGGGCCGGTGATGTCGAGCGGCACAGAAGGATAGGGCGTGTGGACCTTACCGAAATCGGTCCCCAGCTTAGCTGCCAGCGCGTTCGCCGCATCCCACGTCTTGAAGCCCTGGGACTCGGGGCCGAGAAGGGCATAGAGATCGGCGAAGCTGAGGCAGCTCACCGCGTCGTTGTTCGCCGACGTGATGACCGACAGCCCATCGATGCCGATCTTGAGGCCGATGGAGTGCACCCCGTTCTGGTCGCAGATCGCGGCCTCTTCGGGCTTGATGGCTCTCGAGGCGTCGCTGATGTCCGTCTTCCCGTCGCAGAAGAGCGCGAAGCCATCACCGGTGCCGGGGCCGTCGACCGAGTAGGTGACGCCAGGCTGGTTCGCGGTGAAATCCTCAAGCGCGATCGACGTGATCGGCTCGACGGTTGACGAGCCTGAGACGACGATTTTGCCGCTGACCTGCTCCGTCGAGGCCGAGGCCGATGCCGACGTGCCGGTCGACAGGGAAGCGCTGGCCGACGTCGAGTTGCCTGCGCCCTGGCATGCCGCCAGGAGCAACATCCCGCTCAGGGCGGCACCGCCGAGGGCGCGGCTGCGGGTCCGAGGGTGGATCAATGTGGGAATCCTCCGATGAGCTTCTTCGTATGCATTGCATCGCGAGGGTCGCAATTGCGGCTCAAGGCACGCTCAGCGGGACGTTAAAGGACCTTCAAGCGCGGCCGGACCCACCAAGCGTTCGGCCCGCCACCCGATTCGCACGAAAGGGCCAGGGTGTGCACGCCTTCTGAGACCCTGCGTCAGGAAGGGATCAACGAGCGGCGCGCGGGATGCGCGACCAGCCGTCGTCCGAACCGTCAGCCGAGGGGCAGTCGAAAGTTGCGGTAGCTCGCCGCCACCGCGGCGGCTTCAGCGGCCGAATATTCACCGCGCCACGCACGTTTACAAGTAGTGCGGCAAGCCCGCGCAGCATCCCTAGATGAAGGGACGCAGGAGGAAGTAGGCCGCCGCCGCCATCAACCCTGCCGCCGGCAGGGTGAGCACCCAGGCGGTGACGATGCTGCGGGCCACCCCCCAGCGCACCGCCGAGAGGCGCCCGGTGGAGCCAACCCCCAGGATCGCGCTGCTGATGACGTGCGTGGTGCTGACCGGCATGCCGAAGTGCGAGGCGGTGAAGATGATGCTCGCCGCGGTCGTCTCGGCCGCGAAGCCGTGCACCGGGTCGAGCTTGACGACTTTCGTGCCCATGGTCCGGATGATGCGCCAGCCGCCGGCAGCGGTCCCCAGGCTGATCGCCGTCGCGGCCAGCAGGATGACCCACAGCGGCACCTTGAACTCGGGAAGGACCCCGGCGGTGACGAGGGCGAGGGTCATGATGCCCATCGTCTTCTGCGCGTCGTTGCTGCCGTGGCTGAAGGCCATGTAGGCGGCGGACAGCACCTGGAGGCGCCGGAATCGGTCGTTCATGCGGCGCGGATTCGCGCGGCGGAAGGCGTTCATGATCAGCGCCATGAGCAGGTAGCCGATGACGAGCCCGGCGATGGGGGAGCCGAACAGCGGCAGCAGCACCTTGTTCACAATGCCGTCCAGCTTCCAGGCGTCGGTGCCGCCGGCGATGACCACGGCGCCGAGCAGCCCGCCGATCAGGGCATGGCTCGACGAGGACGGGATTCCCACCCGCCAGGTGAGCAGGTTCCAGACGATGGCACCGATGAGCGCGGCCGCCACCACCGCTTGGCTCTCGAACTGCGAGCTGATGAGCCCCGAGCCGATCGTCTTCGCGACCTCGGTGCCGGTGAGGGCGCCGGCGAAGTTCGCGACCGCGCTCATCGCGATCGCCCAGTGGGGCGCCAGCGCACGGGTGCTGACGCTCGTCGCGATCGCGTTGGCGGTGTCGTGGAAGCCGTTGATGTAGTCGAAGACGACCGCCAGGGCGATGACGCCGAGCAGCGAAAGGATCAAGGGATCTGGCATCGGTGCGTGCTGACCTTAGGCGTGCTTGACGACGATGCCTTCGATGACGTTGGCGGCGTCCTCGCAGGCGTCGATGGCTTCCTCCAGGAGGCCGTAGACCTCCTTCCACTTGAGGACCTCGAGCGCGTCGCGACCGTTGTTGAACAGGTTGGCCACGACCTTCCGACCGATCCGGTCACCCTCGTTCTCGAGGCGGTGGACCTCGATCCAGTGCTCCTGCACGCCCTTGAAGCGGCTGAGCTTGGTCAGGGCCCGATGGAGCTGCTCGCACTGCTTGACGATGATCTCGGCGAGCTCGATCGCCTCGGGCGTGGGGGCGGAGATGCCATACAGGATGCAGGTGTCGGCGATCTCCTCGATGAGGTCGATCACGTCGTCGATGCGGCTGATGAGGGCGTGGATGTCCTCGCGGTCGATCGGCGTGACGAAGGTCGAGTTGACCTTCTGGCCGATCTCGTGGCTCAGCTGGTCGCCGCGGTGCTCGGCGTCACGCAGCTGGCTGGCCAGCCGCTCGCGCTCGCCATAGCTGCGGAACATCTGCTCGAGCATGCGAGCACCGGCGAGCATGTTCTCCGCGTCGGCGATGAACAGCTCGAAGAACCTCTCCTCGCGCGGGATGAATGGAAGGCGCATGGGCCGATGGCGCTCCTGTCGAGGAGATGGTGCACGGCGTGGGCACGTCCGCGCGGGCATGGTACCCGCTGGTCGGCGTGATGTGAACGGGTGAGGCTTCAGCCGGTCCGCAGCATGAGGAACAGCCCGATGACCACCGCAGCCGCCATCGCGCTGAGCAGCAGCCAGCTGATGGCATCCGCGGATTCGGCGTCGGCCTGGGATGGGTCGCGGGATCCAGGGTCTGCCATGACGGCAGCGTAGCAGGGCCGGGTCTACGGGCGGGGCCGGTGATCCGGGCCGAAGGATTGAGCGCAGCGCGGTCCACTCGTCGATTCATCGTGCCAGCCTGGGAGACCTTCTCGCCGCGGGCGTCCGCGTCCCCCGGGCTACCGGCCCACGCTCACGACAAGGCGTCTGGGGCGACGCGCTGGCCCACGACCTCGCGTGTATCAGGACAGCTGCAGCAGTCGTTGCAGGTCCTTGACGGCATCGACGAGCGGATCGGGCAAGTGCGCGGAGGCATCTGACAACTCGCGACTGGGCTTTCCCCCGACCGCGATCAACAGGTCGGGCTGCCGGTCGCGGAGGGCTGTTATTACCGCTGCCGCGCCGGCCACGTCTTCGGCCGTCATGACCCCGATGACCGCCGCTCGAACATGCGCCTGTCGGACGGCGGTGACCCACGATTTGATGGGGACATCCGGCCCGAGGTAGGTGGGACTTATCCCGGCGCGGCGAAGGGCTGTGGCGAAACCCAGTGCAGGCAGCTCGTGGCGGGAGCCGGGAGGAAGCCCGACCAGCACCGACGCATCGCCGGCTCCCGCACTTCCGGCCGCGTCGAAGGCCATCCCGAGTCGTCGCAGTGCTGCGGCGCTGGCGGCGTGCTCGCCCGCGACATCG
>JBBQXD010000001.1:0-251301 GCA_038209995.1 Candidatus Limnocylindria bacterium | reverse complement strand
GACGGTCAGCGCATCGACATCGGCCGGATTGCCGGTCTGATCACCGGCGTGGCTGGTCACGTTCTGCAGGATGACCTGGCTGGCGGTGACCTTGACCGCGGCGCCCTTGAAGATGACCGCCCCGCCATCGAGGGTCAGGTTCGGCTTGTTGATCATGAGGTCGCTGCCACCCAGGTCCCACGTCTGGCGTGCGGTCGGCAGCTGGATGATCCGTGGCCCGCTGGCGTTGAGCACCGCGCGCAGCTGGCTGAGGCTGGTGGGATGGTACACGGTGCCGCCACGGCCGCCGGCCGTCGCGGCCCCATAGCCGACCACCCCGCTGACCGGCGGCGGTGGCGGCAGCGTGGGCGTGGCAACCGGGGTCGGCGTCACGCTGGGCGGCACGACAGTGGCCGTCGGCGTGGGCGTGGCGCTGGCCGTCGCGCTGGCGCTGGCCGTCGCGCTCGCGCTGCCGGTGGCCGACGCGCTCTCCGTGGCCGTAACGGTCGGTGACAGCGCGGTGGATGCCGAGGGCGCCGCGCTCTGGCTGGCTCGCATGATGGTTGCGATCTGGTCCGTCACCGCAGGCGAGACAGCAGCTTCGCCCCCGACCACGATGACGTGTCCCGGTGGGTTGCGTCGCAGCTCATCGGCCACCGATGAGGACAGCGATCCCGATTCGGTGAACAGGATCGGGCCGCCGAGATACGAGGCCGCGGCCGCGCCGGTGATCCCGTCGGCGAAGCTCCAGCCGTTGACCACCACCGCCCAGCCACCTGGTGTGGCGATCCGGTTCGCCACCGCCACGGAGGTGTCGATGCGATCGGCGCCCGCCCATTGGCGGACGGTGGCGGCATATTGGGAGGCGGTGGCGGCCACGGCGTCGCTGATGGTGCTCGGCCCGCCGACGATGACGATGCGCGAGGGATGCAGACGTGACAGCTCGACCGTCGTCGCGAGCGGAATCGCGTCACGGGAGACGAGGAGCAGGGGCCCCGGCTGGTCGGCGGCAGCGGGCGCGCCGGCTGTCGCGTCGGAATATGCAAGCCCCGTCGCCAGGAACACGGTCCCCGACCCGGTGGGGAAGAGGGTGCGGCTCACCGCGGCGGCCGTCGCGTAACGGTCCATGCCCGCGTAGCGGCTGACGGTGCCCGAGCTGGCGTACGGACGCAGCTGGCCGAGGACGCCGTCCGTGATGACGCCGAATCCCCCGACGGCGACGATGAGCTGTGGATGCAGACGGACCAGCTCGGCAGCTGTCGCGTCGGGCAGCTGCGTCCGACGCGTGAGGAGCACCGGAGCGGTGCGACCGGCGGCGGCAGCAGCCGAGAGCGCATCGGGATAGTTCTCGCCGGACGCGATGTAGACGACCCGCGCGCCGCTCGGGAAGAGGTCGGCAGAGATGGCCGCCGCCGTCGCGTAACGGTCAGCGCCGCCCAGGCGGCGAACATCCGGCTCACCCCCGGCGACGAGCCAACGGCTCCACGGCAGAAGGCCGGCCCCAAGGATGGCCGAGAGTCCGATGATGAACGCGATGAGCCGTGTCGAGGCTCGAGGGTTGGTCGACACGAGGGCCTCCGGTGGCGGGGGTGCAGCCCCAGAAGCCTAGGCATGGGCACCGTCTCACCGGTATCGGTCGATGGGGCTAACGCGGGCGACGCGATGGTCGGGTCGCCGGCTTAGTACTCCCCACCGCGGATTGGCTACCAGGCGAGGCCCTCGTACGCCGCGCCGGCGGCGGCGTCGGACGACGCCCGAGCAAGGTCGATGACGCGCTGCCCGGACCGCGCGCCGCGAGCGGCCATAGCCGCCTCGGGGGACGCATTGCCGAGCACGATGACGTCGCTCTCGGCGAGAAGCTCGTCGAGCGAGTCGGTCATGATCGAGACGATGTGCGGGATCTCCTGCGCGATGTAGGCGCGGTTCGCGCCATGGACCTGGGCGATCGCGACGTTCGGATCGTGGACGCGAACCTGCCGGCCGCGCCCGATGAGGCGCTCGACGAGGGTCACGAGCGGGCTCTCGCGGAGGTCGTCGGTGCCGGGCTTGAAGCTGAGCCCCACCACGCCGATGCGTCGCTCACCGCCCGCCACCACGAGATCGTAGGCTGCCTGCACCTGGCGGTCGTTGCTCGGCAGCAGGGAGGCGAGGAGCGGCACCTCGACGTCGTGACGGCCCGCGTGATGGAGGAGGGCGCGCAGATCCTTGGGCAGGCACGATCCGCCGAACGCGAATCCGGGTCGCAGATAGGCGGTCGAGATGTTCAGCTTCGTGTCGCGGGCGAAGATGTCCATCACCTCGTGGCTGTCGATGCCCTGTTCCTTGCAGACACGGCCGATCTCGTTGGCGAACGTGATCTTCAGGGCGTGGTACGCGTTGCACGCGTATTTCAGCATCTCGGCCACGCGGTAGCCGGTCGTCACCACCGGTGCCTCGATCCCGTCGTAGAGGCGTCCCACCTCAGCCATCCCCGCTTCGTCCGTCCCGCCAATGATCGTGAACGGCGGCTGGCGGAAGTCGCGGATCGAGCTGCCCTCGCGCAGGAACTCCGGGTGGTAGCAGACCGACAGCCCGTCGCCGACCCGGCGGCCCGACGTCCGCTCGAGCGCGGGGATGACGAGCGTCTCGGTGCTCCCCGGCAGCATCGTGCTGCGCACGACCACGGTATGCGGCCCCTGCTTGTCACGCAGCGCGAGGCCGATGCTCTCCGACACGCGCTCCATCGCCGTGAGGTCGAGCCCCCCATTGCCATGGCTGGGCGTGCCGACGCAGATCAGCGACATGTCGGTCTCGGCGATCGCCGCGGTCACGTCGGTCGTCGCGGCCAGCCGCCCAGACGCCACGCCGGCGGCCACCAGCTCGGCCAGCCCCTCTTCCACGATCGGGCTGTGGCCGGCGTTGATCATCTCGACCTTCAGGTCGCTGACGTCGACACCGAGAACGGTGGCGCCTCGATCCGCGAGGCAGGCGGCAGACACCGATCCGACGTAGCCGAGGCCGAAGATGCTGATGCGTGTCACGGGTCGAAGGTCTCCTTGGTACGGGCAATGTCGGTCGCCCGGTCAGGCGACGGGGCTGTGAAGCGTGGCATGCACCCGCTCGATGAGCTCCCGTCGCGTGTCGTCCCATCGGGCGCACTGCTCGTCGCGAAGGCCGAGGATCGCAGATCGGTACGCCTCCCGCTCGGCCAGGAGACGCCGCAGGCCGTCCCGGATCGCCGGCGCCGCGTTCGCGACATGCACGGTGCCGCGCGAGAAGTAGGTGCGCAGGATCGGCCAATCCGAGGTCACGATCGGGGTGCCGAGGCTCATCGCCTCGGCCGCGCCGTTCTGCATGGTGTGGTCGCGGGTCGTCAGGCAGACCACGGCGTCGGCGGCTGCGAGCAGGCCCAGGTAGGCCGGCTCATCGAGGAAGTCGGTGAAGCGCACGTTGTCGGGGACCGCCCGCCCGAGCTCGGTCACGCGGTCGCTGCGCCCCGTGACGTGAAACGCGACCTCGGGCATCGCCGCGGCGGCCTCGATCACCTCGTGAAGGGGCTCGTCGGGGGCCCAGGTGTTGACGACGGCCACGTTCGGGCGATCGGCGTCAAGCGGTGGCGCGGTCCCGGGCTCGAGCGAGGTCGGAACGTTGGCCACGACGATCGGCCGCCCGCCCGACGCGCGCACCATGGCGGCCCAGTGCTCATCGGTGACCAGGATCGCGGTCGCACGGCGCGCCACCGTCCGCGTGACCCATCCGGGGCGCGTCCAGATCCCCCGTTCGAATGCGTCGCTGTGAGCGTCGATGACGACTGCCGCACCGGTCGCCGCGGCCCAGGCGACCGCCGTCCAGCCCGCGAAGCTCGGCGGGCTCTGGACGAAGATCACCCGCGGTCGGTTGCGCAACAGGTGGCCGATCGTGCGCAGCAGCTGCCATGGATACTTGAACGGTGCCGCCCGCAGTCCTCGCCCTCCGCTCGGGGCGAAGTAGTGCGGCGCTGCGATGCCCATTTCCTGCGCCAGCCACGCGCTCCGCGTCCCACGATGGCGCGGTGCCCAGACGACGAATGTCGTGGCGCGCGGCAGAGCGCTCGGCACGCTCACGACGTCGCACCGCCGACGGCGGCGAATCGGTCCAGCAGCCGGTCGACGTTGCGGTCGAGGTCGAACTCCTCCCGCACGAAGTCCCGTCCCGCGGCGCCGAGCCGGCGGGCGAGGTCCGGATCGGCGAGCAGGCGCGCCAGCGCGTCGGCGACGGCTGGCGGATCGTGCTCGGGGACCAGGAAGCCCGTCTCGCCATCGCGCACGACCTCCGGTATCCCGGACACCGGCGTCGAGACGACCGGCAGGCCGGAGGCCATCGCCTCCAGGATGACGTTCGGGATCCCGTCGCGGTCGCCGTCGGGGGCGACGACGCAGGGCAGGACGAAGGCCCGCGCGCTCGCGAGCAGATCCACCACCTCGGGGTGCCGCAGCGCTCCGGTTAGCGTCACGACCTCCCCGACTGCCAGCTCGGTGATGAGCGCCTCGAGACGCGGGCGCAGCGGCCCCTCGCCGACGATCCGACAGCTGAACGCGAGGCCGCGATCGGCGAGCACGCGGCACGCGCGAACGAGGTCTTCGAGACCCTTGCGCTCCCAGAGCTGGGCCACCGAAAGGAGCATCGGCCGTCGCGGGTCGCCCTCCCCAGGTCCCTCGCCGGTGAACGTGCTGAGATCGAGGCCGTGGTAGAGGCGCAGGATGCGCGCCGCGGTGGGCCCGTCGACCAGCGTCGCCAGGTGGCGTCGGTTGTACTCGGTGCAGGTGGCGGTGAATGCGGCGCCGGCGATGCGCTCGGGGAGCAGGACGGGCGCGACGTAGATCTCGCGAGCGTGGGCGGTGACGCTGTACGTGGTGTCGAGGAAGCGGCTGGCGACGAGCGCCACCGTGGCCGCGCGGTCCGCGAAATGGGCATGGATGTGGACCCCACGCCGATCGCGGAGGATCCAGGCGGCGTAGACGCCGGTGGCGAAGTGGAGGACGGTCCGGAGCCGCGTGCCGCGTGGATGGCGGCGAGTCAGTAGCCACGCGAGCGTGCCGAAGTAGGTGCGCGGCCGCCCGATCGCCGCGCTGAGATGGGCGGCCGCCAGCCGCCACGCCGAGACCGGCATGAGGTACGTGACCCGTTGGCGCAGCTGCTGCTGGCGGGGTGACAGCTCCGCATCGGTCTGCCGGATCGAGACCAGGCGGAGGTCAATCCCTCGCTCGAGAAGCTGCAGGATCTCACGGTCGATGAACGTCTCGGTGAGCACCGGGTAGCGGCCGATCAGGTACGTGAGTCGCATCGGTCCATCGCCGCCTTCCGCGGTCGTCGTTGACCCGCTCATGCGGCCTTCGTGCGCGCGTCCCGCGCGTCGTGGTGGAAGAGGGCCGCGTGGCGCTCCGCCTGGGTTCGCGCGCTGAATTCGGTCTCAACGCGCCGACGCGCTCCCTCGCCGAGCCGCTGGGCACGGGCGCGGTCGGTCAGCAGGTCGATCATCGCGCCGGCGAGGGCCGGCGCATCGCCCGGCGCCACGAGCAGGCCGCTCTCGCCGGGGACCACCACGTCCCGGCTCCCGGAAACCGCGGTGGCCACGACCGGCAGGCGGCTCGCCATCGCCTCCAGCAGAGCCATCGGCAGGCCCTCCCAGAGTGACGGCAGCACGAACAGGTCGCTCGCCGCGAGCAGCTCCGGAATTTCCGGCCGGTTCCCGATCAGATGCACGGCGATACCCAGGGCCGCGGCGCGGGCGACGATCTCGTCCCGGAGCGGCCCTTCGCCGGCAAGCACGAGTCGGACGTCGGGGTGGCGGCCAAGCACTTCCGGCAGCGCCTCGAGCAGGACGCGGTGCCCCTTCTGCTCCATGAGCTTGGCGACCACGGTCACGAGCCGCCCGTCGGTGGGCAGGCCGAGGCGTGCCCGGATCTCGGCGCCGTCGACGAGGAGGCCGTAGCGCTCGACATCAACGCCGTTCGGGATCGTGAATACCTTGTTCGCCGGCGGATGGATCTCGGCACGGACCGCGCGAGCCGCATCCTCCGACACCACGATGAAGCCGCTCGCCGCCCGCACGCCGATGCGGTACAGGGCCCGGTGCGCACGCACCTTCGACCCGAGCAGCCACCGCCCGGCCGGGAGCTGATCCGCGCGGAGGTCGAGACGGGCGTTGTGAACCGTCCAGTACAGATCGCGTACGCCGCCGCGGCGACGAAGGGGCAGCACCACGAAATCGAGCGTGCGCAGCAGATGAGTCTGAATCACCGACGCCCGATGCCGCTCGGCCAGCCGCCCGAGCGCCGCATGGAGGCGCACCAGCTCGGGCAGCGCACGTGGGGACGCCACGAGGGAGTGCCGGCGGCCGTCCACGACCTCGACCGGCACGCCGAGACGCTCGATCGGGTCACGGAGCGGGCCGTCGCGCAGCGTCACCACCACCGGCCGACAGCCGAACTCCGGCAGGAAGCGAACGAGCGTGCGCACCACCTCCTGAGCTCCCCCGACGTCGAGGTTGGCCACGACCTGCAGCACCGTGATCTCGGAAGCAGTCCCCATTCATCGCCCGCATGCGGAGTCATTGCAGCGCCGATCGGCCTGACGGACCCGGCGCGGCATCGGACCTTACCATCCGGCGTGGCCAGACGGGGAGCGTGCTATCGTCCAGTCCCCGTAGCCCGCTCGACCCACCCTGTAAGGCGCCATGATCATCAGCCACCAGCACCGATACCTGTTCGTCGAGTTGCCGCGCACCGGCTCGACGGCCGTCCGCCGCGAGCTCCGTGCCCTATACGCCGGCGACCCGATCCTCCACAAGCACGCGACCTACGAGGAGTTCCTGGCGGTCGCCAGCGAGGACGAGCGCCGCTACTTCGTGTTCTCCGCGATTCGCAATCCGCTCGACGACGCGGTGAGCCGCTTCTTCAAGTTCCAGACCGACCACAAGGGGCGCTACACGGATCCGGCCCGTCGCCCGAAGCACAAGCCGCTTCTCAACCGGCTCCTCGACCAGAGCGCGTTCCGCTTCGTCCGGCGCGGCGAGGCCGATTTCACGAGCTTCCTGCGGCGCTACTACATTGTCCCGTTCGAGACCTGGGCCAGCCTGTCGCACGCCCGCTTCGACTACGTCATGCGCTTCGAGCGGCTGGGCGATGACTTCGCTGAGGCGCTGCGGCGGATCGGCATCGAGCCGATCCGTCCCCTGCCGGTCGCCAACCAGACCGGGGCGCGCGACCAGGACTTCACGACCTACTTCAACGCGGCTGCCCGGCGCCACGCGCGACGCGTCTTCGGGCCGTACATGCGGCGCTGGGACTATGCGTTCCCCGAGGCATGGGGCATGGAGCCGCCCAGCCGCTGGCACGAGCTCCAGTACGCCGCCGTCAGCCGCATCGGGGGCGTCTATTGGCGCCACGTTCGACCGCGGGTTGTGGGTCGAGGGCGTGGCCGCCGGTCGAGCGCGGGCCCCGCGGCCGGTGCCGGGCGTGGGTGAGCTGCCGCTCGGCGACGAGTCGCTGACCGGGCGCGTCCGCCACATCCTGCGCCGGACGCCGCTCCACACGGCCTGGCGCTTCGCGGTCTCGACGCTCGACGCGCGACGCCAGGCGGCGGCGCTGCGCGGGGTGCGGACATTCGTCGTCTTCCTGGGCCACGCGCGATCGGGGCACAGCATCGTCGGCGCGCTGCTCGACGCCCATCCCCAGATCGCCCTCTCCGACGAGCTCGACGCCCTGCGCTATGTTGCCGCGGGCTTCGACCGCGACCGGGTCCTCGCCCTCTGCCTCAAGGTCGCGCGCGACCAGGATCGGCGCCAGCGTCGCAAGCGCGGGCGCGCCGGCGGGGTCTACAGCTACGCGGTGCCCGGTCAGTGGCAGGGTCGGCACCGAGATCTGCGGGTGGTGGGTGACAGCGATGCTGGCCGCTCCGTCCAGCAGCTGGACGGCGACCTCGCATTCCTCGGCCGGTTGCAGCGGACGATGGACGGGCTCGATCTGCGCTTCATCCACGTCGTGCGCAACCCCTACGACAACATCGGCACCATGATGCTGCGCAGCGGGAGAAGCTTCGAGAGCGCAGTGGGGCGTTACCTCGGCAACTGGGAGGCGATCGAGCGCCTCCGGGCGCGCCTCGCGCCGGGGGCGATCCACACCCTGCGCCACGAGGACCTCGTGACCCGCCCGGTCGAAGTCCTCGGCGAGCTGTGCGCCTTCCTCGGCGTGCCGGCTCCCGATGACTACCTCGCCGCCGCGGCCGGCATCCTCTTCAGGGGCCCGTCGCGCACGCGACAGGAGGTGGCGTGGACCCCGGAGCAGCGACAGGCGATCGATGCCGGGATCGCGCGGTTCGAGGGCCTGCGCGGCTACGCCTTCGATCGCTGACGGCGCGGCAGTCGCCTCCGTCGCTCAGGGGCGGTAGCCCATGCGTCGCAGCCACGGCCGCGTGACCGCGCCGATCAGCGCGGCCAGGACCGGGCTCACCTCTTCCCGCCACCGGTCGGCGACCGCGGGATCGAAGCCGACTCCGGCGTGGCGCGCCGCTTCGAAGCTCGACCCCACGATATCGGCGTTCTCCAGCATGGCCGGCTCGAACGCCACGCCGGCGAACGCGCACACGCGGCGGATGGTCGGCTGCGGCGTGGCGACCAGGTCCTCGAAGCGGACGAGCAGGTAGCGGCTGCCAAGCTGCGCCGCATACCGGTCGTGGGCGCGAACGGCGCCGATCCACGATCGCGCCGCATAGGCCGCCTCGATGGGCGGCAGGAGCGGGTCCAGGAGCCAGCCCGGGACACGCGGCAGCCGAGCCTTGAGGCCCCACTCCCCCGCCTGGGCGCGCCGCAGCCGCGATGCGTAGACGCCACGCGGGTCGCGCAGCGTGTGCACGAAGCGGGCGTCGGGAAACCAGGCGGCGAGGGTCGGCACGGTGGCGAGATGCGCCGGCGTCTTCTCGCCGATGAGCAGCTCGCTCAGCGGACGCGTGCCGGTCACCTCGCCATAGCGCACGAGCATCAGCTCGAAGAGGTCGCGCGGGGTCAGCCCGCCCGCCGCGAGGCCCTGTTCGAGGGCCTCGCGGCCGATGTTCCTCCCGAGCCACGGCCAGAACCGACGATCCAGGACATCGGTCACCACCGGTCCGAGGGCCGCCGGTGAGCTGCGACCGGCGGCGGCGAGCCGCTCGGCCAGGCGGAGTCGCCGGCTGCGGGCCATGAAGTGCGTCTCGGAGGCGATCGCGATGGACGGCGAACGATTCAGCACGTGCCGCAGCAGCGTCGAGCCGGTGCGCGGCAGCCCGACCAGGAAGAGGTGCCCGGCCGGGGCGGGCGCTGGTGAGCTCGTGGTCGCCGGGTTCGGGGTCATCGTCAGGCCCGGTAGCCGAATTCGGCCAGCTCGGCACCGCAGAAGCGCTCGAAGATGCGGCGCTCGCGAGCGCCGAGGTGAGCCCGCCAGCGATCGAGGGTGCCGAGGTCGATGCCGGCCTCGGTGCGCTTGCCGACGAAGCTCGAGTTGTGGACCACCTGCTCGAGCATGGCGTCCGAGTAGCTGATGCCCAGGAACTCGGAGAGGCGCCCCAGCGTGGGACCGGGGGCGGCGACGACATCCTCGAAACGGACGAGGGTGTAGCGATCGGGGTAGCTGGCGCCGTACTGCCGATGCAGGCGCGCCATCCACCGCCAGCGGTGAATGAGATTCGCGACCGAATACAGGTCGAAGACCGATCCGAGCTGCCGCGCGGCCCGCCCCACGGCGCTCAGCTTCTCGGCGCGCTCCTTGTGGCGCAGCGATGCGTAGACCGCGCGCGGATCGCGGAAGGTCTGGACCACCTTCGCGTTCGGGTACCAGTCGAGGAGCAGCGGGACGTGATGGACGTGATACGGCGTCTTGTCGCCCCGCACGCGACGGCCGGCCGCGAACATCTCCATCGCCACGCCCAGGAGCGCGCGATCCGAGCGATCCGACGAACGCAGCGCGGCCTCGAAGGTGGCGCGATCGGTCGCCGCTGCGAGGCGGGCCCAGTAGCCCTTGCCCCGCAGGCCGTAGATGTGGTCGAGGATCCGGGAGAGCCCCGCCTCGGTATGGAGGTCGCCGACGCGCCGGAAGCGCTCCGCGTAGCCGGCTCGGTGGGTCAGGCCGAGGCGCGTCGGCTCCGACAGGAAGCGCGACTCGCCGGAGATGCCGACCTCCGGTGAGCGGTTCAGCATCCCGCGGGTGAGCGTCGAGCCGGTGCGTGGAAGGCCGACGATGAAGAGGTGGGAGGTCTCGGGCATCGGTCAGCCGTTCTCGCTGAGCGTGTCCGCGCCCGGGGTGCGCCCGATCCGATCGAACAGCCATTCGCGGATCGACCAGCCAGCCATCCTGATCCTGTTCAGCGGCCAGCGGGTGAGTCGATAGCCGAGACGCCCGCCAGCGAGCGGCGCCGGATCGGGTGCATAGCCGTGGCGACGCATCTCGGCCGCGGCCGCGTCCTGGATGAAGGCAATGTCCGAGCCGGTGAGGACCGACCGATAACGCCCGATGGACGACGTCGAGATCGACCCGCTGGCGTGGGGCTCGTAGGAGCTGTTGCCGCCGGCGTCACGGAAGTCGCTGGCACCCTCCATCGCCAGCATGCGCGGTTCGAAGGGCTCACCGATAAAGGCGCAGATCTCGCGGAGGGTCACCTCTGGATGGCGTGCGAGATCCTCGTAGCGCAGCAGCCGATAGCCCTCCGGGTGGCGAGCCCGGTTGCGCTCCCCGAGGCGAATCGAGGCGATCCACGCCGCGGTCGACGCCCCGGCACCGCCGCGCACGTGCTTCCAGCGTTTCAGGACCGATGCGTACCGATCCCGCGGGTCGCGCACCATGTGAATCATCCGCGCGTCGGGGAAGTGGCCGAAGACCCGGTCCGCATGGCGCTCGGTATGCAGCGACTTGTCACCCCAGCGCCGCCGACCGAGGCGTTCCGCGTGCTGCTCCTCCATCAGCGCGAAGAGGCGCGCATAGGCGCGCTCCCCGGCGACGAGGTCGGCGCGCAGGCGGTCCCAGTCCGGATCCAGCTTCTGGTGGCGCCGATAGCGCCGCATGGTGGCCAGGCAGCGGTCGAGGTTGGCGTCATTCCGCAGGTCGCCGAAGCGACCGTAGAAGTACGTCCACCAGTTCGTGCGGCGCGACATCGCCAGGTTCGGGTGCGACCCGAGCAGCGCGTAGATGAGGCTGGTCCCGGTGCGGTCGAGCCCGGCGACGAATACCGGCCCCGGTGCGCGGATCTGTTCAGGAGTCACGGAGCCTCACCTTGTCTGCGCCCTTGTGGCCCGGGAGCGAGCGCCCGACACGGGGCCCCAGCCAACCTGCGCCGCGCCACACCAAGGCGACCGCCCGGGCCTCCGGACGCGTGACGAGGCGGAACCGAATCCCATCCGCCCCGCGCAGCTCGGTTCGGCCATGGTACCCGAGGGCGGCCATCACCTCGCCGGCCTCGGCCTCGATGTACGCGCGCTGGGTGGGCGCCACGGTGTCGGCCTTCCCGGCGTCCAGCTCGAGCCGGGCCGCCGCTTCCAGCACGGCCCGCGCTGCGGGTGCCGCGATCGCGGCGCAGGTCTCGCTCAGCGCGCGCTGCGGGTCGGCTGCGAGCTCCTCGAACTGGACGATGCGGTAGCGGCCCGGGTGGCGAGCGACATTGCGAAGGCCAGCGCGCGCGGCCGTCAGCCAGGTGAGGGTGGCAATCCCGACCCCCCCGCGCCGTGGGCCGCTGGCCGACACCGCCGCCAGCCAGGTTCGCGGGTCGCGCACCAGCTGAATGATGGTCGCCGTCGGGAATGCCGCCAGCAGCCGATCGGCGTGGGCCTCGAGATGCGACTCCTGGATTCCCCATCGTGGCCGGCCCAGCCGCCGGGCGACCTGCGACCCGATGAGCCCGAACAGGCGGTCATAGGTCATCGGCCCCGGCTCGAGCTGCCGCGCGGCTTCCTGCGGATCGATCGCCAGCGCCCTGAGTCCCGCATGCCGCTCCATGGCGTCGACGCAGCGGGCGAGATTCTCGGGGCGATCCAGTGGCCCGAACCGACCGTCGAACCACGTCCACAGGTACGCGCGGCGCATGAGTGCGAGGTCGGGATGCGCGCCGAGGGCCACGCGGAGCGGGGTCTTGCCCGAATGATCGAGGCCGGTGATGAGGACGGGGCCGGGTGATGCGTCGCTCACGCGACGTGCCGTCCCCGGGGCTGCCGTCCCGCGGCACGGGGCAGCGCACGCGCCGCGGCCGTCCGTGCGCGCCATGCCGCCAGGCGGAGGGCATTGAGCGGCCATTCCACCAGCGCGTAGCGAAGCCGCGCGCCGGGCCGCATCTCGATCGGCTCGAGCTGGTAGCCGTGGCGCCGCATGGCCGCCCCCGCTCGCGATTGGATGAAGGCGAGCTCCGATACCGCCAGCCGCCCGCGATAGCTCCCCACGAAGGCGTCGGTGATGAGCGGCCCGCCGTCGGCGCGGCGGCCCGCCTCCAGCTTGGCCCGATAGGACGGCGCCGCATCCATGTCCATCATGGCCGGTTCGAACGGCTCACCGGCGAACTCGCACAGCGCACGCACCGTCCCCTCGGGATCTGCCACCAGCGACTCGTAGCCCTGGACCCGGTAGCGGTCGCCGTAGCGCGCCGCGTTGCGCTCCGCGAGGCGCACCGAGTAGAGCCATCGACCGGTCGCTCCGCCGGCTCGCAGCTTGCCCTCCGGCCACAGGCTCAGCGAGGCGTCGTATCGGTCGCGTGGGTCGCGCACCATGTGGATCATGCGCACGCCGGGGTAGGCGGCGAAGATCTCGTCCGCATAGCCCTCCACGAGCCCGGTCTGGTCGCCCCAGCGCGGCTTGCCGGCGCGCTCGGCGTAATGCTGCTGGATGAGCGCGAAGAGCCGCGCGTAGGTCCGCTCGCCGGCGGCGAGCTCGGCGCGCAGACGGCTGCGATCGGGATCGAGGAAGCGGACGTGCTTGTAGCGCATCAGCTCGTCCAGGCAGCGATCGAGGTTCCCGTCGTCGGCGAGATCGCCGAACCGTCCGTAGAAGAGCGTCCACAGGTTCGAGCCGACCACCGGAATCGCGATCCGGGAGTGCGAGCCCAGGAGCGCGGCGACGAGCGTCTTCCCGCAGCGGTCCGGCCCGCCGATGTAGATCGGCGCGTTCATCTCCCCGTTCATCGGTCCGCTTCCAGGTAGCCGAATGCCCGCAGTCGACGCCCGAGCACGATGCGGAACCAGCGATCCGCCCAGCCGGGGATCGTCGTCCGCCAGCGAGTGGCCGCGTCACTGTCGATCCCGCGTTCGCCGAGGCGCGCGCCGACACTCACCACGCGCTGCTCGAGCATCGCCGGCTGAACGTCGATGCCCAGCCACGCGCACAGCGACCGCAGCTCCTCGCCGGGACGGCCGACCAGGTCCTCGAAGCGCACCATGCGGTAACGATCCGGGTAGGCGCGGCGATAACGGCGGGCGCGCCACGCGCCCTCGGCCCAGATCGCGGTGGTCTCGACGAGCGCAAACGCCGTGAGCAGGGGCGGGACGAGGGCGAGGACCCGGTACGGCATGCCGCCCGCGGCCGTGCGCCGACGCCGCACCTCCGACACGAAGATCCCCCGCGGGTCGCGCATCATGTGGATCACCTTCGCCCGCGGAAACCAGTCGAGCAGGGTCGGGACGTGGCGCAGGTGGGCGGGCGTCTTCTCGCCGCGGATCGATTTTCCCTTCTGCTCCGCGTAGGCGTCGAGCACGGCGGTGAAGATGGCGCGCTCGCTGCGATCGGTCGGCTCGAGCCGGCGCAGCAGCTCCTCGCGTGGGACTCGCCGCGCCAGCCACGTCCAGAAGCGGCTGGGATCGCGGAGGGGCGTCGCCCTCTCCAGTCCTCCGTCGTACAGGAAGGCCACCACCCGGCGCAGCCGTCGGTCATCGGAGAGATCGCCGAAGCGACGGAGCTTGTGCCGCACGCCCTCGCTCGCAATGAGGTGGCCGAGGAAGTGATTCTCAGGGGCGATCGCCACGGCCGAGTGCTCGTTGAGGATGTTCCGCAGGAGGGTCGTTCCGCTGCGGCTGAGCCCCACCACGAAGATCGAGTCGGTCTCCTCCGCCGGCCGCGCCGTGGCGGAAGCGAATCGCGAGGACGCCATCAGGCCGGAGTCGAGGCGAATCGCGGCTTGACCGCGCGCTCGAGGATGGTCGCGATCAACCCCAGCGTCAGCCACCACAGGGAGGTGCCCCAGAACGAGGCGTGGATCATCTCCTGGAAGTTCTGGACCACGAACTGGTCGAGCACCGCCAGCCACAGGATGAGGACCAGGCTCCGATTCATCAGCCCGGTCCGCGGGAGGTAGCGCCATTTCCGGAAGGTGGCGGCGAGGAGGAGAAACGGCACGCCGAGATAGAGGATGGTGGCCGGGATGCCAAGCTCGGCAAGCATGTTGAGGTAGGTGTTGTGCGAGCTGCCGCCGAGCTTGAGCGGGATGTCACCCACCCGCTGCTTGAACTGCTCGTCGAACTTCTCGAAGTTCCCGAACCCGAAGCCGGTGACCGGCTTGGCCGCGATCATCCGCGTCGCCGCATCGTTGGTGATCATCCGCGACTCAACCGTGTCCACGACGCCGATGCGCTCCTGCGCGGCAACGAACTGGTCGGCGAGCGGTCCGACTGCCAGGCCGACCACCAGCACGAGTCCGACGACGGAGCCGATGCCCATCATCCGCCGATGGATGAGCGCGAGGCCTGCGACTGCCAGCCCGGCGCCGAGCCAGCTGCCGCGCGACAGGGACAGGAGGACGGCAACCCCGGCCAGCATCCCGAAGCCGAGCAGCGTGATCCGGCGACGCAGCTCGGGCGATTGGGCGGCGAGGTGGATCGCGAGCACGGCGAACAGGACCAGCGTGATCGTGAACGGCCCTGGACCGCCGACCGTCCCCGTCGTTCGCTCGCCGGCGCGTCCCAGCCAGCCGCTGGGAAGCACGCTCGGTGCGACCCAGGTGAGCATCCCGATCATCGACTGCACGGCGATCGTGACCAGGCCGGCACCGATGAGGGCCATCAGCTCGCGACGGCGGGGGGCAAGCGCGCGAATGAGCCAGAACAGGGCGATCGGGATGATCAGCTTGTCGTAGAAGGCGGCGATCATCCGCTCGACGCTCGATGCGAACAGGACGACGTTGATCAGCCCGATGCCGATGAACGCGGCCACGCAGATGTCCACCAGGCCGGGACGCAGCCCCCATCGTCGCCACCCCAAACGGGTGTGCACCACGACCAGCAGGATGAGGGCGGGGACGCCGATGCGGTGCACCGCCCAGATGACCGGCCCGGTCTCCGCCGACAGGTTCATGAAGTACGGGACGGTGAGAACCCACAGCAGGACTCCCGCGAATGGATCGCGCACCACGACCGCCAGCACCGGCAGGATGACCGCGATGCCGAGCGCCATCTCCGGCTGGCCCGCGGCGATGAGGTATGCGATGCCCAGCCCGGCCAGCCCTCCGACGACGAGGACGCCGATCTTGGTCAGCGCCTCGGGGAACGGGCGGCCGAGGCGGAGCGCCACGATGGAGGGCCGGTCGACGGTATCGCCGGGGGCCGTCATGTCGCGCCCGTCCTCTGGTCGCCGGCCCCGGTCTGGGCCCGGGCAGCGCGTGGCAGCACCGGCGCGATGCTGCGCACGGATGCGACGATCTCGACGCTGCGCACGGTCGGCGTGCCCCCACCTGGCTTCATGGTTCCAACGATCGCGACATTGTCGTGCTCCGGCTGCATGCCGTCCAGCAACGCCACCGGTCAGCGCGCATCGGCGAGCCGCACGATGGGATGCTGGCCGGCCAGAATGGTGCGCGCGAGCAGCATCTTGTCGCGCGCCTCGCGTCGAAGTGCCGGCCGGTGCGACTCGGCCGCGCGGGCCACGCAGACGGCGGCCCGGCGCAGGCTCAGGAACGCGAGGACTGGGCCGAGGAGGCCAACCTCGGCCGCGCTCAGCTCGACGCGGCGCCGATAGCCCTCCAGCAGGGCGGCCATGCCGCGCTCGGCACCCTGCCCGCCGGCGAGCGAAAAGCGGGATTGCGCGGTCGCGAGGTCGGTGATCCGCCAGTCAAGCCGCGCCAGCTCGAAGTCGACGATGAGGATCGGCGCGCCATCGCGGACGAGGAGGTTGTAGGGACCGTAGTCACCGTGCACGATCCCCCGCGTTGGCGCCGCCACGGCGAGCGCCGCCTCGAGCGCCGGGAGCTCACGGCGCAGCTCGCTCACCGCGTCGCGGGTAGCCAGGTCTCCGGCCGCGGCGGGCAACCGGTCGAGAAGGGCGAGGTGC
Organism: Candidatus Limnocylindria bacterium; assembly: GCA_038209995.1. Taxonomy (GTDB): domain Bacteria; phylum Chloroflexota; class Limnocylindria; order QHBO01; family QHBO01; genus JAICQM01. The sequence goes on along the minus strand of JBBQXD010000001.1, from coordinate 235,042 downwards.
CAGGCCGCGTCCCGCACGCGCGGCCCGTCGACGGTTGCAAAGCCCAGCGGCCCGGGGACTGGAGGGACGAAGCCGGTGAGCGAGGCGTGGAGCGCGCCCAGCGCCTCGCCATGCGCCATCACCCGCCGCCGCGCATCCCACGGCGGGGTGAGGAGGTCATCGGGGCGCCGGTATCCGGCGACATAGCGAAAGGCTGCGAAGATCCCAGGCCCCGAGGCGGCGAAGGTGCCGCCCTCGGGTGTGCGCCACAGCCGTGGAGCCGGGAACTGCCGGCGCTCCAGCTCTCCCAGGACGGCGTGCTCGACCCTGACCTGCTCGACATCGACGGTGGGCTTGTAGCGCTTGACGACCACCGGCCCGGCGGCGGTGGCGATGAGGACCGATCCGCTCCGCCCGCCCGCGCGACCGAGAGGGCGCACCAGGCGCCACCGCCCGAAGCCAAACGCTCGAATGGCGTCAGCCAGCGCCGCTCGATCGTTCTCGGAGAACGTGGCGGGCGTGCCGTGGCGCCGCGGACGCGGAAGGCGCAGGCGACCGAGCGACGCCACCGGCGGACCCGCACCGTCCGTGCGCTGCGTGTCCAGCATCGGCAGGCGGTCGGCGAGGGTGGCCCTTGTCACGTTCGCCGCGCCCGAGTTGTCGAGCTCCACCACGCTGGCTCGCGTCGATGTGATGAGCGGCACGACCCGCTCGATCACGTCGACCCCTCGCGCCAGGAAGCCCGCGGCATCCTCCCGCGTGCGGGCGCGCACCGAAGCCGGCAGGCCGCGGGCCTCGGCCCGGGCCGTGGCCACCCCGTGCTCGGCGCGCACGATGACCACGACATCGCCGATCGGGGCCAGCGCGACGTAGCGCGCCAGGTCGGCTGGGCGCGGGCCATCGGGCAGCCAGCCGAAGACGTTCACGGCCCGCTGCACGAATCCCTCGTCGACGACGACGACGCGCCCCGCCGGCACGTGGCGCGCAAGGTACCGCTGTCGTGCCCCGAGCCGGATCACGAGGCCCAGGATGCGGCTCCGATGAGCCCAGGTGAGCGGTGCCCGCACCAGCTGCGCGCCGACGAGGCCGACGAGCCGCGGATGTCGCACCGCAAACACGAGGCCCGACGGCAGGTCGACCAGCGATCGGCGCCGCTCGCCGCGCAGCCCGGTCATCGCGTCGGCGAGGGTCATGGCATCGTGGCCCCGCGTGCGAAGGATCTCCACCACGACCGGCGCCATCGTGCTCTTCCCGGCGCCGACCGCGCCGGCCAGCTCGACGACCCTCACAGCAGGCGCCAGATCGTGGCGCGGACGTCGGCGAGCACCTCATCGAGCTGCCGGTCGGCATCGATGACGGTCATCGGCAGCTCCGAGCGCTTGAGCTCCGCGATCGCTGCCGTGCGGGCCGCGAGGTCCTCGGCCGCGTGTTCGGGGCGACGGCTGCTCGCGGTCTGTGGCGAGACGCGGAGGACGATGAGGTGGTCGGGCCGTGGCATGTCGCGGTAGAAGCGCTCCTCGCGGTCGGCCAGGCGACGTATGCGCGCGCTCCCGCAGTCGAGCGTGGCGCGGATGCGCGGTCCGTCGAGGGGCAGACCGGACACGAGGACCCCCGCCAGCGGGTAGCGGTCGAGGAGGACCAGCACGCCACGGGATGCGAGGGCGCGGGCGGCGCGGGCGCGGCGCGCGCGGTCGCGGGCATCCCCCAGGTGGCGCAGCGCCATCAACAGGCCGGCCGGCCCGCCGAGCGGTCCCGGCCTCTCCCCCGCCATTCGACGGCCGAGCGCGCGCGCGACCTTTGCCGCGCGTTTGGTGACTGCCGTGGCGCGCGACGGCTGCGACGACCCGAGGTACTGGACCGACACGTTCAGCCGCCATGCGAGCCAGTCGACGATGTGCCCGACGGCCGTCGACTTGCCGGCGCCGTCGGAGCCGATGATCGCGACCATCAGGCCGCCCGCCTGCGGCGACTTGCGCTTCACCGCCCGGCGCCCCGCGCTGCGCGTGATGAGCCGCAGCGGCCACTGGGCGCCGGCCCGTGCGCGCATGTAGCGCCACCACGCGCTGCGCGCGGGCGATCGCTCGAAGGGCCGCAGCGCGGTGCGGGCGCGGCGACGGAGGCCCACGAGCGCCAGGGCGTCACGAGGATCGTCCGTCGCCACGCGCATCAGCCCCAGGACAGGCTCGGGCGCCAGGCCGGGCAGGTGCCGCGCCATGGCCGCGGCGACCAGCCCCGGCGTCGTGCCGGCGATGAGCGTGCGCAGCTCGGCGAGGGCGGGGGTCGGGATCCCGCCTCGGTGGCCCACCCCCGCCAGGTCCTTGGCCGCATCGGCGTCGCGATACTTGAGCAGGGTGCGATACGCGAGGATCGCGACCTCGAGCTCGGGGGGAGGAATCCGCACGCCATCGCGGGGCCGGCTCGCGGCAATGAGGGCTCGTTCGAACGGAAGCCGGTGGTTCTTGACGTAATGCTCGCCGAGGATCAGCTGGTAGTAGACATGGAGGTGCACCAGGCGCCCCGTCGCGGGGTCATAGCCGAGGAGGTCATCGACCGCGGGAAAGCGACGACTTTCGTGCGAGATGAACGGCTTGAACCCGAGCTCGCGCGCCACCTCGGCGAATGCTGCAGCATCCTCGCGCTCGACGAGCAGATCGAGATCCGTCCGCCCGGCCATCGCGATCGGCAGGCCCGGCGTGCTCTTCCAATGGCAGTAGCGGACGTCCCGTTCCACGAGGCGTGCGAAGAGGTCCCGCGTGAGGGCCAGGGGCGCGAGCGCGTCAGTCATCGGCGCAGGTCACGGCTGGGGCGGCCCGGCGGGCAGGACCGGATCCGGCGCGATGCGTCCCGCACGCCGCCGGCGACGCGTCAGCCGCCGGCCGGCACGCTGCAGCACCATCCGGTCGTCGTCGCTGATCCGCAGGGCGAGGATGGCGGCGACGTAGCCGACCAGCAGCGCGAGCGCGCCGCCCACGAACCCGACCAGCGACGTCGGCCCGCCCGCGAGCCATGCGACCCCTACCCCGGCGGCCGTCGCCGCCACTCCCGCCGCCACCGGCTTCAACCAGCTCACATCGTACGGCTGCACGCCAACGAGCAGCTGGACCTGGAAGAGGCGCAGGACGTTGACCAGCGTGATCGAGCCGACGGCCGCCAGGGCTGCGCCGCGCATGCCGAGGGGCGGGATGAGCAGCAGGTTGAGGCCGATGGCGAGCGCGAGCGAGACGGCGGAGTTGAGGAACTTCACGCGCGTGTGGCCGGTCATGTCGAGGATCGCTCCCGATGTCCCGGTTGCGGCATTGATGAGGTTCCCCCACGCCAGGATCACGAGCGCGTCGACTCCCGATTCGAACCCCTTGCCAAAGACGGCCAGCAGTGCGGCGGGAAAGGCGAGCACGAGGAAGAAGAGCGGCAGGTTGAGCGAGAAGGTCCACTTGGATGTCGTGCGATAGATCCGCCGCAGGCCGTCGCGGTCCTGCCGGTCGGCCAGCTCGGCGAAGATCGGCATGGACGACGCCACGACCGATGAATGGAACATCGATCCGACCATCGTGACCTGGTTCGCGATCGCGAAGACGCCCACCGATGTCGCGTTGCTCAGCGCGCCGAGGAAGAGGGTCTGCAGGTTCCCACCGAAGGTCGTGACGATGTTCGAGAAGTACACCGGCGCAGAGTGGTTGGCGAGCAGCCTCGTCTCACGGAGCGGCGTGGCAGCCCGCATCTGCGGCGCCGCGCGGAGCAGGAAGAGCACCATCACCGCCGTCGCCACCAGTGCGGCGAGCGCCGATGCGGCGACCGCCCAGCCCGCCGTCAGCCCGACCGCCAGGAGTCCGACGAGCATCACCGCCCGCGAGGCAGGCTGGATGAACTGTTCCGCGATCACCGCGTCACCGAGCCGGCCGAGCCCCATCAGCGCGCCCTCGAGCTGGCGAGTGGCGACCGTGCCCGGCACGAGCAGGGCGCTGATCTGGATGAGCGGGGTCAGGCGCGTGTCGTGCATGACGCCCACCGCGATCGGCTCGGCAACCAGGAACAGGATGAGCCCGACCGCGACGCTGAGCAGGAGGGGCAGGCCGATACCGACCTCCAGGCTGCCGCGCAGTCTCGAGGCGTCCCGGCGGCCGGCGTACACGGCGACGTAGCGGATCAGCGCCGAGTCGAGCCCCAGGGACGGAAGGCTCGCCACGACCGTCGCCGCAGTCAGCGCCAGGTTATAGAGCCCGTACCCATCGGCCTCGAGCGTGTGGGCCAGCAGGAGCGCGAGGGCGAGTCGCGTTGCCCAGGCGAAGAGGCGGCCGAGAAATGCAATGCCTCCCCCCTTCGCCGCGACGAGGATCCCCCCGTCGGGGCGGGCGTCAGGCAGGTCGTCCGACATTGGCCGTGGAAAACGCCTCGGTGCGTCCCGTCGGCGTGGTCTCGGCCCCTTGCAGTGCCTTGCGCGCCCGATCGAGCAGCTCCTGCTCGCTCATGGCGTCTCCGCGATACTCGACCACGCCCGCGGCGGGATTGGCGCGCATCGGCTCGCGATGCTCGGTGATGCCCAGGACGGCACTCGCGATGCGTGCGCGGAGCGCCTCGATCATGCGCACCGCGTCGGCCTCGGCGGTATCGGGCAGGAGGAGGGCGAAGGTCATGTCGTCAAGCCGCGCCGCGGTGTCCTCCATCCGAAGATGCGTGTCGAACAGGATGGAGACCCGCACGAGGGCCTCCGCCCGCCCGTGGGGTGAGACGCCGTCGAGCGACTCGCGATGGTTCACATTGATCATGGCCACCGACATCGGAGTGCCGACGCGCCGCGCCCGGCTCATCTCCTGCCGCAGGCGGAACTGGAAGAACGGGTAGCTGTAGGACCACGTCTCCGGATCCACGATGTCCATCCGCGGGCGCATGCGTGGCGTGGGCGACAGCAGGTGCAGGATCACCGCCACTCCCAGCGCGAGCGCGAGGCCCGCGGCGATCCCGATCCCCATGTTGAGCGGGACGTTCGGCGATACCGGCTTGTCGGATGTCGTGGCCGGGTCGATGGTCAGCAGCTCGAAGGCATTTGTGAGGGTGCCGACGTAGGCCGTCAGCGCCTTCGAAACCGCGGTCGCATATTTGACGGAGAGATCACGATCCGTGCTCCGCACGGCGATCGCGATGACCTGGCTGCCCGGGACGAGCCGGGCGTCGACCGCCAGCGCGGCGTTCTGTCGCTGAATGGCCGACAGGCCAAGGCTCTCGGTCGCCGTGGCGCGCACCGTGGCGCTGGCGGCGATCTCGGCGTAGGTCTGCGCGATCTCGCTCTGACGGGCGAGCAGGCTCAACGACTGGATGAGCGTGGTGTCCGTCGAGGTGAGGTTCGTCGCCGGGCTGACGAGGAGGGTCGTCGAGCTCTCATAGAGCGGCCGCTGACTGAGTGTCAGGACCGCAGTCGACCCCACGGTGATGAGGAAGATCGGGATGATCACCCACCATCGGCGCAGCAGGATACGGAGCAGGGATCGCAGCTCCATGGGTTACCTCACGTGCGGTGGGCGTATCGTAGTCGACGGATCTGACGGACGCACAGGGCCGATCAGGGCCCCCCGAGATCCCCTCGGAGCTTCCCGATGATCCGCTATTCGCCGGCGGCGGAGGCTGGGAAGGGGATGACCATGGAGGGCGAGGTGATCGGGATCGCCGTCGTGGTGTCCGTGCGCAGGGTGACCGGCTGCGACCCGTCGCGTGCGGACCGTTCGGCCGCCTCGAGGATCTGGACCGTGCGCAGCCCGAGCGCGGCATCGCCCACCGGCATGGGACCGCCGCGGATGGCACCCACGATCTCGTCCACCTCCACCGCCAGCGCCTCGCGGTCGTCGAGCCGCGGGGCGCGGACCTCGCCGGACCGGTACGAGACGAGCTGGCTGTAGATCTGCTCCGGGTCGTCCCACGGCGAGATCGTCACGCCGCGGTCGTAGACGAGCAGCTTCTCCGAGGGCTGCATGTCGTCGTACACCAGCATCTGGCGCGAGCCGCCCACGATGGTGCGCCGGATCTTCGCCGGTGCGAGCCAGTTGACGTGGACATGCGCCAGGACGTTGGGGCCGTAGCGCATCGTCAGGTATGCGATGTTGGCGTGCCGGCTCCCGGCATGCGCCGCCGTGATCGCGGAGACCTCGTTGGGTAGGACGCCGCCGAGGACGTAGTCGATGATGCTGATATCGTGCGGGCCGAGGTCCCAGATCACGTTCACGTCGGACTGGAAGACGCCCAGGTTGATGCGCACGCTGTCAAGGTAGAAGACATCGCCCAGGTCGCCGGCCGCCACCATCTCCCGCATCATGCGGACGGCGCCGGTGTAGACGAAGGTGTGGTCGACCGCCAGTACGACGCCCGCCCGCTTCGCGAGATCGATCAGCTCTTCGGCGAGGTCGCTGCGCGTCGTCATCGGCTTCATGAGCAGGACGTGCTTGCCGGCTGCGATCGCCGCCTTCGCCAGCTCGTAGTGCGAGCCGGCCGGGGTGGCCACCACGACCAGGTCGACCGCGGGATCGTTGATCAGGACCATGGGATCCGCGACGACGGTGGGGACGCCATACGAGCGCGCGACCTTGGTGGCGCGGTCGACCTGCATGTCGCACACCGACACGACCGAAGTGCCGTCATGATGTGCGAAGTTGCGGATCAGGTTGGGGCCCCAATAGCCGCACCCGATGACGCCGACGCCGATCTCGGCACTCATGATGCACCCCCTCGCACGATGAACATGGTCCAGGGAGTCTTCAGCGCGATCAGGAGGTCGCGCCTGAACGTCCATTCGCGCGCGTAGGCGATGTCGAGTCGCGTCATGTCGACGTAGCTCAGCCGATTGCGCCCCGACACCTGCCACAGGCCGGTGATGCCCGGCCGAACGCTGAGGCGTTCGTGCTGCCAGGGCTCGTAGCGCTCCACCTCGTACGCCAGCGGCGGCCGAGGACCGATGAGCGACATCTGACCGACGAGCACGTTGAGCAGCTGCGGCAGCTCGTCGAGCGACGTGCGGCGCAGGAAGCGCCCGAGCGCCGTGACCCGTGCATCGCGGCTCAGCTTGAAGGCACCGTCGTAGGACGTGATGGCGGTCGACTCGACGCCGGCCACGATCATGTCGATCACGAACCGGCGATGGGCATCCTCGCTCACGCCGTGATGCATGCTACGGAACTTGTACATCGTGAACGTCCGGCCACCGACGCCGACACGCTGCTGACGGAAGAGGACCGGTCCGCGCGAGGTGGCCTTGATGGCCACCGCGATGAGCAGCCACAGGGGCGAGCTCGCCACCAGGATCAGGCTGCTCATGAGGATGTCGAAGGCACGCTTTCGACGTGATGTGAGGGCGGGGGACGGCAACTCTCCTGACCAGGAGTCCAGCTCCGCCGTGGCAACAAGCGGCATGACGGCCCGCGGCCGCCGGATGGTGACCATTGAACTGTCCAGTCTCCCCTCAAAGGGCGAGGCACACGCCCTTCATGTTCGCCACCGGGCTCCGATAACGGACCGATAAGCGATAGATAAGTACAGCGCTGATCCTGAGGCACTGATAGTCCCAACGCAAGGCCACACATCGGTACTGTGTTGCGTCACTGCAACGAACCTCAGGGCCATCCCCATGGTCACGGCACCGGACCGCACCAGAGGGCACCGGACCCGTCACGAGGGGCCCGGTCAGGCGACGACGGGACTCCCGTCGACGTCGTCGGCGTACAGGCCGAGGTGTCGGAGCACCGTCGCGCCGAGATCCTCGAGCGACGGGCGCAGCCCGCCCTTCACGCCGGCGCCGATGACGAAGGCGAGGTCGTGGCGGTGCGCCCCCTCGAGGTGCTCTGCCGGCCCGTCGAGTGTCGAGCCGCGGAACCCCGCCACGCCCCAGCCGGGCGACGGGACGCACACGAGGTGCGGGGAGTTCCTGGCGTGCGGGCCGCGGTAGACGTCGCGCCGCCGAAGGATCGCCTCGAAGGGTCGCGATCCGTCCGCTGCCTGGATCCCTGCGAGACCGGCCTCGATCTCATCCATCAGCGGCATCACCGACCCGCCTCCCAGTCGCCCGGTCGCGAACATCCGCGCGGCATGCAGGTAGATGCGGCCTCCCTCCATCGAGAAGGCGACCGTCCGGTCGCCGAGCGCGCCGTCGTCCAGGCGCTCGAGGTGACCGGCGTCGGCGAGCCACGCATCCACGTTGAGCAGGCGCTCGATCGGGGCGACACCGTGTGCCGACAGGATGGTGAGCTGCGCCCGGGGATGCTTCGCGCGCAGCTCGCCGACGAAGCGGTCAATCGCCGACAGCATGGCATCGCCGGCAGCGACGGCAGCCGGCTCACCACGCGCCACGCGGCGACGCCAGGCATGACCCCAGCGATCGAGCTCGCTGAACGCGAGGACCGCGAGCGACCAGCGATCGTCATCGAGGAGCGACCGCATGACATCGATGCGCCGTTCGACGGATTCGACCAGCTCGGTCGCGAACTCGGCCGGAGCGCTGGTGGCCAGCGTCACGTCGATATCGGAACGGTAGCCCGCCACGCGCAGTCGATCGATCAGCGATGGCGGGTGCGCCAACCGATCGGGGTTCGCCACCACGTAGCCGGCAACGAGCGAGCCGGACATCCGGCGAGCGGGATAGGTGCCCGGCAGGCCCACCACGACCGAGGCCAGGCCGTCGGTCGCCGCTCGCTCCCAGAGCGTTGGCATACGCAGATGATCGGCGGTAGAGATCCGAATCCGGAGCTGGTGGCCGGGCTGCGTCAGGCCGAAGATCCCGTGGCGCCCCGGGTTGGAGGCGGTGGAGAACGTGGTCCATGCCGCCTGGGGGCTGGCCGGTGGGAGCGTCGCGACCGGTTGCGGCCCATCTTCCCCGGCAACGTCGGCGAGGGAGGGAACCTTCCCGGCGCTGATCGCGGCGCGGAGCAGGTCGATGCCGAGGCCGTCGAGGGCGACGACGATCGCGCGCCGCCGTCGCCGCCGCATCAGCGCCGCTCGACCGGCTGCGTGTAGCCGAGCTCCTCCAGCTTGGCGAGGACCTTGCTCGCGCTCTCGTCGGGCGTCTCGCTGCCGTCCGAGTGGCAGACGACCTCGGGATCCAGGGGCGCCTCGTAGGGATCGTCGACACCGGTGAAGTTCTTGATCTCGCCGCGCATCGCCTTGCGGTAGAGGCCCTTGATGTCGCGATCCGCCAGCACCTCGAGCGGGGCCTCGACGTAGACCTCGACGAAACGGCCCACGTTGGCGCGCACCTGGTCGCGGATGTCGCGGTAGGGGCTGATGGCAGCCGCGATGGCAACGACGTCGTTGCGGCTCAGGACCTCGCAGACCCAGCCGATGCGGAGGATGTTGGTGTCGCGGTCCTCCTTGCTGAAGCCAAGTCCCTTCGAGAGATGGGTGCGCACCACGTCCCCGTCGAGGACCTCCACCTTGTGACCCCGTCGGCGGAGCTCGTCCTCGAGGATGTGGGTGATCGTGCTCTTGCCCGAGCCCGAGAGGCCCGTGAACCAGATCGTGAAGCCGGTCGTCTCCCGGTCGTGGCGCGTGCCCACCCCACCTCCCAGGTGGATCGTCTCACCGGTCGCGGTCGTCGCGGTCGTGGTGGCAACGGTCGGCTGGGTCGCCCCGGTGCCGGCGGTATCGGTATCGGTCATGGAAGGATCGTGTGCTCCTGCTGGGGGCGCCGCGTCAGCGGGCGCCGACGGATTGCCGGTAGGCGTCGATGAGGATCTGGGCAACCGGCGGTCGGCTGAACTCAGGGGGCGGCATCTCGCCGTTGGTGAGCAGCTCGCGCACCTTCGTGCCGGACAGGATGAGGTGCTGGTCGTCGCCGTGGGGACAGGTCTTGTAGCTCGCCATCCCCTCGCAGGCGTGGCACCAGAACGTGTGCTCGAAGAAGAGCGGGGTGATGCCCAGCTCATCGGGCGCGAACTCGTCGAAGATCACGTGCGCGTCGTAGGTGCCGTAATAGTTGCCGACCCCAGCGTGGTCGCGACCCACGATGAAATGGGTGCAGCCGTAATTCTTGCGGGCGATGGCATGGAAGATCGCCTCGCGCGGTCCGCCGTAGCGCATCGCGGCCGGATAGACCGTCAGGAGCGTGCGGTCCCGCGGGTAGTAGTCGGCGAGGAGCGTCTGGTAGGCGCGCATCCGGACGTCGGCCGGGATGTCGTCGCTCTTCGTGTCACCGACCAGCGGATGGATCATCAGGCCATCGACGACCTCCAGGGCCACCTTGGTCAGGTACTCGTGGGCCCGATGAATCGGGTTGCGCGTCTGGAAGCCGACGACGCGTCGCCAGCCCTTCTCGGCGAAGATGGCCCGCGTCTCGGCCGGCGTGCGGCGAAACTCGGCGAATGGCGGATCCTGCGGGCCGTCGAGCACCGACACGTCGCCGCCGAGGTAGACATTGCCACCGGCCATGATGCGCGCGACCGCGGGATGCGCCTCCTCGGTCGTGCGGAACACCTGCTGCGCCTCGTGCGCCTTGTCATAGCGATACTGCTCGGCCAGCTCCATGATGCCGACCACGCGGCCGTCGCCGTCCACCAGCGCGACCTCCGAGCCGATGGACAGGGCCGCCGCCCCCTCGTCGTCGACCGACAGTGTGACGGGGATCGACCACGGGAGACCGTTCGCCAGACGCATCCGATCGACCACGCCTCGGTAATCGGCCTCGCCCATGAAGCCGGTGAGCGGGCTGAATGCCCCATTCCCGATCAGCTCCAGGTCGGAGAGGGCGACGCTGCCGAGGGTCACGCGCGGCATCGACGCGGCACGCTCGCGTGCCGCGTCTCGCGCAGCGCCCTCCAGGACGCGGTTGATCAGCGTGCCGCCGTGAGGCACGGACGTGGTGGCAGGGGTCGTCATGCAGGCTTCTCCAATCGGGTGGGCATCTGGGCAGCCGCCGGCACGGGCACGCGCCGGTGGGGCGGCAATGGTACCGCCTCGCCGCGGAGGGCGTGGTGCGCGGAGTCGACACGATCGCATGCCGCTCGGCCCACCAGCGGCGCACCCCCGCTACAATCGGCCGTCCCGCGCCCACCGGCCGCGGGAGTCCATCTCGCGGGAGCCTCGATGTCCCAGCCATCCCAGACGTTCGACCCGATCGCCGGCGGCGCCCAGCTGCGCGCAGCCATCGACGCGGCCAGCACCGTCACCGCGATCTGCCATGAGAATCCGGATGCCGACACCATCGGCGGCGCGGTGGCCATTGCCCTCATCGCCCGGCGCCTCGGAAAGCGGGCGCAGGTCGTGAGCACGGATCGGCCGGGCACCAGCTACGACTTCATGCCAGAGATCGCCGCAGTGGCCAGCGCGCCGACGGGCGCGCCAGACCTCGCCGTCATCTGCGACGCGGCAACGCTCGAGCGCGTGGGCCGCGTCGCCACTGAGCACGGCGCGTGGCTCGCGGAGGCGCGCATCGTCAACGTCGACCACCACGTGACGAACACCCGGTACGGATCGGTCAACCTCGTCGACCCGTCGGCCGCGGCCACCTGCCAGGTGATCGCCGAGCTCCTCCCACACCTGGGCGTGGAGCTCGACGCGGAGCTGGCATCCGCACTCCTAACCGGCATCGTCCGTGACAGCCACGGGTTCAGCGACCGCTCCACCTCACCCCGGACGCTCCGCCTGGCGGCGGACATGGTGGCTGCCGGCGCCGACCTGTCGCTCATCCACCGTCGCATCCTGGGCGAGCTCCCCTACCCCACCATGCGCCTCTGGGGCCGGATGCTCAACGCGATCGCGTCGTCCGCCGACGGCCGGATCGTCTACGCCATCCTCTACCCGTGGATGCTGGCCGAAACCGGCACCCAGCAGGCCGATGCCGACGGGTTCGCCGAGTTCATGGCCAACGCCCGCGACACCGACATCACGATCCTGTTCCGCGAGCTGTCCGCGGATGAGACGCGCGTCAGCCTGCGGGTCAGCGACGCCGTCGATGCGACGCGCATCGCGCGCGAGTTCGGCGGTGGTGGCCACACGCAGCGGGCCGGCTGCACGGTGCGCTGCGGTGGCGCCGACGCCGCGGCCCAGGTGCTGCGCATCTGCGAGGCCGTGCTCAGCGGGTCGCCCGTCAGCGCGCCCAGTCGCTGAGGTCCCGATCCAGCAGCGCCGAGAGCCGCGCCACCTCCGGCGCGAACTGGCGGCGCAGGCGCTCGCGCGTCGCGGCCGGCATCGGTGCACGACGAGCGGCGGACACGTTGAGGCGCTTGGCGCGCTCGTAGGCCGACCGGCGGAGCGGCGCCGGCACGAGGCGTCGGATCAGGCGTCTAGGGAGCTCCGGCGGGCGCGCCAGGAAGTGCCGGAACCATTCGCTGCGGGTCCGCTTGTTGGCATTGATGACCGCGAAGCTGCCGGGCGTGAAGTTCGGGTCGACGCCGAGGAACCCGAGCAGCTGCCGATACGTGCCGCGGACGTCGCGCGCGAAATCGTCGTAGAGGATGACGTGCACGCGGTCGCGTCCGACGACCGCGATGCAGCGCTCGAGCTGCTCCGCGTAGCGCGGCACCTCCGAGTACAGGAGTCCCTGCGGCAGATGCGCATGTGGCGGTATCCGACGACCGGCGCGGCGATCCGGCTCGGCGTCGAGCGCCGCGGTGAAGTCGTCCAGGTCCTCGTTGCCGTTGAACAGGTGCTCGGAGTGGAGCGACCACACCATCTCCACCGGGTTGCGCAGCATGGCGATGATGCGCACGTCGGGCGCGAACGCGTGGATCTCGGCCGCCGCGCGGCTGGAGAAGAGGTACCAGACGTAGGCCGTCCCCACGAGCTGCGCGGGGTCGGCCGGCGCGAAGTGGGCGAGGTACTCCTCGACGGTCAGGGTGGGTCGGTCGCGCACGTCGAGATCGGAGCCGAAGAAGCGCACCTCCTTGCGCTCGGGCAGGAAGAGCTGCGGATGGGCACGGAGGTACTCGTACATCGCGGTCGTGCCCGACTTCGGCGCGCCGACGATGACGAAGTCGGGACGCCGAGCGGCCGCGCTCATCGAGCGGCGGCGGCCATCAGCGCCGGCAGCTCGCGCATGAGTCGCGACCGTGCCCACATCGGTCCAATCCCCAGCTCGCGCACCGCGCGGTGGGCGTCGAGGTCGGTGTGCGGCCCGAAGGCGACGATGCGAGGACTGCCCAGGGCCCCGCTGCGCCAGGCGGCCAGGCCGGCGCCCCACGCGCCGAGATGGGTCCCGCAGTCGACGAGCAGGAGCTCGACGTCCGCGGGGGGCGGCAGCTCGGCGGGTCCATCCGCCCGCGCGACGCGAATGCCGGCGGCCCGTGCGGCCCCCTCGATGCGGGTGAAGGTGAGCAGGTCGTCGACGAGTGCGACGATCATGGGTAGCGGGGCGGCGCCACGTGGCTGGCGGCGTCGTCGGCCACGATGCCGTGGGGAGCGATGGCGGGTGGTGCCATCGCCTCGTCGGCGATCGTGTCCGGCCGGTGCGCTCCCGAGCCCGGGAGGTACGGATGCTCGGTCGCGAAGCGCGCGATGCGCATCGGATAGATGCCGATCACGACCGGGGCGCGGACCTCGACCGAGAGCTCGAGGCCGATCTCGCCGCGAAGCCATAGGTCGGCGATCTTCGCTGCCTCACGATCGGGAAGCCCGAGATAGGCAACCTCTCCATCGCGCTCGATGCGGCACACCGCGTCCGGCTCGTCGAGGATGAAGCGGCGGCGGATCTCCGCGATCGGCACGTAGGGCCGGGAGGTGAGGAATCGACGGAGGCTCGAAGTGCTCGGCCGCTTGCTGCCAGTCATGACGCTGCGCAAGAGGATAACGCCCGCGACCTGCTGGCGCAGGCGCGCGATCAGGACCGCTCGCCGAAGAGGCTGCGCAGCACGAACAGCACGTTTGCCGGCCGCTCGGCGAGGCGCCGCATGAAGTACGGATACCACTCGGCGCCATAGGGGACGTAGATCCGCAGTCGATACCCCCGCTCCAGCAGCTGGCCCTGGAGGTCGCGACGGATGCCGTAGAGCATCTGGAACTCGAAGCGGTCGACGCCGATGTCGCGCTGGCTGGCCGCGCGGGTGACCGCTTCGATCATCGCCGGGTCGTGGGTGGCGACCCCCGGATATGCATCGGCCTCGAGGAGCGCGATGACCAGGTCGACGAACGACCCGTCGATCGCCATCCGATCATGCCAGGCGATCGCCTCCGGCTCGGCGTACGCACCCTTGCAGATGCGGACCCGCACCTGCTCGCCGGCCAGGTGCTCGACATCTCCCGCGGACCGATGGAGGTAGGCCTGGATCACCGGCCCCACGGCGTAGCCATCGCCGCGCAGCCGGTCGACGATGGCGAGCGTCGCGTCGGTGGTGGCCGCGGACTCCATGTCGATGCGGACGAAGATCGCGTGGCGGCGACCCGCCTCGACGATGGGTCGCAGGACCTCGAGGCAGGCCTCGATCCCGAGTCCAAGGCCCATCTGGCTGAGCTTCAGGCTGACGTTCGCGTCGAGCCCGTCGGCGGCGATGCGCTCGACCGTCGCCACGTATGCCGCCGCGGCGCGTTCCGCCGCGGCCCGGTCGCCGACGCTCTCGCCGAGCACGTCGATCGTCGCCATCGCGCCGCTCGCGTTGAGTGCGCGGACCGCGGCCGCGCCCGAATCGAGAGTGGTGCCGGCGACGAAGCGGAGCGGCATCCGGCGCAGGAACGGCGTGCGGAGCGCGAGGCGGCCGAGCCAGCGACGGTCGGCAAGCCACAGGAAGAGCGCGCGCAGCGCGGCGGCGAACATGCGGGCGCTGAGTCTAGCCGGCCGATGGCCGGCGGCCGTGGCTCCAGCCACGTGCGCGCTCGACGGCGGCGCGGATCAGGTCGCGGCCGGGCAGCGGCTCTGTGTGCGGCCCGTCGGGGTCGCCCTCGCGCGGAAAGGAGCGGTCGTCGAGGGTCGGCGGCCCATCGGAAGGGGAAACGTCCACGCCATCGATGCGGATCGTCGGCGAGCCTCGAATCGCCATCGCCTCCGCGTCGGCCTCGTCGCTCAGCGCGACGAGCTGGATCGGCGTCTCGAACGCGTCCTCGGTGAGCACCTCGACCAGGCGCTGCCGCACGTCCATCAGCCGCGGATCCCCGTCGCGAAAGAGGAGCTCGACACGCATGTCAGCTCACGACGAAGAAGGCCACGAGCGCGCCGAGGGCCACGATCCCCAGCGCGATCGCGAATCCCAGTCGCCGACGCTCATCGCGGGTCGGCCCCTCGGCGAGTGATGCGCTCGGGCGCCGATCGGCGCGGCCGCGCCACGCCAGGTAGCGATCGGCGTTTGCGTCGCGCACGTCTCGGGCGCGGTAGCTCCGCCACGCCGGCCAGCCGATCCACCATGCGCCCCCGGCGGTGGCGATCGCCACCGCCAGCCAGAGCAGCGGGCTCACCGGGAGGCCACCCGACCCACCGTCATCGGCCGTCTCCGTCGGCCGCCGCGCGGTCGACGATCCAACGGACGCGCTGGGCCGCCACGCGGCCCGCGGGCAGGTCGCTGCCGCCCTCGCGAATCGTCGTCAGCGCGGGCGCCTTGTCCTCGCCGGTCACCACGAACAGCGCCTCGCGGGCGGCATCGAGGAGCGGGTACGTCATCGTCATCCGCCACGCGTCCTGCGACGGCGCGTAGTTGCCGACCACCCATCGGTCAAGCTCGTCGACCGCCGCCGTGCCGGGAAAGAGTGACGCAGTGTGGCCGTCGGCCCCCATGCCGAGCCAGACGAGGTCGAAGGGCGGCGGCGTCTCGCCGCGCGCGTCGAATGCAAGTCGGATCTCCGACTCGTACGTGAGCGCCGCGCCGTCGAGGTCCGACGACTCGGCCGCCATGCGATGGATGCGATCGTTCCGCACGCCGGGCAGCTGCGCGATGAGCATCTGGTACGCGACGCCGAAGTTCGAATCCGGGTGGTCCGGCGGCACCGCGCGCTCGTCGCCCCAGAAGAACTCAACCGCGCTCCAGTCGACGGCGCGCAGGCGCGGCCCGTCGAGCATGAGCGGATAGACCTGCTTCGGCGTCCCGCCGCCGGACAGCGCCACCCGGAAGATGCCACGCTCGGCGATCGCGGCGCGCGCGAGGCCGATGACCCGGTCAGCGGTCGCCTCGGCCACCATGGACGGGTCGGGAAGGACCTCGAAGGTGACGTCCTCGGTCATCGATCCGCGGCGCTGCCCGCGGCGCGGGCGCCGCGGGAATCGGGCGCCCGCGCCGCATGGAGGAAGACGGCCGCTGCGCGCAGCGCGCTCTCGAAGATCGGGTCCCTGCGGTCGGCCACCAGGTCGGTCGAGAGGAGCTCAGCCTCGGTCATCGGCTCCATCGTCACCGTCCTCAGCTGTGCCGTCATCCCGTCGGCATTCGTGGCGACGGTGGCGGTGTCCTTGGCCCGGTCGACGATGAACTCGGCGGCCCCCGTCTCGCCGAGCGAGCGGAGGCGCACCGACACGAGGTCGCCCGGTGGCACGTGCGTGGTCTCGACCGGCTCGAGCAGCAGGTCGATCATCTCGTAGCGGCCCCCGAGCCGCAGCCGCATCCGTCCGGCGTCGAGCGGCTCGACGGTCTGGTAGCGCCGCCAGCCGAGGCGCGAGGCGATCCAGCCCGCGTAGAGCAGCGCCTGGCTCATCGGGCTCGCCACGCCGGGCGCAACGTCGGCCGCATCCCATCGGCGCCGGCGGCCTCCGCGGCTGGGCGGCACGGCGTAGCGGACGATGAGCCGCGAGAGATTCGGCAGGTAGCGCCGGAAGCGCGGCGCATCGAAGAACTGGGCCGTCAGCTCCTGCCACCAGCCGAGCCGCCGCCAGGCGAGGTCCCCGACCCCGCTGCGGCGCCGCACCGTCGCGAGGCGCCGCATGCCGACGAGCAGGTCGTCGAAGTCCGACGAGTCGACGATGAGCCGATCCCCGAGGTGCACGAGCTGGTCGAACACCCCATCACCGAACGGCGGGTGCCCGGGCCACCAGACATGAATCGGGAGGTCGTGGATGAGGAGCGGAGCCACGATGCCGTCGAGGTGCTCGGCGACCTCGCCGTGGAGCCCGAGCACGACCTCCTCGTAGCAGACCCGCGCGTCGCCGCCGTCGACGCCGGGATGGCAATGGGTGCTGATGCGGGCATCGATCGTATGCCCGGGGGACTCGGGATCGGCGACCAGCACGATCGCCCGGCTCGGGTGCCGCGTGCCGAGGCCGAGCATCGTCCGCACCACGCGCTCGGCGGCGGCTTCGTCCACCACCACCACGATGAGGTTGAGGACCGATGCCCGCGCATGGAGGAGGCCCTTCTCGGCGACCACCGATGAGCTGTCCGAGTCGGGCTGGCTCCCGATGTTCCAGAGCTCGGCCAGCCGCATGCCGATCGCGTCGACCGACGTGTCGCGCGCCTCCCAGACCGGGGTCGCGAGCGTCTCCGCGTCGCCGAACTGCATGAGCCGGCGGTGGACGGCCTGCGCGCGCTCCGCGCGGCGGCGCGGAGAGAGGGCTGCCGTGCGGCGCGGCCGCGGCTCGGCGGTAGGGCCGGTCGTCACGGACGCCGCCAGGTGCGGCCGTCCCGCTCGAGTAGCTCGTCGGCGACCGGTGGCCCCCACGTCCCGGCCCCGTAGAAGTGCAGGGGGCCGCCTTCGCCGCGCTCCCAGGTGCGCAGGATGGGATCGAGGATCTCCCACGCGCGCTCGACCTCGTCGTTGCGCGTGAAGAGGCTCGCATCGCCGACCATGGCGTCGAGGAGCAGCGTCTCGTAGGCGTCGGGCGAGTCGACCGCAAAGCTCGAGCCGTAGCGGAAGTCCATATTCACACTGCGGATCTGGAGCCCCTGGCCCGGGACCTTGGCTCCGAAGCGGAGCAGGATGCCCTCGTCGGGCTGCACGCGGATGGCAAGGATGTTCGGCTCGATCTGGGGGGTTCCAGTGCGGGCGAAGAGGGCGAGCGGCGCGCGGCGGAACTGGACGCTGATCTCGGTGGCGCGGGTCGGCATCGCCTTGCCGGTGCGGAGGTAGAACGGCACCCCGGCCCAGCGCCACGAATCGATGGCCAGCTTCAGCGCCACGAACGTCTCGGTCTGCGAGTCCGGCGCGATCTCGTCCTCGTCGCGGTAGCTGATGATCTTCCGCCCCTCGACCCAGCCGGAGACGTACTGGCCGCGCACCGTGGCCGCGGCCACCTCGCCGGGACTCATTGGCTTCACGGCGCGCAGCACCTTGAGCTTCTCGTCGCGCAGGTCCTCGGCCTTGAACTCGACCGGCGGCTCCATCGCGAAGACGGCCATCAGCTGCAAGCCGTGGTTCTGGACGATGTCGCGCATCGCACCGGTCTGGTCGTAGAACTCGCCGCGCCCCTCGATGCCGACCGTCTCCGAGACGGTGATCTGGACGCTGTCGATGTAGCGCCGATTCCAGATCGGCTCGAACAGCCCGTTGCCGAAGCGGAAGACGGCCAAGTTCTGGACTGTCTCCTTCCCAAGGTAGTGGTCGATGCGGTAGACCTGGTCCTCGTCGAAGACGGCGCCGATCTCCCGGTTGAGGCGACGTGCGCTCGCGAGATCGGAGCCGAATGGCTTCTCGACGATGACCCGCGTCCAACCGCCCCTGCTGCGCCGTCCCCCGGACCGCGCGAGGCCGGCCTCGGCGAGGCGCTCCACGATGTCCGGGTAGATGCTCGGCGGGACCGCGAGGTAGAAGAGGCGGTTACCGGCCGTCCCGCGGTCGCGGTCGATGCGGTCGAGCCGCTTCGCCAGCTCGACGTAGGCGCGCGGGTCGTCGAGGTCCCCGCGGTGGTACTCGATGCCACGGCTGAAGGAGTCCCAGATCGAGCGCTTGATCGGCTTGTTGCGACTGTACCTGTCGATGCCGTGTCGGAGGTGGTCGCGGAACGCCTCGTCGGTCAGGTCACGGCGGGCGAAGCCGACGACGCTGAACTCGGCCGGCAGGAAGCCGCCGAGCATGAGGTTGTAGAGGGCCGGGCCAAGCTTGCGCTCGGTGAGGTCGCCGGTCGCCCCGCAGATGACCATCGTGCAGGGCTCCGGCCTGCGCTCGAGCTGGAGCCCCTCGCGAAGCGGGTTCGGGCGCCGCTCGCTGGCGTGATCGCCATCGAGCTCGGGCCGCTCGGAGAGCGGCGTGTCGGGTGCGGTGACGGTGCGGGCGGGAGTGGAACGGGTCGTGGTCATCGGTCTACGACGGGCCTCCCTCGCGCTCGACCGCGTGGCCGCCGAACTCGTTGCGGAGCGCGGCGAGGACGCGATCGGTGAACGAGTCCGGCTCGCGGCGGCTTCGGAAGCGCTGGATCAGGCTCAGCGTGATGACCGGGGCCGGGACGTTGTGGTCGATCGCGTCGAAGACCGTCCAGCGCCCCTCGCCGGAGTCATTCACGAAGCCCTTGATCTGCTCGAGGTCGTTCCCCTCCTTCGTGAACGCGTCGCCGGCGAGGCCGAGCAGCCACGAGCGGATGACCGATCCGTTCTGCCACATGCGCGCGATCGCGGCCAGGTCGAGCTCGAAGTCCGACGCGTGCAGGATGTCGAACCCCTCCCCATACGCCTGCATCACCCCGTACTCGATGCCGTTGTGGACCATCTTCACATAGTGGCCGGCGCCGGCCGGGCCGCAGTAGAGATAGCCGCCCTCCGGGGCCATCGTGCGGAGTGCCGGCTCGACCGCCTCGAACAGCTCCCGCTTGCCGCCGATCATCGTGCAGAAGCCGACCGTGAGGCCCCAGATCCCGCCCGACACGCCGAAGTCGAGCCACTCGATCCCGCGTTCCGCCAGCTGGGCCGCGCGGCGCTGCGAGTCGTGGAAGTTGCTGTTGCCGGCATCGATGATGACGTCGCCGGGCTCGAGGATGCCGCTGAGCTGGTCGATCGTCTGCTGGGTGGCGTCGCCGGATGGGACGCTGATGAGCACGTGCCGCGGCGCAGCGAGCATCTCCAGGAGCCGCTCCATCGGCTCCGCGACGGTGACGCTTCCGCCATTCTCCGTCTCGGCGGCGAGGTCGAGCGCCACCTGCTCGGTGCGGTTCCAGGCCACGACCTGGTGGCCGCCGCGCGCCAGCCGGCGTGCCATGCCGGCGCCCATCCGTCCGAGTCCGCAGATCCCAATCTGCATCGCTGCCTCCGCTCGTGTGGTGGTCGTGGTCGGTCAGGCGCCGAGCGCGTCGATGGTCATGGCCTCAAGCCGATCGACGAGCTGGGCCGCGCTCGAGCCATGGAGACGGAGGGCGCGCCGCCCTCGTCGCTGGAGGGATGCGAGGTCGCCGAGCGCCTGCGCGGCGATGAGGGTCCCGAACGACTCCTCCCACCCCGGGATCGGGAGATCGCGCTCCGGATCGGCGGTCAGCTGCAGGAAGACACCGCTGGCCGGTCCGCCCTTGTGGAGCTGTCCCGTTGAATGAAGGAAGCGCGGCCCGAAGCCGACGGTGGTGGCCACGCCGAGCGCGTCGCGGATCCGACCGCGGACGCTGCGCAGGCGGGCCGCAATCGCGTCGTCCTGCGGCAGGTAGGCAAGGATGGCGAAATAGTCGCTCGACCCGAGCAGGCTGAGCAGCTGCCGGACCGCGCCGTCGACGCTGACCGGCGCGTCGCCGAGCGCCGCCGGGTCCGCATACGCCGCGATCCCTCCGTCCGTCACCATCGGCGCCGATTCGGACAGGCTGCCTTGCGCGCGGTACGCGTCGAGCAGCGCCGTCGTGGCGTCCTTGCTCTCCTGGACGTTGGGCTGGTCGAACGGATCGATGCCGAGGATCTGGCCGGCGGTGGCGGTGGCGACCTCCCAGCGCACGAACTCCGCGCCCACGTCATAGGGGTCGCGGAGCTCGAGGTGCTGACCGCTGATCCCGCGCCGCGCGAGCTGGGCAGCCAGGGTCGACAGCCGGTCGTCCGGATCGTCGGCGAGGGTCAGCACGACAACGTAACGGTCCGTCCCGTAGACGTCGGCCGCGCCCAGCGGCTCCCTGACGACGGGGATGATCCCGGTCCCCGCCTTGCCCGTGCTCTCGGCGACGAGCTGCTCGATCCAGTCGCCGAGCGGCGCCAGGCGGTCCGAGGTGAGAATCGTGAGCTTGTCGGCGCCGGCCTGCGCCGCCTCTCCGATCGCCGCGCCCAGGGCCAGCCCAGGATTATCGGCGCCCGGCCGCCGGCAGGCCTCGGCCATCTCGGTGGCCCGGCCGAGGAGCGTCGCGAGATCCACGCCCGCGAGCGCCGCCGGAACGAGGCCGAAGACGCTCAGCGCCGAGTAGCGCCCTCCGACGTCGGCCCGGCCGCTCACGATGGCGCGGAACTCCTGGGCGCGAGCGAGCTCGGCGAGGGACGTGTCGGGGTCGGTGATGGCGATGAAGTCGAGCGCCGGCGCATCGGCCGCCATCGCGGCATGGAACGCGTTGGGCTCGGTCGTCGACCCGGACTTGCTGCTCACGCAGAAGAGCGTTCGGGCGCTCGTGGCCCAGGAGCGGAACCCGCGCACGACGTCCGGATGGGTGCTGTCGAGGATCCGCAGCTCGAGGGCGCCATCCGCCGGCGTCCCGGCCGGCCCGGCGAACAGGTGTGCGAACAGGTCGGGGGCCAACGAGCTGCCGCCCATGCCGAGCACGGCTGCCCGTCGATAGCCGTCCTGCCGCATGTCGCGCGCCAGGTGCTCGAGCTCCCCGATGCGCGCCGTCATCTCCGAGGGAAGATCGAGCCACCCGAGCCAGGCCGCCAGCTCGCCGGGCGGAGTTCCGCTCGCCGCCCAGAGCGTGCCGTCTTTCGCCCACAACCGCTCCGCACATCGCTCGCGCTCGAGCGCCGCCATCCGCGCCCCGATCGCGTCGCCGAGGGCGGCGGTCATGCCGGCGCGAGGGCGCTGCGCTGGCTCTCGATCGACGCAAGCAGGTCGTCGAAGGACTTCGCGAAGGCTGCGACTCCCTCCTTGATCAGCTCGTCGGTGACCGAGCGCATCGTGATCCCGACCGCCTCCACGTTCCGGATGGCGCGCCGGGCATCGTCCACGTCGCTGTCGAGAGTCCGCTCGACGCGACCGTGCTCGAGGAAGGCCTCGATCGTCTCGATCGGCATCGTGTTCACCGTCGCCGGACCGATGAGCTCCTCGACGTACAGGACGTCCCGGTAGTCGGGGTTCTTCGTGCTCGTGCTCGCCCACAGGCAGCGCTGGACCTGGGCGCCGGCGGCACGCAGATCGGCGAACTCGTCACCCTCGAAGATGTCGAGGTACGACTGGTAGGCAAGCTTGGCATTCGCGACCGCCGCGCGTCCGCGAGCCTCGAGCGCCTCCCGCGTTCCGAGCGCGTCGAGCTGCTTGTCGACCTTCGAGTCGACGCGGCTGACGAAGAAGCTGGCGACCGATGCCTGGCGGCTCAGGTCCGCGCCCGAGGCGAGCCTTCGCCGGAGGCCGGCGACGTAGGCGCGAGCGATGCGCTCGTAGACCTCGACGCTGAACATGAGCGTGACGTTGACGTTGATGCCGTCGCCGATCGCCTGCTCGACGGCGGGGATGCCGGCCTCCGTCGCCGGGATCTTGATGAAGGCGTTGGGCCGATCGACTCGCTCCCAGAGCTCGCGCGCGCGCCGCACCGTCCCGTCGGTGTCGTCCGCCCAGGCCGGCTCGACCTCGATGCTCGCGAAGCCATCGGTTCCGCCAGAGGCGTCGTACACCGGACGCAGGTGATCGCACGCATCGCGGATGTCGCCGATCGCGATCTCCTCGAAGATCCGCTCGTTGTCCGAGCCCGCCTCGAGCTCGCGCCGAATGAGCTCGTCGTACTGACCTGAGGCGACGGCCTTCGCGAAGATGGTCGGATTGCTCGTCAGACCGCGAATGCCCCTGTCAATCAGCGTGTCGAGCCTGCCGGTCGACAGGAGCTCGCGATCGATGAAGTCGATCCATGGGCTCTGGTCCTGCTCGTCATGGAGCCGCTGGAGCATGTTGCGCGCCCCGTCGCGGGCCTTGTCGATCACTCGTTCCGCCTCCCGGTGCTGGTCGACGCGCGCTGCTGCGCGTCGGCCATTCTCTGATCCGCCCATCGCTGTGCCGTCCTCATTCCCGCCGCCGAGCCCCCACCCTGACTGGCGCACGGCCCGCGGAAGCCTCGCCGGCCATCTCGCGAGCCGCGGCCGCGATGTGATCCGCGTCGATCCCCGCCGCCGCGAGCAGCTCGGCCGGGGTTCCCGAGCCGGGCATGAGCCGGACGGCCAGCTTCTCGACGCGCGTCATCGCCCCGGCCTCCGCGAGTGCCTCGAGGACGGCATCGCCGAGCCCCCCCTCCGGCCAGTGATCCTCGACGGTGATGATGCGCCCGGTCTCCTCGGCGGCCGCGCGGAGCGTCTCGACGTCGATCGGCTTGACGGTGTAGGCATCGATCACGCGGCTCACGATGCCCTCGCCGGCCAGCGTGTCAGCCGCCCTGAGCGCCTCGTGGAGCGTGATCCCGGCCGCCACGATGGTGACGGCGTCCGCATCGGTCCGGCGCACGACGCGCGCTCCACCGATGTGGAACGCCTCGTCGGGCGCATAGATGACCGGAGTCTTCTCACGGGTGGTGCGCATGTAGACGATGCCGGTGCGTTCCGCCATCTGCGGCACGAGGGCCGCCGCCTGGTTGGCGTCGCTTGGATAGAGGATCGTCGAACCATGCACGGCGCGGAAGCTGGCGAGATCCTCGAGCGCCATCTGCGACGGCCCATCCTCGCCGATGCTGACGCCGGCGTGCGACCCGGCGATGGCGAGGTCGGCGCGGCTCACAGCGGCCATGCGGATGAAGTCGTAGGCGCGGGACAGGAAGGCGGCGAAGGTCGCGGCGAACGGCTTCCAGCCGCGCACCTGCAGCCCGACCGCGGTCGCGATCATCTGCTGCTCGGCGATGTAGCTCTGGATGAAGCGGTCGCCGTGGGCGGTCCCAAACTCCTCGGTGTACGTCGAGTTGCCGACCTCCCCGTCGAGCGCGACCACGTCACCCCGCACCCGGCCGAGCGCAACGAGCGCGTCGCCGAACGCCTTTCGCGTCGCCTCCTTCGTGCCGAGCTCGTAGCGCGGGAGGCTGAGCTCGCCGCCGGCGGCGAACCGATGCGGCTGCCGGCTCGACGAGGATCGCGCAACGTCGATGTGGATGTCGCGCATCCCGCCGAGCTCGGCGATCGCCGCGTCGGGATCCGCGAGCGGCTTGCCATGGAAGCCGTTCTTGTTGGCGACGGCCGCGACGCCCGATCCCTTGACGGTCCTGGCCACGATCACCGTCGGCGCGCCGCTCGTCTCGATCGCCTTGGCGTACGCGCGGTCGATGGCCGCCGGGTCATGGCCGTCGATCTCGATCGCGTTCCAGCCGAACGCCTTCGCGCGCCCCGCGTACGCGTCGAGATCCCACTCGTGCATCGTGGGGCCGGTCTGGCCGAGCCGGTTGACGTCGATGATCGCCGTCAGGTTGTCGAGCCCATGGAACGCCGCGTGCTCGAATGCCTCCCAGATCGAGCCCTCTGCCATCTCGGAGTCGCCGCACAGCACCCACACGCGGTACGGCAACCGATCGAGCCGCTTGCCGGCCAGCGCGACCCCGACCGCGATCGGAAGCCCCTGCCCCAGCGACCCGGTCGCCACGTCGACCCAGGGCAGCACCGGGGTCGGGTGGCCTTCGAGGCGGCTCCCGAACGTGCGGAAGGTGAGCATCTCCTGGTCGCTGATCGCGCCGGCCGCCTTGAACATCGCGTAGAGGAGCGGCGACGCGTGGCCCTTGCTGACGATCAGGTGGTCGTTGTTCGGGTCCTCGGGCGTGCCGAAGTCGTAATGGAGGTACTTCGCGAGGAGCACGGCCATGAGGTCGGCGCCGGACATCGACGACGTCGGGTGCCCGGATCCGGCCGCGCTCGACGAACGGATGGAGTCGACGCGCAGCTGGAGCCCCAGCTCGTGCCAGTGTTCGAGATCAGCCTGGGTGGTCATGCGTGCTCCTGCTCGCAAGTTGTCTGCCGTGCGGGCCCCTTCCCTTCATTCTACGGCCGGAACGGCCGATCCTCCCGATCCGCGCCCACCGCGCCGGGCAGCGAAAACGGGCGGTGCCGGTTTCCCGGACGCCGCCCGTCGGTGATCTGCTCTGATGGTGAAACGCCTAGTCGCGCATCATCCGGAAGCAGTCGGAGCAGTAGACCGGTCGAGCCCCCGTGGGCCGGAACGGAACCTGCGTGTCCTTGCCGCAGCGGGCGCATACGGCGTCGTGCATCTCCCGCGGACCGCGCTCACCACCCGCCGAGTAGCCGCCGCCCGAGCCGTAGCTCGAGCCGCCGCCCGCGGAGCGGCGCTGCGACCGGCAGGACGCGCAGCGCTTCGGAGCGGATGCGAAGCCCTTCTCGGCAAAGAAGGCCTGCTCGGATGCGGAGAAGACGAAGTCGATCCCGCAATCCGCACAGGTGATCACCTGATCGGTGTAGGCCACAGAGGACCCTCCCACAAGATTGGTTACCACGTCAGATCGCCATTCGAACGCCGGGGCCCGGGTTCCTGTCGCGCCCCCGGAGCCAGCGATGGACGTGGTTGGGAGGGAGAGGCTGTTGAGCTGTGGCGCCGGTCGTGGTCGACCCGACTTGGCGCGAAGTATACGCACGGCCCGAGCGTGCGCAAGGGGGTAGCATCGGTCGATGCAGATGGCCCGGCTGACCATCGGTCTCACGCTCGTCGGCGCCGGGCTCGTGTTCGTGGCGCAGGGTCTCAACCTGCCGTGCGCGCCGCGCAGCGTCATGACTGGCGACACGATCTGGGTCGTGATCGGGGTGCTGCTCGTGGTGGCCGGGGTCGCGGTCGCGCTCCTCGGCCGCCGAAGCGGCCCGGACGCCCCCTAGTCGACCTGGGCGAGCGCCACGCCGGCCGCGGCCATCTCTGCGATCGCCCGCTCCCCGTCGCCCGGATCGACGTTCACCGCCGCGATGGCATCGACGAGCAGCGTCGTCGCGAAGCCGAGCCGCACAGCGTCGAGCGCGGTGGCCTTCACGCAGTAGTCGGTCGCCAGCCCGCAGACGCGGACGTGCCGAACCCCAGCGTCCCGCAGCACTGATGCAAGCTCAGTGGGACGCTCCTCACCGCTCGTCGGATCGCGCGTCGTGAAACCGGAATAGCCGTCCTCCCCGTTGCTCCCCTTGTGGACGCGTGGTGCGTCGTCGGGCAGCACGAAGGAAGGGTGGAGCGCGGCGCCCCACGTGCCGGCCACGCAGTGGACCGGCCACGGTCCGCCATCGGTGACGAAATGTGGCGTCCGGGACGGATGCCAGTCCTGGGTGGCGACCACGAGCGAGCCGGTCGCCACGGCCCGTCGGACCTCGTCGTTGACGGGCCCGATGATCGCCTCGCCGCCGTCGACCGCGAGGCTGCCGGCGGGATCCGCGAAGTCGTTCTGGAGGTCCACCACGATGAGCGCGGTGGCAGCGGCCTCGCTCACCGGCTCATCGTAGTTGGCCATCATCCGTCACTCGAAGGCGACGACCGGTGGCGCGCTGCCCTCACGGCTTTCCCGGGTGACGCCCTCCCCCGCCCGCGCGGGCCCGCGGAGCGGGATCTCGGGTATGAACAGGGAGGCGACCACGGCGAGCGCCAGCGCGCCGACGCCGAGCCACAGGCTGTTGGCGAGGGCGATGCTGAAGGCCTCGTGGAAGGCGTTGACGAAGACCGCACGGAACTGCTCCGGGATCTGCTGGAGCGCAGCCCCCGCACCACCGCCGACCTGCGTCGTGAGCGAGCTGGTGTCGAAGCCCGGTGGCGGCGCCAGCGGCGCGAACTGGGCCGGCGCGCCATCGGCGACGAGGCGGTCGCGAATGAGATCCCAGTTCAGGAAGCTGCGGAAGATCGTGAAGCCGAGCGTCAGACCCACGGTGCCGCCGATCTGGCGGAAGAGGGTCAGGTCGCTGGTCGCCGCGCCGAGCTTCGAGAACGGCACGGCGTTCTGCACGATGATCGTGAAGACGGCCATCGTGGGACCGATGCCGATGCCGGCCACCGCCATCCAGGCCCACAGGACCGGGTACGGCGTGTCGGCGCGCAGCTGGGTCATCAGGAGGACGCCGATCGCTGCCGTCGCGAGCGCGCCGGTGACCAGCCACTTGTAGCGCCCGGTGCGGCTCACGACCTGGCCGCTCACGACGGAGCTGAGGATCAGGCCGAACAGGAACGGCAGCAGGCTGTAGCCCGAAGCGGTCGCGCTGTCGCCGCGCACGACCTGGAACCACAGGGGAAGGAAGACGACCGCGCTGAAGAAGCCGAACATGGCGAGGAAGATCGCCACCATGCTCGCCGAGAACGTCCGCAGCCGGAACAGGTCGAGCGGGATCATCGGCTCGGCCACGTGCGCCTCGACCCACACGAAGATGGCGGCGAAGACGGCACCGACGAGGAGCAGGCCCCAGACGACGGGGTCACCCCAGTTGCCGCTCTGCGCCTCGGTGAGGCCGATGAGGATCGGCACGATGGCGGCGCTGAACGTCCCCACCCCCCACCAGTCGATCGTCGCGGTGGCGCGCGCGCGCCGGACGTTCGGCAGCAGCCGCCAGATGATGTACAGCGCGATGCCGCCGATGGGGAGGTTGACGTAGAAGACCCAGTGCCAGCTGAAGTTGTCGGTGAGCAGGCCACCGAGGCCGGGGCCGACAAGGAACGCGATGCCGAACACGGCACCGAAGAGACCCTGGTATTTGCCGCGCTCGGCGGGGCTGAAGAGGTCGCCGATGACGGCGAGGCTGATCGGGAACAGCGCCCCGGCGCCGAGGCCCTGGATGCCACGGAACAGCACGAGCTGCCACATCGTCTGCGACAGGCCGGCGAGGGCCGAGCCGACGAGGAACAGGCCGATGCCGACCATCAGCATCGGCCTGCGGCCGAACAGGTCGGACAGCTTCCCGTAGATCGGCACCGTCACGGTGCTGGTCAGGAGGTAGGCAGTCACCACCCACGTGTAATAGTCACTTCCGTGCAGCTCGCCGACGACGCGCGGCAGGATCGGCCCGACGATCGTCTGGTCCAGGGCCGACAGGAAGAGGCCGAGCATGATCGCGCCGAGGATCTCGATCCGGGCGCGATGGTCGACGTGCACCGGCGCGTCATCGACCGGTGGCTGGGGCTGGGCCGTGGTGCGGACCGCGGAATCGGTGGTCATGCGCGGAGAGACTCCTCAGGATATGGCTGCGCGTTGAGCTGGTCGATGACGGCCCGCAGATCGCGAACCGCGCGCAGGAGGTTCTCCTGCTGCTCGAGGGTGAGGGCGCCGATGAGGGCGGTGACCTCGGCGCGACGGACGTCGCCGAGCTCCCGGGAGAAGTCGCGGCCGACCTCGGTGGGCTGGACGACGACGACGCGCCGATCAGCAGCATCGTGGGTGCGTTCCACGACGCCCCGCTCCTCCATGCGGGAGACGATCCCAGTGGCATTGGGCAACGAGACGCCGAGGTGGTCGGCGAGGTGGCTCATCGACATCGGGCCGGATCGGTCAAGGATGGAAAGGACCTGGAAATGGGTCAGGGACAGGCCACGCTCCTGGCAGCGAGCGGCCCAGGCGTGCTTGGCACGGGCGACGATGGGCGAGATCTCCTCCAGGATCGTGTCGGCGATCCCCGGAATGGTCTGTGTCACGCCGATGATGATGCCCGCATGAACCATTCGGTGCAAGCGAACGGCTGATGTTGCGTGAATGATTGCGGCGGCGTGCGCGGCTACTGGGTCGTGCGCCGCCGATAGGCCCACAGGCCGAGCGGGAAGCAGACGACCAGGATGGCGATCGACCAGGCGATGGCCGCGAGTGCCGTGGGCCCCCCACTGCCGTCGAGGGTCAGGCTGCGCACCGCGTTTGTGACCAGCGTCATCGGTTGTCGATCGGCGAACCAGGCAAGCCAGCCGGGCATGGTGCTGGTCGGCACGAAGGCGCTGCTCACGAACGTCAGCGGGAAGACGGCGGCGAAGATGATGCCCTGGAGCGCCTCGGGGGTGCGCACCAGGGCGCCCATCGCCACGCCGATCCACGACAGCGCGAAGCCGAACAGGAGCATGAGCGCCACCGCGCCGAGCCCGCCGAGAACGCCGCCTCCGGGCCGGAAGCCGACCACCATGCCGACGATCCACATGATCGCGACCGCGAGCGTGGCGCGCAGCAGATCGGTCAGCGTGCGGCCGGTCAGCACCGACGACTGCGCCATCGGCAGCGATCGGAATCGGTCGATCATGCCGTTCTTCAGATCGTTGGCGAGCAGCACGCCGGTGTAGATCCCGGCGAACGCGATGGTCTGCACGAAGATGCCGGCCATCAGGTAGTTGATGTACGACTCGCGCGGCACGTCGATAGCGCCGCCGAAGACGAGGCTGAAGAGCAGCACGAACATGATCGGGCTGATCGTCACGTCGAGCAGCAGCTCAGGTGTGCGGCGAATGTGGATCAGGTTGCGCTTCACCATCTGGAGCGAGTCGGCGACCCAGGTCAAAAATCCGGTGTGCATCGGCTCGCGGTGCGTCGCCGAGGTCACGCGATCACCTCGTCACGCTGGCGGACCGCGTCGCCCTCGGCCTGCATCTCCGCGTCGGGGTGCTGCCCGGTGAGGATGAGGAACACGTCGTCGAGCGTTGGGCGCCGCACGCCCACGTCGTCGACCGCCACGCCGGCAGCATCCAGCTCGCGGATGGCGCGGGTGAGGATGCCATCCCCGGTCGTGACCGCGACGCTCACCTGTCGCGCGCCCGCGTCGATCTGCGGGTCGCCCGCGATGGTGGTGAGGGTTCGCGACGCAAGATCGAGCTGGTCGGTGCGATCGACCGTCACGACAAGCCGCTCCCCTCCGATGCGAGCCTTGAGCTCATCCGCGGTGCCGCGCGCGATCACCAGCCCGTGGTCCATCACCGCGATCTCGTCGGCGAGCCGATCGGCCTCCTCCAGGTATTGCGTGGTGAGCAGGAGCGTGGTGCCGCCGGCGACGAGCTCGCTGATCAGCTGCCACATGCCGAGGCGGCTCCGCGGGTCGAGGCCGGTGGTCGGCTCGTCGAGGAAGAGGATCGGTGGCTCCGCGACGAGGCTTCCGGCCAGGTCCAGGCGGCGTCGCATGCCGCCCGAGTAGGTCTTCACCGGGCGGTTGGCCGCGTCCTGGAGGTCGAAGCGCTCCAGGAGCTCGTCGGCGCGTCGCCGGGCGGTGGCTGCGGGCAGGTGGTAGAGGCGCGCGATCATCTCAACGTTCTCGCGCCCGGTGAGCAGCTCGTCGAGGGCCGCGAACTGGCCGGTGAGGCCGATGCGGGCGCGCACCCGGTCCGGGTGGTGACGGACATCGAACCCCGCGACCGACGCCTCGCCAGCATCTGCCATGGTCAGCGTGCACAGGATGCGGACCGCGGTCGTCTTGCCGGCGCCGTTCGGGCCGAGGACGGCCAGGATGCGCCCCTCCTCCACGTCGAAATCCACACCACGCAGGGCGTGGGTCTCGCCAAAGTGCTTCTCGAGGCCGCGGGCATGGATCATCGGCAGAGCGTCGCGATCGGTCATGGAATGCACGAGCCTACGGCATCCGCCGCAAGCGCGCATCTGGGCCGCGTCCCGGCGTCAGGAAACGGGCCACCAGGCCGGCGAGGCCGGCCGCGACCACCCCGACCCCAAGGCCGGCGAGTGGTGTGAGGTCGAGCGCCGGCGTCCCGAAGAGGAGGATCGGCGCAACCATGAAGAGGAACGCGAGCGTGCGCCACGCTGTCTCGCCGGCTGCTGCGCGCTTCCCGATGCGCAGCGCGAGCCAGCAGGCGCCGGCGCCGCCCGCGATGCCACCGCCAAAGCCACCGAACACGATGAGCGCCGCCGCCTCGAGCTCACGACTCACCAGGGCGGCGTCCGCGTACAGATAACCCAGTCGGCTCGCGAGGAGGGCACCACTCGCCGCGCCAACCGCGGTGCCGATGCCCGCGATCGCCGGACCGCCCGCATCCGCGAGACGGCTGCTCGGCGCTCGACCCGCGGACGACCGTTCGCGACCCCGCGTCACCGCTCGTTCGTCGGAAGGATGCGGCGAAGTCGCCGATACGCGCGCGCGGCGGCGTCACGGCGGCCGCGAAGCCACTCCGGCTCCGCGGTGGGGTCTTCGGCATCGGCTGATCGGTCGTGGAATCCGGTCACCGACCCGGGCCGATTCGTCACGCCAGGATCCCTCGCCGGCCAGGGCGACGATCCTTCATCAGGCGCGACGGCGGGCTTCGCCCATGCGCGATCGACAGGCGGCTCCGACGGAATGCTCGCGGATGCCTCCTGCTCGGGCTGACCGGCCGTTGGCGCCTGGTCGGTGCTCGCAGCCGGGCGCCCGAGGGCGGACATCGCTTCGTCGAGCTCGTCGGCACCGGGCAGCTCGATCGATCGGTCGTCTGAGGAGGCCGAGGCGTCGATCGGTGGTGAGCCTGGCGCTTCGGATGTCTCGCGTTCCGGGGGCGGCGGCAGCTCCTGCAGGGGCGGCTGTGACGCGGTCTCGTCGGCTGCCACCGTCGGCGGATGCGGGACCTGCTCGAGATACGCGCGAACCCCCGCGACCTCTTCCTCGTCCCAGCCCTCCTCGGCGGCAACTGCGGCAAGTCGTTCATCAACCGGCGCTGCCGGACTCGCTGGCGGCTCGGCGGGGGGCGGCGCGTGAGCCGGGGCCGGTGGCCGGTGCCAGCCGCTGGCGCCCTGCTCGAGCTCGTCGGCGCCTTCGTCCCCGAGGAAGAGGACGGCTTCCTCCGACGGATGCCCGCCCTCATCGGTCGGGAAGGGTTCGTGTTCCGCCTCGGGCGGGGGTTCTGGCGCGGCTTCTGGCGGCGGCTCGAGACGCTGCTGGACCTCAGGTTCCAACGCAGGTTCCGGTTCGGCCATGAGTTCGGGCTCGCGTTCCGGCTCCGGCTCAGGCTCTGGCATTCGCTCCGGCAATCGTTCGCTTTCCGGCTCGGGCTCTGGACCCGGCTGGGGCACTGGCTCCGGCTCTGGCTGGAGTTGCGGTTCCGGCTCGGGCAGCGGCTCGGGCTCTGCCGCCGCCATTCGCTCCGGCTCGGGTTCGCTTTCCGGCTCGGGCTCTGGCTCCGGCTGGGGCTCTCGACCCGGCTGGGGCACTGGCTCCGGCTCTGGCTGGAGTTGTGGCTCGGGCTCCGCCTCGGGCAGTGGCTCGGGCTCGGGCTCTGCCTCAGGCTCCGGCTCTGGCTGGAGTTGTGGCTCGGGCTCCGCCTCAGGCAGTGGCTCAGGTTCGGGCTCGGCCTGTGGCTCAGGCTCGCGCTCGGGTTCTGGCTCCGGTTCGGGTTCAGGTTGCGGCTCGGGTTCGGGCTCATGTGCGGGCTCAAGCTCGGGGTCAGGCTCAGGCTCGGGCACAGGCTCGGGTTCCGGCTCCGGCTCATGTGCGGGCTCGGCCTCGGGCTCGAACTCCGGCTGAGGTTCGGGCTCGGGCATCACCGGCGGTGCGGGCGGTGCAGGCGGTGCGTAGTCGGCCGCGTCGAGCCAGTCGAGGTCCTCGTCGACGTACCAGTCCGGCTCCTCGGTCTCGGCGCTGTATCCCTCCGGGACGGCCGCAACCTCTTCAGCCGCGGCCACATCCTCAGCCGCTACCTTTTCAGCTGGCACGACCTCATCAGTTGGCCCGACCGATTCCTGGATGGGAGCCACCGGCTCGGGTTCGACCATCGCAACGCCCGGTGCGCTGCCTTCCACCTCGAGCGCGACCGTTACCGGCTCTTCCTCCGATGCCGCGATCTCCGATGCCGCGATCTCCGGCACTGCGACCGATCCGAGTGCTGGCTCGGATTCATCGGCGACCGGCATCGCCTCTGCGGCGGCGGCCCCGGGGAGCTCCTCTTCCGCGGTCTCGGGTCGAGCATCCTCGCCCGCAACGGCGGCACTCTCGGCGGCCACGCCGGTCGCCAGGTTCGTGGCGGGCGCCGGCTCCTCGGCCTGCACCCCGGCCGGGGCATCGGTACCAGGAGTCTCACGCTCGCCGCTTGCAGCCTGGAAGGCGGCCATCGCCTCTCCCGCCTCCCGTGCGCCGGGCAGTTCCGCGAGCGCGGGATCCTCTGCACGCGCAAGGGCCTCGAGGATGCCCGGGCCGCCGAACCGCCGACCGTGGCGGCGAGCTTTGGGTCGCGGCTCCTCGCCGTCACCCTCCGCAGCTTCGGTCGCTGTCTCCCGGTCGACCGATCCTGCCGCTCCGGCGGACGGCGTTTCCTCGGCCGTCCCCGCATCGGGCTCCGACGCAGGCGCAGCTGTCGGCTTGTCGACGAGTGGCTCCGGAGTGCGCCACGAGACGGGCGGACTCGGTGGGCCGCCAGGCAGCCGAAGATCCATCCGCGCCTCCAGCAGCTCGACGCGGGTCCGCAGGGCCGCCACCTCGCCGCGTGCCTCTCCCAGCGCCAGGAGGGCCTGGCCGTATCGCTCGGTCAGGTTGCGGAATTCGGTCAGCAGCTCGCGAAAGGGGCTCGCCTCGACGAGCGGCTCCGGGACGGGCGCGGGCTGCGGCGCCGCCACCGGTGCGCGGCCACGATCACCCTCCGTGCCGCGTCGCACATTCGGCGGGCCGGACTCGTCCTCGTCCCCGGGCGCATCGGGCGTCTGGAGGTAGACCCGCATGCCGCGGTCGCCCTCCCGCCTGCCGTTCAGCACACCGCGAGCGACGAGCTCCCAGACGCGCTTCTTCGGAATGCCGAGGGCGAGGGCCGCCTCCTTGACCGTGTAACCGTCCATCACGGGTTCGATAGCGTACCCCGTACTTTCCAGCCTCAGGCGATCTCCCGCAGGGCCTCGATCAGCCGATCGACCTCGTTGATCGTGTTGTAGTGCACGAGACCGATGCGGATCATCCCACCGCGTTCCGCCAGCCCCAGCCGCCGGATCAGCTCGACCGCGTAGTAGTTGCCATCCCAGGCGCTGATGCCCCGCGCTGCGAGCTGCTCGGCGACATCGCGCGGATGGCGCCCGGCAAGTGTGAAGGCGAAGGTCGGCACCCGCTCGCGATGCCGCTCGGGATCCGCGACGCCGAAGAGCCGCAGACCCGGGATCGACGCCAATCCTTCGAGCACGGGACCGCTGAAGCCGCGCTCGTAGTCGTGGATGGTGGCCATCGCGGCGCCGAGCGTGGTCCGTCGACCGTTGTCACGTTGGGCGACGCCGTAGGCCCGGCCGAGCGCGGCGAGGTAGTCGAACGTGCCGACCAGCCCGGCGAGGAGTTCGTGCGCCTGGGTGCCCGTCTCCCACTTGCCGGGGATCGCATCCCCCGCTGGCCGGACGCGGTAGGCCTCCAGCCGCTCGAGATGCTCGCGCCGCCCATAGAGCGCTCCGAGGTGGGGCGCGAAGAACTTGTACGGCGAGCAGACCAGGAAATCGGCCTGCAGGTTCGACACGTCGATCGGCAGGTGCGGCGCGGCGTGCACGGCATCGACGTAGGCGAGCGCCCCGACGGCATGCGCGATCTCGATGATGCGCCCCACGTCGTTGACCGTGCCCACCGCGTTCGACGCGAGCCCCACGGCAACGATCCGGGTGCGCGGACCGACCGCCTCCTCGAGCGTCGCGAGGTCGAGCGTGCAGTCCTCGGGATCGATGTCGACCCAGCGCACCGTCGCGCCGCGGTCCTCCGCGACGGCGAGCCACGGAGCGACGTTGCCGTCATGGTCGAGCCGCGTGAGCACGATCTCGTCGCCCGGCGCGAGGTCGCGGCCGAGGGCGCGGCTCAGCGACAGGGTGAGGGTCGTCATGTTCGGGCCGAAGACGATCTCATCGGGGTCGTGGGCACCGATGAAGTCGGCCATCGCGGCGTGCGCGTCGGCGAGCAGCGCATCGGTCTCGTGCGAGGCCTCGAAGGCGCCGTGCGTGTTCGCGCCACCAGCCGCCAGGTGAGCGACGATGGCATCGATGCACTCGCGCGGGACCTGGGTGCCGCCGGGCCCATCGAGGTACACCGCGGGACGTCCGCCGTGCTGGCGGGCCAGCGCCGGAAAGTGATCACGCACGGCGGCGACGTCGAGCCCGCGCTGGGCAACCGGGGTTGTCATGGGCCGATGGTACGCGTGCCGCGACCAGCCCGCGCCGCGTCCCGTATCATCGGTGCCCCATGTCGACCTCGATCCGTGTGCCGACGCTGCCCGCGCACGACCTCGCGATCCCGCCCGCCTTCGAGCGGTTCAGCGAGCTTGCCTACAACCTGTGGTGGAGCTGGTCGCCACGCGCGACGCGCCTCTTCGCCCGCATTGACGCCGCGGCCTGGAGCCGGTACCGCAATCCGATCCGCGTCCTGCGCGCCGTCGGGCCCGACCGCTGGGCCGAGCTCGCCGCCGACGAGGATTTCACCGTCGACGTCAGCCGGTTGCTCGACGAGTTCGAGCGCTACCTGTACGACGGCAGCGGCAGCTGGAACCGGACCCACCCAGAGCGGGAGCTCCCCGGCCCGGTGGCCTATTTCTGCGCCGAGTACGGCCTCCACGAATCGATCCAGATCTACTCGGGCGGCCTCGGCGTGCTGGCCGGCGACCACCTCAAGTCAGCCTCGGACGCCGCCCTCCCGTTCATCGGCGTCGGCCTCCTCTATCGACGCGGCTACTTCCGCCAGCAGATCGATGCCGACGGGCACCAGGAGCACGCCCAACCCGATATCGACCCGGCCCAGCTTCCGCTGCGCAGGGCACGCGGCCGCGACGGGCTGCCGCTCGTGGTTTCGGTCGACCTGCCCGGGCGCGACGTGCACGCCGCAGTCTGGGTGGCGCAGGTCGGCCGCGTGCCGCTCCTCCTCCTCGACACGGATGTCCCGCAGAACGACCCCGCCGATCGGCCGATCACCCACATCCTCTACGTCCGCGGACGCGAGATGCGCTTCTGCCAGGAGGTCGTGCTCGGGGTCGGCGGCGTGCGGGCGCTCCGCGCGCTGGGCGTCGAGCCCGCGGTCTGGCATCTCAACGAGGGCCACTCGGCCTTCATGCTGCTCGAGCGCGCGCGGGAGCTCGTCGAGGCACAACCGGGGCGCGACGCCGGCGACGCGCTCCGCGAGGTGGGGCGCAGCTCCGCCTTCACGATCCACACGCCGGTGCCGGCGGGCAACGAGGTCTTCGAGCGCGGCCTGCTGACGACCAACCTCGCGGCCTGGTTCGCGGCCACCGGCATGCCGTCCGAGCAGCTGCTGGAGCTGGGGCGTGGGCACACCGACGACCCGCAGGCGCCCTTCGACATGACCGCCTTCGTCCTCCGTCACGCGGCGCGGGCGAACGCGGTGAGCCAGCTCCACGGCCGGACGGCGACCGAGACCTGGCAGGACGTGGCCGGCCACCCGATCGACGCGATCACCAACGGCGTCCATGTCGGGACGTGGCTGGGACGCCCGATCCGGCGCCTCTACAAGCAGGCCATGGGCACCTCGCTGGGAACCGATCTCAACGGCCCGGAGCCGATCGAGCGGCTGGCGAGCGTCGACGACGCGGAGCTCTGGGGCGCGCACCAGCAGCAGAAACGCGAGCTGAGCGAGTTCCTGGAGGGTCGCCTCCAGCGTCAGTTCGCGCGCCATGGCGAGTCGCCCGAGGCGCTGCGCGAGGTGCGTCGCGCGCTGAATCCGGAGGCGCTGCTCATCGGGTTCGCCCGGCGCTTCGCGACCTACAAGCGCGCCGACCTCCTCTTCCGTGACGAGGCGCGGCTGGCGCGCATCCTCCACCGCCCCGATCGGCCGGTTCAGATCGTCATCGCCGGCAAGGCGCACCCCGCGGACCGGCCGGGGCAGCGGGTCATCCAGCGCATCTTCGGCCTCTCGCGCGGCGAGCACCTGCGGGGGAGCGCCTTCATGCTCGAGGACTACGACATGCGCGTCGGGCGCTACATGGTGGGGGGCGTTGACCTGTGGCTCAACAACCCGCGCCGCCCGATGGAGGCTTCCGGCACATCGGGCATGAAGGCCGCGATCAACGGCGTCCCGTCGATGAGCATCCTCGATGGCTGGTGGGACGAGGGCTGGGACGGCGACAACGGCTGGGCGATCGGCGACCGCACGCCTGACGGCGACGACGAGGAGCAGGACGCCACCGACGCGGCCGAGATCTATCGGCTCCTGGAGGACGAGATCGTGCCCCGCTACTTCGCCACCGACGAGGAAGGGGTGCCCCGCGAGTGGGTGGCCACCATGCGAGCCGCGATCGGAGCTTCGCTCTGGCAGTTCAGCACCGCGCGGATGTTGACCGAATACGTTGACCGCCTCTACCTGCCGGTCGCCCGCGGCCTGGAGGCGGTCACCGCCTGATCAGGGCAGGTAGAACCTCGGGTTCTGCCACCCGCCGCCCTCGTTGATGGCGAAGTGGAGATGACAGCCGGTGCTGTTGCCGGTGCTCCCCTCGTAGCCGATGAGCTGGCCGATGGTGACCGGCTGGCCGGGCGAGACGATGACGCGCGGCTGGAGGTGCCAGTACCAGCTCTGGATCCCGTTGCCGTGATCGATGACGACCCCATAACCCGTGTCCCACGGCATCAGCGGCTGGCCGGACGCCGCGACGACGCCGGTGGCGGCGGCGACGATTGGCGTGCCGCAACCGGTCGCCAGGTCGATCGCGGTATGGAAGTGCGCGTAGTAGATGCCCTGGTACGTGTACGGAGGCTCGAGGACGAAGCTCGTCGGCCCGAACTCCTGGGTGATGTGGAAGGCGACCTCCGGCCAGCGGAAGCCACGCGCAGACGGACGCTGCGCCCGATGGCGGGCCTCTTCCTCGGCACGACGACGGGCCTCGCCGAGCGCTGCCTGCCGGGCGGCCTCCTGCGCCTTGAGCTGTTGGACGAGCCGGTTCGCGGCCTCCTGCTGGGCGACGCTGTCCGCGAGCGCCTGCTTCACATCACCGGCCTTCGCGGCGGCGGCGTTGAGCGCCGCCTCCTGCTGCTTCCGCTTCGCCTCCGCGGCGACCTTCAGCTCCGCGAGACGCGTCGCCATGGTGCTCAGCTCCGCCTCGCGCTGCTTGAGGAGCTGCGCCTGCGCCTCGGCGGCGACCCGAGCGTCGTCGAGCGCCGCGCGCCCCTCCTTCAGCGAGCGCTGCTTCGTCGTCAGCTCGTCGCGCAGGGTGCGGATCTGGTCGGCCAGCTGCTGATCGGTGGCCGACACAGTGAGGAGATAGTTGACCTGGGTCGAGGCCTCGTCAAGCGAATCGGAGCGCAGGAGGACCTCGAGGAGCGACGTGCGGCTCTGCTCGTACGCGTCGCGGAGGTGCTGCTGGAGGAGCGCCTCCCGGGCGTCGAGGTCGCGCTGGCTGCGGACGATCTCCTGCGCGAGCTGGGTGAGCTGCTGATCGAGCGCGGCGATCTGGGTGCGGAGGTCGGCGAGGTGGGCCTTGATCTCGGCCACCTGTTCCTTGGCCTGCATCCACAGTCCGTTGACGCGCTCGTATTCGGCGGTCACGTCCGCGAGCTCCGCCTTGGCGGCGTCGAGCTGCCGGCCCAGCGCGCCAGACTGCGCGTTCAGCTCCGCGAGCTGCGCGGCCTGCGCGGCAATCTGCTGCCGCAGCTGCTGCTGCTGCTGCTGTGCCTGTGCAAGGGACGGGTCCGCGGCCAGGGCAGGGTCACGGGGGGTGATTGCCACGACGTTCAGCCCGACCGCCACGAGGGCCACGAAGGTGACGGTGAGGCGCGATCGTCGTGTCATGCGGCGATCCGTGTCTTCAAATTGCCCTTCTCGTGCCCGGTGTCCAGGAGCTCACCGAACCGATGCTATCGGCGCGCAACGAGCTTGTGACGGGCACGAATGTACTACACCGCCGTACCTCGCCGCCAGTTATCCACAGCGGCACGGGGGGTGGACATCGTTTTCCACAGTCCCTGTGCGGTGGTAGGACGCGACCCGCTACTCGTCGCGACGGGAGCTCAGACGCCCGGCAACCGCCCCCGCGACCGCGCCGCCTACCAGGAGGAGCCATCCGGGGAGGCGGCGCCTGGGTTCGCTGACCGCGGGTGGCGGGTCGACCGGGACGGGCAGGAAGCGCGGGTCGGCGGCGACGGTGACGATCGGCTCGTCCTCGAGCGCCGACGCCCGCGCGACTTCGGCGCCGAGCAGGATGATCACGCTCGCGAAATAG
The DNA here is from genome assembly GCA_038209995.1 of Candidatus Limnocylindria bacterium. Classification (GTDB taxonomy): domain Bacteria; phylum Chloroflexota; class Limnocylindria; order QHBO01; family QHBO01; genus JAICQM01. The sequence goes on along the minus strand of JBBQXD010000001.1, from coordinate 196,120 downwards.
AGGAAGACGAGCAGGGTGACCGCGGTCGAGATCGGGCCGAAGGCCGAGTCGTAGCGGGCGACATTCGTCGCGTAGTAGGTGAACCCGAAGCGCAGCACCGTCCACAGCAGCGTCGCCACCAGCGCCCCCGGCCACACCTCCCGGAGCGTGACATGGCGGTTCGGCACGACGCGGTAGATGAGGAGGAAGGCGAAGAAGATGAGGATGAACGGGACAACGAGACCGATGAGGCCGATGGCCGCGCTGCCGCCCGGCACCGATCCCATCAGGCCGGTCGCCGCTTCCTGGAGGATGCCGGTCGCGATGCCGACGACGAGGCTCCCGACGGCCAGGAAGCCGGTGATGCCCATCAGCACCAGGCCGATGAGCTTCTCGGCCAGGAAGCCCCGCGGCTTGGTCACCGCAAAGGCGCGGCCGATCCCGCCGGACATTGCCGAGAAGACGCCGAGCGCGCTCCAGCCAAGGAAGAGCGCACCGACGAAGCCGATGCCACCGCGGCCCTGGATCACCGCGTCGATGATCCGGCCCACCGTGTTGCCGTCGAGCGGCGACCCGGCGCTCACCTGGTCGACGATGAACGCGCGCGCCTCGCCCTGGCCCAGGAAGAGGCTGAACACGACCACCCCGAGCACGAGCAGCTGAAAGAGGGAGAGCACCGAGAAGTAGGCCATGCTGCCGGCGTACTGCAGCGCCTCGTGGGCGAGGAAACCGGAGATCGCGCGCCGCGCGATCCGCGGCCAGCGGTGGGCGAGGCTCCACGTGTCGAGCCGGGCGACGAGTGCCTTGACGCGTTCCATTGCGGTGCCGGTCCTCGCAATCGGCGTGCCCCGCGCGCTACGGTACGCGCATGGCAGCCGCACGTGAGGCACCGCTCGAGCTTGAGCTCGATGGCCACCCGGTGACGATCACGAACCCGGGCAAGGTCTTTTTCGCCGGGATCGGGGTCACGAAGCGCGAGCTCGTCGAGTACTACCTGGCGGTGGCCGATGGCGCCCTGCGGGGCGTCATGGACCGCCCGATGGCCCTCAAGCGCTTCGTCGATGGTGCCGCCGGCCAGGCCTTCTTCCAGAAGCGGGCGCCGAAGTCGCTCCCCGACTTCGTGCGCACCGTGGAGCTCTCATTCCCGTCGGGGAGGACGGCCAACGAGGTGGTGGTCGACAACGTGGCGGCGCTGGCATGGATCGTGAACCTCGGCTGCATCGACCTCAACCCACATCCGGTGCGCTCCGCCGACCTCGACCACCCCGACGAGCTGCGCGTCGACCTCGACCCGGGCCCGGGCGTGTCGTGGGGCGACGTGCGGCGCGTCGCCCTCGTCGTGCGCGAGGTGCTCGCCGATCTTGGCTACACCGCCTGGCCGAAGACGTCCGGGTCACGCGGCATCCACATCTATGTCCGCATCGAGCCGCGCTGGACCTTCGGCGAGGTGCGGCGCAGCGCGCTGGCGCTCGCGCGCGAGGTCGAGCGCCGGGCGCCGGAGATCGCCACCAGCAAATGGTGGAAGGAGGAGCGCCACGGCGTCTTCCTCGACTACAACCAGAACGCGAAGGATCGGACTGTGGCATCGGTCTATTCGGTGCGCCCGGTGCCGGCGGCATGGGTGAGTGCGGCGCTGACGTGGGACGAGGTCCCCGACGCCGACCTGGGCGACTTCACGATCCGCTCCATGCCCGATCGCTACGCGAAGCTCGGCGACGTGGGTGCCGGCATCGACGAGCGCGCCTTCCCGCTCGAGCCGCTCCTCGAGCTCGTCGCCCGCGACGAGGCGGCCGGCCAGGGAGACGCGCCCTGGCCGCCGAACTATGTGAAGCAGCCGGGCGAGCCGCCGCGCGTCCAGCCCTCGAAGCGGCGGATGCCCGATCCCGCCGAGCTCGCGCCGACCGACCCGACGGCACCCCGCGGCCGTGCCGGCTCGGTGGCGCCGGCCATGCCCTCACCGTCCGCGCGCCGCGCCGACGGGACCGTGTCGCCCACGGGTCGGCGCCGCTCGACCGCGCCTCTGCGCGTCGTCGCGCAGGCCGCGACGAAGGAGGAGGTGCTCGCCGGCCTGGCGCGCTGGCGCGAACGGTGGCCGGCCGCATCGGCGCACGTCGGCGAGGAGGAGGTGCTCGTGGACGGCATGCGCGGCCGCTCGTCGCTGTGGTACCGGGTGCGGGTCAATCTCCGTCACGTGCCGGAGGCCGATCGGCCGCCGGACGAGAAGCCGGACCCCGACTACGACCCCTGGGAGGCGTTCCGACAGGATTGAGGTGGCGCGGCGCCCGCGAATCGTCCAGATATGCCGTGGGGACATGGTCGTCACCGTCGCAGCCCGCGAATCGGTCAGATATGCCGCGGGGACATGGTCGTCACCGTCGCAGCCCGCGAATCGGTCAGATATGCCGCGGGGACATGGTCGTCACCGTCGCAGCCCGCGAATCGGTCAGATATGCCGCGGGGACATGGCCACACGAGTGGCAGGATGCTCGAACGGAGCCTCGACCACGGATGCATGCCCCGGCGGCATGAATGGCAACTTCGAGGGTCGCGGCCGTGACATCCAGGCCCGGGCGGGATGATTGGCAACGCCGGAGATCTCGGCCGTGACATCCATGCCCGGCGCCGCAAGGGGCTATCACAGCGGCAGCTCAGCGGGAGTCTCGGCATCTCGCAGGGTGAGCTGAGCCGCCGCGAACGAACGCCGCTCGATCGCTGCACCGTCGCGGAGCTGGAGGCGTGGGCAGGGGCGCTCGGCGCCCACCTCGCGATCGACCTGCGCGTCGACGGGGAACGACCACTGGCCGATGAGCGGCACGCGGCCATCGAGGCGTGGCTGGCGACGCTCCTCCGCTCCGCAGGCTGGATGGTCGAGCTCGAGGTCAGCTTCAATCACTATGGAGACCGCGGCCGGATCGATCTCTTCGCCTGGCACCCGGGTCGCCGGGTGCTGCTGGTGGTCGAGGTCAAGACGCGCCTAACCGATGCGCAGGAGCTCCTCGGCGGCATCGACGTCAAGCGCCGGGTCGCGCCGCAGCTCGCCCGCAGCCGTGGTTGGGAGACGGTGGCGACGATTCCGGCCCTCGTCCTGCGCGAGGACCGCACTACTCGACGCCGCATCGGTATGTTGGCGCCCCTGTTCGAGTCGTTCTCGCTGCGGGCCCGGGCGGCGATCGCGTGGCTGCGCCGCCCCACCGGCAGCCTGCCGGCCGGGATCCTCCTCTACACCGATCCGAGCCCGCACAGGAGGGCGCCTGCCGCGCCGGCCATGCGCGAGGCGTCGGAGGGATGATGATTCGCTCAAGGGAGCGCTGGTCCCTGACGGCGACCCTCAGTCGTCGCGGGCAAGGCGCCCGGTGAGCCGATCGCGCACCGCCGGCCACTCATCCCGCAGGATCGAGTAGTAGACGGTGTCGCGAATGAAGCCGTCGGCGAGGCGCAGGTGGCGTCGGAGCACCCCCTCGCGCACGCCGCCGAGGCGCTCGATCGCGGCCTGCGAGCGCAGGTTGCGGCCATCGGTCTTGAGGGCCACCCGACCGGCGCCCAGCTCGTCGAAGGCGTAGGTCAGCTGAAGGAGCTTCGCCTCGCTGTTGAGCGGCGTACGCCACCGCGACGGGGCGAGCCACGTCCAGCCGATCTCGAGCCGCTCGGACGGCACGTCGATGTCGCCGAACCGCGTGGAGCCGACCGCGCGCCCGGTGTCGAGCGCGATCGTCGCCCACGCCACGTAGCGGCCGTCGGCGACCCCGGCGGCCGCCTCGCAGTACCAGGCCTCCCAGCCGTGCGCCGCGATGTTCGTCGACATGTAGCGCAGCGCATCCGGGTCCTCGCTCGCGGCCACCTCCAGGTCGAGGCGATGCTGCTCCCCGAGCGGCTCGAGGCGGACGAACCGCCCAGCCAGGGTGACCGGGAGCGGCGGCTTCACCGTCCCTCGGCGACGGCCGCCTCCACCCAGCCCGGAATCTCGCGTCGCAGCGTGGCGAGCGGCAGCGTGCCGTGCCCGAGCACCTCGTCGTGGAATGCGCGAAGGTCGAATCGGTCCCCCATCCGGCCCGACACCTCGGCTCGCGCACGCTCGATCTCGCGCTGCCCCATCTTGTAGCTCAGCGCCTGGCCCGGCCAGATCGTGTACCGATCGACCTCGATCGCGGCGTCGACCATCGGCAGCGAGCCGCGCTCGTGCATGAACGTGATGGCCCGCTCGCGGGTCCAGTGGAACGCGTGGAGCCCCGAGTCGACGACGAGCCGCGCGGCGCGGAACGACTGCGCGTCGAGCATGCCGAGCCGCTCGACGTCGGAGAGGTAGAGGCCCATCTCGTCGGCCAGGCGCTCGGTGTAGAGGGCCCAGCCCTCGACGTAGGCAACGCCGGCCATCCGCGCGCCGAGGCGACGGAACGCCGGCAGGCCGGTCAGCTCCTGCTCGATCGCGATCTGGAAGTGGTGGCCCGGCGTCGCCTCGTGGAACGTGATCGCCGCGATCTTGTGGAGCTGCCGCTCCGACGGCTGGTAGGTGTTGAGGTAGTACTGGCCGGCGCGCGACTCATCAAGGGTCGGCGGCATGTAGAAGGCGGGCGGCGACTCCTGCTCCCGGTACGCCTCGACCGCGAGCACGTCGCAGTTCGCGCGCGGCAACCGCCCGAAGTACTGCGGCGCAAGGGCGTAGGCGCGATCGGTCTGACCCGTTGCGAGCTCGATGAGCTTCGCCGGGTCATCGGTGTGATTGGCTGGATCGGCAAGCAGCGCCTGGGCGAGGGCGAACCGGTCCGCGTGGCCGAGCCGGCGGGCGATCTGGTCCTTCTCGGCCTCGATCGACTCGAGGTCGGCGAGGCCGAACTCTTGGACCTCCTCGGCGGTGGCGGCCACGGTCGTCTGGAGGCGGATGCTCAGCCGATACGCGGCGTCGCCGTTCGGGATCGCGCTGATGCCGGGCTCCGGTCGGGCGTGCGCCTCGTACTCGTCGGCGAGGAAGTCGTGAAGCCGCTGGAGCGCCGGCGTGATGGCGGTCTCGACGGCTCCGCGAACGTGCGCCCGCGCCTCGTCGTCGGCGACCTGTGCCATGGCGACGATCGGCGATGCCTCCGAGGGCTGAGCGAGCATCCGCTCGATCTGCTCGATGGCGCGACGGACGGGGATCGCGGCGCTGGTGCGGCCGTCGCGCAGCCCTTCGCGCAGGGTGTCGATGTGCTGGCCGATGACAGTCGGGAAGGCGTTGAGCCGGGCCAGGAGGCGGGCGAGCTTGTCCGCATCCCCGGCCGGCTGGTACTGAGCGATCATCACCGGCAGCACCTGGATGCCCTCGATGTGGTCGACCGCAACCTGGTAGAGATGGGCGTCGAGGGCCTCGAGGTTGTTGTTGGCGATTGTCAGGAGCAGGTCGCGGGTGATGACCTGCTCGGTCTCGAGCTCGTTGACCGGGATCGCCTCCGCCTCGGCCAGCACGGCCCGGCAGGCGGCCTCGTCCGCGGCGCGGCCCGCGGTCCCGACATCGGGCAGGCGGTCGTCGAACCGATCATCGCCGAGGATGGTGGCGGTGATGGGGTCGCGCTCCAGGACGCCGTCCCAGAAACGGTCGGCGAGATCGTTGACGAGGGCGTTGGGATCGGTCGCGACGGGCACTTCGGACGTGGCCTCTCTAGCGTCATTCCGTGGGTCGAGTGTACGCCGTGGCGACCGCCTCGGGCAGTCCGCCGGCGATGGCGCCCCGCGGTCCGGTCGGCTCCTCCGCCATGGGCGTATGTCGGCCGTTCAGCCCCTCCTCGTGACGCACATGCTGCACATGGTGCACGTGACCCACGCTGTCACGAGCGACCGCTGACGGCCGGACCGATGCCGCCGGATGCACGCGCTGGCACCCGCGCGCTCCATGGCGCGCCTCAGCGACCCCCGAAGAGATCCGCGAGGAGGGCGGGCGGCGTCTCGTCGAGCTGGTCGTAGCGACAGTCGGTCACCGCCTTGTCCGCGCGCCAGCGGACGAACGTCGCGGCGTGGCGGAAGCGTTCGCCCTGGAGGTGGTCGAACGCCACTTCGCACACCAGCTCAGGCCGCACCGGGACCCAGGAGAGGTCCTTGCCACGGTTCCAGCGCGAGGTGGCGCCGGGGAGGCGCCGACCATCGGCGCCGGCCGCCTCCTGCCACTCCGCCCAGTCGTGCCACGGATGGCCCTCGACCGCACGCTCGCGGTACGGCGCCAGCAGCTCGACGAGCTCGGCGCGCTTCGCGACGGTGAACGACGAGGTGACGCCGACGTGCTGGAGCTTGCCGTCGTCGTTCCAGAGGCCGAGCAGGAGCGAGCCGATCAGCGTCCCCGGCCCGTTCTTGTGCCAGCGGAAGCCTGCCACCACGCAATCGGCGGTGCGCGCGTGCTTGATCTTCGCCATCTCGCGCTTTCCCGCCACGTACCGACCGTCGGCGCGCTTCGCGATCACCCCGTCCAGCCCGGCGCCCTCGAAGGCCTCGAACCAGTGCTGCGCGACCGACGCGTCGCTCGTCGACGGCGTGAGCTGGACCGATGCCGGCGGCTCGGCCATGAACTCCTGGAGGTGCGCCCGGCGCTGGCCAAATGGCGCGTCACTCAGCACGGTCTCGCCGTCGGCGAGGCAGTCGAAGGCGACGTACGACGCGGGGGTGGTCTCGGCGAGCATCGCGACCCGCGACGCCGCGGGGTGGATGCGGAGCAGCAGAGCGTCGAAATCGAGGCGGCCGTCCGGATGCGCGATCACCACCTCGCCGTCGAGCACGAAGCGCGCGGATGGTCCGCCGAGCGCGCGCAGCGGCGCCTGGAGCTCGGGGAAGTAGCGGTCGAGCGGCTTGAGGTCACGCGACTGGATGAGGAGCTCGTCGCCGTCGCGGAAGACAAGGGCCCGGAAGCCGTCCCACTTCGGCTCGAAGATCCAGCCCGGCCCGTCGGGGATCGCCGGGGTCGGCCTGGCGAGCATCGGCTCGATCGGCGGCTCGATCGGGAAGGGCATGCGCCGATCATAGGGCGCCGCGGCACACGGCTTGCCTCATCATCGGGCCATGAGCATCGAGATCCAGTTCCTGGGTGCCGTGGGCACCGTCACCGGCTCCCAATTCCTCGTCACCGTCGGTCAGCGCAGGGTCCTCGTCGACTGCGGCATGTTCCAGGGCTCACCGGAGGAGATCAGCCGCAACCGCCTGCCGTTCGCGTTCGAGGCTTCGTCGCTCGACGCCCTCCTCCTGACCCATGCCCACCTCGATCATTGCGGCCGGATCCCCCAGCTGGTGAAGCAGGGCTACCGTGGCCCGATCCACGCGACGCACGGCACGGTCGACCTGACCGAGATCGTGCTGCGCGACTCGGCGAAGCTCCAGGTCGAGGCCGCGAACCGCTGGAAGCGAAAGCATCCCGAGGACGCTGTCGCAGCCGCCGGCGCAGGCACCAGCGAGGAAGCGGCCGTCGAGGATGACCAGGGTATGCCGGCCCGGCTCCGTCAGGCGAAGCCGGAGGGCCGCACCATGACCCGCGAGGCCCTGTACGAGGAGGCCGACGTCGACCAGGCCGTGCAGCAGATGCAGGGCGTCGACTACGGCGCCGAGCTGCCGGTGACCGATGGCGTGACCGCGATCTTCCACGACGCGGGCCACATCCTGGGCTCCGCGATCATCGAGCTGCGCCTGACCGACGGGGCGACCGCGCGGACCGTCATCTTCTCCGGCGATCTCGGGCGCAACGGCTCACCGATCCTGCGCGACCCGTCGCCGTTGACCCATGCCGACTACGTGCTCATCGAGTCGACGTACGGCAACCGCGAGCACGCGCCGCACGACGAGGCGATCAACGACCTCGTGGCGGCGGTGACGGAGGTGGCGAGCGACCGCGGCGTGCTGCTCGTGCCGGCCTTCGCGATCGGTCGCACGCAGGAGATGATCTGGGTTCTCGATGAGCTGGTGCGTGACGGACGCATCCCGCGCGTGCCGCTCTACCTCGACTCACCGATGGCCTCGAAGGCGACGCAGGTCTACGAGAACCACCCGGAGGACTACGACGACGAGACGACCGCGCTCGTCCAGTCAGGCGATTCGCCGCTGAAGTACCCCGGCCAACAGTTCACCGACTCGGTCGAGGAGTCGAAGGCGATCCGCTACGAGAACCGGCCGATCATGGTCGTCGCCGCATCAGGGATGCTCACCGGCGGCCGGATCATGCATCACCTCAAGGACTTCCTCCCCGATCCGGCGTGCACGCTGCTGTTCATCGGCTACCAGGGCGAGGGCACGCTGGGGCGTGCCATCCAGGGCGGCGCGAAGACCGCGCGCATCGACGGCGTCGAGGTCGACGTGCGGTGCCGGGTGCGATCGATCTCGGGCTTTTCCGCGCATGCCGACGAGCACGAGCTCGAGGCATGGCTCGCCCATTTCGCCGCCGCCGGCACCGGCGCGGAGCCGAAGACGGTCTTCGTGGTCCATGGCGATCCCGACGCCGCCGAGGCGTTCGCGGCGCGAATCACGGCGATGGGGATGCGGCCGCACCTTCCGCACTACAAGGAGCAGGTGCCGCTGGGCTAGCGACGTCCGCCCCGACGGATGTGGACACGCGGTGGATAACTCGATGGTCTCGACGCGAAACTCGTGGATAACCCCGTTGTGCTCCCGCGCACCAGCCGCCTATGATGGTTCTTGTCCCGGAGGAGTCCGTGGAACCGGAGATTGCATCAACGGTTCCCGTGGTTCCTTCGGGACGTTTCCATGTCCGGACCAGCGTCGCCTGAAGCCGCTCAGCGTCGCCCGGCATCAGCCGACGGGGCGGCGGGCTGCGTGGCTATTGGGAGCCCCCGATCTCCACATCTACTTCCGGGTGCCGCTGCTCGGCACGCCGATCAGTGCCGAGTCGGTGACGTACGCGATCGCGCAGCTCCTGCGCTTCGGCTCGATGGCCGCGATGGGCTTCCCGATCGCGTTCGCGGTCGCACCGGGCGACATCGGTCCGACCTTCGCGCGACTCGGTGTGCCGTACCAGTTCGCCTGTGCGCTCGAGCTGACGTTCCGCTTCGTCCCGTCGCTCGCCAGCGACCTGCGCACCACCATCGACGCGCAGCGCGTCCGCGGCCACGAGTGGGGGGCGCTCGGCCGCGGACGGGTCGGCAAGGTCCGCCGTGTGGCGCCGCTCATGGTGCCGCTCACGATGAACGCCTTCATCGGTGCGGAGGACACGATCGACGCCATGGATCTCCGTGCCTTTGGCACCGGCGGCCGCACCTGGCCGCGGGAGCTCCGCTTCGACCGGACCGACCTGGCGATGCTCGCCGGCTTCGCGCTGCTGCTCGTGGCGGTGACGATGCTGAGCTTCACGGGTCACACGGTGCTGTGGGTGCCACCGTCGCTCGTCGACCTGGCACCGAAGGATTTGCTGGGGTCCGTGCGTCTAAGATCCTGAAGCGCCAATCAACCGAGCGCTTTGTTGCGAGGTCGATACGCATGGACGCAGGCCGATGATCCGCATGCAGGGGGCGAGGCTCGATGCCATCGTTCGCGATGACGCGACCTTTCGCGCCTGGTACGACCAGGCGATGCCCCGGGTGTACCGCTACCTGCGGACGCGCTGTGGCGACGACACGCTCGCGGAGGAGCTCACCCAGCAGACGTTCGTGACCGCGCTGCGCCGCCCGGGGCAGTTCGACGGGCGTTCCGACCCGGTCACCTGGCTGATCGCCATCGGTCGCAACCAGCTCGTCGATCACCATCGGCGCCACCAGCGCGACGAGCGCCGTCATCTGCGCCTGGTGGACGAGCATCGGCTTGGCGATGCGAGGTCCTTCCCGACCGCAGGCCCTGGCGAGGCCGTCGAGGCCGCGCTCCGCCGCCTGCCCGACGACCAGCGACTGGCGCTCCTCTTCCGCTATCTCGACGACCTGCCGGTGCGCGGGGTCGCGGCGGCCCTCGGTCGATCCGAGAAGGCCACCGAGTCGCTCCTGGGGCGGGCTCGTGAATCATTCCGACGCGCGTATGGAGACCCGGCCGATGCATGAGGACCGCCTGCGCAGCCTGCTGCGCACCATTGATGAGTCCGAGCAGCCGCGGCCGGAGTTCGCCGACGCACTGTTCGAGCGCCTCTCGATCCAGGCCGCCGGTCGCGGACGCTCCCGCGGGATCCTGGTCCTGCTGGTGGCGGCGCTGCTGGCCGTGGCACTCGCCAGCGGGATTGCCATCGGCAGCGGCATGATCGACCTGCCCGGGCCCAGCGAGCTCCCGTCTCCGGTCGCCGTTGCTAGCGGCAGCCCGTCCGTGTCGCAGACGCCGAGCGCCACGGTCGTCTCACCACGGCCCTCCACGCCACCGGCCATCGCGCCTAACGGCCTCGTCGTCACCCGCGCGGACAGCCTCCGCTATCGTGCCGAGCCCGGCACGTCCGGCGCGGTGCTCGGCAGCCTGGCGCTGGGAACCACGGGACTCGTCCTCGACGGGCCGCGCGAGGCGGATGGCCTGACCTGGTACTGGCTCGCCTCCGTCGCCTGCGCCGAGACGCCGATCGACGCTCCGCCGTGCCTCTGGGAGGGATGGGCCGCCGCGAGCGGACCGGACGGGTCAGCGTGGCTCGAGGGCGAGAACCTGGACTTCTGCCCACCCGCCCCGACGCTCGTCGAGCTCACCTCGATGACGCAGGGCAGCCGGCTTGCCTGCTACCGGAGCACCGAGCTCACCTTCCGTGCGTACTTCCCGAACCTGCCCCCCGACGCCGGCCTGGGCGGCGCGTGCGAGTGGGCGCCCACGGACGTCGGCTGGCTAACCTGCCAGAACATCAACTACTTCGGCCTGACGGCGACCGACGCGCCGCTCGCGTCGGGAATCGGTGATTTCACCGTCACCCTTGACACGCGGGGCGGAGGCACCGAACCCGATCGCGGCCAGTGGCTGGAGCTCACGGGGCATTTCGACGATCCAGCCAGCGCGGGCTGTGGCCCGGCGGGCTTCAACGCCGATCCGGTCCTCAACGTCCTGAACTGTCGATTCCAGTTCGTCGTGACCGCGTTCAGCGTGGTGCCGGGGCCGTAGCCCGCAGCACCCAGGCGCGGTACGACGGCCGGAAGCCCACCCCCCGCAGGGCTTCGGCCAGGCCCGATTCGGCGGGTGGCACGCGGTCAACGCGCTCGAGCGCGAGCTCGCGCAGCGGGCCGCCGGGCTGGAGCAGGCGCGGCAGCGCGCCGACGGCAATCGTCGCGAGCGCCGGATCGTCACCCGCGGGCAGCGTCACGAGCGACCGTCCGCCTCGCTCGAGATAGAGGACTGCGCGACCGTCGACGCTGACGACGTACGCTCCGGCCGCGCGCTGGAGCGGGAGCCGCTCTTCCTCGTTCCGGCGCGGCCAGGGCAGCGCGGCGCCGTACGGCTGTGCCGGATCGGCTGCGGCCAGGATCTGCGCCTGCGGCCCTTCCTCCCGGTCCGAGTCGCGCGCGGCACGCAGCCGGTCGACCGCGCCGGGCAGGGCGAACTGTGCGGCACCGAGCCCGTCGACGAAGTAGCCGCGACGTGCCCGCCCCGACTCCTCCATCGCCCGCAGCACCGGATAGACCGATGCGAACCCCCCGACGACGTTCTCGGCGAGGACCGCCTCCCGGGTCAGGACCCCGTGCCGCTCGAGGAGCGAGGCGGCGGCGGCGTGGCCGCGCTCGGTTGGCGTCCGCGACTCGCCGACGAGGTCGGCCACGAGCGACCAGCGGCCGGCGGCGCGCGGCGGGCCGAGGGCCATGAGCCGCCCGGGGCGGGGGGTGCGCGCGCGGGAACGCGAGCGCGGCAGGGTCAGCGCACGGAGCGGCGCGAAGGTGTCGTTCGTCACCTCGCCCGCCCAGACGAGGTCCCACAGCGCGTCGAGCAGCTCGTCGTCGGTGCGGGCAACCGGCGCGGCGCCGCGGAGCTGGGCATAGAAGCTCGCCCCGCGCCGCGCGAGCTGCGCCCGGATGGCCTCATGGATGTCGCCGTCTGGCCGCTCCTGGCCCTCGAATGCGCCGGCCGACGCCAGCAGCTCGGCCCGATCGCGGCGGTAGAGTCCGATGCGGCCATCGTCGCGGTTCAGGGATCCGCGGCCGACCCAGACCACCTCGCCGGCGGCCCCGAGCTCGTCGAGCAGGCGTGGCGCGTAGTCGCGGACGCGGGCGCGCAGCACGTCGCGCTCGAGGATGCTGGCCGGGTTCGGCGCCCCTTCGAGCTGGGTGACGACCTCGAGCAGGCGGTCGAGGCCTCCGGCCTGCGACCCCACCCCTTGCCAGGCGGGCAGGAACCGCGCGAGCGCCTCGGCGGGCACCGGCTCGATCTCGCGGCGGAGCCGCGCCAGCGAGCGACGACGAAGCGCGCGAACGACGTCCGGGTCGGCGTACTCGTGGTCGGAGGCGCCGGGACGAAAGGCCCCTTCGAGCAGCCGCCCGTCGGCGACCAGCGCCGCGAAGGCCTCGGCGACCGCCGATGCGGCAAGTCCCCAGCGCGCCGCCGGCGCCGCCGCGGTGAATGGGGCGTGGGTCCGTGCCCAGCGCTGGAGGAGACCTGTCAGCGGCGCATCGGCGGGCGCGAGCCAGGTTTCCGCGATCCCGCGCGGCGGGCTGGCTCCGAGCGCGTCGCGGTAGCGGGCCACGTCCTCGGTCGCGACCCAGCGCTCGTCGCCGGCAATGCGCATCGGCACCGCTCGCCTCGAGGCGGAGAGCTCGTCAAGCGCGGCGGGCACGTCCAGCTCGGCGATCGAACGCGCCGCCACCTCGTCGACACGCAGGTCACCGACACGGCGCAGGAGGTCGTGGATGGCGTCGATGGTCTTCGCCCGGCGCCCCTCGGCGAGCCACTGGAGCTCGAGCTCCAGGGAGCTGATCGCCTCGGGGTCGAGGAGCTCACGCAGCTCGTCGGTCCCGAGCAGCTCGGCGAGGAGCGCGCGGTCGAGCGTCAGCGCCTGGGCACGCCGCTCGGCGAGCGGCGCGTCGCCCTCGTAGAGGTAGGACGCCACGTAATCGAAGACGAGACCCTGGGCGAACGGCGAGGCGGCGCGGGTCTCGACGCTGACGACCCGCAGCTGCCGTGACCGGATGCCGGTGAGCACCTCGCGCAGCGCCGGCAGGTCGAAGACGTCCCGCAGGATCTCGCGGTACGTCTCGAGCAGGATCGGGAACGACCCGTAGCGGCTCGCGACGCTCAGCAGGTCCGCCGAGCGCTGGCGCTGCATCCAGAGCGGAGTGCGCTGCCCGGGTCGCCGGCGCGGCAGGAGGAGGGCGCGCGCGGCGTTCTCGCGGAAGCGCGCCGCGAAGAGGGCGGACGACCCGAGGGCGCCGGTGAGCACCTCCTCGATCTCGTCGGGGTCGAGGAGCAGGGTCTCCTCGGCAGGTGTCTCGTCGGCTTCCGGCAGGCGCACGGCGATCCCGTCATCGGTCCAGATCGTCTGGGCGTCCAGGCCACGCTCGGCAAGGCGCGCCTCGATCGCCATCGCCCACGGGGCGTGGACACGACCTCCGAACGGAGTGAGCAGGCAGACGCGCCAATCGCCCAGCTCGTCGCGGAAGCGCTCGAGCACGAGGGTGCGGTCGGTCGGCAGGACGCCGGTCGCCTCGCGCTGGTCGGCGAGGTACTGGACGAGGTTGCGGGCCGCAAGCGCGTCGAGCCGGTGCGCGCCGCGCAGCTGCGCCTCGGCGGCCTCCGCGGGCATCGTCTCCAGCTCGCGCACCGTGGCCCCGATCGCGCGCCCCAGCTCGATTGGCCGACCGATCAGGTCGCCGTGCCAGAACGGCATTTTTCCCGGCTCACCCGGCGCCGGCGTGACGATGACCCGGTCGTGGCGGATCTCCTCGATGCGCCACGAGCTGGCACCGAGGAGGAAGACCTCGCCGACCCGGGATTCGTAGACCATCTCCTCGTCGAGCTCGCCGACCCGGCGACCGCCCTTCCCGTCCCCATCCGGCAGGAAGACGCCGTACAGGCCGCGGTCCGGGATCGTGCCCCCGGAGGTGACCGCCACCACGCGGGCGTCGTTGCGGCTCTGGAGCGTGCCGGCCGACCGGTCCCAGACGATCCGCGGCTTGAGCTCGGCGAAGTCGTCGGACGGGTAGCGCCCGGAGAGCATGTCCAGCACGCCCTCCAGCTGCGGGCGCGACAGCTCGCGGAAGTTCTCGGCCCGCACCACCAGCGCGTGGAGGGCGTCCACCGTCCACACGTCCTGCGAGCAGATGGCCACGATCTGTTGGGCGAGGACGTCGAGCGGCGTGCGCGGAATGCGGGTCTCCTCGATCTGGCCCGCCTCCATGCGCGGCACGATCACCGCCGCCTCGAGCAGGTCGCCGCGGAACTTGGGGAAGATGGTGCCGCGGCTCGGCTCCCCCACCTGGTGCCCGGCACGGCCGATGCGCTGGAGCCCCGACGCGACCGATGGCGGGGCCTCCACCTGCACCACCAGGTCGATCGCCCCCATGTCGATTCCCAGCTCCAGGCTGCTGGTCGCGACGAGCGCCGGCAGGTGCCCCGCCTTGAGCGCCTCCTCGATCTCGAGCCGCTGCTCGCGCGCGACGCTGCCATGGTGGGCCCGCACGAGATCCTCCCCGGCCAGCTCGTTGAGGCGCGCGGCGAGCCGCTCGGCGAGACGGCGCGAGTTCACGAAGATCAGGGTCGACCGATGCGCGCGGATCAGCTCCAGCAGGCGCGGGTGGATCGAGGGCCAGATCGAATGCCGGGCCTCGGGGCCCGCGGCCGGGCCGCCCGGGGCCTCGCCGACCTCCATCACCTCGCCCATGCGGGCCATGTCCTCGACCGGCACCACGACATCGATCAGGAGCTGCTTGCGGGACCCGGCATCCACGACCTCGACCTCGCGCCCGGCGCCGCCCAGGAAGTCGGCGATGCGCTCCAGGGGCCGCTGCGTGGCGGACAGGCCGATGCGTTGCGGGCCGCGCCGCCCGCTCGCCTCGCCCGGCTCCCCGGTGACCAGGGCGTCAAGACGCTCGAGGCTGAGCGCCAGGTGCGCGCCGCGCTTCGTGCCGGCAATGGCATGCACCTCGTCGACGATGACGTGCTCGACGCCGCGCAGGATCTCGCGGGCCTGACTGGTGAGCAGCAGGTACAGGCTCTCCGGCGTCGTGACCAGGATGTCGGGCGGGGCCTTGACCAGCTGGCGCCGCGCGTCGGCCGGCGTGTCGCCGGTGCGGGACGCGATGGTCACCTCGGGCAGCGTCGCCCCCGTGCGCTCCGCGACGCGCCGAATCCCGGCCAACGGGGCGCGCAGGTTGCGCTCCACGTCGTAGGTCAGCGCCTTGAGTGGGCTGATGTACAGGACGCGTGTGCCAGCCTTGGCGGCGCGCGGTTCGGCCATCAGGCGGTCGACGCACCACAGGAACGCGGCGAGGGTCTTCCCGCTCCCCGTGGGGGCGTGGATCAGGGTGTGCCTGCCCGCGCTGATCGCCGCCCAACCACGTGCCTGGGCCTCGGTCGGGGCCTCGAAGGCCTCGCCAAACCAGGCGCGGGTGTCGGCGGAGAACGGTGCGAGGGGGTCGGTGGTCGGTCGGTGAGGCACGGCATCGGTCAGTCTATCGGTCCGTCCAGCCTGTCACCGATCCCTGGCAGAGCAGGCCAGGAATCGGTCGTCACGCGGGGGGCTTCACCGCCAGGACCGCCTCGAGCTGGTGCGGTGAGTGGATCTTGGCGTAGCGCCACCGGCCCAGCCGCCCCCAGTGGTTGACGGCGCTCACCCAGCGCCGCGCGCCGGCCTCCTTGGAGCGGTCCTGCTCGCGCTCCTGCCCCTTGACCTCGATCAGCAGGAAGGATCCATCGGTCACCTCCACGACGAAGTCGGGCACGTGCTGGTGCATCGTGCCGCCATGGCGATACGGGACCGTCAGCCCGAGTCGCTCATTCTTGACCCATGCGCGGACGCGCGGCGACTCATCCAGCGCCCGCGCCACCGTCCGCTCCCAGCCAGAATCGACCACCGCGTGCGACAGGTGCGAGCGCAGCGCCGGCACGCATGGCTTGGTCGTCATGAACGGCGTGATCGCCGTGGAGCCGATGGGTGCCAGGTCGTCGAGCACCGGCAGCAGCGGCCGCTCGCCCTCCTCGTCCGCGGGCCGGATGGCTTCAGTGAGTCGCGACTCCACCAGCGAGCGGTACTGCTCGAGCGCCAGCTCCTCCTTCTGGCCGTCGCCGATGACGTCGACCCGCTCGTCCACGAAGTGATGCACGATCGCGGCGACCTGGGGAAACATGATCCGCCGCCCCACCTCATCGCCGAACTTGAGATCGTCGGTGATCCGCGCCGCAATCTCGAACTCCGTGCGCTGCAGGCGGTGGGCGTCGTAGTACGCCTGCCGCTCGTGGACCGAGCCCTTGCCGAGGCCGCGCTCTCCCATCTTCACCCAGTACGGGTCGGTCGCTGGGTCGATCGTCAGGCGTGGCATCGATTCCACGTCGGCGGTGATGCGAGCCTTCGCATCGCTGATGTAGCCGGTGACACGGGGGAAGCGGATCTCGAGCGCGGCTCGGTCGCGGCGCGCCTGCACCAGCGTCTGCGGCCTGGGTGGCACGCTAGTACCGCGCCTCTGCCCCTTGACCGG
The DNA here is from genome assembly GCA_038209995.1 of Candidatus Limnocylindria bacterium. Classification (GTDB taxonomy): domain Bacteria; phylum Chloroflexota; class Limnocylindria; order QHBO01; family QHBO01; genus JAICQM01. The sequence continues at coordinate 179,618 of JBBQXD010000001.1, read as the reverse complement.
GAACGCCTGGAACGGGATGCCGTAGACATCCACGTATTCCGGGACGCTCATGTCGTCATAGGAGTAGCGGCGCAGCCCCAGGATCTGGGTCACGTTGCGCGCGTCCCAGCCCTCGGAGAGCATCGCGACGCTCACGACGCACCGGATCGACTCCCCGGCCTCACCGGTCTTGCCAACGGTGGCGACCATCTCGCGCAGCTGTTCGGCGCGCTTCTCCTTGGTCTGGCCCGGCTCCACCTGCTCCTCTGCCTTCTCCAGCAGACGCGAGTCGATGCGCAGCGTTCGCATCGGTCCATCCGGCCTGTTGGTGAACTCGTCAAAGACCTGGCCCGAACCGATGTGGTCGGCCACCCGCTCGGCCGTCGCCGTCTGGTCGCAGACCACGATCATGGCCGGCGGCACCGGCCGCCCCTCCGCGGCCCAGCGATCGAACTCGCCCTTCCAGGCCGAACCCAGGGTGGCGATGGCACCCGCCACCTCCTTCAGCAATCGGGCGTCGGAGCGGGCCAGCGCCTCCGTCCCCCGCGCGCGCTTGGGCAACTTGCCCTTCACCCGCTCCCAGAGGTCGAGGTACCGCGGGTCCGGGTCGCCGGAGTTGTCGTCGACCGGCAGGCGCGGCACCTTGACGATCCCCGACTCGATGGCATCCAGCAAGCTGAAGTCGCTCACGATCCAGCCGAACGGCTCACCTTCCGCATGCCCCGAGCCGTTGAGGTAGTAGGGCGTCGCGGACAGGTCCAGGGCGCGGTTGATGCCTCGCGCGTGGTGGATAAGCGCGAGCCCCTCCAGCCAGACCCGCGCACCTTCCTGCTCCTCGCTGACCGACACGGCCGCTTCCATGCTCCCCGCCGCCCGTGTGTCGCCATCCGGCTCGGCTGGGGCCTGCCGCCAGGCGTGATGCGCCTCGTCGTTGATGACCAGCAGGTTGGACTTGCTGCCCAGCTCGGAACGCAGCACGCGGGAAGCGAACGCGCCCGCGGACTCTCGGCCACGCTTCACCACCCCGCGCCGCCGGGCATCGTCGGCGACCGCGAAGGCGTGCCAGTTGGTGACCATCACCCGCCCCGCGCGCAGGGCGGCGGCCGTGCCGGGCGGAACGAGATCGAAGGCTTCGTAGACGTTGTCCGTCTCTGCCGGCTTCAGGATCCGCAGTCGCTCCCGGACGGTGAGGTTGGGGCAGACGACCAGCACCGCGTCGCTGAAGCGCCGGTCGGTCGGCTGGCGCGCCTTGTTGAGCATGCTCCAGGCGATGAGCATCCCCATCACGATCGTCTTGCCCGAGCCGGTTGCCATCTTCAGGCAGTGGCGGGTGAACGCCTCCTGCTGCTCCAGGGCCGATGCGACCGTCCGATCCTGCTGCGGTCCCTCCACCAGCCAGATGGCGGTCTCGGCCGCCTCCACCTGGCAGAAGAAGAGGCGCCGGTCCCGGTCGGGCCGCGTCCAGTGCCGCAGCAGGTCGAGCGTGCTGCGGGTCGCGCCCGGATACCCGCGCTCGCGCCACCGCGCGACATGGCCACGAATCTCGTTGACGACCGGCAGCTCGACGTATTCGTCCTCGAGCATGCTCGTCTGCCCGCCCCGCGTCCGCAGGCCCGGGGTGTACCCCGATGGCCGTCGCTGCGCGACCAGCTCGGCCTCGCCGAGGACGGACCGATAGTGCTGCGTCGGCTCCGCGAACGGCCCGTTGATGATGGGCTCGTCGACGACGATGGCCATCCGATCCCCTTTGTACCGCTCAGCCGCATGACTGAGCTGATTGTACCGTCAATGGTACAATGGCCCGGATTGTACCGCTCAGGTGAATGATGGAGTACCTACTCGACTCCCCCACCCTGGTCACGCATCTCGACGAGCTCGAGCGACGCCGCTGGCTATTCGAGAACCTTCCCGTCGATCCCCTGCACGCCGAGTGGTTCCGTCACCGAGCATGGATCCGAACCATCCATGGCACGACAAAGATCGAGGGTAACACCCTGAACGACCTCGAGGTGGAGGAAGCCCTGACCGAGTCGCCGGCGCGATTTTCGCGGAAGGATGCGCTCGAGGTTCTCGGCAGTCGATCGGCACTGGAGTTCGTGGACGAGATCGCCCCCGACGTCGAAATCCTCGCCGATGAGGCGGTGATTCGCGAAATTCATCGTCGCGTGCTGGAGGATATCGACCCGATGCTCACACCGGGCGAGTACCGCCGCGGCGAGAACCGAGTTATCGATGGAGCGGGGCGAACGATCTTCACCACCCCGCCTTCGGGCGATGTACCCGAGCTTATGCGTGAGCTGGGTCAATGGCTTCGGCATGAGGCTGATCTCGACCTCGCCGCGCCTGTCCGCGCAGCATTGGCCCACCTCGAGTTCGTGGCCATCCATCCGTTCAACGATGGCAATGGCCGGACAAGCCGCGCTCTCGTCCGGCTTCTTCTGCTCCGTCACGGATACGCATTCGCCGGGCTCGTATCCGTTGACGCCTATCTTGATTTGCATCGCACGGAGTATTTCGCCGCAATCGCGAAGGCCACGAAGCGCCAGTACCGACCCGGGTACGACGCCACCCCGTTCGTTCGCTTCTTTATCGAGGCAATCACAGCGGCCTCTGACCATCTCCTGACACGCCTGCGCGGGTTGGGCGAGGTGATGATCCGACTCCGTCGCGAGATCACCCAGCGGAGCCTCCCGCCGGCCATGCTGGATGGCTTGGCGTATGCGTGGATCAACCATTCCATCCGCCCAGCCGACTACATCCGGATCAGCGGTCGACCGAAGCAATCGGCATCCCGTGACCTGGCGATCGCCCAGAAGGCAGGGTTCCTCGAAGGTCGAGGCGAGTCGAGGCGTCGGCGCTATGTCGTCGGTCCGCGCCTCCAGGCCATCCGTCCTCCGGCGTTCCGCGACTGAGCACCCAAACGGCGGACGCACGGCGCACCAGAGAATTTGATCGAATCACCAGGGACCGGTGCATACGGGGCGAATGCTTCGTCACCCCCCGAAAAACCTGCTCGACGTTGCCATCAAGCTGAGAAGTGGATCGACCGGGGCTCGGAAAATTCGATCAAATCAACTCTCGGCTTCTGGCAGCTCGGGGATCCTGATCGCCTCATTGCCGCGGAAGTCGATCACCTTGACGGCCGCCCGACCCTGCTCCCGCGCGAGAACGGCAGCGACACGGTGCCGCGCAGCATCTCGAACGCATCGGGGTCGACCCAGCCACGCAGGGCGCGACCGAGGCGCGCCCAGGGATCGGCGCCACCGGCCGAACCGGGGAAGAAGGCCTGGCTCACCAGGAAGCTGCGACGGTCGTAATCGGTGTCCAGGAACCAGGCGGCCACGCCATCGGTCCCGGCGGAGGAGACCTCGCCGGAGGTCGGGTCGTAGACGTCCATGCCAAGCAGCTCGACGGTGAAGTCCGCGCCGGACCGATGGAGCCGCGCATCGGGCTCGCCGAAGACCGCGAAGAGCTGCTGGCCACGGCGGTGCTTGAGGAGGTCCGGCACCAGCACATCGGCCGCGATGTTGGCGGTCAGCACCTGGAGGTGCTTGGGCGTGCGGTACTTGGACAGGTACTCCTGCGCTCCGGCGTCGAAGGCGAAGCCGGCGAAGAGGACGGCGTGGTAGCCGGCGAAGGTGACGTCGGAGAGCACCTCCTCCACCTGGCGCGCGCTGACCGGGCCGTGCAGCGGCCCAAAGCTGACCGCGATGCGGCGCGGCTCGTCCGCTTCCAGGTACTCACCCTCGGCGTGAACCTGCCCGCCATCGGTGGTGGGCGCGAGCGTCGTGAACTCGAGATGGCGCCCGCCAGGCAGGCGCACGCCGTCGATCCGCAGCAGGTCGACCAGCTCGCCGATGCTGCTCACCGGGTTCTCGTTGGACCGATGGCGCACGTCGTCCGACCGATCGCGCTCGTCGAGCGCGCCGGGGTCGTATTGACCGATGCCGTCGCCGTCGCGGGCCTCGATGCCGAAGCTCGGGATCTGCTCGACCGTGAACGGCCCCGCGACACGCGTCTTGCGCCTGTCAACCTTCGGCTGGTCGTACAGCGTCTCGGTCTCCGGCGGCTCGTCCTGCGCGATGCTGCGCAGCGTCACGTGGGGCACCGTCCGATAGACGAAGCCGCCGTCCACGCCGCGCTCCGCATCCGCCAGCTCGTACCAGTCGTAGTTGGCGGTCATCAGCCGCTGGCGCGCCAGCGCGAGTGCCACGCGGCTTGTGTCGGCGGTGATCCAGCGCCGTCCCCACTGCTCCGCCACGTATGCAGTCGTCCCCGATCCACACGTCGGATCCAGCACGAGATCTCCCGGGTCAGTCGTCATGAGCACGCAGCGAGCGACCACCTTGGTACCGGTCTGAACCACATATATCTTTCGATCGGTAAAGCTGCCTGTTCCCGTGTCGTTCCAGACATTGGTCCTCGGAAACACCGGAAAGTCATCGAGGTACCTGAGAAAACGGAGCGTGCTTCCCGATATACCGAGCCGCTTCGCTGCGACGAGGCGATCAAGCCCGTCGCGAGTGGTTGCCCAGTGGCGGTTGCGCCAGGGTGGTACGAGCGATCTTCGAACTCGTATCGGAATGTGAGCGTCGGACTGTACCCCTGTGAGGTGAGATCAGCGTGACGGTAAGGCCTTCCGACAGATGAATCCCCCAGCCCCATCGGAGCACGCCGTCCATCCGGGAATTCAACTAGTGGGTACGAGTCTGCCTCGTCGGCGGGCGGCTTCTCTTCAAACAGCCCCCGGTACTTCACCTGACTAACATCACGCGCGTACCACACCAGAAAATCGCTGATAGTGGCCACCACATTGGTTCGTGCGACCGGACTGCTTGCTCCAGCGGTCTTCCTAAACGCGATCAGGGCCACATGGTTCTCAGCACCAAAGACCTCGTCCATGAGCGCCATCACGCGATGAACATTCTCATCACTGATCTGGACGAAGATCAAGCCGGAATCCGCGAGGAGATCCTTGGCCAGGAGCAATCGGTCTCGCAGGTAGGTCAGGTACGAGTGGATGCCGAGCTGCCAGGTGTCGCGGTAGGCGCGGATCTGCTCCGGCTCGCGGGTGAGTGAGCGGTCGTCGCCGTCGCGCACGTCGCGCTCATCGGTTCGTGGCTGGAAGTTCGAGTTGTAGTTCACGCCGTACGGCGGGTCGACGTATATGCACTGGACCTTGCCGGCCATCCCCTCGCGCCGAATGAGCGAGTTCATGACCAGTAGCGAGTCGCCCAGGATGAGCCGATTGGCCCAATCGGTCTGGTGCTGGTAGAAGTCGAGCTCCTGCCCCGGAGATAGTTGCGGATCGCCGAACAGGGTGCGCTGGACATCCTCCCGGCGCACGGCGCGCAGCATCGCCTCGGTGCTCACCCGCTCGTGGATGTGGAGGCTGACGGTGTCGACCTCGAAGCTGGTGTGCTCCGCCTTGCCGGCCCAGACCAGCTGCGGGTCGAGGTGCGGATCGTATTCGTACCGATGCGGCTCGGCGACGGACCGATCCTGGGTGGCGATCCCCGCTTCGGGCAGGTTCAGGCGGCTGGCGCCCTCATGCCGATAGTCGTCGACCCGATCCTCGTCGGGCGGAGGCGCCGCGGCAGCCTTCGGTCTTGCTGTTCGCGGCACCTTTGGCAATGGCTGGCCGAATTCGGGTCGATCGGTCATGGGTCCTCCCGATTGCCGATGCTAGCAGTCGCCGACCGCGGCGTGCCGTCCCCGCGGGCCATGCATCGGCCTCTGTTGCGCATGCCCTTCGCAACCTGCGCCTGAACCGCTGACCACAGGGACGTCCACGTAGGCCCGGACACGCGGTCCCGCGGCGAACGCAGAGACGCGCACCTGTCAGCCGCGCGCGACCAGGGCGCGCCCGAGGAGGATCACCGAGAGCAGCACGGCCGCGCCGATCAGCCCAGCTCCGAGTGCGGCGAGGGGCGGCCACGCGAGAACGATCCCGACCCAGGCCGCAGCGATGCCGAGGTTCCATGCCGCGAGCCGGCTCCGCGACAGGATCGCGAGCAGCCGACGCTGGGCCGCATGTCGGGCCGCGTCGCCGGGCGTCACCGACGGAACGAGGTGTGTCCAGGACCCGACCAGCTCCTGGAGCATCCAGCCGGCGACAAGCGGGATGACGAGGGGGCCGATCGACCAGCCGGCGAGCGAACGCGCCGCCGTCACGTCGGCAGCGGCGAGGGCCAGCGCCACGATGAGCGCGGCGGCGAACCAGCCGGTGCCGGCGACGAGATGAGCGACGGCCACGCGGCGCCAGTCGTGCTCGCTCGTGTAACGCCCCCTGCGCCGCACGACGTCGGCCACGTAGCCGACCTGCCCGATGGCCCCGACCGCGGCGACGGCCATCCCGGCGCTCGCCAGCCCATCGGCATGCAGCGTGAAGCCAAGTGCCGCCACCAGGGGGCCGGCGAGGATGCCGGTCGCCGCCACCACGAGCGCGCGGCTCGCCCTGATCCGGGCTCCCAGCACCGTCGGCGCGAGGTAGACGAGGGTCCCGAAGATCGTCACCGACATCGCGCCGAAGAGCGTGAGCCAGGCGTGCGCCGGCCGCAGCCAGGCCCAGTTGTCGGCGATCCACGGCAGCCCCGCCGTGGCCAGCCCGCCGAGCAGGACGCCGGCGGCGAACTCGAGCAGGGCCACGCCGTACGTTGCCGTCACCACCGGATGGCGGCGGGCGAGGGGGTCGCGAAGCGGTGCGAAGGTGTGGCGCGCCACGAGTCCCAGCCCGCCGATGACGAGCAGCGCGCCGGCCAATGCCCACCCGCCGCGCAGGACGAGCACGCCAGCGATCACGATTGCCACGCCTCCGGCCAGGAGGCCGATCGCGACGAGCCGCTCCCACGGCGGTCCCGGCCGGGTGCCGGCGAGGGTGATGGCGAAATGCGGCATGAACGCCCCGATCGCGACGGTGCCCGCCCCGGCGAGCGCAAGGTGCATCGGCGCCCAGGCGCTTCCGCCGTTGCTCAGGCTCAGGAGCGCCGCGAGCACGGCACCTGCCACGTAGGCGCCGGCGATGCCCAGGCCGAGCGCGAGCACGTGCCGCTCCGTGAGCCGAGCCCGCGATGGGGACGGAGGCTCGAGCCTCTCATCCACCGCGATCGGCCCGATGTCGATCAACGGCGGCGCGGCACGGCGCCCGCCCCGGGGTTGGGGAGAGTCGTAGCCGTGGCTATCAGGCTGGTTTGAGTGCCACCAGTTGGCCGATGTTGTGGGCCGACACCCCGGCGGTCGCGGTCCGATTCCCACTGTCGCCGGCAGCGGCCATCGGCTGGTCGTCGAGGGCGGCGGTCAGCTTGCTGGTGGTCCCGTTGGGCGAGAACACCTCCGCCCGCTCCGTCATCCCCGGCGACGTACCGATCGTGGTCTTGCCAACGATCCCGAAGAAGGCGACGAGCTGCGTGTTGGGCATCGTCGTGGTGACCGACGGCGCCGTGATGGTGGCCGAGCTGCTGGTCGGCTGGCCGCTGTGGTCGATCGGGGTAGTGTTGTCGACCCCGCTGTAGGCGACGATGGTGCCCACCGCGGTCTGGCTGGAGTCGAACGTGAACGTGTAGCTCGTCGGCTCACTCGCGCCGGCGAGATGCCAGAAGACAGCCTGCGTGAAGGTCGGGACGCGCGGGTCGGTGCGCACCAGGGTCCAGGTGGGAGAGCCGGTCGGAGGAGTGATGTTGGGCGTGCCGCGCACCGTGACGGCCGCGAGCAGCACGTCACCGGCAACCGTACCGCTCGGACGTGGCAGCACGAGGCTGGTTGCCCCTGTGTTGGTCCCAGTGGCAGACGCGCGAAGCGCGATGCCACCGCCGCCGGTACTCGTGACGGTGACGATCACCGTGGCGGCTGCCGAGTCGGTGGTGCCGTCGTTGACCTTGTAGGTGAACGTGTCCTGGCCCGTTTGGCTCGGGGTGTAGGTCAGCGAGGCGGTGTCCGTGTTCGGGGTGCCAAGCGTGCACTGGTTGTTGGTGATGGGGCCAAGCGTTCCGCCGTTGGCCGGCTGGGTCACGATGCTGAACGTCAGCTCGCAGTCCGCCGCGTCGCTGTCGCTGCCGGAGAGGGTGATGGTGACGGGGCTGCCCTGCGGCGTGGTGTCGCTGAACGAGTTAGCGGTCGGCGGCGTGTTGCCGCCACCACCATTGATCGAGAACTCGTAGATCCTGCCGTCGTTCTCGTTGGGGTCCTGGCTGTTGTCGAGCATCCGGTCCGAGATGTAGATGTTCCAGCCGCTGCCGCCCGCGGACGGCGGCGCGAAGGTGAGGCCGGCGGCCGAGTTGGGATTCGCGGCTGCGATGGACGAGGTTGACACGAGCGCGCCGTTCGGGCTCATCTCGAGCATCGGGTCCGGGTTGCCACCGCTGAGGTGGTTGCTGACGACCCAGATGTTGCCGGTCACCGGATGGACATCGAGGCCCTCCGGCTCCATCTGCCCGTACTGCTGGAGGTCGTAGTTGGTGACGATGTCCGCAGCGGACCCAGAACCCTGTCCCACGATTCCATCGGTGCCGGGCTGGACCTTGACGAGGTCGTTGTCCTTGGCATCCACCATGTAGAGGACGCCGTTGCCGAAGCCGAGGCCCTCCGCATCGAGGTCGTTGTAGGGCGCGACGGCGACGTCGAAGGTGCGGACCTGGGCCATGGTGGCGGCGTTGTAGACCCACACACGGCTGGTGCCGCCATCGCGCACGATGTACAGCTCCTTGCGAACAGGGTCGTAGGCGGCGCCGACAGGCTCCTTGTTGATCGGACTCGTGGGCGCCTTGGTGGTGTCCTCGGTCAGGGAGGTCGAGATATTGCTCCGGACCGCCCACCACGCATTGGCGTTGTGGAAGCCCGCGCCGGTCGTCTCTTCCACCTCACCGTCAACGATGACGAGCTTGTCGTTACGAGCCGAGTTGCTCGTGGAATTGGCGGGGATGTAGGCGAGCCCTGACGGGTCGGGGCTGTCGGGGTTGAGCGCGCTGCCGTTGCCGGTGTTGACGGTCTTCACGAGGTTCACCGAGGTCGCCGGCGCCGCGGCCAGCGCCTGGGAGAAGGTGGGAGCCGCGAGCGAAAGCTCGACCACCCCGGCGCCGGTGCCGTCGGTGCGACCGGCATCGGCCAGGTAGAGGTTGGTGGTCGAGGCGGCATCGGTCGAGTCCGCACTGGGTGCGAACACCATGCCCTGCGGACTGGCGATGCCGAGGGAGGACAGGTTGCGGGAGCTGAGCAGCGAACCCACGGCGTCGAACTCGTAGAGGGTGCGGCTGGCCGCACCGATGCTGAACAGGTGGCCGTCGCCGCGGATCGCGAGCCCGCGCAGCGCCTCGCCGGCAGCGGCGAGGGAGACCTGGCGGCTGACGGTGTCGCCGGCGATGACCGAAACGCGCCCGTCGGGCGCGAGCACGAGCGTGAGGCCCGCCGCGTCCACGGCGGCGCCGGTCGCGGTTCGCAGGCCGGAGATCCCACGGACCGATGTCGCCGCGCTCCTCGCACCTGGCACCAGGTGCCCACCGGTGGCCGGGACGCTGACAAGGGCATCGGTGGCGGTGGCGGTCACGAGCCGCTGCTGGAGCGCGTCGAAGGCAGTGCCGGGAGTGAGCGTCATGCCCGCGGGCAGTGCGCCGGCGGCCCCGAGCCGCGCGAACGTGGTCATGCCCTGCACGCTGCCGCTGCCCGCGCCGTTGCGACCGGCGACGAGAAGCGTTTGGGAGCCCGGATCGAAGCCGATCCCCACCGGGCGGACGCCAAGGTCTTCTGCCTCCGTCCGGCTGGCGACGTCGACGAACCCGGCCGGGTGCGACGAGCGGCCTGGAACCTGGGCGGCAACGGTCAGCGGGATAGCGGCAACGATGAGCGCCCCGAAGAGGGACGCAAGGGCACGGACGGGCACGAGTACTTCCCCTCAGATGAGTCCTAGGCAGACGATGAGCGGCCATTCTGCGCCCCTCATCGCCATCCGTCGAGCGATTCGATAGGAACTGTGAAGCGATGCGTTGCCGCGGCGCACCGACAGGTAGCCCCTTTGACCCAGGACCCAGGCCCGCACATTCAGTGGCTGCCGGGGATCGGCGGACCTCCGTCGCCCGCCTTGAAGAGCCCGAGGGCGCCCCGGCTGGCGAAGTTGAACGCATGGGTCACGATCGGGTAGAGGCCGTCCTCCGCGAACCGCATCTCGATGATCGCGCCCTGGGCCGGCGAGAGGTCGACGGCCTGGACGCCCCAGTTCCCGGCGTTGCCCTCCGCAAGGTGGATCCCCTCCTTGATCACGTCGTGGAAGATCGTGCCGACGACGTGGAACGACGAGTCGACGTTCGGGCCGGCATTGAGGACGAAGACGCGGACCGTCTCTCCCACCTTGACCGGGATCGGGTTGTCCTTGTACTGGTTGGCGATGCCGTTGAAGACGACGAAGTCGGGCGACGGTGCGCCGGCGGCGGCCTTGGTGAGGTCGGTCACCTGGCCCTGCGGCCCGAGGTACCACTCGCTCTGGACGAACGCGAACTCCTTGTCGACCTTCGGCAGCCCCTCCTTCGGCTCGACGATGATCATCCCGTACATGCCGTTCGCGATGTGGTGGAGGGTCGGCGCCGTGCCGCAGTGGTACATGAAGACGCCGGCGTAGTTCGCCTTGTACTCGTAGACCAGCTCCTCGCCGGGGTTGATGGTCCGCATCTCGTCGTTCCAGGCCACCATGCTGGCGTGGAAGTCGATCGAGTGGCCCATCGTGTTCGTGGCGGGATTGATCAGGTGGATGCGCACCGTGTCACCGACCCTCACCCGTATCATCGGCCCCGGCACCTGGTCAGCGAACGTCCACACCAGCTGCTCGTAGCCCGCCGCCACCGTCATCAGCCGCTCGCTCATCTTCATCTCGATGTCGTGGACCGTGCCGCTCGCGAGCGCCGGCGCGGCCGGGTCGCGCGGAACGTAGGCCGGCGCCGACGGGTTCGGCCCGATGGTGGCGGCCGCTGAGCCGGTGGGCGCCGCAGAGCCACTGGCCGGTGCCCCGGCGACGGTCACCGTCCCCTTCATGCCGGCCGCCTCGTGGCCGGGCACGCTGCAGATGAAGGTGAGCCCACCCGCCGGGATGACGACCTCACCCTGCCCCTTCGCACCGGCCGCGGCGAGGATCTTCGTGCCGTCGGCAAACGTGACGTCATGGGCAAGCGCTCCGCCGTTCGTGAACATCACGGTGTAGCGGCCGGCCTGCTTGACCTCGATCGTCGGTGGCTTGAACGCCAGGTCAACGGCGTTGATCTCGATCGTGCCGAGGACCGCGTCGCTGGTCGGCGCCCCCGATACCGCGACTAGGCCCGAGGGGCTGGCGGCCGCGGCCGGCCCCTGCACTCCGAGCGCGAGGGCGCCGAGGACGAGTGGCGTCGCGAAGATCGCCGCCCCGCCGCAGAAGGCGAGGAAGAGGACCAGTGGGCGGGGCAGGTTCATCGATGTCCACCTTATGAGCGTGTCGTCATCATGCGCGCTCAACGGCGCGTCCTGCCGCCGAGCATCGCCGCCCCGCCCATCACCGCCCCAGTGCCGACGGTCACCGGCCCGGCGGGACATCTGGCCCCCTCGGTCCGTGGCATGTCCCCGTGCAAGCGGGGCGAAGTACCCTTCCGGGCATGGTACCGAGCCGCCCACCACCCGCGTCGAGCGTCGAGTCATCCCGCTCGCTCCTCCTCCCGCCGCTCCTCGAGGCGGTCGAGGCGTGGCGCGTCGAGCCGAGCGACGCCCGCGCGCGGGCGCTGGGAGCGCGCATCACCGAGCTGGCCGATCTCCTCGGGCTCAGCGTGGCCGGGCTGCGGGTCACGGCGCCGCCACTCCCGGACCTCGACCTCGACCTCGGCACCGGCTCGTCGCTTCTCGAGCTGCCGCTGTGCACGCCCGATACCGGCGAGCCATTCGGCACGCTCCGGGTGGCCGGCGAGGCCGAAGGGGCGGCCGCGCTCGCGCGCGCGTTCGAGCTGGTGTTCATCGCGGCGCGTGCCCGGGCGATGGCGGATCGCACTTCCCGCCAGCTGCTGGCCCTCGACCAGGCGGTGCGCGGCATCGGCGGCGTGCTCGACGTCGATCGCATCCTGCAGGTGATCGCGGATCGCGTGCGGGAGCTCGTCGACGCGCAGTACGCGGCGATCGGCATCGTCGATCGTGACGGTGCCATCGAGCGCTTCATCACCAGCGGCATCAGCGACGAGGAGCGCGCGCGCATCGGCGACCTGCCCCACGGCCGGGGCCTGCTGGGGCTGATCATTCGCGAAAACCGCACGTATCGGATCCCGGACATCGCCACCCATCCGCACCGCCACGGCTTCCCGCCCCACCATCCGACCATGCACAGCTTCCTCGGCATGCCGATCACGGCCCGCGGCGAGGCGGTCGGGCGCCTCTATCTGACAAACAAGCTCGGGGCGTCCGAGTTCAGCACCGATGACCAGGCGCTCGTCGAGATGTTCGCCCTGCACGCCGGGATCGCGATCGAGAACGCCCGCCTCCACGACCAGGTCCGGCGCCTGGCCGTCGTCGACGAGCGGGATCGCATCAGCCGGGATCTGCACGACAGCGTCATCCAGTCGATCTACGCCCAGACGCTCGCCCTCGAGGACGTGCCGGATCTCATGGCCGCGGAGCCCGACGAGGCGCGCCGACGTATCGATGGCGCAATCGACGCGCTGCACGCGGTGATCCGCGACATCCGCAACTTCATCTTCGGCCTGCGGCCGGTGCTCCTCGAGGCGGGCACGCTGGCCACCGGCCTCTCCCAGCTCGCGATCGAGCTCCATCGGAATGGCGCGGTGACGGTGGCGGTCGAGGTGGCAGACCCCGAGCAGCGAGTCGCCGACCTGCCGATCGAGACCGTGGCCGAGCTGCTCGCCATCACTCGCGAGGCGCTGAGCAACATCGCGCGCCACGCCGCCGCTTCGCGCGCCACCGTGGCGCTCGCCCTGTCGGCCGACGAGCTGCGGCTCGAGATCGGCGACGACGGTCGGGGATTCGATGCCGATCGGGCCGGCGGCAGCGGGCACCACGGCCTGGCGAACATGCGTGCCCGGAGCAGTGCCCTGGGTGCCACGCTCACGGTGACGAGCGGCGCCGAAGGCGGCACCCGTATCATCGTGGCGCTCCCCGCCCAAGGCGGAGCCGATGGAGGCACCCGATGACCGCCGAACCCGCGACGCGCCCCCTGCGGCTGCTGGTCGTCGACGACCACGAGGTCGTGCGCCAGGGCCTCGTCGCCCTCCTCGATCGGCGCGACGGCTTCGAGGTCGTCGCCCAGGCGGGCACGGTCGCGGAGGCGATCAGCGAGGCGCGGCGTTTCGAGCCGGACGTGGTCGTCATGGACGTGCGGCTCCCCGACGGATCAGGGATCGAGGCCTGCCGCGAGATCCGCGCCACGCGACCCGAGACCCGGGTCGTGATGCTCACCAGCTACCCCGACGAGGAGGCGGTCCTGTCGGCGATCATCGCCGGCGCATCGGGCTACCTCCTCAAGCAGGTCCGTGGCCGCGACCTGGTGACCGCCCTTGAAGCGGTCGGGCGGGGCGACTCGCTGCTCGATCCGGCCGTGACCGAGAAGGTCCTGCAGCGCGTCCGCGCCGCGGCGGCGGGGGGCGCGAGCGACGAGCTGTCCGACCTGACGGCCCAGGAGCGAAAGATCCTGCTCCTCGTCGCCGAGGGAAAGACGAACAAGGAGATCGCGGGCGAGGTCTTCCTGTCGGACAAGACGGTGAAGAACTACGTGAGCAGCATCCTCTCCAAGCTGAACCTCCAGCGCCGCACCCAGGCCGCGGCGTTCGTCGCTCGCCACCACCTCGGAGACAATTCGGGAAGCTAGGCGTCGGGCTCCTCCGCTTCCCGAACAAGCTCGGTGAGCAGCCAGCGCGCGGTGCCGTTGGCGGCGACGTGGAGCAGCATCCGATCCGCGAGCCGGCCGGCGACGCCGCCCGGCGGGGCATACAGCCCGTCGATTCGCAGGCTGTCCGGCCCGATGCCGAGCCGCCCGGCAAAGACCGGGAACAGCGGCAGCGTCCCCGCGGCCCGCCAGCCGATCTCCGCCACCCACCCGCCGCGCACCGGTTGCGGCGGCCCGAGGTCGAGCAGCGTCGCCTTGCGGAAGGTGGCGAAGCCCGTCCGCGATCCACCCACGCGAAGCCGCAGATCGATGAGGTAGCGCTGAAGCCCGTCGGGAGCGCCGTCAACCGCTTCCCCGTGCCAGGCGACGGCCCCCCTGGCAAGGGATGCCATGACGCGCGCCGGGTGACCATGGAGCGGGATGCTGGCCGACAGGCGCACGAACCTCTCGTCCGTCGCGGCCGGTCGGGGCGCCATCGTCACGGGTTGACGACCAGCCCGGTGACCATGCCGGTGCAGGCGGCGAAGCAGGCGAGGGCGCGTCTCATCGTGACTCTGATTGACTCCGTGAACGGTTGCTCCTGACGCCGTGAGCGAGCACTCCGCGGCGGCGCCCATTGCAGCCGGGAACGGGCTTCCGCGACAGGGCCGATCGGCCCGTGGCTATGTGCCGCATGGGCCCCGACGGACTGCGCGGCGGCTTCCGTCGAGGCTGGTCGACCGCCCGGTTGGCGCCGCGCTGTCAGCCGATGGCTTGCCGGGCGGAGGACGGCGCGGTCTCCCGGATGCGGGCGGGGACGTGCCCGCGCATCACGAGCACCGAAGAGCGGGCGTGGGTGAGGACGTCGTGGGCCACGCTGCCGGCCACGATGCGACGGAGGGTTCCGATGCCCCGCGATCCGGTCACGATCAGGTCGGCGCCCCACTCACGGCTCTCGTCGATGATCTGCCGGCTCGGATCGCCAGCGCGCGCCACCGCCTCGGCATGCCAGCCGAGCTCGGTCATCTCCTCAGCCATCCGCTCGGCAATCTCGTGGTGGATGACGAGGTCGGCGTGCGGCTGATGGTCCTGGTCCTCGGCCGCCCAGGCCGTGACGAATCCCTCGCCATGGGCGACGCTGAGCACCTCGACCGGCAGCCCGCGCAACGCGGATCCCCAGCCGGCGAGGACGTGCGGGATCTCGCGCGAGCTCAGCGTCCCGTCGGTGGCGAGCAGCATTCGGCTCGCCTCCGGCGAGCGGACGACGAGGACCGGGCAGGTTGCATGGTCGACGAGGTGCGCCGACACCGAGCCGAGCACGACGCTCGCAATGGGACCGAGGCCGCGCGATCCGACCACGATGAGGTCGACCATCTCCTCGCTCGCGACCTGGACGAGAAGCTCGGCCGCGCGCCCGAGCTCCTCAGTCGCCTCGACCGCCAGCCCGTGGCGGCGCAGCGGCTCGGCGCGCTCCTCGAGGACCTCGGCCAGCGCTGCGCGCTGCCCCTCGACGGTCCCGTCGGCGACGGGCGCAAGCCCGACCCAGTCGACCCGTGACTCGACCGTGCCGATCAGCCGCACCTGGCTGCCGGACGGCCACGTTCGATTCGCGACGAACTCGCACGCCACCTCTGCGGCGCTCGAGCCATCGACTCCGATGAGGATGCGCATGGTCTGACTCCTTGCTCGATGCTCGGGCGACACGGGCCCATCGAAACCGTCGCCGCAGGCCGGGCCTCCGCGGTAGTTCCGGACGGACCGCTGCGACGTGCCATCCGGCAGGGTCCATGGCTCCCCACCGCACCGCACCCCGGATGGGAGGGATGGCCTCGCCAAAAAGGGGCCGCCCGGCCTGCGCCTCCGGGCTGCCGAGCCCGACGCTGAGCGCGGACAGGCACTCAACGAGGTGCAATGACCATGAGCGAGGCACTCGCCATCAGCCTCTTCTCCGGGACCGATGACCGCCCTGGAGCGGCCGCGGTGCTGGTCGCAGGCGCCGCCGCGCTCGGCAGGCCGGTTCATCTCTTCCTCCAGTACTGGGCGCTCGACGCGTTTCGCGCCGGCCGGATCGACCTCGACCACGGGCTCGCCCCGGAGGCGGGTCGCGAGGGTGCCGAAGCGGTTCGCCGGCTGCGGCGACGTGGCCAGGCCAGCTAAGCGGAGGCGCTTCGCCAGGCGAAGGAGATCGGCGACGTCGAGATCAAGGCCTGCTCGCTCTCGATGGACCTGCTCGAGCTCACTTCGACGGATCTCGATCCCGGCAGGAGCCGCCGCGGCGCTCGAGGGCGAGGAGATGCCGTACGATCTGCTCATCCTCGTCCCGCCGCATCGCGGCGCCCAGGTCGTCATCGACTCGGGCCTGGCACCGCCGTCAGGATGGCTGCCGACCGACCCGCACACGCTCGAGGTGAAAGGACAGGAGCGCATGTTCGCGATCGGCGACGCGACCGATCTGCCGCTCTCGAAGGCCGGCTCGACTGCCCATTTCGAGGCACCGATCGTCGTCGAGCGCATCGTGGCCGCGGTCGAGGGCCGTGCGCCGGACGCGGTGGCGGGCAGCTACACCGGCAAGGTGATGTGCTTCTTCGAGGTCGGCGACGGGAAGGGCACGCTGCTGCGCTTCGACTATGACCATCCGCCGCCGCGGCCAGAGCCGAATCGGCTCTGGCATCTCAGCAAGGTCGTCTTCAACAAGACGTACTGGCACACTGTTCCGAAGGGCCGCGTCTGATGCGCCGATGACCGACGCCCCGGCCGATCCCCCGCACGCGCGCGCCGCCGACGAGGTGGCGCGCGCGCTTGGCGTCACGCCGAGCACCGGCCTCACCGCGGAAGAAGCCGGTGCCCGCCTCGCGCGCTTCGGGCCGAATGAGCTCGAGGTCCATGCCCCGCCCTCGGCGTGGCGCGCGCTGCTCGATGCCGCAACCGAGCCGTTCGTGCTGCTCCTCGCCGCATCCGGGATCGGTGCCGTCCTGCTCGGTGAGGTTCGCGACGGCCTCCTCGTCCTGGCCGGCCTCATCCCGATCGTCGGTGCCGACGTCGCCACCGCGTACCGCTCGGAGCGGGCGCTCGCCGAGCTCCGCGAGGCGGTCGCGCCGCGCGCCCATGTCATGCGCGACGGGTCGCGCGCGGAGATCGCGGCTCGCGAGATCGTGCCTGGCGACGTCCTCGTCCTCGTTGCCGGTGACGTGGTACCGGCGGACGCGCGCGTCCTCCCCGCGACCAGCCTGCTCGTCGATCGCAGCGTCCTCACCGGCGAGTCGGTCCCTGAGCAGACGAGCGCAACGCCCGATCCGGAGCCGGCGGCCCTCGCCGAGCGGCGGTCGATGGTCTACGCCGGCACGAGCGTCGTCGGCGGGCGCGGACGGGCGCTCACCGTCGCCACCGGCCCGGCAACCGAGCTCGGGTCGATCGCGGGCACGCTCGGCACCGCGCAACGTCCGCGCTCGCCCCTCCAGCGCGAGCTGGATCGACTGGTGCGGATCCTGCTCGTGGCTGCGGCGGTGCTCATCGTCATCACGGTGGGGCTCGGCTTCGTCCGCGGGCAGCCGGCGGGCGCCAACATCCTGGCCGGCATCTCGGCCGCGATCGCCGCCATTCCCGAGGAGCCACCGATCCTGCTCGCGGTGGTCCTCGGCCTGGGCGCGTATCGGCTCATGCGGCGCGGGGTGCTTGTCCGGCGCCTGGCGGCGCAGGAGGCGCTCGGGGCGGTCGATCTCATCATCACCGACAAGACCGGCACCCTGACCCGCAACCGGCTGGGCGTGGAGGCTTTGCTCCGTCCGAACGGGCCGGTGACTGAACCGGAGGCGGATGCGCTGCTCCTCGAGGCATTGGCCGCCGAAGACGATGCGTGGAGTGCCACCGCGGAGGGCCGTCGGGGCTCGTTCACCGCGGCCATCGAGGCGGAGCTCGTGGCGCGCGGGGTGCCGTTCGCACTCGACACCGAGGACCTGGAGTCCGCCACCGGCGCGGCCGACGGACGACCCTACAGCACGGTGAGGCACCGAAACGGCGACGGCTGGCGCGAGCTGGCGCTCGGCGCACCCGAGGTGGTGGTCGGCTTCGCGGCGACGAGCGGAGACCGGGAGGCCTGGTCGCGCCTCATCACCGACGAGGCCGGCCGAGGCGGCCGGCTCCTGCTGCTGGCCGCGCGCACCGCCGCTGAGCCGTGGCAGCTTCGCGCGCTCATCCGATTCGGCGACCCGATCCGCGACGACGTCCCCGTCGCCGTGGCATCGGCAACGCGCGCCGGGATCCAGACGATGATGGTCACCGGCGATCACCTCGACACCGCGTCCGCCATCGCCGACGCGGTCGGCCTCCCCCCCGGTGAGGCGATCACCGGGAGCCAGCTCGACGAGCTGACCGATGCGGCGCTCGCCGCCCGGATGGCCCACCTGCGCCTTGTCGCGCGAGCGATCCCCGAGCAGAAGCTGCGCCTCGTGCGCGTCGGCCAGGCTGCGGGTCGATCGGTCGCGGTGACCGGCGATGGCGTCAACGACGCCCCGGCGCTGAACGCCGCCGACGTCGCGGTCGCGATGGGCTCGGGCACGGCCGTGGCGCGCGAGGCGTCGGACCTCGTGCTGGGCGACGATTCGTTCGCCACGATGATGCAGGGGCTCCGGGAGGGCCGGCGGATCGTGGCCAACGTGCAGAAGGGCCTCGTCTTCCTCGTCTCGACCCACGTGGCCCTGCTCGGGTTCATCCTCATCGCGACCATCGCCGGCTATGGCCGGCCACTGCTGCCGCTCCAGATCCTCTGGCTCGAGCTGTTCATCGACCTCTCGTCGTCGGTGGCGTTCGAGCGCGAGCCTGAGGAGCCGCACACCATGGAGCGCCCGCCCCGACCGCGGAGCCGACCGCTCCTCGATCGAGGGATCCTGCTGCGCATCGCGGGCGCCGGCTGGTTCAGCGCCATCGCCGCGTTCATCATCCTCATCACCCACCCCGCCGACTTCGAGCATGGGCGATGGGTCGCGTTCACCACGCTGGTCGTGGCGCAGGCCATCCGCGCGTTCGCCAACCGGAGCCTGGTCCAGCCTCTGCATCGGCTCGGCGCGAACTGGTTCCTGGCGCTGGCGACCATCGTCGTCATCGCCATCCAGGCCGCCATCCCGTACGTCCCCTTCCTCGCCGAGGCCTTCCACGCGATTCCGTTGAGCGCCGCCGAATGGGGCGTTGCGGCTGCTGTCGCCCTGGCGCCGGCCGCGCTCGCCGAAGTGATCCGCAGCCGGACGTCCGACATCGGCTGGGTCGCCTGAGCGGACGTGCCGGCACGCCCGCAGCATGCTGATGGGCCCTTCGGCCTGCGGCTGTGGGCCGCTCGGCCATCGCAGGGCGAGCCGCCGGAGCGCAGACTTCCCCGTGAAGAAGAGGTGCCGTGAAGATGAAGATGGTCCTCGCGATCGATGGCTCGCCGTCGTCGGTCGTGGCCCGCGACCTGGTGGCGTCAATGCGCTGGCCGGCGGGCAGCGAGGTGCACCTGGTCGGCGCCTACAGCGTGCCGATCGACTGGACCGGTGGCGCCGGATCCGGCATGGACTGGGTCGGCGACATGAACGACAGCCTCCACGACGACGTCGATGTGCGCCTGGCGTCGCTCGGCGCCCCACTCGCGGAAGCCGGCTTGGCGGTGCGCCGCCACCCTGTCCCCGGGCGCGCTCCGGATGCCATCCTCGCGACAGCGTCCGAGGTCGGCGCCGACCTCATCGTCACCGGATCGCGCGGTCGTGGACGGCTCGCCACGATGCTGCTCGGATCCGTGGCCATCGAGGTTGCGATGCATGCGCCCTGCGCCGTCCTGGTCGCCCGTGGGCAGACCATCAGCCGCCTTTTCGTCGCCACCGACGGTTCGTCGGCCGCGAGCGTCATTCCCCGGCGCCTCGGCGCGTTCGGCGCCTTCGCCGGGCTCGATGCCGTCGCGGTCGCCGTCGCAGTCCCCGACAGCCCGGCATTCGAGCTCATGACGACCCTCTACACCCTGGGCGACGAGCGCCTCGAGCGCCAGCGGCGGGAGCTCCAGCAGCGTGCCGGCGCGGACGCGGGCGCGATGGTCGCGGGCCTCAACGAGATCGGCGTGCATGCCAGCGCACACGTCCGCAGCGGCGATCCGGCGCCGACGATCATCGCCGCCGCGACCGACCATGGGGCGGATCTCATCGTGACCGGGTCGCGGGGCCGCGGCGCCCTCGACCGTCTGCTGCTCGGCAGCGTCGCGCGCAACGTCCTCGTTCACGCCCACTGCTCCGTCCTTGTCGTCCGCGGCGCGGACGCCCCACCGCCAGAGGAGAAGGTGTCATGACCATCGACGCTCGCCTCCGTGTCGCAGACCTGATGACCATCGATCCGATCGTCGTCTCCGTCGACGCGTCGCTCGAAGAGGCCGAGGAGCTGCTGCGGCGACACCGCATCACCGGGCTGCCGGTCGTCGACCTGGCGGGCCGTCTGGTCGGCGTCATCAGTCAGACCGACCTGCTCTACCTGGCCGTCCCGAGCATCTCGGCTCTCATCCACCATCGGGGATCCGGGATCCGCGTCGGCGAGGTGATGAGCACCCCGCCGCGCGTCATCGATGCGTCGGCCACCCTGCACGAGGCCGCGATCCTCATGCACCGTGAGCGGCTGCATCGGCTCGTGGCCGTCGACGACCACGGCCGTCCCAGCGGCGTGATCTCGGCGATGGACTTCGTGGCGCTGGTGGCAGAAGGCTGAGGGAGGCTCAGGCGGCAAGCCCGAGCGTGACCTCCTCCACCCCGGCGTCGATCTCGTCCCGGAGGACGAGGCAGCCGGATGGGAGGAGGAGATGCCGCATCGCCACGTTGTCGGCGAAGAGGCTCGCCCGCACCCGCGTCAGCCCCATCGAGCGCGCCAGCGCAAGCGTCGCCGTGGTGAGGGCGCGGCCCACCCCACGCCCCTGCAGCGCATCGGCCACCGCGAAGGCCACCTCTGCCTCGCCGCGTCCGTCCGGGTGGACCGATGCGTGCGCCACGATGGCGCCATCGCGCGGCCCCGGCTCGCGAAGGATCGCGACGAGGCCCGGCGACGCAGGGTCGGTGAAGGCGATGGCGAGCCTGGCAAGGTCGAGCGTCCCGAAGCCCAGGAAGCGGCGACGCCGCGACTCCGGTGAGAGGCCGAGATAGAAGTCGGAGAGGCCGGGCGCGTCTGAACGCTCGATCGGGCGGATCGAGACCCACCGCTGGCGGTCGATGGCACCCCGCTGCGGGTGCATCGGTCGCGCCTGGGCTGCTGTCGCGTTCATCGGTCCGTGCCTCTCTTCGCCCTCATCCTCCGGCGCGAGGTCGCCGGAGTCGCAGTGCCGTTCGGACCGAACGAGCGGTCCAGTCCGCCCTCTGCGACCACGGCGCGCGGGTATACCGTGATCCACGATTCACTGCACGCGAGCACCACCACCGATGCGCATCGTTTCCCCCGGAGAAGCCGTGGCCGGCATTCGCTCAGGCGACCAGATCTTCGTCCACGGCGGTGCCGCGACGCCGTCGGTCCTGCTCGAGGCCCTCACCGACCGCGCCCCCGAGCTTCGCGAGGTGGGGATCATCCACCTCCACACCGAGGGGCCGGCACCCCACCTCGCACCCGAGCTTGCGGCGAGCTTCCGACATCGCGCGCTCTTCATCGGTGGCAACGCGCGGGTGGCCGTCAACGAGGGGCGCGCGGACTACGTGCCGATCTTCCTGTCCGACATCCCGGAGCTGTTCACCAGTCGCGCCCTGCCACTCGACGCGGTGCTGTTGAACGTGTCGCCGCCCGACGCGCACGGCTTCTGCTCGCTCGGGACGAGCGTCGACGCCGCGCTGGCCGCGATGGCCAGTGCCGAGCTGGTGATTGCGCAGCTGAATCGCTCGATGCCGCGCACGCTGGGTGACTCGTTCGTCCACGTGCGGGACATCGACCTGGCTGTCGAGGTCGACCAGCCGCCCCACCCGCACCGGGTGGGCGAGGTGGGCGAGGTCGAGCGGCAGATCGGGAGCTTCGTGGCCGAGCTCGTGCCCGACCGGGCGACGCTCCAGATGGGGATCGGCTCAATTCCGGCCGCGGTCGCGCTGGCGTTGCGCGACAAGCGGGACCTCGGCATTCACACCGAGCTGTTCACCGACTCGGTCCTCGATCTCGTGGAGGCGGGCGCGGTGACCGGCGCGGCCAAGGAGATCAACCCCGGCAAGATCGTCACCGCGTTTCTGATGGGATCGCAGCGCCTCTACGACTTCGTCGACGACAACCCGATGATCGAGATGCGCCCGGTGGACTACACGAACGACACCGCGGTCATCCGGCGCTTCCGGCGCATGGTCGCGATCAACTCGGCGATCTCCATCGACCTCACCGGCCAGGTGAGCGCCGATTCGATCGGCACCCGGTTCTACTCCGGCGTGGGCGGCCAGATGGACTTCATGCGCGGCGCGGCACTTGCCGCGGAGGGGCGGGCGATCATCGCGCTGCCCTCGATGGCGGCCGGCGGCGCGATCTCGCGCATCGCGGCGGTCCTGCCGCCAGGCGCCGGGGTGGTGACGACTCGCGCCCACGTCCGCACCGTGGTGACCGAGTACGGGGTCGCCGAGCTGTTCGGGCGGACGATCCGGGAGCGCGCGGAGGCCCTGATCGCGATCGCTCATCCCGACGTGCGCGACGAGCTGGCGCGCGAGGCACGACACCTCTACCACGTCTGACCGAACGGGCCGAACGGCCCACGGGGATGGGTCACTCGCCCCTCCCGATCCGGTCGGGTCCCCCCGATGCTCCTTGCATGCGCATGACCGATCAGTCCCTGTCCCAGCACGCCGGCCGTCATGATCGGCTCGGAGGCAATCGCCGAGATGCCGTGCTGATCGTCGTCGACACGGGAACCATGGCCGAGACCGCCTCGGCGGCGCTCGACCGACCGCGCGCCGCGAGCCGTCGGGTGGCTCGGTGACAGCATCGGCATGTCGGCTCTTCCCTGCGGGGAGGTCGGACAGGTGGTGCGGAACGCCTCCGCCGTCGCTGTCATCGCGCACCGGCGAGCCTGCGGCGCACCCCACTGCCCGCTGACGCGCGAGCCGTCAAGGAGGTAATCACCATGACTCTCGGTGTCACACCCACCACCCGCGCCGGTGTTGGCGCCACCACGATGCGTGCCGCGGTCTTCCACGGACCGAACGACATCCGAGTCGACGTGGTCCCACGGCCCACACCGGGACCCGGCGAAGCGGTCATTCGCGTGACCCTCACCACGATCTGCGGCACGGACGTCCACATCCTCAAGGGGGAGTACCCGGTGCAGCCCGGCCTGATCGTCGGACATGAGCCGGTTGGCGTCATCGATGAGATCGGCCCTGGCGTCGTCGGCTATGAGATCGGCGAGCGTGTCCTGGTGGGCGCCATCACACCCTGCGGCCAGTGTCACGCATGCCTCGGCGGCACCCTGAGCCAGTGCGGTCACGGCACCGGCTACCAGGCGATCGGCGGCTGGCGCTTCGGCAACACGATCAATGGCGCGCAGGCCGAATACCTGCTTGTGCCCAACGCCCAGGCCAACCTGGCCAAGATCCCCGAGTCGTTGACCGATGAGCAGGTGGTCCTGCTGGCGGACATCGCGTCAACCGGGTTCGCCGGCGCAGAGTCGGGCAAGGTGCGCATCGGGGACACCGTGGCCGTGTTCGCCCAGGGGCCGATCGGCTTATGCGCGACCGCTGGCGCCAAGCTGATGGGCGCCGCGCTCGTCATCGGCGTCGACGGCGATCCGAGCCGGGCCGCGATGGCGCTCCGCATGGGTGCCGACATCGTCCTCGACCCAGCCACGGTCGACGTCGTTGAGGAGATCAAGCGCCTGACCGGCGGTATCGGTGCCGACGTGGCGATCGAGGCCCTTGGGCTCCAGGTCACGTTCGAGTCCGCGCTCCGCTGCGTGCGTGCCGGTGGCACGGTCTCCAGCCTGGGCGTGTATTCGGGCAAGCTGCAGATGCCGTATGAGGCCTTCGCCGCAGGGCTCGGTGATCACACGATCGTCACCACCCTGTGCCCCGGTGGCAAAGAGCGGATGGGTCGCCTCCTGCGGATGGTGGAGGCTGGTCGCTTCGACCCGACCCCGCTGATCACGCACACGTTCCCCCTGAGCGAGATCAACGAGGCCTACCGGATCTTCAGCAACCGCCTGGATGGTGTGCTGAAGATCGCCATCCGGCCGTAGGAGCAACGTGAGCACGGACGTCAACCCGGCCACGATCACCCGCTGGCGCGCCAACCTGCAGGGAGAGGTGGACGGCGCCCACATCTACCACGCCATGGCGGCCAAGGCCGGCGACGATCGCCTGGCACAGCTCTACGAGCGGATGGCGGCGGCCGAGGAGCGCCACGGTGACCTCTGGCGCGAGCGCCTCGCCGAGGGCGGCGGCTCCGGCGCGCTCGGACCTTCGTGGCGCGCCCGCTTCCTCGCCTTCGTCGCGCGGCGATTCGGTGCCTCTGTCGTGGCACCGGTCATCGCGACGCAGGAGCGGAAGGCACGCACGATGTACGACGACCAACCCGAGGCGGCCGGCACGTCGCTTCCCGCCGACGAACGGTCGCACGCCAGGCTGCTCCGCTCGGTGACCGGCGGGGCCAGCGGCTCCACACTCGCGCGGTTCGAGGGGCGGCACAAGGGAGTCGGCGGCAACGCGCTGCGCGCGGCGGTCCTCGGTGCGAACGACGGCCTCGTCTCGAACCTTTCGCTCGTCATGGGCGTCGCCGGCGCGAGCGCCGGCGGCTCGCCGGTGCTCATCGCGGGCCTGGCCGGCCTCCTCGCCGGCTCGCTGTCGATGGCGCTCGGCGAGTGGCTGAGCGTCCAGAGCGCCCGTGAGCTGTATTCGAACCAGATCGCCACCGAGTCCGAGGAGCTCGCCGCGTTCCCGCAGGAGGAGGCTGAGGAGCTGCGGCTCATCTACGAGGCGAAAGGGCTCGAACCGGACGCGGCCAGGCGGCTCGCGGACCGGATCATCGGCGGTGATGCGGCGGCCGCCCTCGATACGATGGCCCGCGAGGAGCTGGGCATCGACCCGGACGACCTGGGCGGATCGGCCTGGACCGCCGCGATCACCTCGTTCGTCCTCTTCAGCCTCGGTGCGATCATTCCCGTCCTCCCCTTCCTCGTGACCTTCGGCACCGGGGCGATCATCGCCTCGGCGGCGTTGTCCGGCGTGGCCCTCTTCGCCCTCGGGGCGGTCATCACGGTCATGACCGGCCGGCCGCTGCTGGTCTCCGGCCTGCGGCAGCTCGGCTTCGGGCTCGCCGCTGCCGCGATCACCTTCGGGGTCGGCGCGCTGCTCGGCACTGCGATCGGCTAGCCCTAGGCCGGCGCTCGCCGCAGGCCGATCCGGGCCGTTCGTCGCCCGGCCGCGGGACCTCCGGCACTGTCCGCGTCGGCCCGCCGAGCACAGGCTGAAGGCAGATCGCCGCCGCGCTGGCGGCAGAGGAGGTTCACGCATGAACGCGCTCGTCTGCTACGCGACCCGCAAGGGCGCCACTCGTCGTGTCGCCGAGGCCATCGTCGAGGGGCTGCGTCCGTCGGTCACCACCCGCATCATTGCCGTCGAGGAGGGACCGAGCGCCGTCACCCCGGACCTCGACCTGCTCGTCGTCGGCGGCCCGACCGAGGCCCATGGGATGACCGCTGAGATGGTGGCCTTTCTTGATCATCTCCCGCGCCTGGATGGACGGGCGGTCGCGACGTTCGACACCCGCCTCCACTGGCCGCGCTGGCTGTCGGGCTCGGCGGCCGATCGCATCCGCGAGCGGCTCGAGACCCTCGGGGCCGCACCGGCCGTTCGGAGCGAGACGTTCATCATGACCATGGATGGGGAGCTCCTCCCCGAGGAGGTCGTGCGAGCGAAGGCATGGGGCGCCATGCTCGCGGCCGGCATTCCGGTCCCCGCCTGACGATGGACCGCTCGATGCGGATCGCGACGGCGGTCTGTGCGCCGGCATCGCGCTCCTCGCCGGAATCAGGCCGTGCGGTCCGTGACGAAGCGCCCCGCGAATCGGGACGTCCGGCCCTGGGGCCCGCTTCCGCGCAGGCTCATCCTCGGAGCGTCCCGCTCGCGAGGATCACTGCCGTGAAATTCCTGCTGGCTACCTTCCTGGCGGCACATGCGTTGATCCACATCTCCTACGTCACCCCGGCACCGCCGTTGGCCTCGGCCGGAATGCTGCTGGTCTTCCAGCCGTGGCTCGCGCTCGGGCTGGTCATCGAGGTCGCGCTTGCGTGGGCCGTCCTGGTCGCCGGCTGGCGACCCGTCGGGAGCGGGACATGACCGCGGGCCTCGCGCCACGGCCATCCCGGGGCAGCATCGACAGGTCGACGGTGACCGGGGCCGAGCCATGGATCGTCTGTCTCGATGAGCTGCGGCCCATCGGCCCCAACGGGGTCGCCTGCCCGCTGCGACCGGGCGCCCCGGTCGCACTCGCGACCTGCCTCGATTGCCACCTCCTGGTCACGCTGTCGGCCGAGCGCTCCACCCTCGGCTGGTGCGCGACCGACGACCTCGGCTGAGGCCGCCGCGAGGCGTGCGCCCGGGCCCACCTAACTGCCAACGAGCGCCCAACTCCTGGTCAGAACGTGCGCCGGCGCGCACGAACCGACCTCGATTCGGGCCAAACGGGCAGCAACCTCGCCGTTACGTGCGCTGGCGCGCACGCGGGACCGGCCGCCTGGTCGTTAGGTGCGCTGGGGCGCACACGGACGGCGCCGCGGGCTGATCAGCGTCCGATGTGCCCCAGGTGCGTATCGGCGAAACCGCTCGCCAGCTTCAGGCCGTAGCCCAAGGCGCGGTCCAGCCCCGCGTGCGCGGTCAGGACGGCGCCGCCCAGCGCCAACGGGGCGCTGCCGACGAGCCAGCCGACGCCGAGCAGCGCCAGCGCCACAACGAGGTTGTGCACCGCGTTGTAACGAGCGCCCCGGATCGTGGCCCGCCCAGGTAGCCGAGCATCGAGAGGTCCGGCGCCAGCAGGAGCGGCAGCAGCCAGAGTGGGGCGCCGCCCATCCATAGGTAAAGCGCCGCGCCGCCGATCCCCAGCGCCAGCCACTCCGCGCGCAGGAGGAGCGGGATGCCGCTCACCGGGTCATTCCCACGAGAAGAGGCGGACCGCAATGAGGAAGGCGACGATCGCCCAGGCCGCCATCCCGAGCAGGTCGCCACCCAGGTCGCCGAGCCCGGCCCCGTCGTTTGCGATCCGGCGCAGCGCGTCATTCAGGTAGGTGAGCGGCAGGTACGAGGTGATCGAGGCCAGCACGTCGGGCATCGCGTCGCGCGAGAAGAACGTGCCGGACAGGAAGAGCATCGGCAGGCTGACGAGGTTGGCGACCGGGGCCGCCTGGTCCTCGTTCTTCGCCCAGCCGGCGATCGCGAACCCCATCGCCAGGAAGATCACCGCCCCCAGCAGCGCCACGAGCAGGATGAGCGCGACGCTGCCGATCAGGTGCAGGCCGAACGCGATGCCGATGAGCAGCAGGATGAGGACCTGGATGAGCCCCAGCACGAGCCGCGAGGCCACCTGCGCGCCGAGGAAGTAGGCCGGCGGCGTGGGCGTGGCGAACAGTCGGCGCAGGGTCCCGGTGCGCTTGAGCTGCACGAAGCCGAAGGCGACCCCGAACAGGCCGAGGTTCATGATCGTGAGCCCCAGCACCCCCGGCACGAGGAAATCGATGTAGCCCAGGTCGCGTGCATTCACCTGCTCCACGCGCACCGGCGGCGTCGTGCCGCCGCCAGCCTGACCGAACATCGCCTGGCTCACCGCCTGGTTCAGGAGCAGGGCGCCGATCTGCGCCTGCTGCGCCTGGGCCGTGCTCGTCTCGGCGAGCAGCTGCGCGCCGCCGGGCCGCAGCTCGTACCCGGCCGGGATGGTGAGCACCACCGCCCGGTGCCCCTGCTCGAGCTGGGCGATCTCCTCGTCGTGCGATCCCTCGGTGATCTCGAAGCTGTCGATCCCGCGCAATGCCGACAGCAGCGTCGTGCTCGCGTCGCTCCGCGCCTCGTCGACCACGCCGAGGGTGACCGTCGTCCCCGACCCGAAGTTGAGGACGCCGAAGATGACCATGATGACGAGCGGGAGGAACAGGCTGAAGAACAGGGCCACGCGGTTGCGGACGAACATCTTCACGCTGGCCACGAAGAGGGCCCAAAACAGACCGATGCGGATCGGCATCGTCACTCGTCCTCCCGCAGGTCATGCCCGGTGAGGTCAATGAACACGTCCTCGAGGTTCGCGAGCCGCTCGACCCGCTGCTTGCGGAAGCCGCGTTCGACGAGTGCGTCGATCAGCGCCTGGGGGGTGTCGAGGGCGACGATCCGCCCGCGATCCATGATCGCGACCCGGTCGCAGAGCTCCTCCGCCTCCTCCATGTAGTGCGTCGTGAGGATGACGGTGTGGCCGCGCTCGCGGAGCCGCCGGATGAGCTCCCAGAGGTGTCGTCGTGCCTGCGGGTCGAGCCCGGTCGTCGGCTCGTCGAGGAACAGCACGCGCGGATCGTTGACCAGCGCGGCCGCGATGCTGAAGCGCTGCTTCTGGCCGCCCGACAGGGTCTTCACCGTAGAGCTCGCCTTCTCGTTGAGCTCGACGTCGGCGAGCAGCGCATCGGCATCGACGTTCCGTTCGTAAAGGCGCCCGAAGAGGTGGAGCAGCTCGCGGAGGTTGAGCTCGTCGAAGAAGGCGGATGCCTGGAGCTGGATGCCGATCCGCCGCTTCACCTCGCGCGGGTCGGCCCGCACGTCGACCTCGTCGATCGTCGCCTGCCCCTCGTCGATCGGGCGCATGCCCTCGATCATCTCGAGCGTGGTGGTCTTCCCGGCGCCATTCGGCCCCAGGATGCCGAAGACCTCGCCCTCGGCGACCTCGAAGCTCACGCCGTCGACCGCGGTGAGGGTCCCGTACCGCTTCCGCAGGTCGGCGACCGTGATGATGGGCTTGCCGAGCGGCGCACGCGGCGCACGCGGCGCCGGGGCAGCCAAGCTCGGGAGGGTCACGCGCCCGATGCTAGCAGGAGAACATCGCCGGCAGTGCCGCGGGTCTTGGCGCCGGCGAGCTCGCGCCGCAGCGCGAAGCGCCGACCGGCCCGTCCTTCACCATCTGCCGACCCGGTCGGCACATCACCGGCTCACGCCGATCCAATCGGCAGGCGGTGTTTGGTCCGGGGCGACGAACAGCAGAAGACCGTCCGGCGCGGGCAGGGCGGGCGACCGCAACCATGTCGCGGCCGCGCGACCGATGGTAAACGGCCGGAACAGCGCCGCGTGCATCGTCACCATCCTGCGCTGTGTCGTCCCCTCGCCCAACACCAGCAGCGGCACGCTGCCGGAAGACGCCCATCCGCATCGCGCCGCGATGTGCCGCGCGAGCCGGGCCTTGACATCCAGGCGGCCAAGCGTGTCCTGCACGTCGTTCAGGCGCGGCTTGATCTCCACCACCGCTGCCGCGCGCGTCGGAGGGTGGAAGGCGACCAGGTCGACGCGGCCCCGGTCGCCGTAGTGGTTGAAGCTGACCTCCGCTCGGACGACCCAGCCCCACGTGCCGAGGTGGGCGGCGACGCGGTTCTGCAGCGCGGCATGGCGCGCGTCCAGCAGCCGGGGCAGGGCCTCGCCGAACCACTCGACGTCGACACGCAACCGCCCGCCGAGCGCCTCGACGCAGTCGCGGAGTCGACCAGCAGGCACGGAGTCGCAGCGATCGAGCTCGATCCGCGAGATGAGGTCGTGCGAGCAGCCAATCCGCGCTGCCAGCTGCGCCTGGGTCAGTCTCTCGCGGCGGCGCAGCGCCCGAATCGGGCCTCCGAGGTCCCAATGCCGCATGGACCGATGATCACCGGCGCCGCTTAGCGCGACCTTACTGTGGGCTTAGTTCGCCGGCTGCCGATCGCATCGGCACCGGATGCCTCGATGCCGATACCGTCGGCCAATGGCGAACGGAGAGGCGCCGCACCGATGAGTTGCGTGCCTCGTGCGGGTCATGATGGGTGATATCGGCAGGAGGAGCGCAGATGACCGACCCGCAGATCCTGGCGACCGGGCTCGGGCTCGGCGAGTCGCCGCGCTGGCACCGCGGGCGCCTCTGGGTGTGCGACTGGGTCGCCGGCGAGGTGCTCGCAATCGACGCCCGCGGCGAGCGCGAGGTGATACTGCGCGTCCCCGGCCTGCCGTTCTCGATCGATTGGCTCCCCGATGGGCGGTCGCTGCTCACCTCGAACGAGGGAGTGATGACGGTCGGCAGCGACGGGGCGCTGCTGCCGTACGGCGGAAACGACCAGGCCTGGAACGAGATCGTCGTCGACCTGCGCGGGAATGCCTTCGTGAACCGCGCCGGATTCGACCTGATGGCCGGCGAAGAGCCGAAGCCCCGGCGCGGTCGCGGTGGTGACGCCCGACGGCGCGTCGCGCGACGTCGCGGGCGACGTCTGGTTCCCCAACGGGATGGCGGTGACCCCCGACGGCGCCACGCTCATCGTCGCCGAGTCATACGGCAGGCGCCTCTCGGCCTTCGATATCGCGAGCGACGGCGGGCTGTCCGGCCGGCGTGTCTGGGCGGACCTCGGGGACGGGGTGCCCGATGGGATCTGCCTTGATGCGACCGCCGCGGCCTGGTACGCCGATGTCCCGAACCGACGCTGCGTACGCGTCCGCGAGGGCGGCGAGGTGCTCGAGAGGGTGGAGGTCGACCGCGGCTGCTTCGCGTGCATGCTCGGCGGCGAGGATGGTCGCACGCTGTTCATCGTCGCCGCTGCTTGGAGCGGCACCGCCGACATCGGAGCCGGAGATCGGACCGGCCAGGTCCTGACCCACCGCACCGCGGCGCCGCATGCCGGGCGTCCCTAGCCGGCGCCGTGGGATGCTCGATGCCATGACCTATGGCCGCGATCCGCGCGTGGATGCCTACATCGACGCGCTGCCGGCCTGGCAGCAGGAGATCTGCCGCCAGGTGCGCGAGCTCGTCCACGCGGCCGACCCCGAGGTGGTCGAGACGATCAAGCGCACCGTCCAGCCCTACTTCGTGCTGCAGGGCAACATCTGCGCGCTGCTGGCCGCAAAGGATCACGTCAACGTCTTCGTGTACGACGGTGGCATTACCGACGACCCGGCGGGGATCATCACCGCCGGCCACGAGAACCGGACGGCGCGGACGGTCGGCGTCCGACAGGGCGAGCGGATCAACGCGCCGGCGCTCAGCGCCATGTTCCGGCAGATCATCGCCAACAACCGAGCCGGAGGCTGGCGGAAGCTCAAGGACGGCGGCTGAGCGTCCTCACGCCAGGGTCCGGTAGAGCTCCACGGTCGCCTCGGCAATCGCCGACCAGCTGAAGCGCTCCACGGCGCGGGCGCGCCCCGCACGGCCCATCGCCTCGCGCGCCGCGGGGTCCGCCATGAGGGCGTTGATGGCGCCGGCGAGGTCGCGCTCGAACCGGTCCGGGTCCACCGGCAGCATCGGATCGTCGAGCGAGAGGTCGACCGGCACCAGGAGCCCTGTCTCCCCGTCGACGATCACCTCCGGGATCCCGCCCACCGCCGACGCGACCACCGGTGTCTGGCATGCGCCCGCCTCGAGGTTGATGATCCCGAACGGCTCGTAGACCGATGGGCAGCAGAAGACCGCTGCATGCGAGTAGAGCTGCCGGACATCGGTGCGGCTCACCATCTCCGGGATCCAGACGACGTTCGGCCGCGCGGCCTGCGCGGCATGAACGCCCGCCTCCATCTCGGCCGCGATCTCGGGCGTGTCCGGTTGGCCGGCGCAGAGGACCACCCCGATCCCCGGGTCGAGGTGCTCGATCGCCCGCACGAGGTGGACGATCCCCTTCTGCCGCGTGATGCGCCCGACGAAGAGCACGTACGGGACCGATGGATCGACGCGACGGCGCTCCAGGGCATCGGTCTCGGGAACGCGGTGGAAGAAGTCGGCATCGATCCCGTTGCCGATGACGTGGACGCGCTCGCCCGGGAGGTCGAAGAGGCGAAGGACGTCGCCGCGCGTCGCCTCGCTCACCGCGACCACCGCGTCGGCCATCGCCAGAGCGGTCCGTTCGACCCATGCCGACACCTCGTAGCCACCGCCCAGCTGCTCCCGCTTCCACGGCCGCAATGGCTCGAGCGAGTGGACCGTCACCACCAGCGGAATGCTGTACGCGAGCTTGGCGAGGACGCCGGCGAGGTGGACGTACCAGGTGTGCGCGTGGACAAGATCCGCGGCCACCGGCTCGGCCACCATGGCGACGTCGCGCGACAGCGCGCCGAGCATCGGCCGCAGGCGGGCATCGGCCTCATCGAGCGGCTGCGTGGGCGCGAACCCACGGACGCGCCAGCCGACATCGGTCTCGTCGTGGTCGCCGAAGGTGCGAACGTCGAGCTCGACCATGCCGCGCAGCGCACGAGCCAGCTCCCCGACGTGCACGCCGGCACCGCCGTAGATGGTGGGTGGGAACTCGTTCGCCAGGAGCAGGACGCGCACGCTGCGCACCCTAGCAGGCGATCGGCCGCGGTCAGCCCGCGCCGGCGACATCCCGGACGATGCGCTCGAACGCGCGCACGTCGAACGGCTTGGCGAGCACTGGCGCCAGCCGGCCCAGGAATCGGCGCCGAGGCGGGGGGGCACCGGTGCAGATGACGATCGGCAGCCGGCGCAGCCGGTCCTGGCTGCGCAGGTCGCGGAGGAAGCCGGCGAACGCCAGTCGCGCCCCGCTGCGAACGACGGTGATCGTGAGCTCGGCCGGGAACTCGGTCCCGTCGCGCCGCAGCGCGGACAGCTCGAGGCGCTCGTCGAGCACCCGGCGATGTCCGCTGTCGAGGAGGCGCCGCATGCCCGCCTCGTGCCGTGCCCGCAGGCGCTTCGGCACGATGAGCGAGGCGAGCCGGTGCCCGACCGCCTCGGCGGCGCTCCAGCCGAAGATCCGCTCGGCCTGCGGGTTCCAGGCGGTGACGGCCCTGGTCGTCCATGAGGATCACCGCGTCGAGAGTGGCGTCGAAGAGCGCGGCGAGCATCGCTCGCGTGATCGGCAGCGCCGAGGCGGCGGGGGGCACCGGCTGCGTGATGCGCACCGGCCGCAGCCTGACCGGCGCCGGTCGAAGCGCCTCCTGCTCCTCGACGCGACCATCCTCGCGCGATGCGGCCCTCCGGGCCCCGGCGCCGGTCCCGCCGGGCAGACGTGGCATCCGAGCGGCCATCGTCAGACCCCCGACGTCGCGACGACGCGGTCGCGGCCGGCGCGCTTGGCCATCGAGAGTGCCACGTCGGCGGCTCGCACGAGCTGGTTCGCGGTGGCGGGCTCGCTGCCGATCGCCGAGCACCCTGCCGAGACGCTGGCGGTCACGATCCCGTCGGGCGTCGTGATGCGGATCGCGCCCAGCGCACAGCGCACCTCGTCGGCGACCTGCGTGGCATCGGCCAGGTCGGCCCGGAAGAGGACGGCGGCGAACTCCTCGCCACCGTACCGGGCGACGAGATCGGTCGTTCGCATCCGCGAGCTTCGACGCTCGGCGATGCCGAGGAAAAGCTGGAGGGCGACCGCCACGACGGCGACCGCGGCGAGGAGCTGCGGCTCGGGGTTGCGTCCCAAGGCGACGATCGTGATCGGGGCGAGCAGGCCGAGGGTCACCACCAGCTGCGCATCGCGGCGCCAGCGCCGCATCGCCCGCGGCCGGACGGCACGCAGCATGCGCGCCGGAGCCGCAACGGCGTTCGGGGAAGCCATGGCCCGGACACCATCGGTGATGGGGACCGCACAGGGCCATGGATCGTTCGTACTGTCGCAGGCTTGGTAGGCTGCACGACACATGGCTCTCATCGAGACGCACCAGCTGACGAAGCGCTACCCCGGCGGGGTCACTGCGCTCGACAGCCTCACCCTCACCGTCGAGCCGGGAATCATCGGCCTGGTGGGTGCCAACGGCGCCGGCAAGAGCACCCTGCTCAAGATCCTGCTGGGCCTCCTGGAGCCGACGAGCGGGACCGCCGTGGTGCTCGACCTCGATGCCCAGCGCGCCGGCTCGCGGATCCGCGCCCTGGTGGGCTACATGCCGGAGCACGACTGCCTGCCGCCGGACGTGTCGGCCACCGAGTTCGTGACCCACATGGGCGAGATGGCGGGGCTGCCGCGCTCCGCGTCGCGCGAGCGAACCGCCGACGTCCTGCGCCACGTGGGCCTGTACGAGGAGCGCTATCGCCCCATCAGCGGCTACTCGACCGGCATGAAGCAGCGCGTCAAGCTGGCCCAGGCACTCGTCCACGACCCGCGCCTGCTCCTCCTGGACGAGCCGACGAACGGCCTCGATCCGGCCGGCCGCGAGGAGATGCTCAACCTCATCCGCCGCATCGGCCACGAGTTCGGGATCGCGACCATCGTGGCCAGCCATCTGCTGGGCGAGATCGAGCGGGTCGGGACGCAGCTGCTGGCGATCGACGCCGGCCATCTCCTCCGCTCGGCACCGGTCGCCAGCTTCACCGAGCGCACCGGCATCCTGAGCGTCGAGGTCGAGGACGGGGCCGATGCGCTCGCCGCCGCCCTCACCGCTGCCGGCCTGGCGGCGCGCCTCGACGGGCGCACCGTCCTGGTCGAAGCCCGCGACGAGCAGCCGTATGACCTCGTCCGCGACAGCGTGGTCGACCTGGGCCTGGCCCTCGTCCGCCTGGAGCAGCGGCGGGGCAGCCTGGAGGACCTGTTCAGCGACGAGGCGCCGGTGACCGATGCCGCCTGACGCCGGACACGCCGCTGCCCCCGGACAGGCCGGCGCGAGCGAGATCTATGACATCGGCTACCGCGGCTACGACGGCCTGCGGCTCGGCCGCGTCCACGCGACGTGGGCGCTGTTCGTGGCCAGCGTGCGCCAGGCGTTCGGCCTCGGCCGCCCAGCGCGGGCCAAAATCGCGCCGTGGGGCCTGGCTGCGATCGCCATCATCCCTGCCGCCGTTGCGCTCGCCATCGTCGCCAGCGCCGGGCCGAACTTCTCGCCGTTCAGCTACGACGATTACATCTGGCAGATGCAGGCCGTGTTCGGCATCTTCGTCGCGGCGCAGGCCCCCGAGCTTGTCGGCGGCGACCAGCGCCACCGGGTGCTGGCCCTGTACTTCAGCCATGCCATGGAGCGGGTCGACTACGTCATTGCCAAGCTCGGTGCCATCGTGGGCGCGCTGGTGATCGTCATGGGCGCCCCGATGCTCGTCCTGTTCATCGGTCGCATCCTGACCGCCGGCGACCTCGCCGGTGCCATCGGCGACGAGCTGGGCTCGCTGCCGCAGGTGATCGGCTCGCCGCTGCTGCACGCGGTGGGCGTTGGGGCGCTGAGCCTGGCGATCGCCGCCTTCACGCCGCGCCGTGCGTACGCCACTGGCGCGATCATCGCCCTGTTCATCGTGGGGCAGGGGCTGTCGCAGGCCGTCTCGCGCCTGTCGAGCGGGTTCCTGCGCGACTTCGGACCGATGGTCAACCCGTTCGTCTGGCTCGACGGCACCCGCGACTGGCTGCTCGGCGGCACCGTGTCGGAGTCGCCGGTCGCGCGCAGCGACCTCTCGCTCTCGACCTACGGGCTCGTCACGCTCGTGGTCGTGGTCGTATCCATCGGCCTCCTCATCTGGCGCTACCGACGGATCAGCACGTGATCGAGCTGACCGCCGTCTCGCGCTGGTACGGCAACGTCGTGGCTGTCAACGACATCACGCTGCGCGTCGACCCGGGCATCACCGGGCTCCTCGGACCCAACGGGGCGGGCAAGAGCACGATCCTGCACATGGTCGCCGGGCTCCTCGCCCCGTCGACGGGCACGGTGACCGTCGCCGGCGAGGCGACGTTCGGCCACCCATCGATCTACCGCAACATCGGCCTGGTGCCAGAGCGCGAGGCGGTGTACCCGTTCCTCAGCGGCCGCGAATTCGTGCGCGCTGCCGCGCGACTGCACGGCCTGGCCGATGTCGACGCCGCCACCAGCCGGGCCGTCGAGGCGGTCGACATGACCGATGCCGCCGGCCGCGCCATCGGCGGCTACTCCAAGGGCATGCGGCAGCGGATCAAGGTCGCCGCCGCGCTCGTCCACGACCCTCCCGCGCTCGTGCTGGATGAGCCGTTCAACGGCATGGACCCGCGCCAGCGGCTGCACATGATGACCCTCCTGCGCCGCATGGCCGCCGAGGGCGCCACGATCCTCTTCTCCAGCCACATCCTCGAAGAGGTGGAGCGGCTCGCCGAGCGCGTGCTGGTGATCGTCGCCGGCCGGCTGGCGGCGTCGGGCGACTTCCGACAGATCCGGCGCCTCATGACCGACCGCCCGCACACGTTCACCGTGCGCTCCTCGGACAACCGGGCCCTGGGCGCAGCGCTGATGACCGCGCCGGCGGTCGGCGGCGTGTCGCTCGACGATGGGCTGCTCAGCGTGCGCGCCGCCGACTTCGGCGCATTCAGCCGCCACGTGGCGGTCGCCGCGCGCGACGCCGGCGTCCGCCTGTACGAGGTGCTCCCCACCGACGACTCGTTGGAGTCGGTTTTCTCGTACCTGGTGGGGCGGTGAGCGGGGTGAGCGACTGATGACCGCCATCGCGACCATCGCCGGCATCACGTTCCGCCAGCTCGTCTCGCGGCGCCGCACGATCCTCATGCTGCTGCTCGGCGCGGTGCTGGTGGTGGTGGCGCTCGCCTTCCGGCTCGGCAGCGACGCGAGCTCGCCGTCGGACGCGCTCTCCTGGACGGTGGGGCTGCTGGAGTACCTGGGGATCGCGGCACTCGTGCCGCTCATCGCGCTCATCATGGGGACGAGCGCCATCGGCAACGAGCTGGAGGACGGGACGGCGGTCCACCTCCTCACCAAGCCGGTGGCGCGCTGGCAGGTGGGCGTCGCCAAGCTCCTCGTGGCCATCCCCATCGCCGCGGTCCTGTCGGGCGTGCCGATCCTGCTGGCGGGGCTCATCGCGGCCGAGGCGCCGAGCGCAGGGTTCGGCTACGCCATCGGCGCCGTCATCGGCTCCGCCATCTATGTGACCATGTTCATGGCCCTCAGCCTGGTGACGTCGCGCGCCTTCGTCATCGGCCTGGGCTACGTCCTCATCTGGGAGGGGCTGCTCTCCGGCCTATTCAAGGGGATCGCCACGCTGTCCGTGCGCCAGTACGCGATCTCCGTCGCGCGCTCGATCACCGACGGCCTGGGCAACCTCACCCTCGGCGCCGACGCGCGGCTGGCGCTCGGGACCGCGGTCGTGGCCGCGATCGTGGTGTCGGTCGTGGCGCTGGCCGTGCTCCTGCGCCGCCTCTCGCGCCTGGAGATCGCCGGCGAGACCGGCTGAGGTCCGCTCTGGCGCCGGGGCCAGTCGGCGGTTCTCCCCGGGCGAGCGTGTCGGCCAATCACTGGCCGGATTCACGCCCGGCGCATGCATCGGCCAGCCTCACCGGCTTCTGCCTGGCTGCTTGCTGCCGGGGGACGCAAGAAAGGCCACTCAATGGCCGATACGCTCGTGGCACGGGAATCGCCGCGGCGAAGACGGCAATCGAGCGGCTCGTGCCGCTGCCGATGGGATCGGCACCTTCGAACCGCTGGCCGGTGGCGTCGGCACGTGGCAATCGCCGGCCCCCGTGGCACGGCAACCGCCTCGGCCCCCGTCGCGGCACCCGTCCGCTACCCTCTCCCCAATGCAGCCACGCTCGCACACCTGGGCCGGCACGCTCGACACCCTCGAGATCCACAGCGAGGCGCTGACCGGCAATCCGCTGGGCGACCCGCACGTCCGCACGCTCTACGTCTACACGCCGCCGGCCTACGCGCGGGTGGCGGCGGCGCGCTTCCCGACGATCTACGTGCTCCAGGGGCTGGCCGGCATGGTCGAGGCGTGGCTCAACCGCAAGCCATTCCAGGCGAACATGCCGGAGCTCGTCGATGACCTCATGGCCGACGACGCGAGCCCGCCGGCGATCGTCGTCTACGTCGACGCGTTCACGGCCATCGGAGGCAGCCAGTTCCTCGACTCGCCGGCAACCGGTCGCTATCACACCTACCTCTGCGACGAGGTCGTGCCGTTCGTCGACGCGGGCTATCGGACGGTCGCCGACGCCGCGCACCGCGGGATCGTCGGCAAGAGCTCGGGCGGCTACGGCGCCATGGTCACACCGATGCTCCGGCCGGACCTCTTCGGCGGCCTCGCGACCCACGCCGGCGACGCGCTCTTCGAGCACTGCTACTGGCCTGACGTCCGCGGGGCGGCGCGCGCGCTCCGCAACGAGTACGACGGCTCCTATGACGCCTTCTGGACCGATTTCGAGGCCCGGCCCGGACGCCCGAAGCCCTCGGACGACCCGCTGCTCAACGTCTGGACCATGGCCGCCTGCTACAGCGCTGATCCGGACGGCACCGTGCAGCTCCCGTTCGACATTGACGGCCGGATCCGCCACGACGTCTGGGACCGATGGCTCGCCTGGGACCCGGTGCGCATGGTCGCCTCGCACGCCGATGCGCTGCGCTCGCTGCGCGCGATCTGGGTCGATGCCGGCCGTGGCGACGACTACTACCTCGACCTGGGCGCCGCCGCCTTCGCCGGCCAGCTGCGCGCGCTCGGGATCGGCGAGCCGGCGCTCCACTTCGAGCTGTTCGACGGCACGCACGCGAACATCGACTGGCGCTACCCGCTCGCGATCCGCTTCCTCGCCGAGCGCCTGTCCGAGGGCTGAGCCCCTGGCGCCAGGCGATGCCGTGCCGTTTCATCGCCCATCCGACTACCGAACCTGCGCTCCGTCGTCAGATGGCCGGCATACCGCGCTCAACGACGCCGAACCACCGACCAGCCGCGCGGCTCACGCTTCAGTCAGACCGATAGGCCAACACCTGACCCGTCGGGCGGCGCCACAGAGCGGCACGTTGCGCCGCGCCCACGCAAGCGGCCACGGTCCACGGGTCGTGGGCCGTACAATCAGCGCGAACCCATGGCCCGCATCCTCGTCTACACCGGCAAGGGCGGCGTCGGCAAGACGAGCATCGCCGCCGCCACCGCCCTCGCCTGCGCGGATCGTGGCTACCGCACGATCGTCATGAGCACCGACATCGCGCATTCGCTCGGCGACGCCTTCGACCTCCAGCTCGGTCCCACTCCGCGCGAGATCGCGCCGAACCTGTGGGGCCAGGAGTCGGATGTCTTCTTCAACGTCGCCCGCTACTGGGGCCGGATCCAGGAATACGCCGCATCGGTCCTGCGCTGGCGCGGGCTCGACGAGGTGATGGCCGAGGAGATGACCGTCCTCCCGGGCATGGACGAGGTCGGCAGCCTGCTCTGGATCGCCGACCACCACGACTCGGGGCTGTACGACGTCGTCGTCGTCGACGCCGCGCCCACCGGGGAGACCCTCCGCCTTCTGTCGCTGCCGGAGGCGGCCAAGTGGTGGATGGAGAAGGTCGAGCCGATCGGCCGCAAGATCAGCAAGCTCACGGGGCCGCTCATCAAGCGCGTCGTCGGGATGCCGATGCCCGGCGACGACGTGTTCAACGCCGGCGAGGAGCTCTTCGCGCGCCTGGAGCACATGCACGACCTGCTCACCGACCACGACAAGACATCGGTCCGCGTCGTGCTCACGCTCGAGCAGGTGGTGATCAAGGAGGCGCAGCGCTCCTTCACCTACTTCCACCTCTACAACTACCCGACCGATCTCGTGGTCGCCAATCGCGTCCTGCCCGACGACCAGGAGTGGCACTACTTCCGTGGCTGGTACGACGCCCAGCAGCGCTACGGTCCGCTGGTCGAGAAGACGTTCCATCCGATCCCGGTCAAGCAGGCGCCGATGTTCGACCGCGAGATGGTCGGCGTGCCGCTGCTCCGCGAGCTGGCGGCAAGCCTGTACGGCGACGAGGACCCGACGCAGTTCTTCTACCGAGGACGGCCGTACTCGGTGAAGCGCGACAATGGGTCGTTCCTGGTCTCGGTCGACCTGCCGTTCACCGAGAAGACCCAGATCAACCTGTCGCGCCACGCCGACGAGCTCGTCATCGATCTCGGCACGTGGCGCCGCACGCTCGTCCTGCCGCGCATCCTGGTGGACGCACCGACCGACGGCGCGACATTCGCCGATGGCACCCTGAAGATCCGCTTTCGCGCACCGGCCCGATGAAGGAGACGAACACCATGAACGATCAGCCAGCCGCCGATCCAACGACCGACCTCGAGGCGCGCCTCAGCGACCTCGAGCGGCGCGTGCCCCGACCCGCGTCCGCCGACGGCGGCCGCTCCGGCATGGAGGAGGCCTTCTGGGCGGTGATGCACACGATCTTCCCCGAGGAGGCGCGCAAGCACCTCAAGAATGCCGGTCGCGAGCAGCTCATGGCGGCGCGGGTCTACCTCGACCGATGGATCGCCCGCCTCGATCAGGCCGAGACCCAGGCGGCCGCCGGCCGCCCGCACGAGAAGATCGACATCGAGTAGCGACCGCGGTGCGGGATCCGCGCCGACACCCGGCACACCGCCGGACGCCGGCGCGGATCGGGTCAGGCGTGGACCGGGTCGTGCCGCTCGGCGCGGGCCAGGATCGGGGCGATGAGCGTGGCCAGCGGCGGACCGGTTACCTCCTCGAGGTCATATCGCACCCGGACCACGGCCTTGTTCAGCGTCAGCACTCGTGTCAGGTCGATGGGGGTGCCGGCCACAATGAGGTCGGCATCGACGGCGTTGAGCGTCGCCTCCAGCTCTCGCATCTGTGCCTCGCCGTATCCCATGGCGGGGATGAGCCGCTCGAGTGACGGGTAGGCGGTGAGCACCTCGCGGATCGAGCCGACGGCGTAGGGCCGCGGATCGACCCTACGGCGACCTCGTCGCGCAGCGGGTCCAGCGCTATGCCACCCTGAGCGACCTCGAGCGCCACGACACGACGATCGAGGAGCGCGAGGAGTACGAGCCGCACCTGGAGGCTGGCCATATCGTCTACGCGGGAGTCGATTACGCAGCGATCCTGCGTGCCGCGGAGGAGGAGGCCGACATCATCCCGTGGGATGGCGGCAACAACGATTCGGTTGTCGCGCAGCGGGCCAGTGCCCATCGGCCCATACCGGTGTGCCGACCGGACACCTGGGCGCGACGAAGGGTCAGCTGGCGGACACGAAGATCGCGGCCTTCATGCCGGCTTCCCAGTGCCCCGGCAGATGGCAGCCGATGATGATTTCCGTCGCCAAGTCGAAGCGGTAGTCGAACTCCACGGTCCCGAACCCCGGCAGGTATGCGCCGTAGCCATAGTGCTGGATCCCCTGCTGCGCCTGCGGCGCGGTCGAGGCGTGCAACGCGTGATGCGCCATCTGCTCCGCCTCGGTCCCGATGAACACCTCGTGCGGGGTCGCCTCCGTGTTGCGCACCACGAACCGCACCGTCTCGTGGAGGCGGACATCGATGTGGTCGGGCACGAACCGCATCCCGACCGTGTCGAGCTCGATCGTTCGAATGCCCGTGCTGCCCGCCGCTGTGGACTGCGCGCCGACCCCGCACGCGCTGAGCAGAAGCAGCCCCGCCACCGCTCCTCCGGCCAGGGATCTCGTCGATGGCATCTCGCGCCTCCTCGAACGCGCCATCGGTCGGTCACGAAGCGATGGCTGCCCCGGAAGCCGTACGCAGGTGCGCAGGGTGACGTTGTGCGCCGGTCCGGAGGGGCCGGGAAGGGCCGGACGACCCCCGCGACGCGTGACCAATGGCACCGACGATGTCACCGCCCGCGAATGGATCTGTGGCGTCGGCTACGATGGTGGCCGCGCGGGAGTAGCTCAGTTGGTAGAGCGGCAGCCTTCCAAGCTGCATGTCGCGAGTTCGAACCTCGTCTCCCGCTCCACCCCTTCCTCGCGGGTGACCTGGGCATGCACGCACTCGATCGGCGCGCGGACGCGAGCGAGCTCCTCGACGGTGAGACGCTCGACCCGCGTGAGCTACGGGTCAACCTGCGCGAGATGGCGATGCTCAATCGCCTCCCCGGCGGGATCGGGGCGAGCCTGGCCGCCATCCGCCGCCTGACGAGCCGCCATCGGCCGTCGATCCTCGACGTCGGGACCGGCGGGGCCGATTTCCCACGTCACATCCGGCGCGAGCTGCCCAAGGCGTCGGTGATCGCCATCGATGCCCGCGACGAGGTGCTCGCGGTCGCGCGCAGCTGGACACGAGCCGATCCGTGCCTCGAGCTGCGACTGGGTGACGCCCGAAGGCTGGAGCTGCCTGACGCATCGGTCGACGTGGCTCACGCGTCACTGGTCCTCCACCACCTCCCGCCCGACCAGGTCGTCCAGGCGCTCCGCGAGATGCGCCGGGTGGCACGCGACGGCGTCGTCATCAACGACCTGCGGCGCGGTACCGCCGCCTACGCCCTCACCGCCGCCCTCGTCCTTGGCCTGGCGCGAGGCCACTACACCCGACACGACGGGCTGCTCTCGGCCCGGCGCGCCTACAGCCTGCCCGAGCTCGACGCCATGGCGGCGGAGGCCGGCCTGCGGCACGTCTGGCGATCCCCGGCGTTCCTGCCGCGAGTCGTCACGGCCTACCGATGAGCGATCTTGTGTGCGACGTCCTCGTCGTCGGCGCCGGCCCGGCCGGGTCCGCGGTGGCGTCGGCCCTCGCGCGCGACGGGCGCGACGTCGTGGTCGTCGAGCGGCGGCGGCACCCGCGCCCGAAGGCGTGCGCCGAGTACGCGAGCCCGCGCATCACCGAGGAGCTGGCGCGGCTCGGGCTCGGCCACGCGTGGCGGACCGCGGCCGTGCCGCTGGATGGCATGGAGGTCATTCGCGGCGCCGACCGGGTGCGGATCGGCTACCGCGACCGCCGCGGCCCGCGGCATGCGTGGGGACTTGATCGACGCGCGTTCGACGCCACGCTGGCGGCCCATGCCGTGGCGGCCGGGGCGCGGCTCCTCGACCTCACCTCGCTGGAGCGCCTCGAGCGCGACGGCGAACGGGTCACGGGCGGCGTGCTGCGCACGGCGGACGAGCGGATCGCGGTGCGCAGCCGGTGGGTCATCGGTGCCGATGGCGCCCGCTCATCGGTCAGTCGTGCGCTCGGCGTCGACCGTCCGACCCTCCCGCGGCGGCTCGGCCTGGTGGCGCACTACGCGGGGCATCCGGCGCTGACCGATCACGGCGAGATGCATGTCGGATCGGGGTGGTACGTGGGCCTCGCACCGACGCCGGGTGGCGAGCTCAACGTCGGGATGGCACTGCCGCTGACCGGCAGCGGCACCGCGGCGACGCGGTTCGCGGGGGCGATTGCGGGCATCCCCGCGGTGGCGGCGCGGCTCGACGGCCTGCATCGCCTGACCCCGATCCGCGGCATGGGGCCCATCGGACATCGCGTGACGCGCACGGCCGGCGACGGATGGCTGCTCGTCGGTGACGCGGCCGGCTTCATCGACCCGTTCACCGGCGAGGGCATCTTCCGCGCCCTCCGCTCCGCGCGGGCCGCGGCCGAGGCGCTCCGCCCGGGCGACGACGAGGCCGGCGAGCGCTATCTCGTCGCGCGTCGCGGGGCGTTTGCCGCCAAGGACACGCTCACCTGGCTCGTCCAGGGGATGCTCGCCGCCCCGCCGATCCTCGGCCATGTCCTGCGCCGCCTGGCCGCGGATCCGCGCGCCGCGGACCGGCTCGGCTCGGCGCTCGGCGACTGCCGCCCCGCCAGCGATGCCCTCAGCCCGGCGTTCGTGGCGTCGATGCTGCGGCCGTGAGGAGCGAGGTGGGGATCCGGATCGCCGCCCCGTACGAGGTCGTCTTCGACCTCGCCGCCGAGGTGGAGCGCTGGCCGGAGCGCCTGCGGCACTACCGGTACGTGCGCCGGCTGGGGACCGATGGCGAGCGCCGTTTCGCGATGGGCGCGCGGCGCGGCCGGATCCCGGTCAGCTGGGAGGCGGAGCAGCGCCCGCTGCGCGCTGAGCGGCGCATCGAGTTCCGGCATACCGGCGGCGTGACGCGTGGGATGGCCGTGGCCTGGACGTTCGACGAGCTTCCCGACGGCATGCTCGACGTGCGCATTCGCCACGACCTCATCCTGGCCTGGCCGCTCATCGGACGCTTCGCCGCCGAGCGCATCATCGGACCACAGTTCATCGAACCGATCGCCCGCCGCACGCTGCGCCGCATCAAGGCGCTCGCCGAGGCGCAGGCGTGAGGCGCGTCGTCATCACCGGCATCGGCGCCGTGACCCCGATCGGCAATGGCGCCGACGGCCTGTGGCGCGGCGTCCTCGCCAACCGTTCGGCGGTGAAGGCCATCGATCGCTTCGACCCGTCGCCGTTCCCGTCGCACATCGCGGCCCAGGTCGACGACTTCGTGGCCGCCGACCATCTCGATCCCCGACGCGCGCGGCGCCTCGATCGGTTCAGCGCCTTCGCGGTCGCCGCGGCCCGCATGGCGGTCGAGCACGCGGGACTGGCGCCCGTCGACCGGCCGGCGGCACGCACCGGGATCTGGATCGGCTCGGCGCTGGGGGGTGTCGCGTTCGGCGAGGAGCAGCACGCGGCTTACGTGATCCGCGGCGTGCGCGGCGTGTCGCCGACGCTCGCGACCGCCGTCTTCGGTGGCGCCGCGGCATCGAATGTGGCGATCGATCTCGGGGTCCAG
Organism: Candidatus Limnocylindria bacterium; assembly: GCA_038209995.1. Lineage (GTDB taxonomy): Bacteria > Chloroflexota > Limnocylindria > QHBO01 > QHBO01 > JAICQM01. Next base: position 135,287 of record JBBQXD010000001.1, on the reverse strand, counting down.
GGCCCCGCGATCGGCAACGCGAACTCGTGCGCGTCGGGCGCGGTGGCCATCGGTCAGGCGCTCCACGCGATCCGCGCCGGAACGGTCGACGTGGCGCTCGCCGGCGGGGCGGAGGCGCCCCTCGCACCACTGACATTCGGTGCGTTCGCGATGATCAAGGTTCTCTCGCAGCGCAACGACGACCCGGCAACGGCGTCGCGGCCCTTCGATCGCGACCGGGACGGCTTCGTGATGGGCGAGGCGGCCGCGATCCTGGTCCTCGAGGAGCTGGAGTCTGCCGAGCGGCGGGGCGCGCCGATCCTGGCCGAGCTGCTCGGCTTCGGCGCCTCGACCGACGCCTACCACCTGACCGCGCCGCTGCCCACCGGCGAGGCGGCCGCCGCGGCGATCACGTCGGCCCTGCTGGACGCCGGCCGCGAGGCCGCCGAGATCGGCTACGTGAATGCCCATGCCTCGAGCACGCCGCTCAACGAGCTCGCCGAGGCGCGTGCCCTCCACGTGGCGCTGGGTCCACGGTCGGGTGACGTGCCGGTGTCGGGCACCAAGGGGCTCTACGGCCACGCCCTCGGGGCGAGCGGGGCGGTCGAGGCGGCGATCACCGCCATCGCGCTCCGCGATGGCCACCTGCCGGGCACCTGCAACCTCGCGGTGCTCGACCCCGAGGTCGAGCTGGCGGTGCTCAGCGGACCGATGGAGCGGCGCGTCGATGTCGCGCTGTCAACCTCGTTCGGGTTCGGCGGCCTGAATGCCGCGCTGCTGTTCGGCCGCCACGCCTGACGGCCCGCGCCTCAGGCGTGCGCCTCGCGCTTGAACTCCGCCTCCTCGCGCTCGATCTGCTGCTGGCTCTTCGACTCGTCGGCGATCCGCTCGTTCCGCGCATCGGGGATCGCCCGGATCAACTCGGGAGCCGGCTCTTCGAGGTGGCCGACCGGGGCCGCAGCCGGCAGGTGGAGCGTGAACGTGCTGCCCGCGCCCGGCTCGCTCACCGCCTCCAGGCGGGCGCCGAGCTGCTGCCCGACCTGGCGGGCACCGGCCAGACCGAGCCCGACGCCGGGCGCGCCACCGGCGGTCGAGGCGCGGCGGAACGGCTCGAAGATCGTCGGCAGCTCCTCGGCGGGAATCCCGACCCCGGTGTCGGTGACGCTGATGCACGCCCCATCGCCGTCGCGCGCCACGCGCAGCGTGACCGTGCTCCCCTCGCCGCTGTATTTCACCGCGTTGCTCAGCAGGTTGTCGAGGATCCGCTCGATGCGCGCCGCATCGGTCTGGACCGTCACGGGCTCCGCGGCACGCTCGACCACGACGCTGTGCGAGGGGGTCAGCGGCCGATGCTCGCGCGCGGCCTGCTCGACGAGCGCGACAAGGTCCACCGCCTCGACGGCCAGCGGCAGTGGCTGCCCGGCACGAATGAGGCACACGTCCATGAGCTCCGAAACGAGGCGCGCCAGTCGCACCGTCGTCCGCTCCGCGCGCTCCAGGTAGCCATCGAAACGGGACGGATCGCCGCCCGGACGTTGCCGCCGCGCCAGCTGCAGGTAGGCGAGGATCGTGGCGATCGGCGTGCGCATGTCGTGCGACGCGGTGGCCAGGAAGTCGTCGCGCATCCGGATCGCGTCGTTCGTCTCGTGGAGCAGCCGCGCGTTGTCGATCACGACGCCTGCGCGTCGGGCGAGATCCATGACCAGCGGCAGGTCGGCCGCGCTGTACCGATGCGCGCTCTCGGCCTCGATGAGCGTCATGACGCCGAGCACCTTTCCGCGAGCGGCCAGCGGCAGGGCGACCATCGATCGCAGGCCGAGCGCGGTCAGGAGCCGGGCATGCTCGTCGTCGCGTGCCGCCTGCGTGATCATCTGGTCGTCGAGCTCCGGGTAGAGCTGCGGCTCACCGCTCTCCTTCACCGCCTGGGTCGCGGACGGGGAGCTGGGATCGGCCGAGTAGCGCAACTCGAGCTCCTCCGCCATCCGCAGCTTCGCCGGATCGACGTGCGCGACCGCGACGCGGTTGATGCCGCCGGCGGGCTCGAAGAGATCGACGACGCACCAGTCGGCAAGCTCCGGCACCACGTTCTGCGCGAGGCTCTGGAGCGTCGTCTGGTAGTCGGCCAGCTCGCCGACGAGCTCGCCGACGCGCGACAGGGTCGCGAGCTCGATCTCGCGCCGCTTCAGGGCGGTGATGTCCTGGAACACGTTGATGATCGCGTAGAGCTGCCCGTCGCGATGAACCGGCGTGGCGCGGACGAGCGACCAGCGGTCCTCGGCGTCGCCATCGACCCGCTGGAACCGGATCACCTCGACCGGGTCCGGCTCGCCGAGCATCGCGCGACGCCCGGGAAGCCTCTCGACCGGCATCACCGCGCCGTCGGCGTCGAGCAGACGGAACTGCCCGATCACCTCGGGCAACGGGTGCTTCATGAGCTCCGCTGCGTCCTCGAAGCCCATCTGGCGCGCCGCCGCGCGGTTGGCGTACACGAGCGACCCGTCCGGTGCCTGGACCGTGATGGCGTCTCCCGCGAGCCGGAGCACCTCCTCGAGGTCCTGGGGCGACTGCGACCAGGCGGCAGCGCTCTCGCTCGGTCCGGCGTTCACGCGTCGCACCCGCAGACGTCCTCGATCACGCCGACGAGCCGTGAGAGGTCGATCGGCTTCTGCATCCAGGCCCGTGCGCCGAGGCGCGCGGCCTCCTCGGCGATGCGGTAGTAGGCGGCGCAGATGATGAGCGGGACCTCGCTCCAGCGGCTGTCGGCGCGGAGGCGGTCAGCGAGCTCCCAGCCCGTCATGCGCGGCATGCGCAGGTCGAGCAGCACCGCGCAGGGCAGCCTGCCGCCATCGAGTCGCTCGAGCGCCTCGACGCCGTCCCGCGCCGCGAGCACGTAGTAGCCGTGCTCGCTCAGGACCTCTCCATAGATCGAGCGCAGCTCGGGATCGTCCTCGACGATCATGACCGAGCGCTGGGCCATGCGGTGCTCACTCCACACCTCGGACCGTCCGGGCCCGGACGTTGCGTCCTGTGATCGCCCAGGATCGCACGCAGCGTGCCAGATCGAGGGGCGGGCGTGCGGCATCTCGCGACGTGCTGCGCCGCCCGGCGCAACGGGCGCCCCGGGTACGATGCCGCGGTGACGATGCTGGTTGGCGCGGTCATGCCGATCGCCCCGGAGGGCGGCGCGCCCATCCCGAGGTGGCCGCAGATCCGCGCGACTGCCCTCGCGGCGGAGGCGGCGGGCCTCGACTCGGTCTGGGTCTACGACCATCTGCTGTTCCGCTTCGACGGCAGCACCGAGGGCATCCACGAGTCGTGGACGCTCCTCGCGGCCCTCGCGGCGGTCACGGGGCGGGTGGCGCTCGGCGAGCTCGTGCTGGCCGTCCCGTTCCGCAACCCGGCCCTGCTGGCGAAGATGGCGGCCGCCGCCGAGGAGGTGTCCGGCGGTCGGATCATCCTCGGAATCGGGTGCGGCTGGCACGAGCCGGAGTTCGAGGCGTTCGGCTACCCGTTCGACCATCGCGTCGGACGGTTCGCCGAGGCGCTGGAGATCATCGTGCCGTTGATCCGCGGCACGCACGAGGTCACCCTCGACGGCCGCTACCACCGTGCCGAGCGGGCGGTCCTCACCCCGCGGCCACCGGTCCGGCCGGACGGACGGCCCGCGATGCCGATCCTCATCGCCGGCAGGCGGCCGCGCATGCTCTCGCTCGTCGCGCGCCACGCCGACGCGTGGAACACCGCCTGGCTCGGGACGGCAGATGAGCTGCCAGCGCGCCTCGAGCCCCTGCGCGCGGCGCTCGACGCGGCGGGTCGCGATCCCGCGACGCTCGAGGTCACCGTCGGCGTCAACGTCGTCATCGACGAGCTGCTCGGGCCTGGCGACGAGCCGCCGCCACGCGCCATCCGCGGCGACATCGACGCCATCGCGGCAGCGATCGCCGCCTATCGCGCGACTGGCGTCGGCCACCTCATCTGCTCCACCACGCCGACCACGCCGGAGGCGATGGACGCGCTCGCGCGGGCGGCCGCCGCAAGCCGACGGTGATCCGGCGGACGTCGCTCCCGGCGCGACGTCGCCGCTCCGCTCGCCCGCGCCCGTGACACCGGCCGAGGCGCTGCCCTAGGCGGGCTGGCGAGTCAGGAGCACGTGCCGCAGCCGCGGGCGACGGGCGCGCAGCAGGCGGCCGAGCGTGAGGCCCACGATGCGGGCGCCGCACACGCTGCACACATGCCAGCGCCCGTCGCGCGCGAGGCGGACGGTGTGCTCGGGCACCAGGACGCGCAGCGCAGCGCGCGCCGGACGACGGCCGGCCAGGTCGCGTCGCCGCGCGCGCCAGGCCGCCTCGGCGCCATCGAGGCCGAGGGCGCGGGCATGGCCGATGGCGCTCGGGTAGCGCGATGCCTCGCGGCCCAGCGCATCCGCAACGGCGCCCTCCCCGTGCCGTGCGTAGAGACCGAAGGCAACTTCATAGAAGTGCCGATCGTGATGCCGGGTCCCGCGTCGCCGCCGGCCGCGTAGCGGTGCCAGCCAGTGCGCGAGCTCGTGGAGGAGCGTCTGGCGGGCGTCCGTCGGATCGGTCCCCGCCGACACCCCGACGAAGCCGGTGGCGTGGCGCGTCACCCCGGACGAGCGCTCACGATCGCGCGACGACCATCGCAGCCGGGCGGGCTGCGGAACGCCGGCCTCGACGCAGACGCGAACGACGAGCGGGGCCGCCCAGCCGGGGGCGGCACCTGAGACGATCATCGGCGCCGCTCGGCGAGGAGGCGGCCCACCTCGAGCAGCCACGCGTCGAGGTCCGGATCGGCGTACCGGGTCTCGTCGTATGTGAACCCGATCATGGCTGCGCCGTGCACCGCGACGTAGGCCGCGGGGCTCGCCGTGGCGAACGGGAACGCGCGGCGCGCGAGCGCCTCGCGCTCGGGATCGGCGGCGGGGCGGGCGTCGGCCTGCTGCCGCGCGGCGTCATGGCGGCGCCGCCAGCGGTCCGTCAGGCGCGCGAGATCCGTCGAGCGGCTCACGCCGGCTCGATGGCGACTGCGGCCTCCGTCGCCGGCAGCGGATCGGTCCCACCACCCTCGTAGAGCCCGAGGCGGGCGACGGCCCGCTGGACCCACGCCGGCGCCCACCAGTTCAGGCGGCCCATGACGCGCATGAAGGCCGGGACGAGGATGCCGCGCACGACCGTGGCGTCGATGAGCACCGCGAGCGCCATCGTGAAGCCGAGGGCCTTGATGAAGATGACGCCCGAGAGGCTGAAGGCGGCGAAGACGGCGACCATGATCAGCGCGGCGCCGGTGATGATGCCGCCGGTGATCCCGATCCCCTCCTGGACGGCGCGGGTGTTGTTCCCATGCGCGAGGTAGCGCTCGCGGATGCGCGACAGGAGGAAGACCTCGTAGTCCATCGAGAGGCCGAACAGGATCGCGAACATGATGACCGGCGACGAGGCGGTGATCGTCCCCGACGACTCGAAGCCGAGCAGGCTCGACAGGTGCCCCTGCTGGAAGATCCAGACGAGCGCTCCGAAGCTGGCCGAGACGCTGATCAGGCTCATGAGCACCGCCTTGACCGGCAGGAAGATCGAGCCGAAGGTGAGGAACAGGACGAGCCCGGTGACGGCGACCACGATGAGCAGCGCGTTCGGGACCGATGCCCGGAAGCTCGTCATGAAGTCGCGCGAGCGGGACGGCAGGCCGCCGGTCAGCGACTCGGAGCCCGTCGGTGCCGGGATCGCCCGCACACGGTCGACGAGGTCCCTCCCAGCCTCGGAGTCAGGCAGCAGGGTGGAGAAGACACGCACCTTCATCGTGTCACCACCGATCCAATCTGCGAGGTGGGCATCGAGCGCGGGGCGCACCTCCGCTGGCCGCTGGTCGGGCAGCATCGCGAGCAGCGTTGCGTACTGCTCCGCGGGGATGCCCGACGGCGGATCGAGGGCGCTCTCGACGTCGCTCACCCCGGTGAGCGTGCCGAGATCGTTCACGTAGGCGCGCAGGTCCGCCTGCCGCTCGGTCGAGACGCCGAGCTCGGCGGGCGGCTGGCTGCCATACGTGACGGCCACCGTGATGGGGTCCGACTCGCCGCCGGGGAACTCGTCGGCGATGAGCTGGAATGCATCGCGCGACGGCAGCTTCGGGATGTCGGACAGGTTCTGGCCGGTCGAGAGCTGGATCGAGAGGATCGGCGAGCCGGCGGCGAGGAGCAGGACGAGGGCCGGGATGGCGACCAGGAACGGCCGCCGCATGACCCGCGCCGCGATCCACGCCCATACGCCGCGTCCCTGGCGCGCCTCGGCGGCCTCGGGGTCATCCTCGATGAGGCGCAGCCGGGCGGGCAGCGGGATGCGCCAGCGGTTCACGCGCGGGCCGAGGATGCTGAGCACCGCTGGCAGCACGGTGAGCGCGAAGACGAGCGTCGACACGACGACCACGATCCCCCCGATGCCCATGCTCCGCAGGGCCGGCGCCTCGAACACGGTCAGCGAGGAGAGACCGATCGCGACCGCGATCCCCGAGACGGCGACCGCCTTGCCGACGCTGCCCATCATGCGCTCGATCGCGATCTCCACCGAGTGGTGGCGGAGCTCCTCGCGGAAGCGGCTCACCATGAACAGCGAGTAATCGATCGCGACCGCGAGGCCGATCATGCTGGCCAGGTTGGTGACGAAGATGCTCATCTCCGTCACGCCGGCGAGCAGGCTGATGCCGGCGAACCCGCTGAGCAGCGCGAGCAGCGCCACCACGAGCGGCAGCAGGGCACCGACGACGGTGCCGAACACGACGAGCAGGATGAGGAGCGCGATCGGCAGGCTGATCGTCTCGGCCTGCACGAGGTCATGCTCGATCTTCGCGTTGAACTCGTGGTAGATCTGCGGGACGCCGGTCACGAGCGCCGTCACCCCCGTTGGGGCGTGGATCTCGCCGGCGAGCCGCGCGGCGTCGTCAACCGCGTTCTCCTCCGCCTTCGTGAGCGACACGACGGCCAGTGTCTTCGCGCGATCTCGGCTCAGGAGCGTCTGCACCGGGGCATCCGCGTAGGTGGTGATGGCGTCGACGGCTGGATCGTTCCGGATCGGGTCGAGGGTCGTCGCGACCGTGCGCTGGAAGGCCGGCGACGCCGCGTCACCGGCCGGATCGATGAAGACGACGATCATGGTCGTCGTCTGCGCGCCGAACCGGTCGGCGAGGAGCGCGGCGGCCCGCTGCTCCTGCGACCCGGCGATGAACCAGCCGCCCTGGATGAGCTTCCCGCCGGCCACGGCCGACCAGGCGAAGAGGCCGATCATGATCGCGAGGCCGATGATCGGCAGCGCCCAACGGAACCGGTAGTCGAAGCGGCCGAGCGCGGCGAAGATGCCCGTCGGGTGCGGCTCGAGGTCGAGTGGCGGGGGCCGGCGTCGCGGAGCGGCGGCACGCGAGCCCCCGACCGAGGTCTCGGAGGAGGGACGCGTGTCGCTGGCGGGCGGTCCCGCAGGTGCCGCGAGGAGCCGCCGCGACGCGATCTCGCTCTCGGCCCCCATCCGCCGCCAGATGGCGAGGGCGGCGATGGCGGCGGTCGCCAGGCCGGCCGCCGTGAGGCCGATCGCCAGCAGCTTCGTGCGCATCGGTTTGCTCGTGGACTCCGTGCTCGGGGGTGTCGGCGCCCGGAAGCGTACCGCGTCGCCGATCGGGGCGCTCTGCCACCGCAACCAGAGCGCGAGAGCGCCTGGGCGCGAGCGCGGCATCGGTATGATCCGGGAGTGACCGCCCCGAGCCTCCACGCGTGACTGCCCTCGCGCCCGCACCGCGCGCCCGCGGCCTCGGGACGCTCACCCGCTCCGGGAGCGCGGTCGACGGCCTCGCCTGGGCCCTGTACGACTTCGCCAACACGATCTTCTCGTTCGCGATCGTCAGCTTCGCGATGGGTCCCTGGACGACCTCGTTCCTCGGCGAAACGAACGGGACGCTCGCCTTCACCGTCGCGGCCAGCCTGAGCGTCCTGCTGAACGCCCTCGTGTCACCGGTCCTAGGCGCGATGAGCGACCGCACCGGCGGCCGCAAGTCGTACCTGCTCGTCTTCACGGTCCTGTGCATCGTGCCGACCGCGCTCATCGGCTTCGTGGGGATCGGCATCGGCCTGCTCGCGTTCGCGATCGCGAACTTCGCGTACCAGGCGGCGCTCATCTACTACGACGCGCTGCTGCCCGACGTCGCGCTGCCCTCCGCGCGCGGCCGGCTCTCAGGGGTGGGCGTGGCGCTCGGCTACCTCGGCACGATCGTCGCGGGGCTGCTCTACGGGCTGACGACCACCGCGAACGGCGATACGACCGCGGCGAGCTTCATCCTCGTCGCCGCGCTGTTCGCCGTCTTCGCCATCCCGATCTTCATCCTCGTCCACGAGCGGCCGCGCCCCGGCACCCTGTTCCGCGCCTCGGACGCCGTCGGGTCGTTCGGACAGCTGGCCACGACCGTCGCCCATGCCCGGCAGCGGCCCGGGCTGCTGCGCTTCATCGTCGGCCGCTTCTTCTACTCCGACCCGATCAACACCGCGATCGCGGTCATGAGCCTGTTCGCCATCCACGCGGTCGGCTTCACGACCACCGAGGCGCGCTTCGTCCTCATCGGTCTGACCGTGGCGGCGGTGCTGGCCAGCTTCGGCTGGGGACTCCTCTGCGATCGCATCGGTCCCAAGCGCACGCTCATGCTCGTCCTCGCCTCGTGGACGGTCGGGCTGCTCATCATCGGGCTCTTCCTCGCCAAGATCCCATTCCTCATCGCCGGCGTGATCCTTGGAAGCGGCCTCGGCGGGGTGGCGGTGACGGATCGGCTGTACCTGCTGCGCCTGACCCGGCCGAACGAGATCGGCGAGATGTTCGGCCTCTACGGCCTCGCCGGGAAGCTGTCGGCGGTCGTCGGCCCGCTGCTCTACGGCGGGATCATCTTCGTCCTCGACCCGGAGCGCTCCGGGCCGATCGCCTACCAGGTCGCGATCCTGTCGCTCCTCGTCCTCATGGTGGTCGGCGTGGTCATCATCCGCGGCGTGCCCGAGCCGCCACCGGCGGCCGACGACACCGTCGAGGAGACGCTCTCCGGCTACCGCGCCGAGGTGCGGCCGTGACCCTCGTCGTCGGCCATCGCGGCTCCGCGGCCCACGCGCCAGAGAACACGATGCGGTCGTTCGAGCTCGGGGTCGCGCAGGGGGCGGACGCGATCGAGCTCGACCTGCATGTCTCTGCTGACGGCGCGCTCATCGTGATCCACGACGACACGCTCGACCGCACGACCGACCGGACCGGGTCGATCGTCGAGCGCACGGTCGTCGAGATCCGCGAGGCCGATGCCGGGGCGGAGTTCGCCGCCCCCGACCGCAGCTTCCCGTTCCGTGGCACCGGCCTGCGGGTGCCGACCTTCGATGAGGTCCTGGCCTGGCTCCCCGACGGCGTGGGGCTCGTCGTCGAGATCAAGGCGCGGGCGGCGGTCGGCCCGGCCGTGACGGCGCTCCGTGAGCACCCGGTGCGCACGAGTGGTCGCGCGAGCCTCATCAGCTTCGACGAGGGGGCGATCGACGAGGCACATGCGCTCGATCCCGGCCTGCCGACGGGCTACCTCCTCGTGCCCGGCCAGCCGTTCGAGCCGGCCCTCGCGTGGGCCGTCGAGCACGGCCACGCCGCCGTCCACCCCTGGGAGGGCGACCTCGGCCTCGACCCCGCGCCGCTGCTCATGCAGGCCCGCGCCTACGGCCGCGAGGTCGGCTGCTACGTCGTCAACGACCCCGCTCGCATGCAGCATCTCGCCGCGTATGGGCTATGGGGCCTCGTGACCGATGTGCCCGACGTCGCCCGCGCCGCCCTCGCATCGATGCCGACCTCGGACGGGGCGTGACCGGCGAGCTCGCGTTCGGGATCGCGGCGGCGGCGCGCGACGGAACGGAGCGGATCGGCCCGGCCGTCGAGACCCTCGGCTACCGCGGGCTCTGGGCGAATGACACGCGCCGCGGGTCCGGGCTCAAGGCCCTGGCGGCGGCCGCGCCCGGGACCACCGAGCTCACGTTCGGCGTCGGCGTGATCGCACTTTCGGAGCGGGGCTCGGAGCGGATCGCGGATGAGGTGGCGGCGGCAGTGGTGGCGGGACTGCCGCGAGATCGGCTCATCCTCGGCGTCGGCAGCGGCGCGTCACGCTCGCTGGCGCTCGTGCGCGACGGGGTCGCCGCGCTGCGCGACCTGCTGCCGGACGTGCGCATCGCCGTCGCTGCGGTCGGACCGCGGATGTGCGCCCTCGGCGGCGAGGTTGCCGACGTCGTCCTCCTCAACTGGTCGCTCCCCGATCACCTTGTCGTGCAGCGGCGCTGGGTCGCGGACGGTGCGGCATCGGTCGGGCGGCCGGCGCCGCGCGTGGCTGCGTATGTGCGCGTCGCGGTAGGCCCCGGCGCCGCTGACCGGCTGCGGGCCGCGATGACGGGCTACGCGCGCCACTCGCCGGCGTACACGAAGGTCTTCGGCGCCCAGACGGGTCCCGTGGGCGTCGCGGCGACCGATGCCACTCGGCTGCGCACGGCGCTCCTCCCGTACCGCGCGATCCTCGACACCTGTGTCGTTCGCGGCCTGCCCGACGGCGACACGGTCGACGACTGGCTCCGTGTCGCGGAGGCGGCCGCCCCGGAGCGGCCGGCGTTCGGCTGATCCGCCCGCCCGCCATGCCACGCCGGCGCATAACGTCGAACGGCACGTGCTTCAGTCGCTGTTTTCTCACTCGTTTCCTGGCCAGAACGCGAGGCGATCAGCTGCGCGGCCTTGTGCGTCGGATCCTCCGTAACCTCGATCGAGCCGAGGATGCCCCGCAGCAGACGCTGGTGATCGCCTGGCGCCAGCTGCCGCGGCTCCGCGATCCGGATCGGTTCGAGGCCTGGATCCACCCGCTCTTCGAAGAGCTCATGGCGACGATCACCCTCGACCCCAGCGCGGTCGTCGACGCGCCCTGATACCGGAGCGCCTGGCGGCCGGGCTTCGGCTCGGCCGCCTCGCCACGGTCCTCTTGCCGCGGCGGCCGATCGTCGGACTCGGTGCGCGGCGTGGTCGGTCCCGGCGAGCCCCGTCATCGTATGAGGCGAGTGTACGCAGGGCCGCAAGATCGGCCTTTCGCCACCTCAGCGGCGGCGGCCGGTCCCGCCCAGGACGCCTAGCACCGCGCGCAGGATCGTGTTGAACGCGCCTGACCGAGCGACGCGCGCGCCCTCCTTGGCCACGCCGCCCCAGTCGACCCCGCGTTCCGGGGCGTGGGTCGAGCGCACCCTGCCGCGACCCGCGGGATCGGCGACGTCGTCCAGCCGCCCATCGGCCTTCGCCTGCGCCTCGGCATCGGCGTGCGCCTTGGCGACCGCGGCGGCGAGCATCTCCTTCGCGCTCTCCGGGTCCTGGTCGGTGGCGTATTCCGGGGCGATCGACGAGCCGGCGACGACCGCGGCAAAGGCGGCAGGATCGAGCTGCGCCATCAGGGACTGCGGCGGCCGCATCATCGTGCGCACGGTCGGCATCGGTCTGCCCTTCGGATCGAGCGCGGTGATCAACGCCTCGCCGGTGCCGAGCTTGGTGAGCTCCTCGTCGAGCTTGTAGTACGTCGTGACCGGGAAGGTCTGGGCGGTGGCGCGCACGATCTCGAGGTCGTCGGGTGTGAACGCCCGCAGGGCGTGCTGCACGCGGTTCCCGAGCTGCGCCAGGACCGATGCCTCCACGTCGGCCGGTGAGTGGGTCACGAAGAAGACCCCGACTCCCTTCGAGCGGATGAGGCGCGCGACGAGCTCGATCTGCTGGAGGAACGTCTTGTTCGCGTCGCGGAACAGGAGGTGCGCCTCGTCGAAGAAGAAGACGAGCTTCGGGCGCTCCGGGTCGCCGACCTCGGGGAGCGACTGGTAGAGCTTGGCGAGCAGCCACATCATGAAGGTGGAGAAGAGGGCCGGGCGATCCTGCATGTCGGCCAGCTCAAGGACGCTGATGATCCCTTTGCCGTCGGCGGTGGTGCGCAGGAAGTCGGCGACGTCGAACTCCGGCGCGCCGAAGAAGGCGTCCGCCTCCTGCTGCTCGAGCTCGACGATCTTGCGGATGATGACGCCGACGGTGGCGGTCGCCACCCCGCCGTACTCCTCCATCTCCGACTTCCCCTCGTCCGAGTCGAGGTGGTTGAGGAGCGCGCGCAGGTCCGGCAGGTCGATGAGCGGCAGGTGCTTGTCATCGGCGTACTTGAAGGCCAGCGACAGGACGCTCTGCTGCGTCTCGTTGAGCTGCAGCACCTTCGAGAGCAGGATCGGGCCGAAGCTGAGCACCGAGGCACGCAGGCGGACCCCCTTCCCGCCGCGGTCGAGGGTCAGGAACTCGACCGGGAAGCCGCGCGCGGCGTAATCGGCGAAGCCGATGGCGGCGTTGCGCGAGGTGATCTTGTCGTTCATCTGCGCCGGCGCGCCGAGGCCGGAGATGTCGCCCTTGATGTCGCTGATGAAGACCGGCACGCCCGCATCGGAGAGCTGCTCGGCGAGGACCTGGAGCGTCTTCGTCTTGCCGGTGCCGGTCGCTCCCGCCACGAGGCCGTGACGGTTCACCATCCCCAGCGGCACCCGCACCTGCGCGCCGGGGAGGGTCTGGTCGTCGTGCTGCGCCGCGCCAAAGGTGAGGCCCAGGCCCTCGAACCCGTAACCGGTGGAGATCGCCTGCTGGAACTGCGTCTCGTCCGCCATGCCGCCGAGTATAAGTGCGCAGTTCGATGCGCCAGGCCCCGGCCGGGCGATACCCTTCCGCCATGACCTACTCGATCGTCGCCCGCGACCCGGTGAGCGGCCGCTTCGGCGTGGCCGTCCAGTCCCACTTCCTGTCGGTCGGCCCGGTGGTGCCGTGGCTCGAGGCCGGGGTCGGCGCGGTGGCCACCCAGGCATCGGTCAACATCAGCTTCGGCCCGATCGCCCTCGAGATGCTGCGTGCCGGCTGGGAGGCGGAGCGCATCGTCGCCGCCCTGGTGGCCGGCGACCCCGGTGCCGCGCAGCGCCAGCTGGGCGTCGTGGACGCTCAGGGACGAGCCGCCGCGCACACCGGCGCCGAGTGCATCCTCGCCTGCGGCCACGTGGTCGGCGAGGGGTACACGACCCAGGGCAACCTGCTCGCCAACGACGGGGTCTGGCAGTCGATGGCGCCCGCCTTCGAGGTTGCGCGGGCCGAAGGCGTGCCATTCTGGGAGCAACTGCTCCGCGCCCTGGAGGCAGCGGAAGCGGCCGGTGGCGACGTGCGTGGCAGCCAGTCGGCGGCGATCGCGATTGTCGAGGGCACATCGCGCGGCGGGGCATGGCGCGGTCGGGTCATGAACCTGGCCGTCGAGGACCATCCCGACCCGGTGCCGGAGCTGCGGCGCATCGTGCACCTCGACCGGGCGTACGCGCTGCTGGACGACGAGGGCGACGCGGCGAAGGAGGGCCAGGACGCGCCGGCCCGCTATGCTGCCTCGCGCGCCCTCGCCCCGGAGGCGACCGAGCTTGTGTTCTGGAGCGCACTCGACCACGCCTCCAATGGCCACATGGAGGAGGCCCGGCGGGAGATGGCGGTGGCATTCGGTGCGCCCGACGGAGGGAATTGGCGCGCCACGCTCGAGCATCTCCGCGACGGCGGCCGCACGCCTCGCGAGATCGCCGACGACCTGCTGGCGCTGGCCTGACCGGTGCCGGTCTTCGTGCTCAGCCACCGCGCCGGCCCGGTCTGGGACCACGAGCTTCCCTTCCATGAGCAGCCCGGCGTGCTGACCCACGTCGAGTTCATGCGGCGCATCGACGCTCAGGGCGTCATGCGCGCGGGTGGCCCCTTCCCCGACGGCGGCACGGACCCCGTGGGCATGGTGATCGTCGAGGTCGCCGACCTGGCCGAGGCAGAGCACCTGGCGGCCAGCGACGCGTCGATCACACATGGCCTGCTCGAGGTATCGGTCCGGCCATGGACGCCGCGGATGGGGACCTGGCTCGAGGGCTGAGCCGTGCCCGCGCCCTACCAGTTCGTGGCTGTCGAGGTCTCGATCTCGCCGACGGACGCGAGCCAGCGTTCCGCGTCGATTGCTGCCCGGCAGCCGTCGCCGGCGGCCGTGACCGCCTGCCGATACCGGTGGTCGTGGACGTCGCCGGCCACGAAGACGCCTTCGATCCCCGACCCGGTCTCGTCGACGACCTCGAGGTAGCCGCCCTCGCCGACCCGCAGCTGCCCCTCGAACAGGTCGGTGTTCGGCCTGTAACCGATGGCGATGAACAGGCCCTGGACCGGCAGCTCGGAGGTCTCACCGCTCTTCGTGTCGCGCACGGTGAGCGAGCTGACGGTCATCTCCCCCTTCACCTCGACCACCTCGCGGTTCCAGATGATCTCGATCTTCTCATTCGCCTCGGCGCGCTCCTGCATGATCCGGCTGCCCCGGAACTCGTCGCGCCGCACGAGCATCGTCACCTTGTTCGCGAAGCGGGTGAGGAAGGTTGCCTCCTCGAGCGCGGTGTCGCCGCCACCGACCACCGCGATGTCCCGCCCGCGGAAGAAGAACCCGTCGCAAGTCGCACAGGCGCTGACACCGCGGCCGCGGAACTCCTCCTCGGACGGCAGGCCGAGCCACAGGGCGGAGGCCCCGGTCGCCACGACGACCGCGTCGGCACGATATTCGTCGCCACCGACCCACATCTGGAACGGGCGCTGGCTGAAGTCGACGCGGGTCACGTCGCGCTCGATGATCGTGGTGCCGAAGCGCTCTGCCTGCTCGCGGAATTGCTGCATCAGCTCCGGCCCCTGGATCCCCTGCGGGAATCCCGGATAGTTCTCGACGTCGGAGGTGATCATGAGCTGCCCCATCGGCACGTTGCCGCCGAGGACGATCGGCTCGAGGTTCGCGCGACCCGCGTAGATCGCCGCCGTCAGGCCGGCGGGTCCGGAGCCGATGATGGCGATCTTGTGATGGCGCGCGTCCGTTGGCTGCGCGGCGGAGCCGGTCGAGGGGGGCACGGTCGCGGTCATGTCACGCGCAGGATAGCGAATGCCTCCGAATGAGGGCAGCGCCGGGGCTCGTCGGGATCGGATCAGTCTCGCGGTGCGTGGTCGTCGCTGCTCGCCATCGCCCAGCGGACGGCCGCCTCGAAGGCGGCCGCGCCCCCCGCCTTGTCGATGATGCGGGTCCAGGGGTCCTCGCGGACCATGGCGGGCAGGGTCACGCTGGGGCTCCCCGTCCAATAGATGACCGGCATCCTCGGAAACCGATGCCGGGTCGCCATGAACAGCGCGGCCGACAACTCGTGCTCGAGACGCCAATCGAGCACCACGGCCCGTGGCGGCGTGCGATCGCGGAAGGCGCGCAGCAGGGGCAGGGCGCTGCGGAAGACGCGCGGCGCGGCACCGCGGGCGATGCACAGCTCGGCGGCCAGCTCGGCGGCCGGCGGCTCGTCCTCCACGATCCAGATCGCCGGCTGCGCGCGGGGTTCGAGAACCGATGAGGCGTCCATGCTTATGACGCCATGTTGCACGGAGCGTGCCGCACCATGGGCCGGCGCGCGCGCCCCACCTCACGAGCCGGTACGATCGTGACGTGAAGACCCGGCGCCAGTCGACGACCGTCCTCGTGGGCGGCGTGCCAATCGGCAGCGGCCATCCGATCGTCGTGCAGTCGATGACGAACACCGACACCGCCGACGCGGACGCCACCGCCATCCAGGTGGCACAGCTGGCGCACGCCGGCTCGGAGCTGGTGCGCATCACCGTCAACAACGACGAGGCGGCGCGCGCGGTGCCGATCATCCGCGACAAGCTCGACCGCCTCGGGGTCGGCGTCCCGCTCATCGGCGACTTCCATTACAACGGCCACCTGCTGCTCACCAGGTACCCGGCAGCGGCGGCGGCGCTCGCGAAATACCGGATCAACCCGGGCAATGTCGGCGCCAAGCACCGCGACGCGAACTTCTCCCAGATCATCGAGGTCGCGCTCACCAACGATCGGCCCGTGCGGATCGGCGTGAACTGGGGCTCGCTCGACCAGCAGCTGCTCACCGAGATGATGGACGCCAACGCCGCATCGGCGGACCCCGTCGACAGCCGCGAGGTGATGATCGAGGCGATGATCGAGTCGGCGCTCCGTTCGGCCCGCCTCGCCGAGGAGCAGGGGCTGCGGCATGACCGGATCCTCATCAGCGCCAAGGTGTCCGGGGTCCAGGACCTCGTCGAGGTCTACGAGCGCCTCGCCGCACAATGCGACTACCCGCTGCACCTGGGCCTCACCGAGGCGGGCATGGGCTCGCGCGGCATCATCTCGTCGACCGCCGGGCTCTCGATCCTGCTGGAGCGCGGGATCGGCGACACGATCCGCGTCTCGCTCACCCCGGAGCCGGGCGGCGACCGCACCCAGGAGGTGCTCGTCGCTCAGCAGGTCCTCCAGTCGCTCGGCATCCGGAGCTTCGCGCCCCAGGTGAGCGCGTGCCCCGGCTGCGGCCGGACGACCTCGACCTTCTTCCAGGAGATGGCGCGCGACGTGGCCGACTATCTCCGCGAACGGATGCCGGTGTGGCGCGAGGAGCGACCCGGCGTCGAGGAGCTCCGGGTGGCGGTCATGGGCTGCGTCGTGAACGGACCCGGCGAGTCGAAGCACGCCGACATCGGGATCAGCCTGCCGGGGACGTTCGAAGAGCCGGTGGCGCCGGTCTTCGTGGATGGCGAGAAGACCGAGACGCTGCGCGGCGACGACATCGTGCCGCGCTTCCTCGTCATTCTCGAGGACTACGTGGCCCGCCGATACCCGGCGCCGGGGTCGGCAGCGGCTCAGCCGGGCCGCGCCGCGCAGTAGGCGATTACGCGCGGGGACGCTGGTGCCGCGACCTCAGCGGCGCGGCTCCCAGCGGAAACGCCAGACGGCGAGCGCCAGCCCGAGCAAGCCCCACGCGGCGATCACGACCAGGTGGTCCGGCGAAAATGCGGCGCCGGCCGTCCGCGGGTCGTAGATCGTCATCATCGCGTCGGCGAAGTGACGGACCGGGAACAGGTTGCTGACCGTCGGAAGCCAGCCCTCCATGCCGTCGATGCGGATGAAGACGTCGCTGATGAACAGGAGCGGCAGGATGACGGCGTTGACGACCGCCGGTGCGGCATCCTCGTTCGGGATGAAGGCGGTGAGCGCGAGGCCGAGCGCGCAGAACGATGCAGCAGCCACCGCGAGCGTCAGGAGGAGCGCCGGCATCCGGCCCCACGGCACCTCCACCCCGTAGAAGATGGCGCCGAAGGCGGCGACGATGACCACGAGCAGCAGCGCGATGCTGACTGCCTGTCCGATGCGGCCGGCAAGGTATGCCCACGGCGGCAGCGGCGAGCCGCGCACGCGCTTGAGGATCCCCCGCTCGCGCGCCGCGGTGACGGTCATCGCGATGTTCGTGAAGGTGGCGGTGATGACCGCGAAGACGATGATCGATGGCGTGAAGAAGTCGGCCGCACGCTGGCCGGGATTGCCGCCGCTGCCGCCGAAGATGACGTTGAAGATGACCATGAAGAGGAGGGGAAAGGCGAACGTGAAGAACGCCGCGGCCGGGTTGCGCCAGAACGCGCGATGCTCGTAGGCCACCTGGCGCAGGGCGAGCCCGATGTCGTTCACGAGCCCCCCTCGCCGTTCGTCAGCGCCAGGTAGGCGTCTTCAAGCGATGGCCGGCTGACCTCGAGCCGATCGAGGGCGATGCCGCGCTCGACCGCCCAGCCGGTCAGCGCGTGGAGGGTGCGGGTCGGGTCGGCGGTCGCGAGCTCGAATGCGGACCCGTCCGCCGCTCGCGCGAGACCGGGCAGCGACGGCGCCTC
This sequence comes from Candidatus Limnocylindria bacterium, assembly GCA_038209995.1. Classification (GTDB taxonomy): domain Bacteria; phylum Chloroflexota; class Limnocylindria; order QHBO01; family QHBO01; genus JAICQM01. The sequence goes on along the minus strand of JBBQXD010000001.1, from coordinate 117,501 downwards.
CGTCCCGGCCGGCAGCGCGAAGCGGATGACGCTCGCGCCGTCGCCGCGCGCGCCGAGCGTGTCCGGCGTGCCGGTGGCCACGATCCGGCCGCCGGCGATGATCGCCAGCCGGTCGGCGAGCGCCTGGGCCTCCTCGAGGTAGTGGGTCGTGAGGAGGATCGTGGTCCCCAGGCCGCGCAGGCCGCGGACGGTCTCCCAGGCCTGCCGGCGCGCTGCGGGATCGAAGCCGGTCGTCGGCTCGTCGAGGAAGAGGAGCTCGGGGTTGCCGGCCAGGCCAACCGCCAGGTCGACGCGTCGCTTCTGGCCACCGGAGAGCTGATGGACGCGCCGCCGCGCGACATCGGTCAGTCCGGTGAGCTCGAGCACCTCGTCGGTCGCCCGCGGATGTGGGTAATACCCGGCGTAGAGGTCAATCGTCTCGCGCACGGTGAGATACGGATCGACGCCCGTCGACTGGAGGACGATCCCGATCCGCTCGCGGAACGCGCGGCCGCCGGCTTCCGGGTCGAAGCCGAGGACCCGCACCTCGCCGCCGTCACGGCGCCGATGCCCCTCGCAGATCTCGACCGCCGTCGTCTTGCCGGCGCCGTTCGGGCCGAGCAGGGCGAACACCTCGCCCGCCGCGATCGACAGATCCACGTCGCGCACCGCCTCGAGCGAGCCGTAGGACTTGCGCAGCCCACGAATCTCGATCGCCGGGTCGGGGCTCATGGCAGGGAGCTCTCCGCCCGCTGAGCTCAGCTGGCGGCCAGGAAGGTCCACGCCGCGGCGACGAAGACGAGCACCGCGAAGACCAGGAGCGCGAGTGGGATCAGGGCGACGCGGAGGTTCTGCTGGACCTCCTGGTGCTGAGGGTCGTGGTGATCCGCGTGGAGGTCGTGGGTGGTGTCGATCTCGAGCGGTGCCTCCTCGCGGGGAGCCGGCAGGTTCGTCGTCATCGATTCTCCTCGTGCAGGATGCCGATCAGGTTGCGGTCGAGGTCCGCCGCGCTGAGCTGGCCGATCTGGCGGCCGCTGACGACCCCGTCGCGACCGATGAAGAACGTCTCCGGCGGCCCGAAGATCCCATAGGCCCGCGCCACGGCCGAGCCGGGATCGATGAGCGTCGGCCAGGTGCCGCCCATGCGGGCCATGAAGTCACGCGCGGCGCCAGGCCGGTCGTCGTAGATGATGCCGACCACCGCCAGGCCGTCACCCGCATGCGCCTTCGCGGCCGCGGCGAGGAGCGGGAACTCCGCCACGCACGGCGCGCACCAGCTCGCCCAGAAGTTGACGATCACCGGCCGCCCTGCGAGGTCGGCGAGCCGAACGGACGAGCCGTCGAGATCGGTCAGCGTGAAGTCGGGTGCCGGGCTGCCGATGCGCGCCGCGGTCGCCGTGACGGCCCGGTGCCCCACCAGCCATGCACCCCAGGCACCCAGCAGGAGGATCGGCGCGAGGAGGGCCGCGATGCGCCAGCCGAGCGGCAGGCTCGCGGCGCGGCGGGCGCTGGGAACGATGCGCGCCGGCCGCGTCGGCGGCGGGAGCGCCGACATCAGTGTCCCGCGGCGTCGTCGTGCGTGCGGTGCTCGGTGTCACGCCACTCGCGGTTCGCGAGACGCACCCACGCGACGACGGTGGCCCCGAAGACCAGCACGCCGGGGATGAAGATGACCCAGTTGGCGAGGGCGTCATCGGGCCGAAAGGCGAGCCCGGCGACGATGAGCGCACCGCCGAGCGCCATCGCGGACGGCAGGAAGGAGCCGGGCGGAAGGTGAACGCCGGGCGGCGGTGCCACCGCGCCGCGCGGGGCGCGGGACGCGCGCGAGGTGACGGCGAAGACGAGCCCCAGCACGAAGAGCAGCCCGAGCCCCAGGAGCAGGAAGCCGAACGTCGTGTCGGTGAGCGGCATGGCGCGGACTCCTTACCTGAGGAAGTAGAGGATCGAGAAGAGCGCGATCCACACCACGTCGACGAAGTGCCAGTAGAAGCTGATCGCCTCGACCGCGACGTGGTTTTGCGCGCTGAACTGGCCGCTCGAGGCGCGCGCGAGGAGGATCGTCAGCCCCACCACCCCGCCGAAGACGTGCGCGCCGTGGAAACCGGTGAGCGTGTAGAAGGTCGTGCCGAAGATCCCGTCGCCGATGCCGAAGCCCAGCTGGCTGTAGTCGTAGAGCTGGCCGGCGATGAAGAGGACGCCCAGCAGGAGCGTGACCCCGACCCAGCGACGCAGAGCGCGCTGGTCGCCGCGTCTGATCGCCCACACCCCGAACTGCATCGTGAAGCTCGAGGTGACGAGGATGATGGTCAAGATGGCGGCCAGCGGCCACGCCTCCAGCTCGCTGGCCGGCGCCGGCGGTCCCCACTCGTGGCCGGCCGCATTGGCCCGGGCGTTGAAGTACGCCGCGAAGAGGCCGCTGAAGAACATCACCTCGCTGGCGATGAAGAGGAGCATCCCGACCAGCGGGATCGCCAGTCCGCGGTTCGCCTCCGGATGCGGCGGTTCGAGGTGCCGTGCCACGGCGGCCATCGGCTCGGCGGTCATGGCTGGCCGCCTTCGGGCGCCACGAGATCGGCCTCGCCGTCGTGGAGATGCTCCGCATCGTGCTTATGCCGCAGGTCGAAGACCGGACGCTCGCTGCGGATCGGGGGCAGGGTGTCGAAGTTGTGCGGCGGCGGCGGCGAGGTCGTCGCCCACTCGAGGGTGTTGGCCTCCCACGGGTCGTCGCCGACCTTCTCGCCATTGATGAAGGTGGCGATGACGTTGATCAGGAACGGGATGACGCTGGCCGCAATCATGAACGCGCCCACGGTCGAGATGAGGTTGTAGATCGTCCAGCCGGCGTTCGGATCGTAATCGGCGACGCGGCGCGGCATGCCGAGGATTCCGAGCGAGTGCATCGGAAAGAAGGCCAGGTTGAAGCCCACGAAATGGATCCAGAAGTGGATCTTGCCAAGCCTCTCGTTCAGCCGCCGGCCGAACATCTTCGGGAACCAGAAGTAGGTCGCGGCGAAGATGCCGAAGACCGAGCCGCCGAAGAACACGTAATGCAGGTGCCCGACCACGAAGTACGTGTCCTGGAGATGGAAGTCGATCGGCGGCGAGGCGAGGATGACGCCGCTGATGCCACCGATGAGGAACATCGTGATGAAGCCGATCGCGAACAGCATCGGGGTCGTGAAGCTGATCGAGCCGCGCCACATGGTGGCCATCCAGTTGAACATCTTCACGCCGGTCGGCACGCCGATCAGGGCGGTCATGAAGGCGAAGAACGGCAGGAACACCTTGCCGGTCGTGAACATGTGGTGCGCCCAGACCGAGAAGCTCAGCAGACCGATGCCGATCGTGGCGTACACGAAGGCGCGGTAGCCGAACAGCGGCTTGCGGCTGAAGACCGGCAGGATCTCGCTCACCACCCCCATCGCCGGCAGGATGACGATGTACACCTCGGGGTGGCCGAAGAACCAGAACAGGTGCTGCCACAGGATGGGATTGCCGCCCGACGCGGGGTCGAAGAAGCTCCCGCCGTAGTTGCGGTCGATGAACAGCGCGATGAGGCCGGCGGCGAGGACCGGCGTGGCGAGCAGGATGAGGACCGCGGTGACGAGGACGGTCCACACGAAGATCGGCATCCGGAAGAGCGTCATGCCCGGCGCCCGCATCTTGAAGATGGTGGTGATGAAGTTCACCGAGCCGAGGATGGAGCTCGTCCCGACGAGCACCAGGCCCATGATCCACAGATCGGTGCCGACCCCGGCCGAGAAGCGCTCCGCGTTCGAGGAGAGCGGCGCGTAGCCGGTCCAGCCCTCGGCCGCCGCCCCGCCGAACAGGTAGCCGCTGAGAATCAGGATGCCGCCCAGCGGAAGCATCCAGAAGCTCAGCGCATTGATGCGCGGGAAGGCCATGTCGGGGGCGCCGAGCTGGAGCGGCACGATGTAGTTCGCGAAGCCCGTGAGCATGGGCACCACGAACAGGAAGATCATGATCGTCCCGTGCATCGTGAACGCCTGGTTGTAGGTCGGGGCGTCGAGAAACTGGAGCCCCGGCACCGCCAGCTCGGAGCGGATGACGAGCGCCAGCAGGCCAGCCGCGAAGAAGAACAGGAACGAGTTGACGATGTACAGGATCCCGATCTTCTTGTGGTCGACGGTCGTCAACCAGTCGAGGACCCAGGATCGGCGGTAGCTCTCGGCCTGCGGGCTCAGGGTGGTGGTTGCCATGCTCTTCTCTCGCTCCGATGGGCTACTGCGCGACGACCTTGCCGCTCATGGTCGGGTGGATCGTGCAGATGAAGTCGTACTGACCGGCCGGGATCGCCGGCACCGAGTAGTCGAACGATGCGCCCGCATCGACGATAGCCCCCTTGAACAGCTCCGTCTGGCCATCGTAGATCGCGACGTCATGCTGGACCGCGTCATCGTTCTTGAAGCGGATCACGAACGGCTGGTCGGCCGGCACCTGGAGGCTGTTCGTGTTGAAGGCGATGTTGTGCGCCGACAGGTCGACGACCGCGGCACCCGACGGAGCTGCCGGCGGCGGTGACTTGCCGGCGCGGCCGGCGGCAATCCACGCGTCGTAGTCCGCCTGCTCCATCGCCTGGATCGTGAACCGCATCGCGGCGTGCTCGTTGCCGCAGAACTCCGCGCACTGGCCGGCGTAGGTGCCGGCCTGGGTGATCGTGAACTCGAGCTGATTCTCCGGTTGCCCCTCGGGTTCCGGGATGACGTCCTTCTTGATGAGGAAGTGCGGGACGTAGAAGGAGTGGATGACGTCCTGTGAATGGAGGAGGAGCCGGATCGGCACCCCGACCGGCAGGCCCATCACCGGCGGCTGGGCGGCGCTCCCGGTCACCGAGTAGTCGTTGTCGGGGTTGTTGTCGTCGTCCCGGTAGCGGAACGTCCACTGCCACTGGAAGGCGTCCACCTCGACCGTCACCGCCGGATGGTCGCTCTTCGCCTGCACGGTGCCGAGGGCGGAGATGCTCAGGACGAAGAGGACGAGGACGATGACCGTCGGGATCGCGGTCCAGATGATCTCGACGAGGTTGTTGCCGTGCAGCTGCGCCGGCAGGCGGTCGTCCCGGCGTCGGTAGCGGATGGCCGAGTAGAGGATGAAGCCCTCGACGCCGATGAAGACGACGGCCGCCATCACGAGCACGACGATGTACAGGCCGAAGGTCGCCTTCGCCTCGGTCGTCTCCGGCTCCGGCGGGATGAGGCACCCGCCGAGCAGCACCGCGACGGCGACCAGCAATCCGACTTGAAGCACCGTCCGCAGGCGCAAGACTGCCACCATTCCTCGCATCAGTCCGTATCGAGGCTCCTCAACCGAAGGGGCTCACGCATCTCGCGGGCGATCCGCGCGTGTCACGTTCAGCAGGCACGCACGCTCAGCCGGGCTGGCGGCGGCACGGCGCACATTGTACCGATGCGGTCGCGGCCCCGCACCCTGGCCGCGCGGCGCCGGGGAACGGCCGATCAGGCCGCCGCGGCAACCTGGCAGGTCGGCTCTTCGCCGGCCAGGATGGGTCGCGCCAGCACCTGGAATCGATGGCCGGCGGACGTGAACCTGGTCAGCTTGTTCGCGGCGCCGAGGGCGTCGTACCACGCCTCCGCCTCCTCACCGCTCACGACCCCACAGCGGGCGCCGTCGATCTGCGGGTACGGATCGCCGAAGGCCGCCGCGGGACCGGCGACGGGCCATCGGATCTGCCCACCGTCGATGCCGGATGGGTCGGCGGGGTCGCCATCCGCGTTGCGGACGAGGAGCCGCTGCGCATCCGCCCGGTAGGGATGCCATGCGCCCTCTGCCCATGCCGACTCGGGGATCCAGCTGTCGAGCGTGAGCAGCTTCTCGGCGAGCGGTGCCAGCACGCGGTGCGCCTCGCGCTCGCGGCCGCCCATCGTCGCGGGCGGGTCGCCGCCGTTGAAGAATCCGAGCGCGTAGACGCTCACCGTCACCTCGCGCCCGTCGGCGTGCATCGTGAAGACGGTCGTGGAGGCGTCGGCGACCATCGCCATGCCGCCGTTGAACTCCGCGCTGGCCGCGAAGAAGCCGGTCCGCGCGAGCGCGGCGAGGACGAGCTGGAGCCCCGCCTCGCTCAGCCGCCGCGCCTGGATGGGGGCCAGCGCCGGACCGGGGAAGATCTCGTCCTGCGCCCCCTGGACCACCACCATCCCGTCGCCGCTGATCGTGAGTCCGGGGACCGCGGTGAAGACGAACTCGATCGGCACGAAGCCGCCCGCGGAGTCGATGCGCACAACGAGGTCCGAACCGGCGGGATGCGCGATCCCGCCGCCGCTTCCCGGTGAGCCGGTCGGCGTGGCACCACCGCCGCTGGCGCAGGCGGCGAGGAGAATCATGGCGACGAGCGGCGCGCTCGCTCGGATCTGGCGTCTCATGGCGCACCGGACGCGCGCCGGCCTCCGTCGGTTCCCGGTTGGCCGGCATTGCTGCGAGCTTCGGGGCAGCGGGCCACAATGCCTGCGATGCACCGTCTCCTGCGCACCGCCCTCGGCGCCGGCCTCGCGCTCGCGGCGTCGGCGGTGGCGCTCGCCCACGGCGCCACGGCCCCGCCACCATCGCTGCCCGGGGTCCTCCTGGACTGGAGCCCGGAACCGATCCCCGTGGTCGGGATCCTCGCCGCGGCAGTCGCCTACCTCGCACTCGTCCGGCGCGTGGCGGCCGCGCACCCCGGCAACCGGCCGAAGGGGTGGCGGACGTCGCTCTTCCTGGGCGGGCTGGCGGCGATCGCCATCGCCCTCCTCTCGCCGGTCGAGGCGTACGAGGGGTCGCTCTTCAGCGTCCACATGGTGCAGCACATGCTCCTGGAGCTCGTGGCGGCGCCGCTCCTCCTCGCCGGTGCGCCGATCACGCTCGTCCTGCGCGCCGCTCGCCCCGGCCTGCGCCGCACGATCCTGCGGATCCTCCACAGCCTGCCGGTGCGCGTGCTCAGCTTCCCGCTCCTGGCCTGGGTCCTGTTCGCGGCCGTGAACTGGGGCTGGCATTTCTCGACGCTGTACAACGACGCGCTCGAGAACCCGGCGCTCCACTACCTCCAGCACGCGACCTTCCTGGGCGCCGCGCTCCTCTTCTGGTGGCCGGTCATCGGTGCCGATCCGTCGCCGTGGCGGATGCCGCACCCGGTGCGGCTCTTCTACCTGTTCCTCGCCATGCCGCAGAACTCGTTCCTCGGCGTGGCGCTCATGAACGCCGGGGCCGTGCTCTACTCGCACTACCTCACGAACCAGCGCACCTGGGGACCGTCGCCGATCGACGACCAGGTGCTTGGCGGGATCATCATGTGGGTCGCCGGCGACATTGCCTTCCTCGCGGGGATGGCGCTCGTCGTCGCGTTCTGGGTGCGCGAGGAGGATCGGCGCACGGCGCGGCTCGACGCGCGGCTCGACGCGGAGGGGCGCTAATGCGGCGCGTCGCGATGGCTGCCGGCTGTCCCAAGGTCCGGTGCTGTTGCGCCGGCGCAAACCCCGCCCGCGAGCTTTTACCGCCGGGCTACCTGCTGCGCGATTCAGCGCTTGCGCCACGACCGGCCGACGAGCCGCCTCGGGGGTGGCGATCGCCACCCCTAGTCCCATCGACCAAGAACAGCCCGATGTCGCGATAGCGATCCTGGCGCGCGTAGACGACGAGCAGCCCGACAGTCACGACGACCGCGAAGATGATGCCCGTGTCGCGCAGGAAGATCGAGCCGTCGCCCGGCACCAGGCAATCAGGATCGCCGGAAGCCAGGTTGTCACCACTTCTCTCCGTAGGTCCGTGGGTCGCACCACCCTGGCACTTAAAGGCGAGCGTTTGGTACAGGTGTTGTAGTAGTCCTTGCCGCTGTGGTCAATGACCCCGCAGAAGAGCGTACATCTCCGTCCCCGGGACGCCGTTGTACATACCGATATACTCCGCGCCCTGCGCGGCTCGGTCAGCCGAGGGGCAGGCGCAGGAGGGTGTCGACCGCGACCGCGGCGAACAGGAGGGTCAGGTAGCTGATGCTATACCGGAAGAGCGAGATCGCCGCCCGACCGCTGCTCGCGTCGCGCTGGATCCGGAAGGCATGCGCGACGAAGACGACGCCGAGACCGATGGCGGCCACGAGGTAGATCCAGCCCATCCGGGCCGCCGGCAGAAGCAGGAGGCTGACGGCCACCAGCAGCAGCGTGTAGATGACGATCTGGCGGGCCGTCTCGGCCTCGCCGCGCACAACGGGCAGCATCGGGATGTTCGCGGCGGCGTAGTCACCCCGATAGCGGAGGGCCAGCGCCCAGAAGTGCGGGGGCGTCCAGTAGAAGACGATCGCGAACAGGATGAGGGCAGGAACCTCGACGCGGCCGGTGACCGCCGCCCAGGCGACGAGCACCGGCACGCAGCCCGCCGCGCCGCCGATGACGATGTTCTGGGGCGTGCTGCGCTTCAGCCACATCGTGTACACGAAGACGTAGAAGGCGATCGCGCTCGCCGAGAGGAGCGCGGCAAGCAGGTTGACGGTGAGGGTGAGGAAGGCGAACGACACGATGCTCAGCACGATCCCGAACGTCAGTGCCGCCCGTGGGCTGATCGCGTGGCTTGGCAGCGGTCGGTGGCGTGTGCGACGCATGATGTCGTCGATGTCACGGTCGATCACCTGGTTGATCGTGTTCGCGCCCCCGGCGGCGAGCGTCCCGCCCACCACCACCGCGACCATCAGCCAGACCGATGGCACGCCGCCCTGCGCGAGGACCATGGTCGGGATGGTGGTCACCAACAGGAGCTCGATGATCCGCGGCTTGGTCAGCGCCACGTAGGCGCGGAGCGTGCCGCCGACGCTGGGCCGCGCGTCGGGCTGTCGTGCGCGATGGGCGGCACGGACGTCCGCCAGCTGCAGGCGACGGAGGCTGAGCGCGAGCCAGACCGATGCTCCCCACAGCGCCGACCCGACCGCCAGGTGCGGGACCACGAACCAGGCCGACAGCTGCGACCAGATGTTCGCCGCCCCCAGCGCGACCTGGACGAGGACCAGGACGAGCATGGCTGCCGCGAGGCGACGGGGCAGGGGGCGATCGGTCGATCGTCGGACGCGGAGCCAGGTCGCCACGACGAGGCCCGCGACCGCGACCGCGAGGACGCGGTGGAGGACCTGGACCGCCTGCTGGCTGACCGCGACATCGGGCACCAGCCGGCCATTCATGAGCGGGAAGTCGGCATAGGCGAGCCCGGCGCCGTGGCCCGTCACCCACGAGCCGAGCAGCATCTGGGCGAAGATCGCCAGCATCGTCAGCACGCCCAGGCGCAGGAGCCCGGGATCGGCGCTCCTGGCGGGCAGCGGCCCGTGCGCCGCCCGCTCGGCGATGAAGATCGTGGCCGCGAAGACGGTGAGCGCCATCCCGAGATGGATCGTCACCAGCTCGGCCGCGAGGCCCTCCATGACCACGTTGCGGCCGATCACCGCCTGCACGATGACGAGCACCCCGGCGATGACGGCGGCGAGGAGCAGCGGCAGATCACGCCGCTTGTCGCGGCTGATGAGCGTCCAGATGCCGACAATCCCCACCAGCGGCCCGACCGCGATCGATGCGATGAGCCGATGGGTGTGCTCGATCCAGACTTGCATCTGCGCTGGCGGCATCCAGTCGTTGAACGCGAAGCAGCCCGGCCAGTCCGGACAGGCGAGGCCCGAGTCGGTGGCGCGCACGAGCCCGCCGACGCAGATCAGCACGAACGTGGCGACCGCCGCGGCGAGAGCCAGGGTCGCGTATCGGGTCAAGGAGTCCTCCGGCGCGCGCTCGCACCCGAGCTGGCACGACCTGGGTCGTGGCTGGTGCGGGACATCGTGATCATACCGGGCGGGATCATAGCGGTCATGGGCAGCGTGCCCTCAGTCGTCGTCGTGCTGGTGCACACACCGATGGATCGCCCATTCGCCGCCCGCGGGGAGAGCCCGTTCAGCCGGCGGCGAGGCGGCGCTGCGCCCTGCGGGCCTGCGGCACGTGGCGCAGCATCGGCGGCACCAATGGGAGCAACCGCCGCGACACGGCCGCCAGCCGCGCCACGCCCGCCGCCCGACGTCGCGACCAGGGGATGCCGTACTGCCGTCGCAGCACCGGATGCATGACCGAGTCGCTCGCCAGGTGGGCGAGGTCCCACACGAACCGGGCGGGAAACGACGTTGGATAGCGCACTGCGTCGCGCAGCGAACGGGCGATGGGCGAGACGCTGACCTCGCCGCTGGCGACCATGCCGGCCATGAAGGTGCGCAGCTCGACGAGGGTGGCCGGGACCAGGCTGTCGGGCACGCCGAGCCGCATGGCGATGCGGCGCGCCTCGGCGTGGTAGGCCTGCGCGTCCGCCGGGCTGAGCGGCGCAACGAAGCGGTCGTAGATCCGCAGGGCGGTGTCGATCAGCGTGGCGTGGACCCACAGCAGCAGCCGGGGGTCGGCGGCGTGGTATGGCGATCCGCTCTCCGGCACGCGGCCGCTCACGGCCCCATGGATGGCATTGATGCGACCGATGGCGCGCTCGGCCTCACGGGTCGTTCCGAACACGACCGCGAAGCTCGCGGTCAGGGTGCGGCGCAGGCGCGCGAACGGGTCGTCGTGGAACGTCGAGTGCTCGGCCACCGCAGCCGCCACCGCGGGGTGCGCCAGCTGCAGCAGCAGGGCGCACGTCCCGCCCCCCAGGACGAGCACCTCGCGGTCGATCCGCCACGCGACGCTCTCGGGCCCGAACAGCCCGGCATCGCGGCGCGGGGACGCGATCGTCATCCGCCGAGCGGGCGCACGGTACCACCGCGGCCGCGCCCGAGGAAGCGGAAAAAAAGGCCGGCCACGAGGCCGGCCGCCAGGCCGCCGATGTGCGCGAAGTAGGCGACCCCGCCGCTGGCGGTATCGGCGCCGAGGCCGGAGATGCCGCTGAAGATCTGGAGCGCCGCCCACAGACCGATGGCGACCAGCGCCGGCACCTGGGTGATGAAGCGGAAGAGGAAGACCGTCACCCGGTTGCGCGGGAAGAGGACGAGGTAGGCGCCGAGCACACCGGAGATGGCGCCGGAGGCGCCGAGAGTGGGGATCGTCGAGTCGGGCGTGATGAGGATCTGCGCCAGCGAGCCGATGACGCCCGCCAGCAGGTAGAAGGCGAGGTACGGGATGCGGCCCATGCGGTGCTCGACGTTGTCGCCGAACACCCACAGGAACAGCATGTTGCCACCGATGTGCAGCCAGCCACCGTGCATGAACATGCTCGTCAGCAGCGTCAGCCAGATCGGCATCGGTCCGGGCTCCTGCGGGATCGAGCCCGTCTGGCCGTCGACGGTGACCTCGGTCGGCTGGGTGAGATCGGTCCCGTGGGTGATCTCGTAGGGGACCGCGCTGTACCCGTACGTGAACCGGTCGCCGCTCGGCCCGCTGGCGCCCTGGAGGACGAGGAAGACGAAGACGTTGAGCGCGATGATGGCGAGCGTCGCGAAGGCGGGTCCGTGGCCGGGCTCGTTCTCGTCGCCGATCGGGAACATCGGTGCGTCATCCTCGTGCCGGTGGTGTCGGGCGCGCGCATGATAGCGCCGCCCCGGCGACGATAATCCATCCATGACTGTGGCGATCAGGCCCTACCAGGGCACCTTCCCCGACTTCATGCAGGCGGTGATGCTGCCCTTCGGCTGGACGTCGCGGGCGGAGGATGAGGCGCTCTTCGAGCCGGTCGTCGAGCTCAATCGCGCCCTTGCCGCCTATGACGGCGACCGTGTCGTCGCGACCGCCGGCGCCTTCAGCTTCCGGATCACCGTCCCGGGCGGGGAGCTGCCGATGGCCGGCGTCACGATGGTCGGCGTGCACCCGACCCATCGGCGACGCGGCATCCTGCGCCAGCTGATGCGCGAGCAGCTCGACGACGTCCGGCAGCGCGGCGAGCCGCTCGCCGGCCTGTGGGCATCCGAGGGCCTCATCTACCAGCGCTTCGGCTACGGGCTGGCCACGCTGGGTGCGGGCTTCGCCATCGAGCGGGAGCGCGCGGCGTTCCGCCAGCCGCATGCATGGTCCGGCTCGCTCCGCATCCTGGATCCGGACGAGGCGGCCGCCGCGCTGCCACCGATCTTCGACGCGGCGCGCCCGCAGCGGCCGGGGAGCTTCGCCCGGTCGGCGGACTGGTGGCGATCGGAGTTCTTCCACGACCCGGAGCACGCCCGCCACGGCGGCGCCGCCGCCGCGTACGTCCTGCACGAGACCGATGGGCGGCCGACCGGCTACGCGCGCTACCGCATGACCAGCAGCTGGGACGACGTCGGGGCGAAGGGCACCGCCGAGGTCCACGAGCTCATCTCGCTCACGCCCGCCGCACGCGCCGACCTGTGGCGCTACCTCCTCGACCTCGACCTGGTGACGACGATCAAGGGCTGGAACCTGCCGGTTGACGACCCGCTGCCGCTCCTCGTCGCCGAGCCGCGGCGGCTGTCGTGGACGCTGCGCGACTCGCTCTGGCTGCGGATCGTCGACGTCGCGGCCGCCCTCGAGGGCCGGCGCTACGCCGCCGCCGGAGGCGTCGTCCTCGAGCTCGAGGACGCGTTCTGCGACTGGAACGCCGGACGCTGGTCGATCGAGACCGATGCGGCCGGTGCGGCACGCGTGACGCGCACGGAGGCGCCGGCCGACCTGGCGCTCACGACCGCGGACGTGGGGGCGCTGTACCTCGGGGGGTTCAGCGTTGCCGAGCTCGCGCGCGCCGGGCGGGCCGTGGAACGCACCGCGGGCGCGGTGGCGCGGGCGGACGCGATGCTGCGGACCGAGATCGCCCCGTGGTGTCCCAAGGTCTTCTGATCCCCTAGCCGGTGGCGACACTCGGCTCGCCGGTGCCGCGGTGGTGCGCGGCGCCCGGGTTGCGAATGCCGAGACCGTTCGTCGCGGCGCCGGCCGCGCACATGAGGGCGGCGATCAGCATCGCGACGTGGAATGCGTCGACCGACGCCGCGCGTGCCGCCTCGCCCTGCTCTGCCGTTGCATCTGGGCCCGGCGGGTTGAGGGGCGTCAGCGTGCGCCGCACGGCGGCGTCGTTCACATCGGTGCCGGGCAGTCGATCGGCGACGACCCCGTAGAACGTGGCCGTGACGGCGATGAAGATGAGCGCGCCGACGATGAGCGGCCCGATCCGGGAGACCGCGTTGTTGATCGCCGACGCCAGGCCCGAGTTGCGTTCGGGCACCGAGCTCATGAGCGCCGTCGTCAGCGGTGCCACGAGGAGGGAGATCCCGACCCCGAAGAGGATCGAGACCGGCAACACGTCGATGAAGAAGTCGAGCGGCGGGACGAGCGAGCCGGGATTGGCCATCGCCGCCACCCACGGGTGCGAGGTGACCGGGAGCCTGACGTACCAGAGCAGACCGAGCGCCATGAGCATCGGTCCGACGGTCATGAACCAGCGGGGACCGAGACGCGCGGCGATCGTCCCGACCGAGGTCGAGAAGGCAATGAGCAGGATGCTGATCGGGATCCCGACGAGCCCCGCCGCGAAGGCCGAGTAGCCGAGCGCGCCCTGCAGGAAGATCGCCTGCACGAAGCCGTACACATAGAGCGCGCCGTAGATCAGGAAGGTGCTGATGTTCGTGACCGTGAAGTTCCGCGAGCGGAAGAGCGACGGCGGCATGAGGGGGTTCGGGCGCATCCGCATGAGCGGGACGAGCGCGATCGTAGCCAGCGCACCGGCGGCGATCGCGACCCAGGCGATCGGATCCGCCCACGCGCGCTCCTGGCCTCGCGTCAGGCCGAACGTCATGCCGCCGACCGCCACCGCCACCGCTCCGGCCCCCAGCCAGTCGAGATTTCGCGAGGCATCCGGGTTGCGGCTCTCGGCGACGAAGCGCAGGCCGATGAAGACGCCGGCGATGACGAGCGGCGCGTTCATGAGGAAGGCGATGCGCCAGCTCACGGTGTCGACCAGGAAGCCGCCGAGCGCCGGGCCCAGGAGCGTCGTCGCCGAGGACGCGGCGGCCCAGATGCCGAATGCGCGACCCCGCTCGTGGCCGGTGAAGGTGGCATTGATGATGGCGAGCGAGGTCGGGACGAGCAGCGCGCCGAACGCTCCCTGGAGGAGACGCGCCACGATGAGGAGCTCCATCGTCGGCGTGAGGCCGCACGCGACCGAGGTCACGCCGAACCCCGCCAGCCCGATCAGGAACAGCAGCCGCCGCCCGAAGGTATCCGCCAGTGCACCGGCGAGGATGAGCAGTGCCGAGAGCGTCAGCAGGTAGCCATTCGTGACGTACGACTGCCCCTCGTAGCGCCCTACGAGGGTTGATGGCAGCTCGCGGCCCATCCGCTCGAGCGCGACGTTGACGACCGTCGAGTCCAGGAAGACGATGCCCGAGGCAAGGACGACCGCCACGAGCGTCCAGGTGCGCGCGCTCACGTGCGCTGCGCATCCGCTTCGAGCGCGTCGAGGACCTCGCGGCGCACCGTGGCGGCAAACGCGTGCGTCCCGCGACGCTCCAACGTCTCGATCAGCTCGAGCGCGATGCGCCGGGCACCCTCGGGATCGCCAAGTCGCAGGTGAACATGCGCATCGGTCAGGGCGACGAGGTCCGACATGACCACCATGTCGATTCCCGCGGTCCGAACGCGAGCCCGAGCGACGAACTCGGACGCCGACGCATCGCCGAGCGTGGCGCGGGCGAGGCCCTCGGCAATGTCGAGGCTGATCTGGTCGCCAATGTCCTCCGTACGCGACGACGGACGCACCTGCGCGAGGGCAGCCAGGGCCTCCTCGCTCCGCCCCAGCAGCGTCAGGCTGATCGCCCACTCCGCCGTCACGTTCACGCGGACGCGCTCGTCGCCCAGCTGCTCGAGGAACTCGACGTGTTCGCGGAGGAGTCGCTCCGCGAAGCGTCGCCGGACCGGAGCTCATCGAGCAGCCGCGGGATCGGTGCCGGGTTGCCGTAATAGCGGCGCATCAGCGCGCGCAGCGCCTCCGGATCGGTCTGGTCGCCCATCGCGGTCGACCCGGTCAGGTCGCAGAACAGCACGGTGACGACCTTGCGGACCTCGCGCGCGGCCGGCGCGTCGGAGAGCGCCGCCCCGCACGCGGGACAGAAGCCGAAGTCGGCGGGGCTCTCGCACCCGCACTGCGCGCAGACGACCACGGCCGGAGTCTAGGCGTTGGCAGATGCGGTCGTCACGGCTTGACCAATGCCGATGTCATGCGCATACTCATGCGCATGACTGTGCGCACGAACTTGGTGCTCCCGCGCGACCTCGTCGACGAGGTCGATCGCCTCGCCGGACCGCGCGGCAGATCGCGCTACGTAGCCGAGGCGCTGACCGAGCGCCTGCGCCGCGATCGGCTGCGCGACGTCGTCCTGGCGACGGCCGGAGCATGGCGCGCCCACCCGCTCTTCCCGACGTCTGACGCGGCGGCCGACTGGGTGCGACAGGGGCGAGCGGAAGAGCGGGGTTCCGATGCGGTGACGGAATGACCCGCTACGTCCTCGACACGACGTTCGTGATTGACCACCTCTGCGGCGACCGGGCGGCCAATGAGCGGTTCGCCCGATTATTCAAGGAAGGAGACCAGGCGGTCGTCAACGAGATCGTCGCCTGCGAGGCGCGGACCGGGGCACCGGTCGATGGTGACGCCGCCCTCGCCGCGCTCATGGAGGCCATCGAGTTCATCCAGCCGGGGCCCACATCGGCGGAGCTGGCCGGGAGGTGGCGCCAGCGGGCCCGCCGCCGTGGTCACACGCTGAGCCTGGGTGATGCCCTGGTTGCCGCTGCCGCCGGCGAGGATGGCGTGGTGCTGACGCGCAACCAGCGCGACTTCGTGCTCACCCCCGTGCGTGTCGAAGGCTACTGAATCGGCTCGAAGCGGGCGGTGAAGTGCCGCAGCGCGGACGGCTGCTCGACGATCCGCATGCCCCGCAGCTCGGACGCCCGCTCGGCGACCCAGCGGATGACCTCGATCACGTAGTCGATGTGCGACTGGGTGTAGACGCGGCGCGGGATGGCGAGGCGGACGAGCTCCATGGCCGCCGGGGCCTCGCTCCCATCTGGGTGCTGCCCGAACATCACGGTGCCGATCTCGCAACCGCGGATGCCACCCTCGCGGTAGAGCGCCACCGCCAGGGCCTGGCCCGGGTACTCGAGCGCCGGAATGTGCGGCAGCAGCGCCGCGGCGTCGAGGTAGACCGCGTGCCCGCCGATCGGCTGCACGACCGGCACGCCGCTCTCCACGAGCGCGTCACCGAGATAGGCGGTGGACCGGATGCGATAGCGCAGGTAGTCCTCGTCGACGACCTCGCGCAGGCCCTGGGCCATCGCCTCGAGGTCCCGTCCGGCTAGGCCGCCGTAGGTCGGGAACCCCTCGGTCAGGATGAGCAGCATGCGGCACTGCTCGGCCCAGGCATCGGAGTTCATCGCCAGCCAGCCACCGATGTTGGACAGGGCGTCCTTCTTGCCCGACATCGTCATCCCGTCCGCGAGGGCGGCCATCTCACGCACGATGTCAGGCACGGCCCGATCGGCGTAGCCGTCCTCGCGCTGCTTGATGAACCAGGCGTTCTCGGCGAAGCGGCACGCGTCGATAAAGAGCGGCAGGCCGTATCGGTCACACACGGCGCGCACCGCGCGCAGGTTGGCCATGCTCACCGGCTGGCCGCCGCCGGAGTTGTTCGTGATCGTCATGAAGACCACGGGAATGCTGTCCGGGCCGCGCTCGCGGATGAGCGCCTCGAGGGCATCGGTGTCCATGTTGCCCTTGAAGGGGTGGATCGTCGACGGCGAGTGGCCCTCTGCGATCACGAGGTCGACCGCCTCAGCGCCGGTGAACTCGACGTTGGCGCGCGTGGTGTCGAAGTGCGTGTTCGACGGGATCACCTTGCCCGATCCGCCGATCACCGAGAAGAGGATCTTCTCCGCCGCACGGCCCTGGTGGGTGGGGATGACGTGGCGGAAGGGCCACAGCTCGGTGACCGCCTCGAGAAAGTGGAACCACGACGGTGAGCCCGCGTAGCTCTCGTCGCCGCGCTGCATCCCGGCCCATTGCTCGGCGCTCATGGCCCCCGTGCCGGAGTCGGTGAGCAGATCGATGAGCACGTCGTCGGAGTGCAGACTGAAGAGGTTGTAGCCCGCGTCCCGCAGCTTCGCGTCGCGCTCCGCCACGGTGGTCATCCGCACCGGCTCGACGCTCTTGATGCGGAACGGCTCGATGATCGTTCGGAAGCGGTCCATGTCCGGGACCGATGGTAGCCGCTCGGCGTTCAGGTCCAGGGCAGGGCGACGCGCGAGCGCCAGTACGCCTCGACGGGCATCGCCAGGGCGGCGAGCGCGCCCGTGGCCTCGGCGTCGAGCGCGAGGTCGGCGGCGGCCACGTTGGCACGCAACTGCGCGACGCTCACCGCGCCGGACAGCACGACATCGGCCCACGGACGGCCGAGCGCGGCTGCCAGGGCGACCGCGTCCGGGGTGCTGCCCAGGCGCGCAGCCTCTTCGCGCAGCGTGGCGGCTTCGGGGCCACGGACGAGACGGCCGTTGGCGAGCGCCTCCTTCACGATGACTCCCATGCCGGCCGCGCGCGCCGCCGCCAGCGGTTGCTCGAGCGAGGGCTCGAGAAGGTTCCAGGTCGCCTGGACGACGTCGAACAGGCGGCGTCCGTCGCGCTCGATGCGCATGGCGCGCTCGAGGGTTGCCGCCTGGCCGGCGCCCGACAGCGTCAGGCCGATGGCCCGCACCGCGCCGCTGGCCCGGAGGCGCGCCAGCTCGTCAACGACGACGCCCGCATCGAGGACGCCGGAGTCGAGCGTCGCCGAGTGGACCTGGAGCAGGTCGACGCGGCCGTCGAGCAGGGCGGTCGTCTCGCCCCACTGCCGCTGCAGCGTCGCGAGGTCGTGGGACTTCACCTCGTGCTGCGCCGCGTCGATCCGCCAGCCGGCGGTGTACGTGTAGCCCCACTTGGTGCCGATCGTGACCGCATGAGTCGGGATCTCGCGCGCGGCGAGCCAGGCGCCCAGGAATGCCTCCGCCCGGCCGTAGCTGCGGGCGACATCGAGGTAGCGGATGCCGGCCGCGACCGCCGCATCGAGGACGTCGAACGTGCGCGCCTCGAGCGCGTCGGGCATCGTTGCGCCCGCAAGGTCGGTGCCGTGGCCCACGTTCACGTAGCCGGGACGCCCGAGCGCCGCCAGGCCAAGGCCCAGCCGGCTCACCCGCAGGCCCGTCGTCCCGAGCTCTCGCAGCTCCATCGGCCGAGGATACCCGGCCGCCGTACCGTGCTCTCAGGTGAGCGAGATCACCACGATCGTGGCACCGTAGCCGACGAGCAGCAGCCCCCCGACCACGAGGTTCAGGTTCACGTTCTGCCCCATGACCGCCATGAGCGTGTACGGGCTGTTGTAGTGGACGCGGATCCCGGCATGGACGCCGAGGGCGAGCGGCAGGGCCGCGAGCGCGACGAGCGTCGGCCACGGAAGCACGCCGGTCACGACGCCGCCGATGATCACCGCGAACGCGACGAAGGCGGCGACGAGATACCCGCCCTGGATGGTGGTCGGCGGCAGGCGCACGGGCAGCGTGCGCTTGCCCGCGGCGGCGTCGCCGGCGCGATCGGGGATCTCGTTCACGAACAGGATGAGCGCCACCAGGATCCCGACCGGCACCGATGCCACGAGCGGCTCCCACGCGAGGCGGCCGGTCTGGACCACGTAGGCGCCGAGCAGCATGATCGGGCCGAAGCCGAGGAACACGGCGATCTCGCCGAGGCCGCGGTAGACGAGCTTTAGGGGCGGCGCGGTGTAGGCGAGCCCCACGAGCATCCCCGCCACCCCGATCCACAGCAGTGTCAGCGAGCCGGTGATCCACACCAGCGCCAGGCCGATGACTCCGGCCGCGGCGAAGAGGGCGGCGCTGAGCAGCACAAGCTGGCGAATGGTGAGCAGCCCATACACCGCGACGCGCGAGCCGCCGGAGAACTGGGTCGGGTTGACGTTCGCATCATCGGCACCGGAGAGCGTGTCGAAGATGTCGTTGCTGACGTTGATCCCCAGGTGCGCGAAGAACGCACCGATGAGGGTCAGCAGCGCGGTCCACCACGTGAACGCGCCGTCGCTGGCGGCGATGGCGATCCCGAGCAGCACCGGCACCGCGGTCGCCGACAGGAACGGGAGGCGGGTGGTGCGCAGGAACAGCCAGAAGCGGTCGAGGCGCGGCTTGACCTCGTGCCCGCGCTCCGCCGAGAGCTGCGCGAGGTAGCGCCGTGACTGCGGGACCGAGCGCTCGGAGTACTCAAAGAACGGCATCTGCGCCTCGTCCCAGCCCCAGGCGCGGCTGGGCGTGAACGTCACGCGGCCCGCGTCGGCGGCGGCGGCCGAGCCCCACAGCTGGAGGTAGCGTCGCTCGTCGTAGCCGATGCCTGGCTGCGGGCGGATGTGGCTGGCGATGACGTTCACGACGCGATCGGTGGGGATGGCCTGCTCGTCGCCGGCCGGCTGCCGCAGGCGGATGGTGCCGGCATCGACATCGGCGTCGAAGTCGGTCGCGACGTCGATCGGGTAGCCGGCATCGTCGACCCAGCTGACGACCACGAACGGGAAGGTGGCGAGCTTGGCGAGGTCGGTGGCCGTCACGCCGGACATCAGGCCGCTTCCGCGCGCGGGGCCAAGCTGACCTGCGGCGCCCGCTTCGTGTCGCCGTCCGGCCAGACGAGGCAGCGCTGCGGCATGATCTCAATGACCGAGCGCTCGAAGAAGAGCGGCAGCGCGACCCGCGCCTTGAGGAACGTATCGATCGCCGGCTCCTTCTGGCGCCACAGGCCGAGGATCAGCCGCTCCCAGTCGCGATGCGGATCCTCCTCGATCACGCGCGCCGTGCCCTGGATCGTCGCCCGGCCGGCGACCCCCTTCATCGCGATCGGGTCGCTCAGCGACAGCGCCACCTTCGGGTTGCGCTTGATGTGCTCGAGCTTCTTGCTGAAGAGCGTCGAGGAGTGGAGGAAGATGCGCTCGCCGTCGTAGAGGGGGATGAGCGGGTGCGAGATCGGTCGCCCGTCCCGCCCGATCACCGTGAGCTCCCCGACGAGGGCCACCCCGAGGAGGCGTTCGGCGGTCTCCGGCAACCATCCCATCGTGTTCGTCGTGCTCCTTCGCGTGATGTCCATAATCGGCTACCGAAGGATAGCACATTAATTGACGGCGGACCGATGGTGTGGCGGCCCGAACCCCCGTGCCGACATCGAGCACTGCGGGCGTACACTCCCCGCCGATGGAGTCCTCGACCCGCTGTCTCATCCGCCTCCCTGGCGAGGCGCCACGCGTGCTCGAGGCCGCCGAGCTGACGAAGATCGACCAGCTGCGCGCGATCGAGGGCGCGGTGGTGTGGCTGGACCTCCGCTCTCCCGACGAGGCGGCGCTCCGGCTGCTGCGCGAGGAGTTCGGCGTGCACCCCCTCGCCGAGGAGGACCTCCAGAAGCGGCGCCAGCGACCGAAGCTCGACACGTACCCCGACCAGCAGGTCGCGGTGGTGTACGAGGCAACCCCACACGATGAGGCGCATCCGGACGCCGCCGCGGACGGACAGGCCGCGAGCGCGGCGAGCAACCTGCCCGACGACCTGGGAGAGATCCATGCCTTCATCGGCCAGACCTGGCTGGTCACCGTCCACTGGGACGCGTCGCCCGCACTGGCCGAGAGCGCCAAGCGTTTCGAGGCACGGCCCGACGCCGCCGGCAAGTCGGCGGGTGCGCTGCTGTACACCATCCTCGATAGCGTGGTCGATGGCTACTTCCCGGTCCTCGACGGTCTGAGTGACCGGATCGACGGCCTCGAGGACCGCATCATCGCCGGCCGTCAGGACCGCGAGACGCTGCGCATGGTGCTCCGCATCAAGCGCGAGCTGCTCGAGCTGCGCCGCGTCCTGGCCCCCATGCGCGACGTTGCGAATGCGTTCCTGCGACGCGACAACGCCGCGATCGACGATCCGTCGCTCCCCTACTACGCGGACCTCTACGACCACCTCGTCCGGATCCTCGACCAGCTCGACCTGCTGCGGGACCTCGTGTCGGCGGCCCTCGACGCGAACCTGTCGGTGACGAGCAACAACCTCAACGCGGTGATGAAGCGCCTCACCGCGGTGACCGTGATCCTCATCCTGCCGACGATCGTGGCCAGCATCTACGGCATGAACTTTCGGCACATGCCGGAGCTCGACTGGCAGCTCGGCTACCCGTTCGCGATCGGAATCATGGCGGCAGTCATGATCGCTGCGTTCGTCTACTTCCGCGCCCACGACTGGTTCTGAGGATGCGGGTTGAGGACGCGGGTCACCGCCGAGCGTGCCCCCACGCGCACGTAACTGCGAACGGGGCCCCCCACGCTGACCGTGTTGAGGGCGAGATGTGCGCCGCGACGCACATCTCGACGCGACATGGCCCTCTGGCTGCCCGTTGGGTGCGCCCCGGCGCACGCCAACCGCGCCGGTCGCCGCGAACCGCACCGGTTGCCACTTCCACGCCGGTACGCGCCTTGCAGGAAGGACGAACATGACCATTCCGAACACGCCGCCCGACACCGAGATCGACCCGCGCCGCGAGCCCGGGTCCGACCTGCCCAGCGACCCTCCGAACGAGACCGACATTCCCGGCCCGCCGCCCATGGATCCGGAGGCTCCCGAGCCTGGGCTGCGGGCGCCCGGCGCCGACGAGCCGGGCATCGGATAGGCGGCCCTCAGGCGGGCGTCGTCGCCGGATCCGGGTGGCGGCAGCTGCGTGGCGCACGCTGTCCGCTGACCCCGCGGACCCGTTCGAATGCGCCGAGATCGGATCGGCAGCCACCCGGCCGGCCCAGCCCGTCGTGATCGAAGCCGAGCGCCTGCTCCAATGGCGCACGGCGTGGCTTGTGCGCGTCGTCGGTGCCGCACGGCAGGATTCCGGTCGTCGCCCCGGCATCGACGGCGGGTGACAGCGGGGTGAGGTGATAGTCCCCGCCAGTGGGGTCGACAAAGCCGACCTTGTCGGTCGCGACGATCAGGTTCCGCAGCGTCTTCCCGTCGCGGATCGCCAACGGATGGGCGGCCCCGGCAATGATGTTGTCGGCCACGTTGCTCGCCGCCCCGGTGGCCTTGATTCCAACCCCGGGGGTGTTGACGATCGTGTTGTTGAAGATCGCCGCACCGTCCTGTGCGGTCTGGATGCCGACGGCCGACGGCCCGACCAGCAGGTTGTTGAAGTATCGGTTCGTGGCGTGGGGCAGCACGCGGTCCATGCGGATCCCCTCCACTCCGCCGAGCACCGTGTTGTTGTAGAAGTCGCCCTGGCTGAACGCCGACTTGATGCCGCCCTGGTGCGCTGAATCGCCCAGCTGACCGGCGTCGCGAACGAGGTTGTCGTGCACGGACACCGCCTCGATCCCCACCTTGACCTTGATGCCGTCGTAGCCGCTGCGCTCCACGAGGTTGTGATCGATCTCGACATTGCGCACCTTGCCGAGGGTCGCGAATGGCTCATTGTGCGGCTCACTGCCGATGTAGATGCCTTCCGCGAGCGTCTCGACGATGTGGTCGTGGTGGACGTGGATGCCGCTGACGGTGAGCCCCGGCACCGGGTGAATCGTGATGCCACGGGTCTTGATCGTCTGCGAGGTGTGCACCACCTCGATGTAGTCGAACTCGAAGTTCCCCACCGCCCCCTGGGTGGTGTCGACCTTGATCCCCTTCAATGCCCCGTCGATGACGATGCCGCAGCGCTGGTCGCCACTTGCAAACTCGGCACCGCAGTGCAGCTCCGATCCGGATCCGGTGATTCGCAGGTCGGTGCTGCCCTGGACCAGAATCCCTCCGTCCGCCAGGGTGGCGCCGCTGATCGTCACCACGCCGCCGTTGTTGCGGATCGTGATCGGCTTTCCCGGCGCCCCGTGGAGGTTGCGCACGCGCATGTTGGGGCGCGTGCCGGCCGGAAGGCAGATCACGCCCCCGGGACCGATCTTCTTGAGGGCGGGGTCCGTCCCGTCGACGGTGTCGACGCTGGGCCCGACCACGGCGTCGCAGCCGGGGGCGGCCACGCCCGCGCGCACCGGGACGGTCTGCCGCGACACGGCGGAGAGATGCGCGGGCGACCACCAGCCGGCGGTCAGGGCAAGGGCGATCGCGGCGATGCGACGCCGGCGAGCTCGGGTGTCGGTAGCGGTCAACGAAGGTCCCGGGTCAGATGCGGGGGGATGGAATGCGAGATAAGTCAAGGCGAGGTGCCGCCGGCAGCATAGACGTCCGCCCGAGGGGATCACACCGGCCGGGGCGATCAGCGTTGCTGGGGGGCACCACCGTGGATCTCTTTGCATCAAGAGATCTGACCCTGGATACCCCCCTCCCAGTTCGCTGGCGCGTGGGGCGGCCCGCACAGGCAAACGGTGGTGACCCGCGTCAGCGCCGCGCCATGGCGGCGAGCAGGCGCGTGATGAGGCGCACCACGACGAGCGCCGATCGCCCGTTGACGTCGCGGTCCGGCACGAGCTCGGTGAAGGCGGCGCCCACCACGCGGCAGCGGGCGGCAGCGCCGGCGAGCAGGTCGCCGGCCTCGTCGTAGGCGACGCCTCCCGGCGAGAGGCCGCTCACCGCCGGCAGCACGGACGGGTCAAGCCCGTCACAGTCGAACGCGATGAAGAGTGGCTCGCCGGCGGGCAGCTGCTCGAGGAGCCACGGCACGCCGCGCTCGCGCAGCTCGCGGGCCGTGACGAGCAGGTTGCCGGCGGCCCGCGCATCGGCCACGTCGGAGCCGCGGGCGCTTCCCACGCCCCGCAGGCCGACCTGCACGATCATCGCGACGTGGGCCATCTCGGAGGCGCGGCGCATCGCCGACGAGTAGCCATCGCGGATCCCGGCCACCTGGTCCCGGAAATCGAGGTGCGCATCCACCTGGAGGATGGTCAGCGGACCGACGCCGTCGAGGGCGCGCAGGACGGGGATCGGGACCGAGTCGTCGCCACCGATGACGATCGGCACTGTTCTGGTTTCCAGAACAGTTCGCACCGCGGCCTCGGCGCGGGCCGCGTTGCCGGTGCCATCCTCGGGATCGCCGGCCACGTCGCCGGCGTCCACCACGCGGAACGAGGAGCCGGCCGGGAGCATCGGTCCGTCGAGGTCGAAGTCGTGGTGGTCGCGAAATCGCGCGAGGCGCGCGGACCGGGACCGGATGGCCGTGGGGGCTGCCGCGCACCCCGCGGTCAGCCCCGGCGCCGGGTATGGAACCCCGTGCGGAATGCCGAGGATGGCGACGTCGGCGGGCGCGCCGTCGGCGGCCGAAACGCCGAGAAACGTCGTTACCGGGTCCGTCACGTGGCCTCCCGACAGCTGCGGCAGCGCCCCACGAGGGTGATGTGCGAGAGGTCGACCGCGAAGCCGCGCCCCCCGTCGAAGGCGTCGAGCACGGCGGCTGCCTCATCGGTCCCGATCTCCCAGCTTGCGCCGCAGCTGGTGCAGTGGAGATGACCGTGCTCCGGCTCCGGCCCGACGTGAAACTCCTCGCGGCCATCCGGACCGTGCCCGTGACGCACGAGGCCGATCTCCTCGAGCACGTCGAGGGTCCGATACACGGTGGACGGGATCGTCAACGGGTGCACGCTCCGGCAGCGCTCGACGAGCTCCGCGCCGGTCACGTGGCCACGGACCTCGGCGAGGGCGTCGATGACCGTCCGCCGCTGGGGAGTCCAGCGCAGCCCGCGGGCGCGGAGCCGTTCCGGCGCCGAGTCCCAGGGCGCAACGAGGGGTGGTGATTCGGTCATGGCGCGCCGAGTATAGGGCCTCGGCTCGCTACTGCAACTGGTTGCAACAACTCGCCATCGTCGCTAGAATGCGGCGACGCCCAGCCGCTCGGCGCATCACGAGGATCCGACGTCCCAATGACCCAGCTCCTGGCACTCGCCGGCTTCGGCTTCCTGCTCGGCATGCGCCACGCGACCGATGCCGACCACGTGATCGCCGTCACCACCATCCTCGCCCGCAGCCAGCGGTTCATCCATAGCACCCTCATCGGCGCGCTATGGGGGCTCGGCCACACGATCACGGTGGCCGTCGTTGGGATCCTCATCATCGGCTTCAAGGTCGTCATTCCGGCGCCGGTGGGTCTCGCCATGGAGTTCGCGGTGGCGCTCATGCTCATCGGGCTGGGGATCCTCAACCTCACCGGCGTCATGCGACGCATCACCGAGCGCTTCACGCCCCCGGCCCCGATACACGGGCACGCGCACGAGCACCGGCACGCGCACGGCACCGATCCCGCTCCGCACGCCCACGGCCACGCGCATCTCCACGGCCATGGCACCGATGCGGAGCTCGACCACGGCCTGCTCGCGACGTTCGGCTGGTACCAGCTGCTGCGTCCGGTCGCGGTGGGGCTCGTCCACGGCCTCGCCGGCAGCGCGGCGATCGCGCTCCTCGTCCTGTCGACGATCCAGGACCCGGGCGCGGCGTTCGTCTACCTCATCATCTTCTGCGTGGGCGTGGCCGGCGGGATGGCGGTGCTCACCACGCTCATCGGCCTTCCGTTCATGGTCTCCCGGGCCCGCTCGGAGCGCATCAACCGCTGGCTGACGCTCGGCTCGGGCGTCCTGTCGCTCGCCTTCGGGCTGTACCTCGGCTACCAGATCGGTGTCGTCGATGGGCTCTTCACGGGCCAGTTCCACTGGGAGCCCGCGTGACCCGATCCATCGCCTGAGGCGTCTTGGGCGCGCCGCTTGCGCCGCCATGCAATACTCAGGGGGAGTATCAGGTCAGGCGACGCACATGGACCACGCGGCACATCACGGGAACCTTGAGGACCAGCCGGACGCGTCATCCGGTCACGCGGCGCACGGCAGCCACAACCGGCATGCCGGCCACGACCCGGACGCGTTCCGGCGCCAGTTCTGGGTCGTCCTCGCGCTGACCATCCCGGTCATCATCTGGAGCGCGGAGGTCCAGCACTGGCTCGGCTACATGGCGCCCAGCTTCCCGGGCTCCGACTGGATTCCGGCCATCGGTGGCACCGTCGTCTTCCTCTACGGCGGCAGGGTCTTCCTCCAGGGTGCGCGCACCGAGCTGGCGGATCGCCAGCCGGGGATGATGACCCTCATCTCGCTCGCGATCGTGGTGGCGTTCGTCGCCTCGTGGGCTGCCACGCTCGGCATCTTCAAGGTGGATGTCTGGTGGGAGCTGGCCACCCTCATCACCGTCATGAGCCTGGGGCACTGGATCGAGATGCGCTCGATCATGCAGGCGCAGGGCGCGCTCAACGCCCTGGCGGAGTTGCTGCCCGACACCGCCGAGCGCGTCACCGGCGACGACGTCCAGACCGTGCCGCTGGCTGCGCTGCGCCTCGCCGACGTGGTGCTGGTCCGGCCCGGCACCCGGGTGCCGGCTGACGGTGAGGTGGTGGAGGGAACCGCCGACGTCGACGAGTCGATGATCACCGGCGAGTCGCGGACGGTGACCAAGGACCCGGGTGACAGGGTGGTGGCCGGCACCGTCGCCGCCGGGGGGAGCCTGCGCGTCCGGGTGACTGCCGTCGGCGAGCAGACGGCGCTCTCGGGAATCATGCGGCTCGTGGCCGAGGCGCAGGCGTCGCAGTCCCGCGCCCAGATCCTCGCCGACCGGGCAGCAGCTCTCCTCTTCTTCGTGGCCCTCGGCGCGGGCGTCATCACCCTGGTGGCGTGGATCGCGGTCGGCCAGCCGGAGCAGGCGCTGATCCGGACCGCGACCGTGCTGGTCATCGCGTGCCCTCACGCGCTGGGACTCGCGATCCCGCTGGTCGTCGCCATCAGCACCACCCTCGGCGCCCGCAACGGGCTGCTGGTCAAGGATCGCCTGGCGCTGGAGCGGGCGAAGGACCTGCAGGTCATCATCTTCGACAAGACCGGCACCCTCACGCGTGGCGAGCCGGTCCTGGCCGAGGTGGCCACCGCGCCCGACGTGGGCGAGGCGCAGCTGCTGGCCATCGCGGGGGCCGTGGAGGCCGATTCCGAGCATCCGCTCGCGCGGGCGCTGGTGCGTGGGGCGGAGCAGCGCGGCATCGCCATGCCGCGCGCCAGCGCCTTCGAGGCGCTCCCCGGGCGAGGAGCCCAGGCCATCGTCGATGGACGTCGCATCCAGGTGGGCGGGCCGCGCCTGCTGGCCGACGCACGCGCCGAGGTACCCGCCGAGCTGGAGCGCCGCGCCGCCGACTGGAGCGCGCAGGGCCGCACCGTGCTCTACGTGATCGATGGCATCACGGTGCTGGGCGCGGTGGCGGTCGAGGACGAGATTCGACCGGAGTCGGTGGAGGCCGTGAACCGCCTCCACGCGATGGGCCTGCGGGTGGCGATGATCACCGGCGACGCGCAGGCGGTGGCCGACTCCGTCGCGCGCCGGATCGGCATCGACGAGGTGGCCGCCCACGTGCTGCCGGCGGACAAGGCCGACGCGGTGAAGCGCTTCCAGGCCGGCGGCGTACGGGTCGCGATGGTGGGCGACGGGGTCAACGACGCCCCGGCCCTGGCGCAGGCAGACGTGGGCATCGCCATCGGTGCCGGCACCGACGTGGCGGTCGAGTCCGCCGGCATCGTGCTCGTGCGGGACGACCCGCGCGACGTGGTCGGCGCCATCGAGCTGTCCCGCGCCACCTACCGAAAGATGGTCCAGAACCTCGCCTGGGCGACCGGCTACAACGCGCTCGCCATCCCAATCGCGGCCGGCATCTTCGCCCCGTGGGGCTTCATCCTGCCGATGAGCATCGGGGCGCTGGTGATGAGCGTGTCGACGATCGTGGTGGCGCTGAATGCGCAGCTCCTGCGGCGTCTGAAGCTCCGCCCGGAGGAGGGCACGGCCGCCGCCACGCCGGAGCCACAGCCCGCCTGAGGCGAGGGAGCACGGGTCACGCGGGCGCTCGGCGCTCGCGCCGGAAGCGGAAATAGCCCCAGAACAGCAGCGACAGCATCCTCGTCGGTCGTCGGCTCGCGTCTGAAGACGAAGGCGATCATCGGTGGCATCGGGCCTGGCGGTCATCATCTGGCTCATGGTCGTGAAGCCCTTCTGACGCCGAGAGCGCCCGCCGCGCGTTGCGGCAGGCGCCTCGCGATCGTGACCGATCAGGCGTTGACCGGCTCGGCCTCCGGGTTGCCGATGTGAAGCGGCTCGCCCGTCTCCAGCAGCGTCTTGAGGCCGCAGAGGATGTAGCTCCAGCCGCCGGCGACCTCTCGATAGGTGAGTGTTTCGGAATCGAAGCCGTCGTGGATCATGGTGAGCTTGCAGGCCGATCCCATCGGCTCGACCTCGTAGGTGATCCGTGACGGCGGATCGGCCTCCAGCTCCGGGCTCCAGAGGGCGGAGAAGGTCGTCACCAGGCGGCGCGGCGGGTCGATCTCGAGGATCTCGCCGTCGAGCACGGTGCGGCCATCCTCGAGATAGACGAACGGCTTCCCCACCTCGAGGTCGCTGCGGACCTCGGTGCCGTAGTAGTACTGCTTGGTGAGCTCGCCATCGGTCAGCGCCTGCCACAGGCGCTCGGGGGTGGTGCGGATGAAGATCTCGTAGACCTGCTTCGGTGCGGCCATCGGTCGTGGTGCCTCCAGCGTGTGCTTCAGGTCGGCCAGCCCGCTGACCCACGGCGCCGCGTAGCGGCTGATCCATCGGTCTGCGATGAGCTGGATGGGAACCGGGTTGAGGAAATGGAGCTTCCGGCGGCCGTCGCGACGGGTGGTGAGCAGATGCGCGTCCTCGAGGACGCGCAGGTGCTTCATCACGCCGAAGCGGGTCATGCCCGGCAGCGTCGCCTCCAGCTCCCCGAGGGTGGCGCCATCGCCCTCGCGGAGCCGATCGAGCAGCCGGCGCCGGTTCGGGTCGGCGAGTGCCCTGAAGGCGGTTTCCATCTCTGCCATGGTTCCAGGACCATATGTGACCGATGAGTCACGTGTCAAGATGCCGGATCCGCCCCTCGCTTTCCTGTCCAACTCTCTTGGGAGTGACCGGCCGACCGGCGCAGCATCACCACCTGCCGGCCCGCTCGGCACCGCCGCTGTTGCTGCCGACGCCGTCGGCAACTAACGATCCACGGCCGGGGCCGGGATTCGGAAATCGCGGCCCGCTCAGCTCACCGGCTGGATGGCCGCTGCGACCGCGGCGCGCAGGGTCGCCTCGCACTGAAGCGGCAGCGCATGCCGCTCGTCATCGGTCTGGTCCGAAGACGCTGTGGCCGTCGGCTACGCTCATACGTAGCGCACCGCATCGGCCTCGGCGTCGTCGATCATGCGGTCGCAGGTCGGGCACCACAGGCGCGCTTCGACCGGCGTGCCACAGGTCGCGTGGCGCGTCGGCTCGGCGTCCGGCGCGCCGCGACCGCCCCAGTCGGCCAGGAGGTGGAGGGCACCGGCGAGCGCGGCGCCCTCATCGGTCAGCGTGTATGCGAAGCGCGGCGGACGCTCGCTGTACGGCGTGGCACGCAGGATCCGCTCGCCTTCAAGGCGGCGCAGCCGGTCGGCAAGGATGTTCGGCGCGATCCCGCGCACCGCGTCGGTGAGCTCGTTGAAGCGCCGCGGCCCGTCGAGGAGGGCCTCGATGACGAGGAGGCTCCATCGGTCCCCCACCCGCTCGAGGGCGGCAGCGAGGGCAGAGTCGGCGACGGGCATGGACGGATCGTACGGCATCGGTCTTGACAGCCGATTCGTCAGTGGTAACTTGCACATTGCAAGTCACATCCTACTCACAGACCGATGAAGGAGCATTCCATGGCAGCCCTTGCAGAGCTGGGCAGCGAGATCAAGGCGATCGGCACCAAGGTCGGCCCGTCCGTGGTCGGCATCGGGAACCGATGGCGCGGCGGGTCAGGAGTCGTCCTCGAGAAGGGCCTCGTCCTCACCAACGCGCACAACCTCCACGGCGACGAGGTCTCCGTCATGTTCGCCGACGGGCGCACCGAGTCCGCGACGGTGAAGGGCGTCGATGCCGATGGCGACGTCGCCGTCCTGGCCGTCGAGACAGGCTCCGCGCCGGCCCTCGCGTGGGCCGATGCCACGCCGGCGAGCGGCGACCCGGTCGTAGCGCTGGGCAACCCTGGCGGCCAGGGGCCGCGAGCGAGCTTCGGGTTCGTGAGCGGCATCGGCCGCTCGTTCCGCGGCCCGCGCGGGCGGCGCGTCACCGGCGCGCTCGAGCACACCGCTCCCCTCCTCCCCGGGTCGAGCGGCGGTCCCGTCGTCGACCCGGAGGGCCGGCTGCTCGGCATCAACACCAACCGTCTCGGCGAGGGCTTCTACCAGGCGATCGCTGTCGACGGCGCGCTGCGCGAGCGCGTGAACGCCCTGACCCGCGGCGAGACGCCGACCCGCCGCCGCCTGGGCGTGGGCCTCGTCCCGTCCCGCGTGGCACGTCACCTTCGCCGCGCGGTCGGGCTCCCGGACCGCGAGGGACTCCTCGTCCGCGAGGTGGAGGACGACTCCCCGGCCGCCAAGGCGGGGATCGCCGAGGGTGACCTGCTCGTCGCCGTCGCCGGGAAGGCGATCGGCAACGCCGACGACCTCTACGACGCGCTCGGGGGCGAGGGGCCGCTCGAGATCACCCTGGTCCGAGGCGCCGACGAGCGGACCGTGACGGTGGCCGCGTGACTGCCGCACCGAGGATCGCGCTCATGGACGAGCGGGTGCGGGCCGCGCTGGCCCGCGGCGGCGTCATCGACATCACGACCACGGGCCGCAAGAGCGGGCAGCCGCGGCGGATCGAGATCGTGCTCCACAGCATCGGCGGCCGCTGGTTCATTAGCGGCAAGCCGGGCTGGCCCCGGAGCTGGATCGCGAACGTGTGGGCGAACCCGCGCATGGTCGTCCACCTCAAGCGGGGCGTGGTGGCGGACCTTCCCGCGCGGGGCCGCGTCATCACCGACCGCGCCGAGCGGGAGGCGATCCTGCCGCCGATCGCCGCCGGCTGGGGCTACCCGACGTCGGTGATGGTCACCGGCTCGCCGCTCATCGAGGTCACGTTCGAGTAGCGGCTCATCGAGGTTGGGGCAGCCCCCGGACGGGGGCGCCGCCACGGCGTCCTGCCATCGCGTCGACCGCCGTGGCGCCCAGCCACGTTCCGAGCGCGTTGAGCTCCCGCTGGACGGCGGGCCAGGCACGCGAAGGAGCAGCGGGCTCGGGGTAGGCGGCGTTGACGATGAGGCGGCGCGCCGATCGGTCCATCCGGACGTCCAGCCGACCGATGAGCGCGTCCCCGTGGAGCACGACGAGGGCATACGGCCCGTAGCGGCGCTTCGCGGCCGGCACGTAAAGCTCGAAGGCGTACGTGAAGCCGAAGAGGGCCTGGGTCCGCTCCCGGTCGGCGATGAGTGGATCGAATGGGCCGAGGATCGCGGTGCGACCGGCCCACGCACCGGCGTCGAGCTCGGCGAGGGCGTCGCGATGCGCCACCCACTCGCCGGAGATGCCGGAGATCGCAACCGGAACGGCCACGCCATCGGCCAGGAGGGAGTCGACGGCGAGCTGGCGCGCCGGCAGATCGCCGTCGAGCGCCGTCCCGAACGGCACCTGTGTGAGCCCCCTGGCGCGCAGCGAGCGGTCGAGCAGCTCGATCGCGACGATCTCGTCGGGCAGCTCCTCCGCCTCGGGGAGCACGTGACCGGCCAGGTCCCAGACCCGCTCGTTCCCCTCGCGCCGGCTGATCGCGATCTCGCCCGCCGCCCACAGGAACTCGAGCATGCGGCCCAGGTTCTTGCCGTCGTTCCAGCCGCCGGTCTGCCAGGGCACCTCCGCGCGGTCGTCGAGCTGGGAGGAACGGAGGGCACCTCGCGCGCGCAGCTCACCGAGCACGTAAGCGCGGAACCCAGCGTTGTCACGCATCCACTCGGCGATGTAACGGCCGCGCGTGTAGCGCGGGTTCGGGAAGCGCCGCATGCCGGCGCGGTGGAGCGCGAGGTCGGTCACCGGCAGGAGGTGAGCGCCGTGCTCGAACGCGTCGCGCGACACCTCGAGCAGCCGCCGCAACTCCGCCACGTCGTACGCCCCCAGGCGCGACCACAGTGTCAGCCGCTCGGCGCGGGCCACGATCGAGGTCGGGTCGACCTGCACGCGTCCGAGGCGCTCGATCACCTCGAGCAGCGAGCCGGGTCGGGAACCGGCGAGGAGCTGCGAACGGACGGCGAGCCTGCGGGCATCGGTCCGGGAGAGCGTTCGCATCGGCCGCAGTGTGGCACGCTACCCACGTGTTCGAGCGGGTGCAGGTGATCGGATCCGGGCGCGCCGGCAGCGCGATCGCCGCGCGGCTGCGGGATCGCGGCGTGACTGTCACCGCCGGCCGCGACCCCGACCTCACGGCCGAGCTCGTGATCCTGGCCGTGCCGGACCGGGCGATCCCCGCGGTGGCGCAGGGCGTGCCCATCGGTCCATGGTTGGCGCACGTGAGCGGCGCGACGTCGGTGACCGTGCTCGCCCCCCACGAGCGGCGCTTCGTCGTTCATCCGCTGCAGACCCTGACCCTCGAGCGCGGGCCCGAGCAGCTGGACGGCGCATGGAGCGCCCTCACCTTCGAGACCGATGCGGCCGGCGCAGCCGCCGGCTGGCTGTCCGAGATGCTCGGCCTGCGGGCCTTCGTGCTGGCCGATGGCGACAAGCCGATCTACCACACGGGCGCGGCGGTCGCCTCCAACTTCCTCGTCACCCTGGAGCGGGTCGCGGCGCGACTGGTGGGTGAGGCCGGCGTGCCGGCCGAGGCGCTCGTGCCGCTCATGACGCGCACGATCGAGAACGGCTTCCAGCTCACCGGCCCGATTGCCCGCGGCGACACCTCGACCGTCGAGGCGCACCTCGCCGCGCTCGCGGAGCGCGCGCCCGACCTTGTCCCGCTCTACCGAGCCCTCGCCGAGGCGACGAAGCCATGACCGGGAGCGGCGCTTCGCCGAGGCGACGAAGCCATGACCGACGAAGCGCCGCTCCCGGTCGCGCGGACCGTGGCGGAGGTGCGCGAGGCGCTTGAGCCGGCGTGGGAGCGCGGCGACCGGATCGGCCTGGTGCCCACCATGGGCGCATTCCACGAGGGCCACCTCGCGCTCATGCGCGCCGCCCGCGAGGCGTGCGATCTCGTCGTCGTGAGCCTGTTCGTGAACCCCGCCCAGTTCGGCCCAGGGGAGGACCTGTCACGCTACCCGCGCGACGAGGCCGGCGATGCCCTCGCCGCGGCGGCGGTGGGGGTGAGCATGCTGTTCGCGCCGACGGTCGCGGAGATGTATCCGCCGGGCTTCGACACCTGGGTCGACCCGGGGGAGCTGGCCACCGTGCTCGAGGGCGCCTTCCGCCCAACGCATTTCCGCGGCGTGGCGACGGTCTGCACGCGCCTCTTCGGGATCGTCCGTCCGGCCGTCGCGTACTTCGGCCGCAAGGACTCGCAGCAGGTGGCGGTCCTTCGCCAGGTGGTGCGGGACCTGGCGCTGCCCCTCGAGATCGAGGCGCGGCCGACCGTCCGCGACCCGGACGGGCTGGCGCTCTCGAGCCGCAACCGATTCCTGTCGACCGATGAGCGCGAGCTCGCGCTGGCGCTGCCCCGCGCCCTCGAGGCGGGGCGCGAGGCCCATCGGTCCGGGGAGGATCCGATCGCCGTCGCCCGACGGGCTCTCGATGCGGTGCCGGGGATGAGCATCGACTACGTCGAGCGGGCCGACCTCGGCGGCGACACGCTGGCCGCCGCGGTGCGCATGGGCACCACTCGCCTCATCGACAATGTGCTCCTCGACGGGTCCGACGCCTGATGGCGAGGCGGCGTTCTGGACAAACGGGCGCTCGCGGGAGGAACATCGGTCCATGAGCACCAACGGCGCCCCCGTCGCCATCACCGACTTCGCCGAGATGAAGCGGAACGGCACCAAGATCGTCATGGTCACCGCCTATGACGCGCCATCGGCGCGCTTCGCGGACGAGTCGGGGGTCGACATCGTCTTCGTCGGGGACTCGGCGGGGAACAACCTGCTCGGCTACCCGGACACGACCGCGGTGAGCATGGACGAGATGATCATGCTGGCCCGCGCGGCCCGTCGCGGCACGCACCGCGCCTTCTTCCTCGTCGACATGCCGCTCGGCGCCTTCCAGGCGAGCGACGAGGACGCGGTCCACAACGCGGTCCGGCTCGTCAAGGAGTCGGGCGCGCAGGGCGTGAAGCTCGAGGGCGGCGGACCGATGGTCTCGCGGGCTCGTGCGATCGTCGCCGCCGGCATCGCGGTGATGGGCCATCTCGGCGTGACCCCGCAATCTGCCACAGCACTCGGCGGGCACAAGGCCCGCGGCCGGACGGCGGCGCAGGCGCGGCAGATGTATGCCGATGCGCTCGCGCTCCAGGCTGCCGGCTGCTTCTCATTGGTTCTCGAGGCGGTGGCGGCGCGGGTCGCGACGCGCATCAGCGAGACACTGCGGATCCCGACCATCGGGATCGGGGCGGGGCCGGGCACCGACGGCCAGGTGCTCGTCTGGCACGACCTGCTCGGCATCAACGAGGGGCCGGCGCCGCGCTTCGTGAAGCGCTATGCCGACGTCGCCGGCGAGATCCGGCATGGGTTGACCGCGTTCGTGGCCGACGTGCGCTCCGGCGCCTACCCGGCCGACGAGCACGTGTACAAGATCCCGGCCGAGGAGCTCGCCCTGTTCGAGTCGGAGATCACGCCCGGCGTCCTGGCCGGAGACGAGTGGCTCTAGCGAGGGGGAGCGGCTGCGGCGCGCCGGTCGCGATTATCGTCGGGAATCGCGGGTGAACCCAGTCCTCGGCGACCGCTGGTGGAGCTGACCCGGCGCGGGGAGATCATCCGTGACGCACGCTGTCACATGCGGCACATGACGCACGCTGTCACGAGTGGCTGCCCACGCCGGGCGGGGCGGACGCGAAGCCGGGAACGGACCGAATCTTCGTCTGTACCGGGGAGGGCGTCAGCCGTCGACCGCGAGGCGCGCCGCGAAGCCTTCGCTCGAGATCTCGTGGACCAGCTCGAGCCCATCGTCGGGATCCCATTGCTCCCCGGTCTGCACGAAGCCGAGTGCCGCAATGAGGCGGCGTGACGGCTCGTTGTCGGGGGCGATCGACGCGCGCAGGGTGCGGACGCGCGGGTCGCTGATCGCCCAGACGAGGGCCGCTCGCGCGGCCTCGGTCGCGTAGCCGCGGCGGCGCCAGGCGGGCAGGATCGTGTAGCCGATCTCGACCATGCCGTTTTCGCTCGGCGCGGCGTGGAAGTTCACGTAGCCGATCGCCTCGGCGGGCGCATCGGGCTCGCGGCGGATCACGGGTCGGATGAGCCACGGCTGGTGGTCGGGATGCTCCCGGAGCTGTTGGCGCCGCATGCCGATCAGCCAGCGCGCATCGGCCAGCCAGTCTTCCCCGAGCGTGGCCCCCAACTCCGCGCCGACCGCCGCGCGGTCGCCGTCGATGAGGCGCTCGTACTGCGGCACGGTGAGCGCGGGCAGCTCCAAGCGCGATGAGCGAATCGGCGCCGGGTCGGTCACTCAGGCAAGGGTAGCCGACGGCCGGAGTGAGGGGACGGGCAGGGCCGACTGGTTCCGCTTCCGGCGACAGCCGACCGAAGCGCCGCCGGCGATGCCACCCGCCGCGCTGCCGGTGGCTCCGAGAGACCGGTCTAGCCGCTCCGCGCGGCGAGGAAGGCGTCGATGCGCGTCACGCTCTCCGCGATGCGCGCCGCGCTGATCCTGCCGTCGTTGACGAAGCCCTCGACGATGTCGATCGTGTGGCCGACGATCCCCTCCTCGTAGATCTGCTGGTTCGCGATCGTCAGCAGGTCGATGCCGGCCTCGATCGCCAGCGCCACCGCCTCGGCGTAGCCGTACTGCTGCCGGATGGCGCCCATCTGGAGGTCGTCGCTGATCACGACCCCCGACCAGCCGAGCTGTCCGCGGAGCATGCCGGTGACGATCGGCTGCGAGAGCGACGCCGGGTGCTGCGGATCGAGGACGGCGTCGAAGATGTGCGCGGTCAGCACGGCATCGGCGAGGCCGTCGGTGATGATGCGGCGGAACGGCTCGAGCTCGACCTGCTGCCAGACGCCGGTCACGTCGACGACGCCGAGGTGCGTGTCGCCGGTGGCGCTGCCGTGCCCCGGAAAATGCTTGAGCGCGGTCTGCACGCCAATGGACCGATGCCCGCGGATGAAGGCCTCCGCCTGGGCAACCACGACGTACGGGTCGGCCGAGAAGCTCCGATCCAGCGCGCCGATGATCGGGTTCGACGGGTTGAGGTTCAGATCGACCACCGGAGCGAGGTTGAGGTCGATGCCCACGTCGCGCAGCGTGGTGGCGAGGGCACGCGCATAGCCTTCCGTGAAGTCGGCGTCGTTGCGCGCGCCGAGGGCGGCGGCCGAGATCGTGGCCGGGAAGCCGAGGTCGGGGTCGAGCCGCGCAACCTTGCCACCCTCCGCGTCGATGGCCACGATGAGCGGCTGGGTGGCGGCGCCGCGCAGCGCGGCAACCAGCGCGGTGACCTGCGCCGGGGAGACGATGTTCCGCACCGGCGTGCGGGTCGGGGTGTCGTAGTCGAACAGCACGACGCCGCCGAGCGCGTGGTCGCGCAAGTCGGCAATGGTCGCCGCGGCCTCGTCGGCGGTCGTGCCCCGGAATCCCACCACCAGCATGCGGCCGATCTGCTCGCGCAGCGTCAGCCCCGGAGTCGCGGTCGGCGTCAGGCTCGCCAACGGGGTGGGCAGCGGAGGCGTGGGGGTCGCGCTCGGCAGGGCGGAGCCGGATGGCAGGGTCGCGGGCGAGACCCGTCCCAGGCCGCAGGCCGCCAGTGCGGCCGCCAGCCCGGTCCACCCGGCGACCTTGAGGAAGCGCCGTCGGGAGAGGCGCACAGGGTCGCGGGTCATCGGCGCGAAGCCTACTCCGCGGCCGGGGTCAGGCTGAGCAGTCGTCGGTGGCGGCCTCGACCGCGGCCGGCGTGAACCGTCGGGGCGTGGTGTCGCGGTTGGCTGCTGCGTGTGACACCGATTCCGCCCGCGTGGTCCGCGCTGTCAGCATCCGCTCGTGACGCACGCTGTCACATGCAGCACGTGAGGCGCACTGTCACGACGGGGACGCTGACAGTCGCCTGCCCGCGCCAGGGCGCCGCCTCAGGCGGTCGCTGCCTCAGGCGATGGCCGCCTCGACGAGGGGCGGCAGCAGCTCCCCGATCTGGCCGCGCAGGACCGCATTGGCTTGGACGTCGAGAGGCGTCGCCTGCGCGTTCAGGATGACGAGCCGCGCGCCGGCGGCGAGGGCACGAACCGGCAGGTCGGCGACCGGATGGACGGTGAGGCTGGTGCCGATGGCGAGGAACAGATCCGCCTCCCGCGCCGCGGCCATGGCCCACGCGACGAGCTCCGGATCGAGCTGCTGCCCGAAGCTGATGGTCGCCGACTTCAGGATTCCGCCGCACTCCGTGCAGGCAGGGTCGGCCTCGCCGCCGCGGACGCGGTCCAGCGCCTCCGACATCGGTCCTCGCGCGCCACAGGCAAGGCACGCGAACTCGCGCATCGTGCCGTGGATCTCGATGAGCCGCCCCGGCGAGGAACCGGCATCGAGATGGAGGCCGTCGATGTTCTGGGTGATGAGCGTGTCGAGCCGCCCAGCCTGCTCGAGCCGTGCCAGGGCGAGATGACCGGCGGAGGGTCGCGCCAGGAGCCCGGGGTGCGTGGCGCGCGCCTGCCACGCGTCGCGGCGGAGCTGTGGGTCGGTGACGTAGTGGGAGATGTCCGCTCGCTTCTCCGCCTCCGGGTTTTTGGTCCAGATCCCCTGCGGACCGCGGAAGTCGGGGATGCCGGAGTCGGTGCTGATCCCGGCACCGGTGAGGACGACGGTGCGCGCCGCTCCGCGCAGCCACGCTGCAACCTCGTCGCGCAGCTCGGCGGTTGCGGCGGTGAAAGTCATCGACCGTCAGTATGCCCGGGCGCTCAGCTCAGTGGAGGCCGGCGGCGATCTGCTCGATCTGGTCGGTTGGCAGCTCACCGGTGAGCCGCGCTGCGACCGTCCCGTCCGAGTTGACGAACACGAACCCGGGGAAGCTGCTCATGCCGAGCGCATGCAGGCCGGCCGATGCAGCGTCATCGTTCAGCACCGTGGCGCTCCATCCCTCCCGCTCGAGCCAGGCCGACGGCGGGAAGTTCGGCCGTGCCGCATTGATCGAGGTCGAGAGCGTCACGAACCTGGCGCCACCCGGAAGCGAGCTCGTGCGGAGCCACGAGACGAGCCGCGGCACCTCGGCCTGGCAGTGCGGGCACCAGTGGGCAACGATGAGCACTACCTGCGGGCTGCCGGTCGGACCGATCGTCATCGGCTTCCCGGCGAGGTCGGTGCCCGTCAGCGTCGGTAGCACCGCGCCGATGGCGGGATCCGCCCCGCTCGATGGGAGCGCCACCAGTGCGGCGCCGGCCACGCTCACCGTCGGCCCCGGCTCGCTCCGCGAGGTTCCGTTGGTGAGGAAGAAGGTGAGGAGGGCGGCGAGGGCCAGGACCGCGACGCCCACCGTGGCGATCAGTGCGCCGGGGATGCGAGGCCGTCGGGTGGCGACGACGGTGCGCCGCGGCACGCCGCGCGACCTGGCACTCATGCGCGCACCTCGTCGCCGGGGCCGACGGCCACCGCCATGAGGGTCAGCACCGAGACGAAGCCGATGAGCGCGAGCACCGGGATCGTGATGGCGCCGAAGACCTCGACCTGGATCGCGGAGCAGGGGGCAGTGAGCGAGCAGCTGCCGCTCGGCAGGCCCGGCAGGCGCTGGACCGCGATGTGGTAGGCGCTGATCACGGCACCGATGCCCGCGAGCGCCATCACGTATGGCCGCACCCCCACGTCGCGCCGCATGGCGGCGACCACGAGGACCACGGTGAGCGCGTACATCGCGATGCGCTGATACCAGCACAGGACGCACGGCTCGAGATGGGCGACCTCGGAGAAGTAGAGGCTGCCGGCCATCGCGGTGGCGGCCACGAGCGCCGCCATCCAGAGCGCGTATGGACCGATGGCGTCGCGCATCGCGCGCCGCGCCGGCCCACCCACCAGGGTGGCAATGGCAATCAGCACGACGTCCGCCACCGCGGCGAAAATCGCCAGGATGGCGAGGAAGGTGGCGACGGTGAAGAGGCTCACCGTCGTCGCACATGCGACGTCATGCCACCGATCTTGCGGCGGCAGGCCCCGCGCTGGCGACGGACGGATGGCCTGATGGCGGCGGGCCGGATGGCCCGGTGATCACCGCACGGTGGCCACCCAGTCGTGATGCACGCTGTCACCTGCAGCACGTGATGCACGCTGTCACGAGCGGATGGCAACGCCAGGCGCTGCCCGCCGGCGCGGACGCCCGGACCTCGGGATGTCAGATGGCGCGCATCCGGTTGTTGCGCGGGTTGTGCTCCACCTCGGCCAGCCCGTGCGCCTCGAGGAGCGGCGGCAGGTACATCCCGAACCGGCCGCGGTATCCCTTGCGGACCCCGTACCAGCCACCGACCGGGTTGTCCGCGGCGCGGCCCCAGGCCTCGACGGTGCCGTCGGCGGCGGCCTTCTGCTCATCCGCCGCACCGAGCGGCACCCAGTCGCCCTGGGCCTTGAGCCAGGCGTGGAGATCGTCGATCGCGCGGGCGTGGTAGGCGAGCCTGGTCGACCCCACCTGGCAGACGAGCTGCGGCGGATCCGCGGCGTCGTCGCGGTACATCGTGTAGTCACTCGTGCCCGGCGCCGTTGTCAGCTGCCAGGGGTCGTCCTTCGTTCCGCTGCCGGTGGTCATCGGTCTGTGCCTTCTTTCGGGTTGGGATGGCTGAGTCTAGGCCGATGTGTGGGGAGCGCGGCCCGCGGTGTGCGCTCGGCCCGTGTGACGACCACGCCGGGAGCACATCCCGAATGCTCAGAGGTCGCGGCGCTCGAAGCTGAGGAGCGCGACCACCAGCACGACGGCGACCCAGGCGGCGCACCAGAGCAGGTAGACGAGCGGCGGTGGCGCGGCGGCGAAGAACGGGAATGCGGCCAGCTGCGGGCCGGCCACGGCGCCGCCGACGAGCACGCTCGGCGGCTCGAGGCTGTAGATGGCGCCCCGCCACAGGCCGTCGGTCGGCAGCAGGAGGCGCGAGACGGTCGCCACCTGCGCCGTGATCGGGTCGCCGAACGCCGACCCGATGCCGCCCACCACCCCGCCGAGCCAGGCGAGGCCGAA
Organism: Candidatus Limnocylindria bacterium; assembly: GCA_038209995.1. Taxonomy (GTDB): domain Bacteria; phylum Chloroflexota; class Limnocylindria; order QHBO01; family QHBO01; genus JAICQM01. Next base: position 77,425 of record JBBQXD010000001.1, on the reverse strand, counting down.
GAGGAGCATGGCGATGATCCCGGTCGTCATCGTCGGCAGCCGCGTGCTGAGGGCGATGGTGATGGTCAGGATGACGATGCCGACCGCCGCCAGGAAGAGGGCGGCCTCGACCGGGTGCGGCGGGACGAAGCCGGTGGCGAGGCCCACCGCCACGAACTCGCAGGCGGTCGCGACGACCGCGTACACGACCACCACCGCGGCGAGCGCCAGCCACTTCCCGAGGATGATCGAGCGGCGCCGGATGGGGCGCGCGACGACGACGAGCGCCTCTCCGCTCTCCAGCTCCCCGGCGACGGATGGCGCGGCCGCGAAGACCGCGGCCAGGGCCAGCAGGAAGCTGAACATGAACATCACCAGAATGAGGAGCTGCGAGGCCAGCGTCCGGATCTGGTCACCGGTGAGCGGCTGGCGGCTGTTGGCGCCGAGGTGCGGCAGCTGCGCATAGCCCCAGGCGGTGAGCAGGACGGCGACCAGCGAGAGGCCCGCCAATGCTGGGAGCAGCCGGCGGCGCGCCGCCTCGCGCAGCGTGAGCGTCGCGATGAGCCCGACCTCGCGTCGCATCAGTGCGGCGTCCCGAGCAGCTCCCGGAACCGCTCCTCCAGGCTCGGCTGCAGGAGCTCCACCCCGTACACGCGCGTCCCGTCGGCGGCGAGCGCCGCCACCAGGCCGGGCACCGCGTCCTCGCCGACGCCCGCCACCAGCAGCCAGGCGCCATCGGCCTCCACCGGGCCCGCCGCCTCGAGCAGCGCGCGGCCCTGCGCGGTGAGGCCGACCAGGCGCAGGCGGATGCCGCCGGGCCGCAGCATCTCGGCCAGCGCGCCGCTGGCCAGGACGCGGCCGCGGTCGATGATCGCAACCCGGTCGCACACCTGCTCCAGCTCGCTGAGCTGGTGCGAGTTGAGCAGGACCGTCGTCCCGCGCTCGCGCAGGCCGCGGATCGTCCCCCGCAGCTCGTGACGGCCCAGCGGGTCGAGCGCGGTCGACGGCTCGTCCAGGATGACGAGCGCCGGGCTGCCGATGAGCGCCACGGCCAGGCCCAGCCGCTGCTGCATCCCCTTCGAGAAGCTCGCCACCCGGCCGTCGGCGCGCTGCTCGAGCCCGGCGGTGGCGAGCGAGCTCGCGATCTCGCCCGGTCGCTGGTCCTCGGAAACGCCGGCCAGCCGAGCGTGGAGGCCCAGCACCTCGCATGCCGTCAGCCAGCCGGGGTAGCGGAAGAGCTCGGGCAGGTAGCCGACCCGCCGCCGGGCCTCGGGGTCGCCCAGCGCGCGGCCGAGCAGCGTCCCGGCGCCGCCGGTGGCGGCGGCCAGGCCCAGGATGATCTTCACCGCGCTCGTCTTGCCGGCGCCGTTCGCCCCCAGCAGCCCGAACACCTCGCCCGGCTGCACCTCGAGGTCGAGGCGGTCCAGGGCGAGCGTGGCGCCGTAGCGCTTCGACACGCCGCGCAGCTCGATGACGGCTCCGCCGGGACCCATCAGGTCGACCCGGGAACGCCGGCGGGCACCCAGAAGCGGAGCTTGCCGTACCGCTCGTCCTCGAGGATGCCGCCGTTCGCCTCGATGACCTTGCGCGAACCGATGTTCGTCACGTCGCAGGTGATGAGCGCCGGGTCGATGCCCAGCTCCCGCGCGACCGGCAGCGCCTGGCGCAACATCTCGGTGGCGTGGCCGCGCCTGCGGGCCGATGGCCGCACGTCGTAGCCGATGTGCCCGCCGACATCGCGGAGGAGCTCGTTGAGCTCGTGCCGGATGCTGACCCTGCCGAGGAAGGTCGCCTCCTCGCGGAACCAGAGGATCGTGTCCGGCACGTACCCGTCAGAGCGCGGGGTCTCCGGCAGGGCGCGGGCATGGACCCGAGCGATGTAGTCGGCGAACCCAACCGGATCGTCGAGCCCCGGAATACCGTCCCGCGCGTCCTGGCCGAGCCCGGTCGAGTCTCCTGGTCCCAGGCGTCCCTCGGCACGAAACTCGTCGAGCGCCTCGAGGAACGAGGCGTGGAGGTCGGGGGTCGGGGGGACGAGCTCGGGCATCGCCCGATCCTACGGTGACGCGAAGCCTCCGTCGAGCGCCCACGTGATGTCGGCCACCAGGGTCAGATCACGACGACTGACCGATGCCAACCGCCTGGCCCCCGGCCGCGCACAGTTCGGGAGGCGGCTCAGGGGGCGGGCCAGCGCTGCAGGATGACTTCCGCGTCGGCCGCTTCCATCCGGTAGCCTCGCGCGTCGGGGTCCCAGCTGATGAGATCCCGGCGGGCGACGCGGCGCATGACCTTGTTCGGGCCGGCGACGATGCCGGCGAACGCGGTGCCCGACTGCTTGCCGTAGCGGATGGCGAGGTCCGCGTCGAGGACGAGCGCCTCGTCGCGGGCGGACAGCTCGGCGACCTCCCGCACGAAGCGACGACTGTCGGCGCCGCGGATGGCGTTGAGCACCTCGCCGAGCTGGCGGCGGCGAAGATCGGCCTGGTCGACCGGGTCGCCATCGGCACCACCGAACTGGCGCTGCGGACCCATGACCCAGCGCCACGCGATGGAGAGGAGCTCCTCCTCCGTATCGGCCTCGAATTCGACCCGTGGCATGCTCGTATCATCCTGTACGTATCTGTAACAACCTTGTGGCGAATATATCACGAGCAGATACGTGGTAGACTACGTCCAACGGCTGCAAGGCTGCGAACCGCCTGATCCTCTGGCCCGTCGAACGGACAGCCACCGGCGACTCCGTTTCGTATCGACTGGCCGCAATGGGGCAGAGGAGCATCACATGCGTTACACGCGACTTTCCACGTACGACCTGACCAATGGCACCTTCGCTGAGCTGAGCAAGATCGCCGAGAACGGCATTCTGCCGACGTTCGTCAAGGAGCCCGGCTTCGTGGACTACGGACTGGTCGACACCGGCAACCACAAGGTTGTCGCGATCAGCATCTGGGAGACGCGCGAAGAGGCCCAGAAGTCGGCCACCATGGCCGCCACATGGGTCAAGGAGAACATCGCGGATCGGGTCCGCCTCGTCACCACCTCCATCGGTGACCTGGCCCTCTTCCACGGCGTTCCGGTCGCCGCCTAACCCCGCCGCAGGACGCGGTGCACGACCGGTCGGCCTACCCGTCGGCCCTGTACTCCGCGACCTCATCAGCCGCCCCGGTCTCACGACCGGGGCGGTTTTTGGTATGCGGCGGGATCCCCGACCACCAGCCGAGTCCGGTCACATCTCGGTCGCTCGTTTCGACATCATGGTGTCCACGAGAATCCCCATACCGATGTGACCAAGGAGTGCACAACGCATGAAGCCAGGGGTGACGCTCGTCGTCTATCCGGTCCGCAACCTCGACGCCGCCAAGGCGCTCTTCCGCGAAGTGCTGGGGGTTGACCCTTACGCGGACTCGCCCTACTACGTCGGCTTCCGGGTCGGCGAGCAGTAGATCGGCCTCGACCCCAATGGCCACGAGAAGGGCATGACGGGACCGATCGGCTACGTGGAGGTCGACGACATCCACGCGCGCGGTTGCAGGCATTCCATTCCTCGACGGCGGAGCGACCGAGCGCCAGGCGGTGTCCGACGTGGGCGGCGGCAAGCTCATCGCGTGGGTCGAGGATGCCGACGGCAACCTCATCGGCCTCCAGCAGGTGGAGTGACGGGGGCGCGGGACTGAGCATCGCGAGGGGGAATTGGTCGGGGCGAGAGGATTTGAACCTCCGACTTCATCGTCCCGAACGATGCGCGCTACCTGGCTGCGCCACGCCCCGACCGGCTCAATCGCCCGCGTCGCGCGGGCTTGAGAAGGTGACCGATGGTAGCAGCCGAGGGGGCATCGGTCCACAGCGGCTGGCTCCATACCGCGGCATGGTATAACGTGCTACGTGAGCGTAGCGAGTAAGACGACGGGCACGGCTGGGAGCATGCGGGCCATCGGCCTCGCCGGCGTGGCCGTCAATCTCGTGCTGGCCGCCATCCTCAGCGGCATCGCAGGGCGGCCCGGCTCGTTCCCGAACCCGCCGGAGCCGATCCCGCGCGGCCTGGCTCTGGGAGTCCTGTATGCGCTGCCGGCGGTCATCGGCGCGGTGGGAGCCATGCACGAGCGGCGGTCCCTGCTCGCCGCTGCCGCGGTCCTGTGCGCGATCGGCTCGCTGCTGGCCTTCTCGGGCGTCACGCTCATCTTCCTCGTGCCGGCCGTCGTCTTGGCCGCGGCCACGGGAGCGGGGGCGCCGCCGTCTGCAAAGCGTCGAGTCGGCTGGCGGGCGGTGGTCGCCCTGACGCTGGTCGCCGTCGCGGTGGTGATTGCCACCCTGCGGCTGGGAGTCTTCGTCCTGCCGGCGCTCGCCCTCCTGGTCCTCGGGCTCGGGATCGGACACGGGACGCAGCGGTCGCGGCCATCACGGCCGATGACGTCGCGCCTCGTTGAGGTGGCGGCCGCCGTGCTCATCGTCGTGCTCCTGGTGGGCGCGGGCGTGACGCTCCTGTCGATGACCGAGACGCGCTGCTGGACCGCTGAGCGAGGTCCGACCGGTGTCGTCTACCGCGACGTCCCCGCGGGGGAGCACCAGACAATCCACCTGGGACCGGGCAACTTGGCCGGCGGGTGCGAAAGTGGTGCGCTCACCGGGAGTGGTGCGGCCATCGCATCGGTCCTCGGGCTCGCCGCGGTCGGGCTCGCCCTGGTCACCGGCGGCCCGGGTGAGCAATCCATCCCGCCGACGTTGCGGCGACGGCAACATGCGGCGCGGGAAGGTTCTGCGCAGGGCGAAACGCTGAACCGTGGCGCCAAGGAATGACAATTGAGCACCGGTTCGCGAACCGGACCTTCTTTCCCGCATAACGCCCCCGACGCGGCGCCGCGCCCGCACAACGCTTCTCCCCAACGCCTCTCCGCGCAACGCGCCGCGTCACCTGGCTGCGAGCTGCCCAGACCCTACACTCCCCCGCATGCCGCGCCTCCGCCTAAGCGATGACGACTGGGACCTCATCGGTCTGACCGTCCTCATCAAGGTCGGACTGCTCCTCTTCGGCGTCATCGCGTTCGTCACCGTCAACAACGAGAAGATCGTCGACCTCCATCGCGTCCTCGAGATCTGGAACCGATGGGATGCGCCGCACTACCTCGACCTGGCGCGGTACGGGTACGACGCCAAGGGCCCGGGCGACGTGTCGCTGTTCATCGTCTTCTTCCCGCTCTATCCGTGGCTGACCGGCGCGGTGACTGCCCTGCTCCACGACCCGCTCGTGGCCGGCTTCCTCGTTACCACCATCGCCAGCCTGTTCGTTGCCCCGCTCGCTGCACGCGTCGTGGGCCGCGAGCTCGGCAGACCGATGGGCCGCAACGCGGCCTGGTTCCTCCTCATCTTCCCGACCGCTTATGTACTCCACATCCCCTACACCGAGGCAGTCTTCCTCACCGTGGTGCTCGGCTCGTTCTTGGCGGCGCGCAACGGTCGCTGGTGGCTGGCGGGGATCCTGGGCGGGCTCGCCGCCCTCGCTCGCGTGAATGGCCTGGTCCTCGTTCCGGCGCTGGCGGCGGAGGCGGCGACGCAATGGTTCGCCGATCCCGAACGTAGATGGCGCTGGAGCTGGCTCGGCATCGGCCTGGTGCCGGTCGGGTTCGCGATCTACCTGGCGGTCAACCTCGCCGCCTACGGTGACCCGGTCTACTTCCTCTTCGTCCAGCAGGACCACTGGTTCAAGTCGCTGGCCCCGCCGTGGGTGGGCATCGGGGGCGTGGTCGACAGCATCATTCACCGCCAGGCATGGGAGTCAATGATGCTGGGCTGGATGGAGTTCGCCTTCATCATCCTCGGCATGCTGGGCACGATCTACGCCGCGTTCCGCTTCCGCCCCTCGTGGTTCGCGTGGATGGCCGGCAACTGGCTGCTCTTCACCTCGACCAGCTTCGTGCTGTCGATCCCGCGCTACTCGCTGACCCTGTTTCCGCTCTTCGCCTGGTTCGCGCTTGGCGCGCGGCGGCGCGGCTGGGGCGCGGCGATCACCTTCGCCTCGCTCACCCTGTTCGGCTTCTTCGCCGGGCGCTTCGTCGTGGGTGAGTGGGGATTCTGATGCGGCACTCCGCGTTGGTTGGTGGTGGGTGACCCTCGCGGCCAGCACCTTCCCAAGACCGATGTCACCGCCGACGGCGCACACGAAGTGTCCCGAAGGAACCGCGGCGACCGTTGATGTGATCTCCGGTACTGCCAGCTGCCCCTTCGGGACGCCGATAGTGTCGCCGCTGCCGCGTAGCGCCGACAATCCCCCTTGTCCACGAGTTTCCGGGGCGCTTCGGCGCTTATCCACAGCCGATCCCCGAGCGCGCGTTGCCGCCTCACCCTCCGCTCGTGACAGCGTGCGTCACGACGGACCTACCCCGCGTCGCCCCGATCGCCCTCGGCCGGCAGAGCTGCCCCCCGGGCCCATGCCAGCATGGTGGACAGGGCCTCTGGAGCCCCGACCGCCGCGATGTGGCCGTCGGGTCGGATGAGCCAGGCGCGCGGAGCACCGTCCGGGTCGTACGTCCCGGACAGGCGACTGCTTGGATCGCCAAGGTCACTTCCGACGATGAGCACGCGGCACCCGGCGAGCATCGGCGGCGAAGCGCCGAAGACCAGGGCCACGAACCCGTCGCCAGTGAGCTCGCGAAGCCGGGTGGCGCCGTCGGCGACGATCGGCGCATCCACGATGACGCTGCCCGGCGCGGGCATGCCGGGCACGGCCGCTCCCACGAACGCGGAGGGCGGATAGGCGAAGGGCGCCGCCAGGCGCCCGGAGTTCACGCGAGAACGGAACCAGCGCGAATGCTCGGACAGGCGCAGGACGAGGTTGCGCCACGCTCCCCGCACCGCCCCGCGCGGAACCATGAAGCGCATCGTGGCGTCGGTGACGGCCAGGTTCTCGAGGGCGGCGGCATGTCGCTCCGCGTCATATGAGTCGAGCACCGCGTCGCCCGCCTCGCCGCGCAGGACGGCGGCGAGCTTCCAGGCCAGATTCTCGGCATCGGCGGCACCGGAGTTCAGGCCCCGGGCGCCGAACGGCGACATGACGTGCGCCGCGTCACCGGCCAGGAAGACGCGCCCCACCGCGAAACGATCGACGATCCGCTGGCTGAATCGGTAGACCGTCTGCCACATCAGGTCGTACGGAACGTCCGGACCGATGACGGCCCGGATGCGCCGATCGAGGCCACCGTTGTCGCGCTCCGCATCGGCATCGGTCTCGGCCGGGACCTGCCAGTCGATGCGCCACACGTCGTCCGGCTGCGGGTGGATGAGGACCTGGCGGCCGGGGTTCCATGGCGGGTCGAAGAAGAAGCGCCGCTCCCGGGGGAACGGCAGCCGGGCGTGAACATCGGTGATGAGGAAGCGATCCTCGAAGGTGTGGCCGTCGAAGGCCAGGCCGATGGCGTGGCGGACCGCCGAATGAGCGCCATCGGTCCCGACCGCGTAGGCGGCGGTGGCGCTGGCGCCGTTGGCGAACATGAGCGTGACGCCGGCCCCGTCCTGGGTCAGGCCGGTGAGCTCGTGGCCCCACTGCGGGACCACCCCGAGCTCCGCGAGGCGAGCGAGCAGCAGCTCCTCGACCTCGGTCTGGCTGATGTTGACGAACGGGGGGAAGTGGTCGTCGGTGGCGCCCGGGAGCGTGATGCTGAACAGCTCCCGCTCGCGGAAGTAGGTGCGCCCCACCCGCCACTGGATGCCGCGCTCCGCGACCCGCTGCCCGATGCCGAGCCGATCCCAGATCTCGAGCGTCTCGCGCTGCATGCAGAGCGCCTTGCTCCCCTCGCCCGCGTGGCGTGGCTGGGCGTCGTAGAGCGCGACCCGCACGCCGTGCTGCGTGAGCCGCCCCGCAAGCGTCAGCCCGACCGGACCGGCACCGATGACCGCGACCTCGATCATCGGTCCGTCGTCAGTCCTGGAGGGCGTTCCAGACGTCCCGGTCGCGCTCCGCGGTCCAGATGCGCGGGTGATCGATCCCGTCGAGCTCGTCCCACGTGCGCTGGACGTTGAACGGCACACAGTGCTCGAAGATCGGGAAGCCCGCATAGCGCGGCGCGAGCTCGGCATGCACGTCGTCGAAGGCCTGCTTCAACGTGCCGCCGGCATCGCGAACGGCGCGGGTGCCGTCGAGCGTGCTGCGCAGGAAGGCGCGCGTGTCCTCGATGGCGACATCGACATCCACTCCCCGGACGACCGGGCCGCGGCCGCCCACCAACTGGGCGGCGCCGAGCTCGCTGACGTTGTCGAGGGTCGTGGTCGCCCAGTCCGCAACGTGGGCATCACCCATGTACGGCGCCGCCTCCGCCTCGACGAGGTCGCCGGCAAAGCAGATGCGCTCCTCGGGGAGCCACACGACGAGATCGCCGCTCGTGTGGCCACGACCGAGGTGGCGGAGCTCGACGACGCGGTTGCCGAGGTCCAGCGTGAGCGTCGCGTCGAAGGTGTCGGTCGGGCGCGTCAGGCCGGGGATCGACTTGGCGCCCAGGAAGAGGCGCGGCATACGGCCTTGCTCGCTCGCCCAGTCCTGCGCGCCGCGCTCCTCGATGAGCGCCGCGGTCTTCGCGTGGGCGATGATCCGCCGCGCCCCGAACGCGCTGGCCCCGAGTGTGCGGACCGCGTGGTAGTGGGTCAGCACGAGGTCACCGAAGGGGAGCTGCGTGCGGGTGCGGAGGACGTCGATCCATCGCTGCGCCATGACCGGCGTGGCCCGCGCCTCGATGGCGAGGATGGCATCGGTCCCAACGATCGCGCCGACGTTCGGGTCGCCCTGCGCCGTGAAGGCGTAGACCCCGTCGGCCAGCTCCTCGAGCGTGGCCTCCTTCTCGGCGAGATCGGCGGAGGAGGCGAACGGCTTCGTGGTCATGCCGGCGATTGTAGGCCCGGTCGCGCCGCCGATAACTCGCCGATAAGCGGGTGATGAGCCGCGCGAACTGAGAATGGACCGATGGACGCCCCGCCCGCGGCGGCGACCGTCATGGCAGGCATTGCCCGTCGCGATGGTCCCGCGCTCGAGCTCGCCGACCGTGGTGCGCACGAGCTCGTCAACGTCACCTTCCGCGTGGACCTCGTGGCCCTGACGCACGCGCGAGGACGCGCCCTCCTCGAGGGCACCTCGGTCAACGCGCTCGTCTGCCGGCTCCTGGAGGAATACTCCGGCATCTATCCGCCCCCGGGCGAGGAGATCCCCCGACGCCTTCCGCGCTTCCGCCGCCATCGCGTGCGGGCGACCGACACTGAATATGTGCGCTAGCGGGTCTGGGGAGGCTTTCCGTCCGAAGGCCCCGGCGTGTCAGCACCCCCTCGTGACAGTGTGCGTCACGTGCTGCATGTGACAGCGTGCGTCACGACGGAGCTACCCCGCGCGACGGCCGCGGCCGCGGAACCCTTCAGATACGCCCTAGATTGGCGGCAGCTCCACGACGCGGGCGGTGATGATGCCGTCGGCCGCGGTGATCTTCGCCAGAGTGCTCGGCGTCAGGGCCTCGTCCACCGCGACGAACATCAGGGCTTCGCCGTGCGCGGAGAGGCGCGACAGCTCGAGCGACGAGATGTTGACCCCCGCCTCGGCCAGGATGGTGCCCACCGCCCCCACGATCCCCGGCCGGTCGTGGTGACGCGTGACGAGCATCAGGCCGCCGAGCTCGGCGTCGATCGCGTAGCCATCCAGGCCGGCGAGGTGCGGCCGGCCGTGGGCGGTGGAGCCGGCGAGATGGAGCGACATCGGTCCATCGGTGGGTCCGACCTCGAGCTCGACGAGCGACGCCCACGGCTCCGACGATGCGGTCCGCGTCTCGCGAACGGTGAGGCCCCGCTCCCGAGCCACCAGGTCCGCGTTGACCGCGTTCACGCGTTGATCGGTCACCGCCTCGAGGATGCCGGCGAGGGCGGCCGTGCGGATCGGCGCGCATTCGCCAGCGGCGATCTCACCGCCGTAGGTGAGCGAGACGGTGTCGAACGCGCCGGGAGCCAGCTGGCGGGCAATGATCGCGAGCCGCCGCCCGAGCTCGACGTAGGGCCGCAGCCTGGGCGCCACGTCGGGACCCACCGATGGTGCGTTGACCGCGTACGGCGGGGTGATGCCGGACATGGCCTGGACGACCTGCTCGGCCATCTCGAGCCCCACGCGATCCTGTGCCTCGGCGGTGGAGGCACCGAGATGCGGCGTGAGGACGAGGTTTCGGGCGCCGCGCAGCGGATTGTCGGGCGCCATCGGCTCGGTCGAGAAGACGTCGATGGCGGCCCCTGCCACGGCGCCGGAGGCGAGGGCGTCGGCGAGGGCGGCCTCATCAACGATGCCGCCGCGGGCGACGTTGAGGACGAACGCGCCCGGCTTCATCGCCTCGAGCTGGGCGCGTCCCAGCAGCCCGCGGGTCTGCGCGTTGAGGGGGGTGTGGACGGTCACGACATCGGACCGATGGAGCAGCTCCGGCAGCCCGACGAGCCGCGCGCCGGACTCCGACGCCTGCTCCGCGGTCAGGTACGGGTCGTTGGCCATCACCTTCATCTCGAAGCCGTTCGCGCGCCGGGCAACCGCCTTTCCGATCTTGCCGAGACCGATGATGCCGAGCACCTTCCCGCGCAGCTCGCGGCCGGTGAAGCGGCCGCGCTCCCATTCGCCTGACCGGACCGATGCGTCCGCCTCCGGCACGCGGCGCAGCATGGCGAGCATGAGCGCCAGGGTGTGCTCGGCGGCTGCGATCGTGTTGCCGGTCGGGGCGTTGACGATCATCACGCCCGCCCGCGTGGCCGCCTCGACGTCGATGCGGTCGATCCCGACCGAGGCGACGCCCACCACCGAGAGGCGCGGCGCGGCCGCGGCCAACAGCTCGGCGTCGACCCGCGTCTGCGAGCGGACGACCAGCGCATCCCAGCCACCGCTCTCGCCGAGGAGCGCGAGGAGCTCCGGACGCGTCAGTCCCAGGCGGACCGTCGTCTCGTGGGCGGCGGCAAGCGTGTCGACGCCCGGCTGGGCAACCGGCTCGACGACGACGATGCGGGCCATGGGCCGAGTCTACCCGCGAGGCGACGCCGACGTGCTCGCATGGGCGGCAAGGTGGGCGGCATACTGCCCGGGTGAACGGCCAGCAGCGCGGCCCGATCGAGGTCGTCGTCGAGATCCCGAGTGGCAGTCGCAACAAGTACGAGTACGACCACGTCCGGCATCGGTTCGTGCTCGATCGCGTGCTCTACTCCAGCGTTCACTATCCGTGCGACTACGGGTTCATCGAGGGCAGCCTGGCCGATGATGGCGACCCCCTCGACGTCCTCGTGGTCATCGCCGAGCCCGCCTTCCCCGGCTGCGTCATCCGCGTCCGACCGGTGGGCGTGCTCGACATGGCGGACGAGAAGGGGCACGACTTCAAGATCCTGGGCGTGGCCCACGACGATCCGCGCTGGGACCAGACCCACCGCCTCGAGGACCTGTCCGCCCATCGGCTGCTCGAGATCGAGACCTTCTTCCGGACCTACAAGGAGCTCGAGCGGCGGCCGACCGACGTTCGCGGCTGGCTCGGCATCGACGACGCGTGGCGAATCATCGATGCCGCCATGGCCCGTGGCGCGGTGCCGCCCGCGGCGTCCGATGCAGCGCCCGGAACCTGGCGCTGAGCATCGAGTCGGGCGGCGTGACCAGCGATCCACCGCTGCGCCTCGCCTTCCTCGCCGATCCCGACAGCGTCCACACCCGGCGCTGGGTGGCCTGGTTCGCGAGCCACGGCCACGAGGTGGCACTGCTCGACGCGTCGGATGGCGAGCTCTCCGCCGCTCTGCCACCCAGCGTGCGGCTCGTGCGATACCGCCGCAGCGACGCTCCGTCACCGTTCTCCCTGCTCGCTGATCGCCGCGCACTGCGCCGCACCCTTGCGGAGCTCCGCAGCCAAGTGCTCCACGCCCACTATGTGCGCCGCTACGGTTGGCAGGCTGCGATCTCGGGCTTCCGACCACGGGTCGTCTCGCCGTGGGGCTCGGACATCCTCCGCGTGCGGCCGGGGGCGCTGCGCACGCGCTGGTGGAACCGAATGGCGCTGCGCGAGGCGGACCTGGTCACCGTGTCGTCGGACGGGATGCGGGCCGCCGCGATCGCGGGAGGGGCGCTGGCGGATCGGATCCGGTTGATCCATCACGGGGTTGACACCCAGCTCTTCATGGCGGCCGCCCCGGACGCGGGGCTCGCGGCGCGGCTCGCGGTTGGCGATGCCACGGTGATCCTCGCGCCGCGCGCCATCCGGCCGTTGTACCGCCAGGACGTCGTGGTCGATGCTGTTGCGCGGCTGGTTGCCGCGGGTCGCGACGTGATCCTCGTCCTGTCGGCCCGGAATGCCGACCCGGCCACGCTGGCCGACGTTCATGAGCGCTCGGGCGTCGGCGGAATCGCCGAGCGGCTCCGGGTGCTGCCCGACGTGTCGCACGAGGAGCTCCCGGCCCTCCTCAACCTCGCCGACGTCGTGGTTTCCGTGCCGGAGACCGACAGCTTCGCCGTGACACTCCTCGAGGCGATGGCCTGCCAGCGGCCGCTGGTGGTGACGAGGCTGCCGGCGGTGGCGCCCGTCATGCGCGCGCTCGACCCGCTGCTCGAGTCGCTGATGGTGCCTGTCGGCGATGTCGCCGCCACCGCAGCGGCGCTCGAACGGGCGTTGTCGCTCGATCCGGATGCGTCGCGCGATCTCGGGGCACGGCTGCGCGCGCACGTTGTGCAGCATGCCGACTACGACATGAACATGGCTCGCATGGAACGCCTCTACCGCCAGCTGGCAGCCGGGCGATGAGCCTGCGCACGCCGTTCGGGCGACGCATCGCCGGCGTCTTCGCCACGCGCGTCGCGCGCTTTGCGACCGGCGTCATCACCTCGTTCCTGTTGGCGCGCATCCTGCTGCCGCAGGGTCGGGGGCAGTACGCGCTGCTGGTCCTGGTGCCGGGCATGCTGGTCGCGCTCGGCCAGTTCGGTCCATCCGCGCTCGCCTTCTTTGCGGGCCGCGGCGGGTCGATCGCCCGGCTTCAGCGCTACAGCCTGCTGCTGACGATCGGCCTGTCGGTCGCCCTGGTGGGCGGCACCCTGCTCCTGCTGCCCTGGCTGACGAGCTCGATCCTGGCGCCCGCGCCGCGTGACCTGCTGCTCATCTCGTTGGCCGCCGTGCCGTTCCAGTTCCTTGCCACGCTCTCCGGCTCGATCCTCATCGGCCGCCAGCGGTTCGGCGTCTACAACATGATCCTGATCGGCCAGGCCGTGATGATGCTGGCGCTGGTGCTGGTGCTCGTTCTCCTCCTCCAGATGGGGGTCGCCGGTGCGGTCTGGGCGTACGTGGCGACGTCGGTGCTGGCGGCGCTGGCGGTCGAGGTCGAGCTCGTGCGCGTCGTTCGGGCGACGACCGAACCGCAGACCGACGTCAGCCTGTCGCGCGTCCTCGGCTACGGGCTGCGCATCTACCCCGCCAGCGTCACGGGCTACTTCAGCTACCGGGCCGATGTCCTGATTCTCAGCGCCATCCTCGGCGACCCCGCGGCCATCGGCCTCTATGCGTTCGCCGTCAGCCTCGCCGAGCTGACGTTCTTCGTCCCCGACGCGGTCACCACGGTCTTCTATCCGCGGGTCGCGGGGATGGAGCGCGCCGCGGCGGACAGCGCGGCGCCGCAGGTGGCGCGCTTCACCGTCCTCATCACGCTCCTGGCCGTGGTGGCGCTCATCCCGGCCGCGGTGGTGGCCATCCTCGTCATCCTGCCCGACTACCGCGACAGCATCCTGCCGTTCGTCGTCATCCTGCCGGGCATCGTCGCCCTGTCGAGCGCGAAGGTGCTGGCGGCCTACATCAGCGGGCTGGGTCTGCCGACATCGGTCGCCGTCGCCTCGAGCGCGAACCTGGTGATCAACGTCGTCGCCAACCTGCTCCTCATCCCGTGGCTGGGAATCGTGGGTGCCTCGCTGGCGAGCGTCATCTCGTACACCATCCAGGCCGGCCTGCTCGCGATCATCGCCGGACGCCTCGCCCGGCGACGTGCCCTGGACTACCTGATTCCGACGCGCGCCGAGGTCGACCGGCTGCGGGAGGGGCTCGGCGAGCTTCGCGGCAGGTTGCGGCGGCGAGCCGCGTGACGCGGCCTTGCGGCGGCGAGCCGCGTGAGCGAGCCCGCTATGGGATGGCGCTGATCTGGATCATCACCGCATTCGAGACGACCGAGGTGCCTCCGAGCACGTGGGTCAGCGCCGGATCAAGGCGCCCGATCTCGGTCGCCGCGGCGGCCGGCAGGCTGCCGGCCGGGGTGAGGAGCACGGAGTCACCCGCCGGCCCGGCGGCGAGCGCATCGGGGAAGTTCAGCCCGGTGCTCACCCACACGTGGTCGCCGGTGGCCACGCTGAAGAAGCGCTGCGAGACCGCGACCGCGGTCCGGTAGCGATCCGCCCCCGCCACGCGGATGACCGTGCCGGCGTATGCGTGTAGCTGGGACTCCACCGCCGACGAGACCGCGCCGGTGCCGCCCAGCACGTAGATCGTGGCCGGTTGCAGCCGCGTCAGCTGCTGGGCCGTCGCGGCCGGGATCGACGTCCCCTTCACGAGCAGGATCGGCATGCCGGCGCGTGACGCTGCCCCGCCGCCGGCCAGCGCATCCGGGAACGCCTCGCCGGTCGCCACCATCACCTGGGCGCTCTGCCCGGTAAACGCATTGGCGACCGCCGCCGCCGCGGTGCCATAGCGATCCGGTCCGGAGAGGCGGATGACGGTCCCACTGCGCGCATAGGCCGCCAGCTGCGAGGCCACGCTCGTCGAGACGGCACCGGTGCCGCCCAGGATGTAGATCGTGTCAGGCTTCAGCCGGTTCAGCTCGGCCGCCGTGGTGGCCGGGATGCTGGACGGCGTGACGAGCAGCAGGGACGCGCTGCGCTTCGCCGCCGCCGGGCCGCCGGCGAGCGCGTCGGCGAAGTTCGTCCCGGTCGCGACGTAGACCGATGCCACGCCCGTGCCCGGGTTCGGGATGATGTTCTGCGACACCTTCGCGGCGGTGCCATAGCGGTCGGTGCCGGCGATGCGGGCGACCGGCCGCGGTGTGGGTGATGGGGTCGGGGTGGGCGTCGGGGTCGGAGAGGCGGTCGGCGTCGGCGTCGGGCTGGATCCACCGGAGGCAACTGCGATCTCGAAGATCCTCCCGTCGTTCTCGGTCGGCAGCGGGTTGTTGTCGATCCCGCGATCGGCCACGTAAAGGCTCATTCCGCCGCCCGAGGAGGCTGGCGCGAGCGTGATGCCACCGGGCGCCACGAACGGATTGCTGGCGATCTGGATGGTCTCGATGGCATTGCCCAGGGTGTCGACGTGGAGGATGTCCGACGCGGACTTGTTGCTGATGACCCACAGCGTCCCATCGCGGGCGTCGAAGGTGACGTCCTCCGGGTTCGGCTGGCCGAGCGACAGGGTGTCGAAATGGGTGACAACGTCATCACCACTTCCCTCGAACCGTCCGTTCGCACCCGGTTGGACGATCCAGATCTCGGCCTCCTTGCCGTCGGCGATGAACAGGGTCGGCGAGCCGTTGGCCACGCCGTAGTCGATGCCCTCGGAATCCAGCGACTGGAGCGCGGAGCCCGGGGTCAGCGTGGACCACTCGGCAACGAGTCCGTTCGCCTGGTAGAAGTGGCCTTGCGAGTCGGCCCTCACCTCCTGGACCTTGGCCCGACTGTCATTCGAGACGAAGACGCGCCGCACGGTGAGGCTGCCCGGGCGATAAGCCACCCCAGCCGGCTCCGTGTTTGTGTACGGAGCGACCGTGGTGTCGAAGCTGGCGCTGCTCGTGACCGTGCCGGTGGGGCTGAACTCCCAGCCGTTGACGCCGTGGAAGCCGGCCCCGGTCGTCTCCTCGACCTCGCCGTCGCTCAGGATCAGGCGCCCGCTGTCGGCGTTGAACGCCAGGTCGGACGGATCCGGGCTGTCAGGGGTCCAGCCGGCGTTGGGCGGGTTCCTGGTGATGATGGTGTTGACCACGCTGCCCGCGGTCGTCGGCGCGGCGAGCAGGGCCGCCTGGGTGACCGGGGCGGTCAGCGCAATCTCGGCGATCCCGGCGCCCGTCGACCCGGCTGGCGCGGCGGTGCCCGCATCGGCGACATACAGGTTCGTGACCGCGGCGGGATCAGTGTTGTCGCTGCTGGGTGCGATGACGAGGCCCTGCGGATTGTGGAGGCCGACAGCCGTCAGGTCGCGCGTCGCGACCAGCGCGCCCGTCGCATCCAGCTCGTAGAGCTTCTTTGATGACGACGCGAGGACGAACAGGTGACCATTGGCCCGTTGGACCGCCAGGCCGCGCACACGGGCGCCGGCGAGGGCATTGAGGCCGATGACCGAGCTCCGCGCGGGATCGGGCTGGCCGGCCGCGTCCGGCGCCAGGCGGACGATGCGCTGGCCGGCGGCATCGAGGATGTAGAGCGCGCCGGAGGCGTCGGTGGCGAGGCCGGCGGCTGAACGGAGGCCGAGCGCTCGGATATCACGGTGGCTCAGCCCAACGCTGCCGGAATGCGGCCGCCCAGCGCCTGGAATCGAGACGAGGTCGGCGGTGCTGGTGAGCTCCGCGAGCCGCCCGCGGGTGGCGTCGTAGGCGAGGTTGATCGCGTCGCCTGGCACTGCGCCGAGCGTCGCGACGCCGTTCACCGTGTCGTGCGAGGTGACGAAGCTCACCGACGCGGATGGGGCGCGATCAAGGACGATCAGCTCGCCCGTGGCCGTCGAGTAGCTGAGTCCGGTGGGGCTGCGCAGGCCGATGTCGCCCGCCTCGATGCGGTTGGCGAGGGCCGCGTAGCCCCCTGGACCCGCCCCGGCGGCGCCTGTGTGGGGCAGCCCGATGCCGGCGCACAGCGCCAGCACCGTGGCCGCAGCCGTGGCGACCAGTCCGCGGTTGGTTCGCACGGCGTCTCCCTTCGTCGTTGGCTGGCCGATCCGCGGACCAGTCGTCTGCGTCAGGTGCCCAGCAGCTGGGTCACCACCGCCTGCGAGACGACCGAGGTGCCCCCCAGCACGGTGATGCGGTTCGGGTTGAGGCGCGTCGCCTCGGCCGCGACACCGGTCGGCAGCGCGGGCTGACGGGTGAGCAGCAGCGGCAGGCCATGCGCCCCGGCCGCCAGCGCGTCCGGGAAGTTCAGGCCGGTGGCCACGTACATGTCGGTGTGCTCGCCGGGTCCGAAGAACCGCTTCGAGACGTTGATCGCCGTCTGGTAGCGGTCAAGGCCGGAGATGCGGGTCACCGTCGTCGCATACGCGTGCAGCTGCGCCTCGACGACCGTCGAGACCGCGCCGGTCCCGCCGAGCACCCAGATGGTCGCGGGGCCCAGGCGATTGAGCTGGGCAACGATGCTGGCCGGAATGGACGTCGGCTTGACCAGCAGGATGGGCATGTTGCCCTCCGCTGCGGCCGCACCGCCGGCGAGCGCGTCGGGGAAGTCGGCACCCGTGGCCACCATCACCTGGGCCTGGGGCGCGCTAAACGTGTTGGCGACGATTGCCGCCGCGGTGCCGTAGCGGTCAAGACCAGCCAGGCGAAGGACCGATCCGCTGCGCGCGAACGGCGTGAGGGCGCTGAGGACGGCGTCGGAGACCGCGCCCCTGCCGCCAAGGACGTAGATGATATTGGGCTTGATGCGGTTCAGCTCGGCCGCCGTCGTGGCCGGGATCGACGTCTGCTTGACGAGCAGGATCGAGGCGTTGCGGACGTGCGCTGCGGGACCGCCGGCCAGCGCGTCGGGGAACGAGGCGCCGGTCGCGATGAAGGCGTAGGCAACGCCCGCGCCGGGGGTCGGGGTGCGCCGCTGCGACAGGCGCGCGGCCGTGTCGTAGCGATCAAAGCCGGCGATGCGGTCGACGATCGGGCCGCTCGGGCTGGCCGTCGGGGTGGGGGTCGGGGTGGGGGTCGGGGTCGGGGTTGGGGTGGCGGTCGGGCTCGGTGTCGGCGTCGGCAGGGTATGGCCGGTGCAGTTGAGCTTGATAGTTATGGTGTTCGTGGTGGCGGTGAACGGGCCGCCCGAGTCGCTCCATGTCATGGTGGCCTTGTTGATCAGCGTGTCGTCGAGGGTGCCGCTGCCGTTCGGATTGAGGCAGGCGGTATTCGGCGTCGCCGCGATCGTGGCGGTGACGAGTACCTGGAAGGTGGAGCTGGCCGCCAGCGACCCGATGGTGCAGGTCACGTTCGAGCCGGCGCCGATGGTGCACGGCGTCGTCGAGCCGCCGTTGACGGACCAGGTCGCGCCGGTCGCCACGACCTGCGGGTCATCGATCGTGGCGTCCTTCACCTGGAGTCCGGTCACGGCCAGCGCTGCCACCGTGCCGTTGATGGTGTACGTGAAGGACGTTCCGGGCGGAGCCGGGTCGGGGGCGTTCTCAGACTTCGACCCCATGACGTTCGTCGAGCCGGCCAGTGCGAGGCTGACGGACAGCGCCAGAACGGCGATGAGGATGATGGCGGAGGCGAAGCCGGCGGCGAAGCGCAGGCGGCCGGAGGCGGCGAAACGAGACATGCGAGCAGGGTCCCCTACTGAAGGATGATGACGGGCGATGGAGTCCAAGGGTAGTACAGGCGGCGTGAACGCGCTAGTACTCGGGGGCTTGCCCGCTGAGCGCTGCAGGGGGGTTGCGTGAAGAATCGTGAGCATCGCAGTGTTGCGAACACGCAACGCCTGATCGGCCCTCAGAAGACAGCGGACGGACGGCCACTGAGCCGTCCATCCACCGCGTTGTGACGCCCGCGCTCAGGTCCCGCGCAGCTGGTTGAGAACCGCGTCGGACACGACGGAAGGTCCGCCGAGCACGTCGATGGCGCTCGGGTCGAGGCGGGTTGCCTCGGCACCGACCCCCGGCGGGAGTCCCGTTGGCAGCGTGAGCAGGATCGGATCGCCGACCGCTCCGGCGGCAAGCGCATCGGGGAAGTTCAGCCCGGTGGCCACGAAAATGTGCGTGACAGCCGTGCTGAAGAACGTACGGGCTACACCGATCGCGGTCAGGTAGCGCGTGTCGCCGGCAATCCGGATCACCGTCCGCCCGCCTGACCGCAGCGCCACCTCGACCGCGGTGCTGATCACCCCGGTGCCACCGACGAGGAAGATCTTCGTCGGATGGAGCCTCGTCAGCTGCGCCTGCGTCTGTGGCGGAATGCTGCCCGCCTTGACGAGCAGGATCGGGATGTCGCGGTGCGCTGCCCCGGCGCCACCGGCGAGGGCATCGGGGAAGTTCTCCCCGGTGACGATCATCACCTCGGTCGCGGTCGGGAAGGCATTGGCGACGGCGCGGGCCGCCGTGTCATAGCGGTCGATGCCGGCGAATCGCACGACGCTGCCGCTGCGGGCCAATGCCACCAGCTGGGACTGGACGGTCGACGAGATGACCCCCGTGCCACCCAGGAGGTAGATGGTGTTCGGCTTCAGACGCTGGAGCTCGCTGGTCGTCACCGCGGGAATCGCGTTCTTGGTGACGAGCAGCATTGGGGCGTTGCGCCTGGCGGCCGCGGGCGCCCCACCCAGCGCATCGGGGAAGGTCTGACCATTCGCGATGTAGACGGCCGAAATGCCCACCCCCGGAGCCGGGAATGTGTTCTTCGAGACGGCGACGGCGGTCGCGTTGCGGTCGAAGCCGAAGAGGCGCTTGACGGTCGGGGTCGACGTCGGCGACGGGGTCGGCGACCCGCTCGGGCAGCCGGTCATCGGGACATTGACGACCGCGGTGTTGTTGGTCTGGTTCGCGGGCGGCTCGTTGGAGGCGCTCACCTGCGCCGTGTTGCGGACTCGCGGACAGGTTGCGGCCGGCGCGGTGACGTCGAAGGTCACGATCACCGAGGCGCCCACCGCGAGCGTGCCAAAGTCGCAGTTCAGGTTGTTCGGGTCGGACCCAAGCAGCTTCCACGAGCAGCTTCCGGCCGTGGACGGCGTCCAGGCGAGGGTCGAGAAATCGATGACGACATCGGGCTCGATGCTGTTGTCGTTCATCTTGACCAGCGTGGCGGACACGGTGCCCGCGTTCTGAACGGTGATCGTGTACGTGTAGGTGCCGTCGGCGGCCACGCTGCTCGGTGATGCCGACTTCGTGATCGTCATGTCGGCGCCGGGTACGGCCGCCGCCGCGGCGAGCGCCACGGAGAGGGCGAGGAGGCCGAGCGCCAGCGTGATGGAGCCGAAGGCGACCACGCGGCGAGAGAGGTGAAGTCGATCGAAGACGGCAGCCACAGGTGGCACCCCACTGCTCGGGAAGTGAATGGATGAGCTCCGATCCGAGGGCTCGGACCGAGGCCCATCCTACTCCTGCGCAGTCAGCGGCCAGCCGGGGCCGCCCTGGTCAGAATGCCTCCAGGTAGCGGTCCAGCTCCCAGCTGCTGACCTGCATCCGGTAGTCGTCCCACTCCTCGGTCTTCGCCTCGACGAAGCGCTCGAAGACGTGCTCGCCGAGCGCGTCGGCGATGACCTCGTCGTTGCGGAGCTCGTCGAGCGCCTCCCGCAGCGTGCCGGGGAGCTGCTTGATCTGCCGGCTCTCGAGCTTGGCGGCGTCGAAGTGGTAGAGGTTCTCCTCGACCGGCTCCGGCGGCGACATCTTCCGGTCGATCCCGTCGAGGCCGGCGGCCAGCATGCACGCGAACGCGAGGTACGGGTTCGACGACGGATCGGGGCAGCGCAGCTCGATGCGCGTGCTGTTGAGGCTGCCCTTGCTGATCTGCGGGATACGGATGAGCGCCGAGCGATTGATCCGCGCCCAGCCGATGTAGACCGGCGCCTCGTAGCCGGGGACAAGCCGCTTGTAGCTGTTCACGAGCGGAGCGAGGATCCCGATCATCCCCCGCGCATGCGCCAGCGTGCCGGCGATGTACTGGCGGGCGGTCTGCGACAGCCCGTACGGGTCCTTCGCGTCGGCGAACGAGTTGCGCCCCTTCTTGATATCCCAGAGAGACTGGTGCGTGTGCATCCCCGAGCCGTTGATGCCGAAGAACGGCTTGGGCATAAAGGTGGCGTACAGGCCGTGGCCGGCGGCGACCGCCTTGAGCGTCGTCTTGAAGGTCACCGCGTTGTCGGCGGTGCGCAGGGCATCGGCGTATTCGAAGTCGATCTCGTGCTGCCCGGTCGCGACCTCGTGATGCGCCGTCTCGACCTTGATCCCCAGGTCCTCGAGGCCATTCATCATCTCCTTGCGAACCTCGGTGCCGAGGTCCTCGGAGAGGTCGAAGTAGCCGGCCGCGTCGTGCGGCAGCGTCTCGACCTCATCGGCGGATCGGCGCAGCAGGAAGAACTCGAGCTCGGGACCGGTGTTGAGGATGTAGCCCCTCTCCTTCGCCTTGTCGAGCTGGCGACGGAGGACCCAGCGCGGGTCGCCGGGAAACGGGTCGCCGTTGGGCGTGAAGACGTCGCAGATGACCCGCGCGCTTCCCGTGGGCAGCGGCTTCCCGTCGGGGTCGATCCCCGGCTCCCAGGGGATGGGGGCGAATGTCGACAGATCCGGGACCAGGAACATGTCGGACTCGGCGATGCGCGCGAAGCCCTCGATGCTCGAGCCGTCAAACCACTTCCCGCCGTTCACCGCCGGCTCCAGCTGGTGCATCGGAACCTGGACGCTTTTCACGTGCCCGGTGATGTCGGTGAACTGGAGGCTCACGAAGCGCAGGTTGCGCTCATCGGCGAGCTTCAGGGCGGCTGATAATTCCTTGCTGGCCATGGTGACTCCTGTGCGCGCAGCCAGACCCGGCCGCGACGAATGGGTGGACCGATGGATCTTCCGCTTCCCGTCCCGCAGCCGGCCATCGATCGCGCCGTCCCGGAGGCCCAAGCGTTGTGCACTCTGCACATGTACCTGGCGGGCGGGACGTTGGCTGTCAGCACCCGTTCGTGACGCACGCTGTCACGACCAGGCCTAGCGCGGCGCGCACTACGCCCGGTGGCGGTCTTCGTCGGCACGGAGCAGCCCGGGCGCGGCGCGGCACTAGGCCCGGAGGCGGTCTTCGTCGGCACGGAGCAGGCGGATCGCATCCTCCGGCCGGCGCGGGTCGACGCCCATCTCCGCCTGTGCGCGACGGAGACGGTAGAGCACCGTGTTGCGGTGCACGCCGAGGGCCCGCGCCGCGGTCGCGACGCGGCCGTTGGCACGCGCCACGGCCAGCAGCGTGTCCGTGAGCGGGTCGCCGGTCGCGGGTGGCTGACGCTCGATGGCGCCGCGCTCGCGCGGCGATCCGGCGGCACGGCGGAGGAGGGCGCGGACGGTGGCCGTCAGCGCGTCGGCGGCAACGATGTCGACCCTCGCGAGGGGCAGGTCGTCGAAGATCCAGACCGATGCCCCGGGCCGCACCGGCGACTCGTGCACCCACAGGCCATCGCGCGTGCGGCGCGTGGCCGCGCGGCGCGACCCGCCGGCGAGCGAGCGCGCATGGGCTGCCACGAACTGCGCCGCCAGCGCCTGGCCGGCCGGGCGTGCATGCAGCGCGACGAGCGCGCCGTCGACCGCGACCGCGACCCCGCGACGCAGCCGCCCGGCCACGATCCCGGCCGGGGCGGCCGGCGTCGGATCGGCGAGTGCTGCCTCCGCAGCCGCGAGGCGGATCGCCGCCGCAAATTCGCCGAGCGCCGCGGCTTCGTCCGCCAGGTAGCGGGTGAGGAGACCGGCGAGCGCGCCCGCCGACCGCTCCGAGGCGAGGATCGGAATGGGCGGGTCGGCGCGCAGTGCGGCAGGGCGCGACGGGACGCCGGCCACGAACAGGGCCGCCGGCTCGAGACCGGCCTCGCCGATGGCCGCGACAAAGACATCGAGCGGCGTGACGGGCACGCGCGTGGCGTCGACGAGCAGCAGCTGTCCGTCGGCGAGCGGAGGCAGGTGCGGCGGAGCCGCACGCGTTCGCGCCATGCCGCGGACGATGGCGGTCAGGCCCGAGCCCGGCGCTCCCACCAGCCATGCCTGCGGATCGACGGCGCGCCACAGGTCGACGAGCGTCGTCACCGAACGAGGATCGCCCGCAGCCGGCGGAGCTCGGCCGCCGGCACGTCGAACCGCTCGCCGCGCAGCGTGATTCGCACGCCGTCGGGCACCGCGCGCAGCGTCATCCGCCGGCGCGGCAGCCAGAAGGTCGCGGCCAGGCATGCGACGAGCAGGCCCGCCCCACAGAACAGGACTCCCATCCCCGGATCCCGACGCGAGAGGAACGTGACCCACGAGGTGAAGCCGTCGAGGCGAACGCGGAGGTCCCCGAGCCGTGCCTCCTGGCCGGGGCGGAGGAGGGCGGCGTCCGATGGCGCCCCGGCTCCGCCGGCCGAGACGGCGACCGTGTTGCTTGCCGCGTCGGCGAGGAGCACGCCGACCGACTCACCGATGCTCGGGAGCTCGAGCAGCGCGGCGGGCCGTCCGCCCTGCGAGCCGGCGAGCGCCAGGGGGCCGTCATGGAGGACCGTGCCGCCCAGGGTCGTGACCCGCACGCGCGCCGCGGGCCCATAGGTCCAGGCGTGCACGAGATATGCACCGAACGTCCCGGGCGCGTTCACCTGGATCAGGTCTCGGCTGACCGGCCCGCCGTCGCGCAGGAACGTGACCGTGGTATCGAGGCGTGTCGGACGGCCGTCCGCGCCGAACGCGGCGTCGAGGTTCTCGAGTCGCAGCGCATCGGTCACCCCCGGGCGCGCCGCATCGAGGAACGCCTCCTCGCCAGGGAGCAGCGAGAAGGTCGTCTCGCTCGCGAACGCGGTGCCGAGCGCGGCGCCGAGGACGGTGAGGACGAGCGCGAGATGCGACCCCAGGCCGGCGAAGCGGCTCCAGCCGCGGCGCGTGCCATAAATGGCCCAACGCGACCCGGCGGTCGCCACGACACGGTAGCCAGCGCCGCGCAGGCGCGCGGCGAGCTCAGCCGGCAGCAGGGAGGTGACGAGGGTGGCGCCCAGCGTCTCGCGACCCTCGGTCACCGGGCCCGGTGACCGCCACTCGCGCCACGCCGCGGGGGCGCGCATCGCCACGCCGGCGATGCCCATCAGCAGGATCGCGCCGAGCAGGGCGAGGTAGGGCGGCGTCGCGAGCAGGGACGAGCCGCCCGGAAGCGCCGCGGCGAGCGCGTTCCACAGCGCGGCGAGCAGGAGCAGGACGAGTGCCAGCCGGACGTCGCCGGCAAGGCGCAGGAGGCGATCGGCGCCGCGTGCCAGCCGGGCGGCCGGGGCGAGGGTTGCGGATCGGTCCATGCGCCTCCGAGCGTGCTCAGCCGGCTGCGACGCGGGCGGCTCCGAGCAGGTCCTCGACGAGGTCGTCGGCATCCTCGAGCCCGATCGACACGCGCACCATGCCGGGCGAGAGCCCGGCGCGGGCGAGGTCGACATCGGTCAGCTGGCGGTGCGAGGAGGACGCCGGGTGGCTGCAAAGGGTTTCGACGCTGCCGAGGCTCGTCGCGTGGACGGCGACGCGGAGCGCGTCGAGGAACCGCTCCCCGCCGGCTCGGCCACCGGCGACCTCGACGGCCATCATGCCCCCGGCCATCCCGGCGCGGAGCGTGTCGCATGCCAGCGCGTGCTGCGCGTGCGAGGCGAGGCCCGGGTAGCGGACACGCTCGACGCCCGTCGCGCCCTCGAGCGCGATCGCCACCGTGAGCGCGTTGGCGGAATGGCGCTCCATGCGCAGGGCGAGCGTCTTGAGGCCGCGGAGGGCGAGGAACGCCTCCCAGGGGCTCGCGTTGCCGCCGGCATTGATGAGGACGTGGCGCGCCTCGTCCATGCGGGCCGCGGACCCGAGGATCGCCCCACCGATGATGTCGGAGTGGCCGCCGACATACTTCGTGGTCGAGTGGATGACGATGTCGGCGCCGCGGGCCAGCGGGTTGGCGAGGTAGGGCGAGGCGAACGTGTTGTCGACCGCGACGAGCGCGCCGCGCGCGTGCGCGATCTCGCTGATCGCGGCCACGTCGGCCATGGCGGTGGTCGGGTTGCTGATCGTCTCGAGCCACACCAGCCGGGTTGCGGGGCCGATCGCGGTGGCGACCGCATCGAGGTCGGTGGTGTCGACCGCCCGATGCCCGATCGCCGCCCGATCCAGGACGGTGCTGCTCAACCCGACCATGCCGCCGTACACGGCGTGTGGGAGGAGCACCTCCTCGCCGCTGCGGACGGTGGCGATGACGACCGCATGCGCGGCGGCCATCCCCGACGCGGTCACGATGCAGCGCTCCGCACCTTCGAGCTCCGCGAGGGCGTCCTCGAGCGCGGCATGGGTCGGGTTGGAGTAGCGGGTGTAGCTGTGCCCCGGACGGGCGAACTCGAGCAGCTCGGCCAGCTCCTCGGCGGACGCGACCTCGAACGTGCTCGAGGCGTAGATCGGGACGTTCACCGGGGCCTGCGGGGCCAACGGCGGACGGCTGGCAGCGCGAATCGCGCGCGTGGCGAAACCGGGCATGGGCGCGAGTCTAGCAGCCGCTCGGCAGCGCGCCGGGACCGCGGCTCGGCAGCGCGCGGGGCCGCGGGTCAGGCGTCGGGACCGCGGCTCGCGTCGCGCGGCGCGGACAAGAAGGCGTCCATCGCGCGCCGGATCTGGTCGTCGGGGTCGAACGAGAGGCGCGCGGTGGCGATCTGACCCCGGACGACGGCGGCATCGGGCTCTTCATCACCGCCGACCATGATCGCCACCGGCGGACCTTCCGCCTCGACGGGCAGCGCAACGCTCGGCTGGCCATTGCCCGACCTGGCCCCGGCGGTGATCGGCTCGATCGGGACCGCGCTGCCGGCAGCGGCGGCGGGCGGCGCAGCCGGCGGAAGCTGGATCGGCGTCACCTGTGGCTCGGCCGGCGGCTCGCTCGCCGGTGGCAGGATGCGGCCGACGAGGCGGCGCGGGCGCGGATTGCCGCTGATCTGGTTCTTGCCGAGGCTCTTGGCCTGGTACATCGCCCGATCGGCCGCGATCACGAGCTCCTCGGCCGTCGACCCGTCCTCGGGGTGTGACACGAGACCGATGCTGACGCTCGTCGTTCCATCGGCCCCCGTGAGGGCCAGGCCGACCTCCTCGGCGCCGGTGCGGATCTTCTCGGCGACGACGAACGCGCCGGCGATGTCCGTCTCGGGCAGGAGGATGAGGAACTCGTCGCCCCCGTAGCGGTATGCCGCGTCGACGGTGCGGATCGAGCGATGGATGATCCCGCCGATCGCGCGCAGCACCTCGTCACCGCGATGGTGGCCGAACGTGTCGTTCACGCCCTTCAGCCCATCGAGGTCGACCATCAGCAGGCAGAAGCCGCGATCGCTGCGGCGGGTGCGGCTGACCTCCTGCTCGAGGGTCGGAAAGAGCTGCGCGCGGTTGTAGAGGCCCGTCAGCGGGTCGGTGCGGGAGAGGGCCAGCACCCGCCGCCGGACGCGGCGCTCCTGTGCGGCGAACACGCCGGCGAGATACGCAAGGAGCCAGACGGACCCGATGTTCAGGCCGAATCGAAGTCCGTCGAGCGGCACCCACGACGCGCGCGCCGGGTCGAGGGCCAGCACCCCGAGGTAGCCGAGCGTCGCCAGCGCGCCCACGATGAGCGCCACGCGGCCACCGTGGGCGAGCGCCGCCGCGACCGCGACGATCGCATAGGCGAAGAAGAACGGTGACGCTCCATAGCCGGTCAGTACCAGGAGCCCGGTCACGAGGCCAAGCGCGACGAGGACCTCGGCGAGAACGACCCCGGTCTGCCGGCGCGCGCTCGGGAAGAGCTCATGAAAGGCGATGACGGCCCCGACCGCCCCGCCACCAAGCGCGAAGATCTGGGCCTGGACGCCCGGGTAGGCCCCCGACACCCCGACCCCGACCAGCACCACCGCGATGGTCAGCCACCACAGGATGCGGAGCACGCTGTTGTACGCCGCGGGCCCGCTGTCGAGCGACGAGGAAGCCGACCCTCCGAGCGGGGCGTCATCGGCCGCCGTGATGAGCGCCGCCCCGTGGGGGGCACCCATCGCGCGGCGTCGTTCGCGAAGCACGGCCACCAATGCCACAGCACCCACGAGCGCGGCGGCGGCGGCGGTGAGCAGAAGGAAGATCTGTTCGCTGGTCACTGGTCGGGTCAGTATGGGTACTGCCCCTTGGGGGGCGCAAACGTACTAACCCATCCGTACCGACCAGCCGTCGCGCGGATGCAACATCTATGCACGGGACCAACTCGGACGAACCCTTGCCAAGCGACCAAGCGCTCCTCCGGGAGGCCGGCGCGCGCGCTGCTACAATGCGGGGCCGCCCGGACCTGAGACCGCACGAGGCTGCCAATGACGGAGCTCCGCCAGCCGCGTCGTCGCTGGCTCGCCGCGATCCTGTCCTTCCTGTTTCCGGGGCTCGGACAGGCGTATGCCGGCCAGTGGCAGATCGCGCTCCTCCTGGCGCTGCCGATGGTCCTCGTGCTGCTGCTCGTGCTCTCGGCGTTCACGGTCCTCGCCGGCCAGCTCCAGGTGGACGTGTTCTCATCGACGTTCATTTTCGGCCTCCTGGCGCTCGATCTCGCCCTGCTTGCGTGGCGCGGGTTCGCGATCGCGCACGCCGGGCTGGGTGGACCGGACCTCCACCTCGCCGGCCACCGCGGCCCGGTGACAGTGCGGAGGCACCACCGGCTCGACATGGGCATCGTCGCCGTGCTCCTGGTTGCGACCCTCGGCATGCATGCGTACGCGGGCTTCGTTCTCAGCCGGCTCGACTCCACGCTGGGAGCCGTCTTCGGAGGCCGCGCCACGACTGCGGGCGGCACCACCGACAACCAACCCGACCCGATCAACCATCCGGACTTCCATTGGGACGGGACGGATCGGGTGAACTTCCTCCTGCTGGGGATCGACTCTGGCCCGGGCCGCCAGGAGGCGCTGACGGACACGATCCTGGTCGTCAGCATCGATCCGGTCGCCCAGACCGCCGCGCTCATCTCGATCCCTCGTGACACCGGCCTCGTGCCGCTGCCCGACCGCCGGATGTACGACGCCGGCCTCTTTCCTGACAAGATCAACGCCCTCTCCACGGTGGCCGGCAATGATCCCCAGCTGTGGTGCCCGGATCTCACCTCCGCCAGGTCCTGCGGGCTGCGAACGCTCGAACGGACGGTGGGCCTCTACCTGGGAATCCAGATCCAGTACGTCGCGACCATCGACCTGGCGGGGTTCGGCGAGCTCATCGATGCCCTGGGCGGGGTGCGCCTCTGCCTGCCCGGCAAGCTCGTCGACCCGGACTACACCGGGCCGGGCTCCGCGAGGCGCGGCATCGAGCTGGCCCCGGGATGTCGCACCTACAACGGCTATGACTCGCTCGCGTACGCGCGCATCCGCAAGGGGTGGATCGAGATGCCCGACGGCACGCGCGACTACCAGAATGACTTCGAGCGTGCTGACCGACAGCAGAAGGTCATCCTCGCCCTGCGCACCGAGCTGGCGGACGCGAACCTAATGTTCGAGCTTCCCGCCATCCTCGAGGCCGTTGGGCGCACCGTGAGCTCCGACTTTCCCCGCGACAAGGCCGGCAACCTGGCGAGCCTGCTGCCGCTCATCACCGGCCCGAACATCGACCGACTGGTGCTGGGCTACCCCGACTATGTCGATCCGCCCGTCGACCCCAACACGAACTACGTGCTCATTCCCAAGCGCGACGCGATCCGGGCGGCGATGGCCAACCTCTTCGGAGCGCGGGTGCTGGAAGGCTGGTACATGGGCTCGGAGGATCAGACGCCGCCGATCTCCAGCACCCCGAAGGGCGCATCGGCAGCTCCCGCGGCGATCGTGCACGGCGCCCTCACGGCCGCATGAGAGCGCGCCCGCCGCGCGTGCTGCTCCTCGCGATGTATCCCCTGGACCGTGGGATGTGGGGCGCAACCACACGGATCACGCAGCTCCGCGACGCCCTGTCACGGATCGCCGACCTGACCGTCGTGTCCGGGTCCCGCTCGGAGCGCGCTCGCCGTCTGGCCACCTCGCTGCATCTCCTCCAGCGGCTCGACGGCATCTACGTCGAAAACTCCACCACCTTGGCCGGGCCCGCGGACCTCGCCTTCCTGGCACTCGCTCGGGCGCGTGGCATCCCCGTCCTCACCTACGTCCGCGACGCGCAGCAGCTCTTCAGCGAATACGACGCCGCCGACACCCTCCGTCGGCGCGTCGGGCGCGGGCTGTTCCTGCCGACCCTCCACGCCCTCATGCGCGTCTCATCGCGGGTGGCGTTCCCGTCGCGCGGCCTGGCACGCGCCATTCGCGGCGACAACCGGGAGGTCCTGCTCCTTCCACCGGGATCGCGACTGGCGAGCGCACCACCGCTCGATCCGGAGGCGCACGAGCTGCTGTTCGTCGGCCCGATGAATCACGCGGCTCACGGCGCCGAGATCCTCGTGGGCGCCATCGAGCTCGCCCGTGCCGCGGGCGCCCCGGTCGAGCTCATCTCGATCTCCCGGCCTGGCGAGGAGCTTCCCGGCGCGTCGCCCGCATGGCTGCACCGCGAGCGAGCCGACGGGCCGGAGATCGACCGCTTCCTGCCCCGCGTCGTGGCCACCATCACCCCGCGCAGAAAGACTCCGTACAATGACCTCGCGGTTCCGATCAAGGTGATGGAGTACCTCGGATATGGGCGCCCACTCATCGTCACCGACACGGAGGAGACGGCGGCCATCGTGCGCGAGGCCGGCTGCGGGATCGTGGTCACGGATTCCGCTGAGGGGCTCGCCGAGGGCATCATGACCGTCATGAGCGCGTCGGCCGCTCAGCGCGCAGCGTGGGGGACCGCCGCCATCGAGGCTGCGGCGCGCAACTCATGGGACGTGCGGGCGCGTCAGATCATCACGCTCCTCGAAGCCGCGGGAGCCTCGTGACCGCGCTCATCGAGGTCGATCGCCGCCCCCATCCGTCGGCCGCAGCCCTCGCCACGATCGTTGGCGCGGCGGTCCTCCTCCTCGCCACCGTCGCGGTGGGCCAGGTGTCGGCGCCCGGCTTCGTGGCCCTGGGGCTCGCGTTCGTCCTGCTTCTCGCGGCGGCTGCATGGCGCTGGCCCCGCGTGGTGCTGATGGCGGTCGTGCTGAGCCCGATCCTCGATCGCTACATCGTGGCGGGACTCGTTCCCGAGAGGCTCGGCTTCGCGGCTCACGTGACCTCGGAAGCGCTCCTCGCGGCGGTGGCGCTGGTTATTGCAGCGCGCGGCTGGCGCGAGGGCACGCTCATCCCGGCGCTCCGCCATCCCAGCGTCGCCGCGTTGATCCTGTTCGTCGTCGCGGCGCTCGCAGGCATGCTGGTCAATGGCGTGCCACCGCAGGTTGCGACGGCTGGCCTGGCGTTCACGCTCGACGCGGCCGTCCTGTTCGTCGCCGTGCGGGTGGTGGGGTACAACCTGCGCCAGGCAGCCACATCGGTCGCCGTTTTCATCGCCCTCGTCGCGCTCGCCGCATTCGTCGCGCTTCTGCAGGCGCTCCTTGACCCGCGGCTGTTCGGTCTCTACGCGCTGCAGGGCCGCTTTGGCGAGGTGTATCGGCTCAGCGCATTCCTGGGCGATCCGAACACGTTCGGCGCGTTCCTGGTCGTGGCCATCCCGTTCGCGATCATCGGCGCCGTTGCGGCCCATCGACGTGGATGGCGCGCTGCGGCACTCCTACTGGCGCTCGTGCTGCTGGTGGCCCTATGGCTGTCGTTCTCGCGTGGCGCGTGGCTCGCCTTCATCGTGGGCGGCGGCGTGACGATCGCGATCATCGACCGGCGGGCCCTCATCACAGGCGCCACCCTGACTGCGCTGGCCTTTGCGGTTGCGCTGTCAATGCCGCGCGACCTGCTCGTCCCGAGGAGCGCAGGCGGCGGCCAGAGCGAGCGCCCGGACCTCATCGATTCCACGTTCAACCGGGTCGGGACCGTGGGGCAGGGCCGCGACCTGCGCACGCTGTTCGTGCTCAATGCGCTCCCGATCCTGCGCGATCACCCGTTGGTCGGTGTCGGACCCGGGCGCTACGGCGGTGCGGCGGCCGATATCTTCCCGACCCCCATCTACCACGCCTACGGCACGGATCGCCTGTTCACCAACCCGTTGCAGCGGACGGTCGACAACTTCTGGCTTCACATCCTCGTCGAGGGCGGGGCGCTCGGGTTCCTCGCCCTGGTCGGCGCGATTCTCGCCGCGGGCCTGCCGACCCTGCTGGCGGCGCGGCGCGCCCTGGGCAGGCGGCGCGTGCTCCTCGGCGGCACCGCGGCGGCGGCGGCGGCGCTGGTGGTGAGCGCGGTCAGCACCATGACGCTCGAGGCGAACGGGGTCGCGTACCTGTTCTGGTTCCTGTTGGGCATCGGGACACTGGTGAGCTCGACACCGGCGCCGGCGCCGGCGCCGGCCGAGGCAGGAGCGCTATCGCGCGAGGAACACCGCGAGCAGGCTCAGGAGGGCTGAGGCCGCCACCAGGATCAGCGTCACGGCCCCGCGACCGAGCCCGCGCGCGATCAGCTGGTGGTGGATGTGATTGCTGTCGGCGGTGAAGATCGACTGGCGCGAGGCGATCCGGCGCAGGACGGCCCACGTCATGTCGGCCAACGGGACCGCCAGCGCCAGGATGACCACCAGCGGCGTCACCTCGACGGGGTGGGCGCGCACGAGGGCCACGGAGCTGGTGCCGAGCAGCATGCCGAGGAACATCGAGCCCGCGTCGCCCATGATGATCGAGGCCGGCGGGCGGTTGTGGCTGAGGAACGCCAGCACCGCGCCAGCGGCCGCCACGGTGCACAGCAGGACGGCCGGCTGGTCGCGCATCACGGCCATCACCGCGAACGCGAGCAGGGTCGCGAGCGAGACGCCGCCGGCCAGCCCGTCCAGGCCGTCGATGAGGTTCACGGCGTTGGCGACCGCCACGAGCCACGCGACGGTGAGGACCGGCCCCACCCATCCCAGGTGGATCAGGCCGCCAGGGCCCGCCACCTCGGTGAGCGACAGGCCGAGGGCCACGACGATGAGCGCCGCCACGACCTGGCCCGCCAGCTTGGCGAGCGGCGGCAGGTCGCGGAGATCGTCCACGAGGCCGACCACGCTCACCAGGCCGATGCCGGCGAGCAGCGCGGGCAGATGCGCGGCGCCGACCGAGGAATCGGCGGCGAACCCGACCGCGGTCGCCAGGAAGAAGGCGATGAGCATGGCCGCGCCACCGAGGCGCGGCACGGCGCGGTCGTGGATCTTCCGTCCGCCGGGCTCGTCGAGGAGGTCGCGGCGCTCGGCCGCGTCGCGCACCAGCGGCGTCGCGATCAGGGTGCCGACCAGGGCGACCACGAAGGCGATGGCGGGCGCGACGAGCATCAGCGCCGCCGGTTGACGAGTCGATCGACGAGCGCGACGTACCGGTCGCGCTGGGTGCTCCACGCGTAGGCCGCACCCTGCCGGCTCGCCTCGACGGCACGCGCCGCCGCGGCCCCCGGGTCGGCCACGATGCGCCGGATCGCCGCCGCGAGCGAGGCCGGGTCGCCGCCGGCGACGAAGAGGATCGCGTCATCGGTGAAGTGGGCGCGGTTGGTGGCGAGGTCGCTCGCGATCACCGGCAGCCCCATGGCGACGTACTCGAGCAGCTTCGTCGACAGCGAGTACTCGAGGTACGGCTCGTGGATCGAGGGCACGATGCCGACATCGTGGGCCGCGATGAGGCCAGGCAGGTCGTCGATCGGGACCCGACCATGAAGCGTCACCAGGTCGCCGACCCCGCACCGCTCAATCGCCGCCTCGATCTGCGGACGCCAGGGCCCATCGCCGTAGACGTCGAGGTGCAGCGGGACGTCGTACCGCAGCGCGGCGATCGCCTCCATCGCGCGGTCGAGCCCGTAGATCCGCTGGAGGTTGCTGTGATGGATGAGGCGCAGCGTGCCATCGGCCATGAACGGCCGCCGCTGATGCTGCGAGGGATCGAAGATCGCCGCGTCGGCGCCATTCATCACGACCTCGATGCGTTCCGGCGCCACACCGCGCGCGATCGACAGCTGCCGGAGCGGCTCGTGGACGGTGATGAGCTCGTTGGCCACCGCGGCCGACGCCCGGGTGGCGGCGGTCACCAGCGGCAGCAGTGGCCGCAGCAGAGGCGAGGCGAATCGGTCCCGGAAGAACTCAGGCATGTCCTCGTGGAGGTCGAGCAGGACGGGCACCCCGGTCCATTTCATCGGCAGGGCGGCGAAGGCCAGAAAGTCGGGGACGGTGGCGATCTGGACGAGGTCGTAGTGCCTGGACCGATGCGCCGCCGCGAGCCGCGGCGTCGCGACCGCCGTGAAGGCGAGGTACTCCGCGAGGTGCCCGGCGAAGCCGGTGAACCAGCGATTGACGGGCAGGCGGATGATGCGCCGCGGACCGTCGCGCTCCTCGGCCGCCTCGCCCGGCCCGCGCAGGGCGAAGACGTCCACCTCGTAGCCCGCGTCGACCAGTGCGTCTCCCTGGCGGCGGATGCGCGCGTCGCCGGGGACCAGTGCATGGACCAGGATCGCGACGCGGCCGCGGCCGACAGGGCGACTCGCGACATCCGGAGGAGAGACGGCTGCGACCTCGGTCATCGGCCTCCAGTTGCTCGCTGCGTGTCCCTATGCGTGGTCGGGGCGGCCGGATTCGAACCGGCGACCTCCTGCTCCCAAAGCAGGTGCGCTACCAGGCTGCGCTACGCCCCGACGCGGCGTGGGCTGACCGCCCGCCGTAGTCTAGCGCCCGCCTTCGGGTCTGCGCCGAGCCGCGTTCGCGCCACGACGAGCACGAGCGCCAGCCCGATGAGAGCGGCGCGCCTCATGACGTCGCCTTGACCTCGTCCCACAGCTCGTCCTTGGCGGCGAGGTCGAGGGTCGCGAGATCGATGCCGCGGGTGGCGGCCAGCGCCTCGACGCGCTCGTAGCGCTCGATCCAGCGGCGGTTGGCGGTGCGCAACGCCTCCTCGGGGTCGAGCCTGAGCCAGCGAGCGAGGTTGACGAGCGCGAACAGCACGTCCCCGACCTCGTGGAGCTGCTCGGGAGCGGTCGAGGCGGCGCGCAGCTCGTCGAGCTCCTCCCCCAGCTTCTCCCATACGCCGTCGACCGAGTCCCAGTCCCAGCCGAGCGCTGACGCCCGTTCCTGGATCTCGCGGCTCGCCGGCAGGGCGGGCAGGGCGCGCGCGACGCCGGCGAAGGCGCCCGATGGCTCGTCCCGGCCGCGCTCCGCGCGCTCACCGGCCTTGATCGTCTCCCAGTTGGCGAGCACCTGCTCCACCCCGTCAACGCTGACCTCGCCGAAGACGTGCGGATGGCGGCGCACGATCTTGGCGGCGATCGACCGATGCACATCGGTCAGGTCGAACGCTCCCTCCTCGGCGGCCAGCTGGGCATGGAGGATGACCTGCAGCAGGAGATCGCCGAGCTCCTCGGCCAGCTCGACCGGATCGCCACGCTCGATGGCGTCGATCGTCTCGTAGGCCTCCTCGAGGAGGTACGGCCGCAGCGTCAGGTGCGTCTGCTTCGCGTCCCACGGGCAGCCATCCGGGGCGCGGAGGCGGGCGCTGATGGCGGCCAGCCCGTAGGGGCTGGCCAGATTGTCGGTGATCTCCAGCGGCGGGACGAGCCAGCCGCCCGCGGCGAGCGAGGCATCGTCGAGGACGTCGAGGCCGACATCCGCGCCATCGCCGACCCGACACAGCCGATGGTTGTCCGGGTAGAGCGCGCGCAGGACCCCGAGCGGGCTGCGGCGCGCGTGGCGGCCCGGGACGGCGGCCGCCGCCTTGCCGCGCGACGGCAGGACGAGGAGGGGCAGGCTGGGGTCGAAGGGGATCGCCGCCAGGCGATCGGCGGCCACGAGCTGGAGCCCGTCGCCGGGATCGACGCCGGCCGCCCGGATGAGATCGGCGACCGCGTCGGGGGAGCTCGTGCGGCGCGCCGCGGCGGTCATTGGACGCTGCCGGAGCCGGTGCCGGTCGAGGTGGTGCCGGTCGAGGTGCTCTGGAATGACGGGTCGATCCAGATCTCGACGCCCGCCTTCTGCTCCTTCAGCCAGGGGTCGAAGCCGGTGCTGCGGATGGACTTCAGGCGTGCGTCGTCGACCCAGCGCGCCGGCGAGGTCTCGATCAGCTTGAAGATGTAGAAGCCGTTGTTGCTGCTCACCGGGTCGCTGATCTGGTCGACCTTGGTGAGCGCGAAGATCGCCGACTCGAGCTCGGGCACCTGCTCGTAGCGGGCCACCCAGCCAAGGTCGCCGCCCTTGCGGGCGCTCGTGGCGTCCTCGCTCTGCGCCTTGGCGACCTCGGCGAAGGTGTCGGGATGGGCGCGGAGACCGGTGACGAGCTGATCGGCCTGCGCCTGCGCGCTCGTTCGCTCCTGCGTCGCGTTCACGATGTGGTAGCCGAACTGGGTCCTCACCGGCTTCGTCGTCTCGCCCACGGCGAGCCCGGCGACCCCGGCCTTGAAGTCGGGCGCGAACTGCGACGTGGCGGGGTCGTACCAGCCGAGGTCGCCACACTGGTTGCGGCTGCCGGGGTCGTCGGACAGCTCCGCGAGCGTGCACCAGTCGGCACCGGCCGCCGTGGCCTTCGTGTAGAGCTCGTTCGCCTTCGCGAGCGCCGCCTGCCACTCGGCATCGGTGGCGGCGGTCTGGTCCTGCGCGCCGGGGATCGGCTGGACGAGGAGGTGCCGGAGACGCCGCTTCGGCACCGGCGCGCCCTGGTCGCCGCTGATGAAGATCTGCGCGACGTGCTGCTGCGCCTGGTACGGCTGAATCACCTGGTCCGCGAAGTAGGCGCGGAATTTCGCGCGCAGCAGCTCGGCACGGATGTACGCGCGGTACTGGTCCGGGCTCACCGCGCTGGTGGCGAGGAGCTGCTTGAGGATCGTGAAGGGGCCGGCGTCGTGGCGGCCGTCGACGCGCAGGATGATGTACCGCGTCCCGTCGAGGAACGGACCGATGAGATCGCCGGCCCTGCCGTCCCTGGCCTGGGCGAACCACGCGCCGTACGTTGCGTCGCTGGCCTCGACGAAGCCGACCTTGCCGTGGAGAGCCTTCGTGGTCGTGTCGTCGCTCTTCGCGTCGGCGCTGGCCGGGAACTCGGCGCCGCCCCGGAGGTCGGCGAGGATGCCGTCCGCCTTGCGCTTCGCCGCGGCGAGCTGCGCGTCGGTCGGCGTGGCGCCGGCCGCCGAACCTGCCGGCCGGGCATTGACCGCGATTGCCGACAGCTCGAGCCGGGCCGGCAACGTCTGGCGCCGGTTCACCTCGGCGGTGACCTCCGCATCGCTCACCGCGAGGCCGGCCGAGGCCGCCCGCTGGCCGAGGAACGTCGCGTTCACGAGCGAGTCGGTCGCCGTCTGGCTCACCGTGTTCAGCGCGTTCTGGACGACCTGCAGCTGCTGCTGGAGGACCGAGTCGCGGACCCCGCCGAGCTGGGCGTTGAAGTCGATGCCGCGTGCGGTGAGCTCCGAGCCGATGATGCTCACCCGCTCGTGGATCGCGTCTGCGGAGAGGGAGGTGCCGTCCACGACCGCCACCTGCCGCAGGTGCTTGTCGTAATAGGTATTCCACATCGTCGAGCCGAGAATCCCGACCGCCACCGCGATGGCGACCGCGAAGCCGGCGACGATGAGCTGCTGTGTGCGCAGCTCGTCCTGCCAGCGGGGCCGGTGCCTGCGGTCAAGGATGGGTCGGCGGAGGGTCATGCGCTCGCTTCGTCGTGCAGGGCGAGATCGGGTCGGGAATCCGGGCGAGGCGCCATCCTAGCGGAAGACGTTGCGGACCGCCGACGTCCAGGTCATCGTCGGCGGCGGAGCCGTTCGCGGATCGCGTCCCACCGCAGGCGGACCACCAT
The DNA here is from genome assembly GCA_038209995.1 of Candidatus Limnocylindria bacterium. Classification (GTDB taxonomy): domain Bacteria; phylum Chloroflexota; class Limnocylindria; order QHBO01; family QHBO01; genus JAICQM01. The sequence continues at coordinate 40,765 of JBBQXD010000001.1, read as the reverse complement.
GAGCATCGCCTCGCGAACGATGCCACCGTGCATCTTGCTCTTCCCGGCGATGCGCTCCCGGAAGACGATCGGGACCTGGACGATCCGCGATCCGCGGCGATGCGCCCACCACGTCGTCTCGACCTGAAAGCCGTACCCCGAGGCATGCGCATCGCGAAGGCGGATGGATTCGAGCAGCTCGCGGCGCCAGGCCTTGAAGCCACCGGTCAGGTCGCGGTACGGGAGGAGGAGCACGGTCCGCGCGAACGTCGTCCCGCCGCGGCTGATGAGCTTGCGGTACCACGGCCAGCCCGTCGTCCCTCCGCCCCGGATGTAGCGCGTGCCGAGGCTCAGCTCCGCGTCCCGCATGAGTGGGGCGAGGAGGCGCGGCAGGTCACGCGGGTCGTGCGAGAAGTCGGCGTCCATCTGCACCACCGCCTCGGTCTCGGGACGCTCGAGCACCCAGCGGAAGCCGTGGCGGTAGGCGGCTCCCAGCCCCTCCTTCGCTGACCGATGGAGGACGCTCACCCGCTCGTCGGCGGCGATACGGTCGGCGATCTCGCCGGTCCCGTCCGGCGACGCGTCATCGACGACGAGGATGTGGGCCTGCGGAAGCGCGTCGAGGATGGCGGCGCTGACCGGCTCGATGTTCTCGCGCTCGTTGTAGGTGGGAAGGACGACCCACACGCCGCGCCCCGCCGCGAGGCCGACCCTCGGCGCGGGCTCCGTCGTGGGAACCGACTCCATCGGCGCTCCTAGCGTCCGATGCCCAGGTACGGCACGCCGGCCGCGTCGAATGGTGCGCGCTCGAGCGCGTTGCGCCCGTCGACGAAGAGCTCGATGCCGGGTAGGGCGGCCGGTGCCAGGTCGTGATAGACCGCGTGCGGCGCCTGGACGATCGCGACCTTGACCGGCTGCGGGTGGTCGAGGTCATATGGCTCGAAGCCGCGCTCGCGCAGGTGCTCGTCGCTGAAGTACGGGTCGTGGGCATAGACGTGGGCGCCGGCGGCCAGCAGCTCGTCCCGGAGCCGGAAGGCGGACGAGAAGGCGTCCTCGCGCACGTCGGCGCGGTAGGCGATGCCGAGCACGAGCACCGGCTGGTCGTCGAGCGAGCCGACCCGCTCCTCGATCTCGTCGACGGTGAAGGCGCCCATCGCCTCGTTGATCTCCCGCGCCAGTGGCGGGATCCGGAGCGAGGGATCGCCGTTGAACAGGAAGTGCGGGTAGACCGGGATGCAATGCCCGCCGACCCCGACCCCGGGCTGGTGGATGTGGCTGTACGGCTGGGAGTTGGCGGCGCCGATGACCTCCATCACGTCGATTCCGCGCTCGTGCGCGAAGCGGGCCAGCTCGTTGGCGTAGGCGATGTTCACGTCGCGGTAGGTCGTCTCGGCGAGCTTCGTCATCTCGGCCGCCTCCGCGCTCGCCAGCGCCCACACCTCCGTCCCCTCGTCGAGCACGGACCGATAGAGCTCGCTCGCCCGGCGCGTGCTCTCATCGCTCGTGCCCCCCACGATCTTCGGGTAGCGCTGCAGATCGAGGAAGACGCGGCCGACGAGCACCCGCTCCGGGGAGAAGGCGAGGAAGAAGTCGCGATCGAGGGTCAGGCCGCTGCCCTGGGCCAGCATCGGGCCGAACCGGTCGCGGGTGGTGCCGACCGGCAGCGTCGTCTCATAGACCACGAGCGTCCCCGGCTGGAGGCCACCGCCGATGTCGCGGGTCGCGGCGTCGATCGGACCGAAGTCGATCTCGCGCTGCGCGTCGACGACGACCGGCACGATGACGACGACCGCCTCCGCGTCGCGGACCGCGTCGGCGGTGACCGTGGTGGCGCGCAGGTTGCCCGACGCAACGAGGCGCGGGACGCGCTCGAGCAGCGCCCCCTCGTCGTCGTGCGGGCTCTCGCCACGGCCGATCGCTTCGACGATCCGCGGGTTGATGTCGGCGCCGATGACGGTGTGCCCGCGGCCGGCGTATTGGACCGCCAGCGGCAGCCCGATGTGGCCAAGCCCGACGACGCCGATCCTCATGCGAGCGCCTCCTCGAGCGCGAGACCGGCGATCACCATCCCGGTTTCGCCGGCCTCGACCATCTTGCGGGCCAGGAGGAGCGCGATCATCGCGTCCCGGGGATCGACCGGCGGCGGGCCGCCGCTGCGCACCGCGGCGGCGAACTCGGCGAGCTCGACGGCGAGCGGCTCCTGCTTGCGGATCGCGCGACGTGCCATCTCGCCCTCCGCGACCGAGGTGATCGGCGCCGCCACACCGTCCGCCCCGCGGTTCTCCCACGTGTGGTCGGCGTCCGGGTTGGCGAAGAAGAGGAGATCCTGGTTGAGGTAGTCGGCGACATACATGCCGCGCTCGCCGGTGACGGTCAGCCTCCGTCGCTTCTGGGGCGTCAGCCAGTTGATGTCGAGGATCCCGATGATGCCGTTCGCGAACTTCATGATCCCGTTGAACAGGTCCTCGTGATCGGTGTGGATGCGCTGCTCGGTCTCGGCGTAGAGGCGAATCGGCTCGCTCTCGGCGAGGTAGCGCATGATGTCGAGATCGTGGGGGGCGAGATCGATGACCACCCCGACGTCCCGGATGCGGGCGGGAAACGGTCCGAGACGCGTCGCCTTGATCTGGAACACGCGACCCAGCTCGTGCGCCGCGAGGCGCCGCTTGAGCTCCCGAATCGCCGGATTAAAGCGCTCGATGTGGCCGACGGTGAGAATCCGCCCGGCGCGCTCGGCGGCCGCGATCATCGCCTCTGCCTCCGCGCGGTCGGAGGCGATCGGCTTCTCGACGAGGACGTGGGCCCCGGCCGCCAGGGCGGCGAGGGTGAGCGGCAGGTGGAGCGACGTCGGCGCCACGATGCTCACCAGGTCGAGCCGCTCCTCGGCGAACATCGTCGCGGGATCCGGGTAGCCGCGCGCGGCGCGGCCGGTCGTCGCGCGGCGCAGGGCCGCCGGTTCCGGGTCCGCGACGGCGACGAGCTGGACGCCGTCGATCACCTCGTCCCACACGCGGACGTGATTGCGGCCCATCATCCCCAGGCCGACGACCCCGGCGCGCAGCGGGCGCGCCGCATCGGTCATGCGGTCACCTCGGCGGCGAGATGACTGAGCTCGTCCGCGGTGGCGTTCACGGCCGCGATGACGGCCGCCACCTCGTCATCGGTCAGCGATGGATGGACCGGGATGCTGATGACCTGCTCGGTAAGGCGCTCGGTGACCGGGTACGTCTCGTCGCCGAAGCCCATGGCGAGGAACGGCTTCTGGCGATGGACGGGAATCGGGTAGTAGATGCCGGTCCCCACACCCCGCTCCTTCAGCCGCTCGGCGAAGGCATCGCGCTGCGCCACCCGGATCGTGTACTGGTGGTAGACGTGGGTCGCGCCGGACGCCACGTGCGGGATGATCACGCCTCGCAGCTCTGTGTCGTAGCGCGCCGCGATCGCCTGCCGGCGGGCGTTATAGGCGGGGAGCTTCGTCAGCTGGGCAAGGCCGATACTGGCGTGGATATCGGTCATCCGGAAGTTGTAGCCGAGCGTGTCGTGGTGGTAGCGGACCTTCATGCCGTGCTCGCGGAGGAGTCGGACCCGCTCGGCCGCCTCGGCGTCGCCGAGGGTCACCATGCCGCCCTCGCCGGTCGTCATGTTCTTGGTCGGGTAGAAGCTGAAGCAGCCCGCACCCCACGTGCCGCTGCGGCGGCCGTCGCGCGCCGCGCCGTGGGACTGCGCGGCGTCCTCGATGACGGCGAGGCGATGGCGCGCCGCGATCTCGCCGATGGCGGCCATGTCGGCCATCTGGCCGTAGAGGCTGACCGGCATGATCGCCCTGGTGCGCGGCGTGATCGCCCCCTCGACCTGCCCGGGATCCATGGTGAAGGTCCGCTCGTCGACGTCGACGAAGACAGGGCGCGCGCCGGTGTAGACGATGCTGTTCACGCTGGCGATGAACGTGAACGGGACGGTGATCACCTCGTCGCCCGCGCCGACCCCATAGCCGAGGAGCGCCGCGTGGAGCGCCGTGGTGCCCGAGCTGGTGGCGATCGCGTGCGGCACCCCGATGAACGCCGCGAAGCGCTCCTCGAGCTCGCGCACCCGCGCGCCCTGCGCGAGCGATCCCGACGCCAGGGCGCTGGCGACCAGCTGCTGCTCTTCCTCGCCCATCTGCGGGCGCGCGATCGGGATCACGTTGCGTACGCAGCCGAGGTGTGACGCTCGCTCTCGGATGGGGTCGTGGTGGATTCGCGCGTGCGAAGCTCGGCCCCCGCGGCGGAGTGACGCTCGAGCGCCTCGACGATGCGGTCCGCGGTGCGGCCGTCCCCGTAGAGGTCGGGCCGCGGGCGCTCGCGCGACAGGAAGGTGGCGTCGGTGAGCGCTGCGCGGACGGCGTCGGGCGCGGTGCCGGTGATCCGGTTCCAGCCGGCATCGACCGTCTCCACCCACTCGGTCTCGGTGCGGAGCGTGACACATGGCACGCCGGCCAGGTACGCCTCCTTCTGGACGCCACCGGAGTCGGTCGCGATGGCGCTCGCGGCGCGCTCGAGGGCCACCATCTCGAGGAACCCGACCGGGTCGATCCCCTCGACGCCGGCGGGGAGCGAGATCTCGTGCCGTTCGAGCATCGCGCGGGTCCGCGGGTGAACCGGGAAGATGACCTGCCGCCCGGCGTCGGCGGCAGCGGCCGCGATCGCACCGACCAGGCCGGTGAGCCGCGCCGGGTCGTCGACGTTCTCGGCACGATGGAGCGTGACCAGCAGGTAGCCCGGCCGTTCGGCGGCGGCGGCCGGCAGGTGCTCGCCTGCGCGCGCGGCGGCCCACTGCCAGGCATCGACCATCACGTCACCGACGAGCTCGACGCGGCTGCCGAGACCCTCGCGCGCGAGGTGCTCCACCGCCGCGCGGGTGGGGGCCAGGAGCAGATCCGCGAGGTGATCGGCGACGACCCGGTTCCGCTCCTCGGGCATGGCGCGATTGAATGATCGCAGGCCGGCCTCGACATGCGCGAGGCGGGGCCGGCGGCCGCCACCGAACCCGACCTTGGTGGCCACGATCGCCGCCGCCAGGGTTGAGTTCGTGTCGCCGTAGACCAGGACCCAGTCCGGCTCGTGCTCGAGGAGGACCGGCTCCAGGCGGCGCATCATCTCGCCGGTCTGCTCGCCGTGGTTCGCGGAGCCGACCTCGAGGTTCACGTCGGGCGCGGCGATCTCCAGGTCGCGGAAGAAGGCCGCGCTCATCTGCTCGTCGTAGTGCTGGCCGGTGTGGACGAGGAGCTCGGTGTGGCGCACGCGGAGCGCGCGGCTCACCGGCCCGGCCTTCACGAACTGCGGTCGCGCGCCGACGACGGTCAGGACCTTCACGCGGCCGCCTGCGGCGGGAAGGGATTGCCACAGCCGGGACACGTGCCGGCGTACGCCTCGCCGTCGACGTCGCGGAAGACGTTGCCGCACGGGCATGCGCTTCCCATCCGTCGCGCCGGGTTGCCGGCCACGAGCTCGTAATCGTCGACGTCGCGGGTGACGACGCTTCCCGAGCCGACCATCGCCCAGCGGCCCACGGTGACGCCGGGGAGGATCGTGCTGTTGGCGCCGAGCGCCGCGCCGTGACGGATGAGGATCGGAGTGACGACCCAGTCCGCCTCGGTCTTCGCCGAGCCGTCGGGATTGATCGCGCGCGGCAGCCGATCGTTCGTGAAGCAGACATGCGGACCGATGAAGACACCGTCCTCGACGCTGACGCCGTGGTAGAGGCTGACGTTGTTCTGCACCTTGCAGCGGTCGCCGATCACCACGTCGGCGTCCACGTACACGTTCTTGCCGATGACGCATCCATCGCCGATCCGGGCACGCTCACGCACCTGTGCCTGGTTCCAGATGCTGGTGCCGGGACCGATGACCGCAGCGGCGGAAACCTCCGCGGTGGGGTGGATCCGCACGCGCGGACGGTCAGTCATGCGATCTCCTTTAAGATCGCCGCGATTCTACCCCGCGCCCCGTCCGACGGTCAGAGGCCCTCGATCAGGCTGCGGACCGCCTCGCTCACCGAGCCGATGCCACCGACCACCACCACCGTATCGGGATCGAGGCGCCGGATCTCGGCGCTGACGGTCGCCGGCAGCGCGTCGCGCGACACGAGCAGCAGCGGCCCGCCGACCCGGCCGGCGATCGTCCCGGCCGACAGCCCATCGGCATAGACCCTCCCGGTCGCGACGTAGAGCGTCTTCACCGGCGACGGATAGGTGGCCGCGCTGACCGCCACGGCGGTGGAGTATCGATCCACGCCCGCCAGGCGCGTGACGCTGCCCGCGGTATAGGCGTCGAGCTTCGCCACGACGGCGCTGCCGATGACCGTTGTGCCACCGAGCACCACGATGCGCATCGGCGCGAGCCGTATCAGCTCGTCGATCGTGGACTGCGGCAGGGCTGTCGCCTGCGTGAGCAGGATGGGGCCGCCGAGCCGCGCGGCGGCCGCTCCGCCCGCCAGGGCATCGGGAAACGACGCCCCGGTCGCGACGTAGGCGATCGGCACGCCCCGTGCGAAGGAGGCGGCACTCGCCCGCGCCGCCGTCTCGTAGCGGTCGACCCCGGCGATACGGGTCACCGTGCCGGTGGTATGCGTACGGAGCGCGGCCAGCACGCTGTCGCTGACGACCCCGGTGCCACCCAGCACGACGATCCGCGCCGGTGCCAGCCGCGCGAGCTCGGCCGCTGTGCCGGCCGGGATGGCGGTGCGTGTGGTGAGCAGCAGGGGGCCGCCTCCCCTGGCCGCGGCGGGGCCGCCGCTCAGGGCATCGGCGAACCCGTCTCCGGTGGCAACGTAGGCGACCGGCACGCCCGGTGCATGGCGGCCGGCCGACAGGAGCGCGGCGGTCTGATATCGATCGGCCCCGCCCACGCGGGGCGCCGCCCGTCGCGTGGTGAACGTCCAGCTGGAACCGGCGAAGGCGTTGCCGGCGCTGTCACGGATGCTCCCGCCGCTCAGGGAGACCTTCAGCGTCGCGCGGCCGGGCAGCGTGGTGCGCGGGCGGAGGACGGCCGTCCGGCGTGCCGCGTCGTAGGTGACACTCGCCGGCAGGACCTGGCCCGCGGCGTTCCGGATGGCCATCGTGAACCCGCTGATGCCGGTCACCTGCTCGTTGAAGCGGACCGTGATCGAGGCATCCGCATCGACAGCGGTCAGGCTTGGGGCGGGCGCTCGAGCCGCCACCGCGGGCGCCACGTTGTCGACGAAGGTCGGGGTGATGCCATATGCGACCCGCGCCCCGTTGGGTGTCCAGTTCGCGACCCGCACCAACGCGCTGGCGCCGGCAGCGAGCTGCACCGAGCCGCGCTCGGTGGCGCTCGAGTCGATCGCGTTATCGACATGGGCAATGAAGCTGCCGGCTGCGTCGGACAGATCGAGCACCGGGTCGAACGGCAAGGAGCTCTTCACCGGGCGCGAGGTGTCGACGACCGCCGTGACCGCGATGTCGATCCGTCCCGCGCGCGGCGCGGTCACTCTGAACCAGTCGACGTCGCCGGCCGGATAGCTGCTGGGGTGCGTGGCGGCGCCGAGCGCCAGCGGTCTTGCGCGGCTCGACGCATTGTTCGGCTCGAGCGCGTCGCCCTGGCTCAGGGTGACCACTGCGGGCGCGCCGCCCACCGCACGAAACGCGTTCACCCGGCCGTAGCCGTACCGATCGTCGCGCCCGCGGTAGCCCAGGTCGTCGACGGTCGCGATCAGGCGATCGACGAGCGCCTGGTTCGAGTAGGTCGGGAAACGGGCGCGCATGAGCGCCATCACGCCGGCGACGTTCGGCGAGGCGAAGCTGGTGCCGCTGATGGCGGTGTAGTCACCCCAGCCGTTGCAGCGGTTGCAGTTCGTGGTCATCACCGCGGCGCCCGGCGCGGACAGCTGGACCCAGCTCCCGTAGTTCGACCAGTTGGTGAGCTCGTCATCGGCCTGCGTGGCGCTCACGCCCAGAACGTGGGAGAACGCCGCCGGGAAGGTGCGAGCGTTCGATCGGTCGTTGCCCGCCGCGGCCACGAGCACCGCCCCGCTCGCCCACGCGCGATCGATGGCGTCCTGCACGAGCTGCGAGTACGGGAAGCCGGCGATGCTCATGTTGATGACCTTCGCGCCGCGCTTCACCGCGTAATCGAGGCCCGCCACGAGGTCAGCCGTGCTGCCCGTCCCGTTGGCGTCCATGATCTTCACCGGCAGGATCTTGTCCTTCCAGCTGACGCCTGCGACGCCGACGCCATTGTTCTCGGTGGCCGCGATGATCCCGGACACCCAGGTGCCGTGGACGTTGTCCTCGGTGGGGTCGTTCGTGTTGGCCACGAAGTTCCAGCCCCGCCAGTCGTCGACCTTGCCGTTGCCGTCGTCGTCGACCCGGTTCGTCTCCTTGCCGCCTCCCATCTCGGCCGCATTGAGGGCCACGATGCCCTGCAGGTCCGGATGGTCGAACTGGAGGCCGGTGTCCAGCACGGCGACGACGGTGGTTCCTCCGGTGGTCAGGCCCCACGCGTCGCGAACGCGCATGCGGTCCAACGCGTACTGGTTGACGCTGAGGGGATCGCTCACCGGCACCGCGGCGACCGTGCCCGGCAGCGTCGTGACGTAGATCGGCTCCGCCCACACCACGGACGGATCAGCCTCCAACTCGGCGATGACATCGGTGACCGGCCGGCCACCGGTCTCGAGGATCTCGGCCGCCGTGCCCGGGGCGGTGGCGTTCGGCGCCACGGCGAGCCCGAGCGCGGTCGCGCGGCTGGCCCCCTTCCCCGGATCGGCGAAGCGAACCGCCACCTGGCCTGGAACGATGCGTGGCGCGGGCGCCCCGCTGACCTTCGCCACGGGCGGCGCGGCATGGACGGCCTGCCGAGGTGCGACGGAGCTGGGTGCGGCCAGCAGGCCGGGCGCGGAGACCAGGACCAGCAGGATGGCGGCGATCAGGGAGACGGGACGTGACATGGACGCGGGCAGTGGCTCCGGGCTGCATGCCGGTGCGAGCGGCGGTGCCCTGAGCTGCACGCGGCGGCTGCGGAGAGCCTATCGAGCGGGCGGCCGGCGCCGGTACTGGACCATGGTCCGGGCCCGATGGTCCCCTGGCGGTCGGTTACCCGGCGAGGAGCTCCAGCAGGCGCGGCGTGGCCGCCTGCACCGCCCGCCCGCGATGGCTGATGCGATCCTTCTCCGCCTCCGGGAGCTCCGCGGTAGTGACGCCGGAGGGCAGCAGGAAGATCGGGTCGTAGCCGAAGCCCCCCTCCCCGCGAGGTCGGGTCGCGACGAGGCCCTGGATGACGCCGCTGAAGAGCTCGACCTGCGGGTCGGGCAGCGCCGGGATGCCGACCGCCAGCACGCAGACCATCCGCGCTCGCCGGTCCGCGGCGTCACCGAGCTGCTCGAGGAGATAGGCGACCTTGTCGGTGACCGATGGGCCGCCGAACCGAGCGGTGTGCACGCCGGGACCCCATCCGAGCGCAGCGGCCTCGATGCCCGAATCGTCGGCGAGCGTCAGCAGCCCGGAGGCGCGGGCATAGGCATCGGCCTTGGCGCGCGCGTTGGCGGCGAACGTGTCGAACGGCTCGTCGACCTCCATCTCGAGCCCGATATCATCGGGCGTCAGGACGCGCGCCGGAAGATGGGCGAGGAGCCGGGTGAACTCGCGCCGCTTGCCCTGATTGGTGGTCGCCAGGAGGAGGTCGCTCACTCCGCCGGGTCGGCGGCCACCGCGGCCTTCTGGAGCTCGAAGAGTTGCCGGATGCCGGCGGCGGCGAGATCGGTCATGGTGAGCATCTGGGGCCGGTCGAACGCGCGGTGCTCGGCCGTCCCCTGCACCTCCACGAACCGGTCGTCGCTGAGCATCACGACGTTGAAGTCGACGTCGGCCGTCGAGTCCTCCGCGTAGTTGAGATCGAGGTGCGCCACGCCGCCGAGCATCCCCACGCTGACCGCCGCCACCTGCGCGGTGAGGAGATGCCCCATCCCGTAGCGGTTCATGGCACGCGCCAGCGCCACGTACGCACCGGTGATGCTCGCGGTCCGCGTCCCGCCATCGGCCTGGATGACGTCGCAGTCGAGGGTGATCGTGCGCTCGCCGAGTCGATCGAGGGCGACGACGCCACGCAGGCTGCGGCCGATGAGGCGTTGAATCTCGTGGGTGCGACCGCCGATCTGGCCGCGGACCGCCTCGCGCTGGCTGCGTTCGGTGCCCGCGCGCGGCAGCATGCTGTACTCGGCGGTCACCCAGCCGGCTCCCTTGCCGCGCATCCAGCCGGGCACGCGGTCCTCGATGGTCGCCGCGCAGATCACGCGCGTGTCGCCGACGCGGATCAGGACCGAGCCCTCGGCGAACTTGATGTAGTCCGGGACGACCTTCACCGGACGGAGCTGGTTGGGGGCGCGCCCGTCCGGACGGCGCGCGGCGGCGATACTCGTCATGAGGGGCCGATTCTACGTGCTACCGTCGGAAGACCGATGCGCCTGCTCGTGATCACGGCTCGCTACCCGATCGCCGAACAGCCGGCAGCCGGCGTGTTCGTCCGGCGACGCCTCGCCGATGACCGGCTGCGATCGACGGTGATCGCCCCCTCGACCCTCCGCAGTGGCTGGCCGCGTCGATATGCCGGCCTGCTGTGGCGGGGTCTGGTGGCGCGCGGCCGCTTCGACGGCGTGGAGGGCCATTTCGTCCTGCCCTCGGGAGTCATGGCCCTGATCGTGGCCCGCGTGCGTCGCTTGCCTCTGGTCGTGGTGGCTCACGGCTCGGACGTCGGCGTCATCGCGCGGCGTCATCGGCTTCTCGGATGGTTGGCGCGACGGGTGCTGCGAGGCGCGGACCTCGTGATCGCCAACTCGGAGCACACCCGAGCCCAGATCCGTGCCATGGGCGTCGAGGCCGTGATCATTCCGCCGGGGATCGAGCTCGGGCAATTCGCGGTGCTGCCGCGTCCCCGCGGCCGCCGCGTCGTGTACCTCGGCGGGGCCGATCCCGCCAAGGGCTTCACCGTTGCCCGCGAGCTGGCGGACACGCTGCTGGGGCCGGGCCTGCGGGTGGTGGAGCCGGCGGAGGTCCCCGGGATCCTGGCCGCACACGACATCCTGCTCATGCCGTCCCACGCCGAGGCGTTCGGTCTCGCCGCGGCCGAGGCAATCGCGGCGGGCCGCTGGGTCGTCGCGTCGAACGTCGGTGGGCTGCGCGAGGTCGTGACGGACGGCGTCAACGGGACTCTGGTGTCGGACGGCGACTATGCCGCCGCGATCGCCCGCGTTCCCGACTACGACCCGCTCGCGGTTGCCGCGACAGCCGCCCGCTTCGCGGTCGAGGACCAGCAGCATGCGATGGCCGCCGCCTGGAGCTCCGTGCTCGAGGCTCGACGCCGCTAGGGCAGGATCACGTCGATCTGCTCCACGACGCCGGTCGAAACCGCGCCGGTACTGTCAAGGACGACGACCCGGTCCGGCGCCAGCCGTTCGAGCTCCGCTCCCGCGGTCGACGGCAGCTCGTCCGGCCGCACGAACGGGTCCGTCAGTCCCAGAGCGCTCGCAGCTGGCTTGCGATCGCGGCGCTCACGGCAGCAGTCCCGCCGAGGATGACGACGCGGGCGGGATTGAGTCGCAGGAGCTCGGCGAGGACGTTCGACGGGAGCCGGGCGGTCTGGGTCAGGAGCAGCGGGCCATCGTCGCGGATGGCGGGCGCGGAGCCGGCGATCCCATCGGGGAATGATTCGCCGGTGGCCAGGTAGACGACACGCGCGCCGGGTGACGTGGTCGCCCTCGAGACGGCGACCGCCGTCCCGTAGCGATCCCAGCCCGAGATGCGCGTCACCAGCGCACCGGGAGCGGCCACCTGGAGCTGTGCCGCCACCCGCGGGCTGACGAGGCTGGTGCCCCCGAGGACGATGATGCGTGATGGGTGAAGGCGCGCGATTTCGCCCTGGGTCGCGGGGGGAAGGGTCGAGGAGCGGGTGAGAAGGATCGGCCCACCGAGGCGCCCGGCGGCGACACCGCCACCGAGCGCGTCGGCAAAGGCGCCGCCATTCACCACGTAGACGATCGAGGCACCGCCTGCGAACCGCGCGGCGCTGACTGCCGCAGCGGTGCAGTAGCGGTCAGCGCCGGCAATTCGAGTGACGACCCCGGAGGTCGCGTACTGCCGGAGTGAGCTGACCACGGCCTCGGAGATCGCCGCGGGCCCGCCGAGGACGACGATCCGGTACGGCTGGAGGCGCTGAAGCTCGGTCGCGGTCGCCTCCGGCACACGCGTCTGCAGCGACAGAAGGATCGGCCCTCCCTCGCGGCCCGCAGGGGGGCCTCCCGCCAGCGCGTCGGGGAAGTTACCGCCGGTGGCGACGTAGGCGACCGGAACGCCGATGCCGTAGGCACCCGAGCTGACGGCCGCGGCCGTTCCGTAGCGTTCGAGGCCCGACGCGCGGCCGACCCGCTGAAGGAAGTGCGACTCGATGACGTTCCACAGGTCGCTGGTGCCGGTATCCATCCCCAGCGCCCAGATGCCTGTTCCGGCGACTCCGTTGCGCAGGATCATGTCGTACTTCATCCCGATCGAGATGGGGTCGTCGTAGTAGAGCTGTCGCCAGCCGCCGTCACCAGCCTTGTAGATGACGTATGGAACCTGGCCGGTGGCATCCCAGCGGCGGCCGTTTGTCGCCGCCACGGTCTTGGCGTTTGCGCTCGTCGAGTCGCTGCGGTAGTACGCCAGGGCAACGGATGCCGCGGGGCTGCGGATGGCCGAGTTCAGCGAGGTGTAGAGCGTATTCCAGGCCCGACCGTAGTACGGCACGCCCCAGATCATCCGCCCCGGGGCGACGATCGCCAGATGGTCACGCATCGAGTCCGCAGCGGCATAGAGGTAGCTGCTCTCGTATGGGGCGACGCCGCCGGCGCGCGTCGAGCCCGAGTACGAGAAGTCGTAGGCCATGACCATGATCGCGTCAGCGACCCCTGCGCCCGTGAGCCCAACGACGTCGTATCCGGTCGACCATGCGGCAGCCCCGGCCATGGTGTCGACCGTCACGTACGAGCCGACACGCGCAGTGACGAGGCCGGCCTTGATCTCCCGGACCAGGCCGGTGAACTGCGAGCGAAGCGACGATGGCACCGGCTCGAAGTCGATGTTGACGCCATCGGCGCGCCGGTCGCGCACTGTCGTCACCACGTTCGCCACCAGGCGCGCACGGTTCGACACTGAGTTCAGCAGGGTCGTCATCGCCGTGTAGTCGTAGCTCCAGGCGTGCATCGTGATGGTCGGCACCACACGGACGCCGCGCCGATGTGCCGCGTTCATGAGGCTTGTCAGCGACGCCGATGTCCAGCCCGCCCAGCCCGTTGTCGGGGCGCCGGTGCTCGTCGTCTTCAGGAGGTCGCCGTTCGATGAGGCGCCGATGCTGAAGTAGGCGATTGTCGACAGAAGATCGAGCCGCAGGCGCGATGTGACAGGAGCATCGAGATCCCAATAAGGGAGGAAGCCAAGCACCTCGTGGCCCAAGCCGTTGGGCAGGGCGCCACCCGGCCCCGCCACCGCACCGGCGTTGGCACCGAGCGGGTCGGATGCGACGGCCGCTGCCGCTGCCTTCAGCGCGGACCCGACCGCTGCCAGCTCCGAGCCGCCGTGCTGGGCAAGCATCTCGGCCTGTACCGACGGATCGACCATGGCGGCCGGCATCGGATCCAGGACCCGGCCGTCGGCGAGCGTGATCGTGCCTCCGAGCGGGTGCGGATCGGCGGCTGTCACCGCGGTGGGGAGGGCCAGTGCGATGGCCAGGGTCAGAACGAGGAGGCGCGGGGATCGCATCATGGGTCGCGGGGTGTCTCCGGTGCGTCGGCTCGCGGCGGGGATGGCCGCAACCATACCGGACCCTGCACATCCATGATCATCCGCCCAATGGTACGAAGGGGTCACCGGGCGTCGGCGACGCTCAGTCGCCGAGGATCGCCCTTGCCTGAGCAATGACCGCATCTGATACGACGCCGGTCCCGCCCAGGACGACCACCCGGGACGGGTTCAGGCGCAGGAGCTCATCGGCGGCGGAGGCCGGGATGCTGCCGTCGTTCACGAGAAGCAGGGGTCCCGGGATCGAGCCTGCGGCGGGCCCGCCGCCGAGGGCGTCCGGGAAGTTGAGGCCGGTTGCGAGGAACACGGTGCTCGCGCTCGCAAACGTGCCGGCGGAGATTGCTGCCGCGGTGTCGTACCTGCTCGCGCCGGCGAGCCGTGTCACCTGGCCGCTGCCTGCAAAGCCTGCCAGCTCGGAGGCGACAGCCGCCGAGACGGCCCCTGTCGAGCCGAGGATGACGATCCGCGCGGGGTGAACCCGGATCAACTCGTCCCGCACGCGCTGGGGGATGGCGGTCGGTGCCACGAGCAGCACCGGGCCGTCCGACGCACCCGATGCCGGGACACCCGCGAGGGCATCGGGAAAGTTCGTCCCGGTGGCCACGTAGGCGACCGGGACGCCCGGCGCGAAGCTGGCGGCGCTCACCAGCGCGGCGGTCTCGTAGCGGCTGGCGCCGGAGATGCGGGTCACGGTTCCGCCGGTGGCGTACTGCGCCAGGTCGGCGAGGACCGCGTCGGGGATGACGCTGGTGCCGCCGGCGACGACGATGCGCGTCGGCCGCAGCCGCGCAAGCTCCGCGGCCGTCTCGGCGGGGATCGACGTGCCATCGACGAGCAGCACCGGCCCGCCGTCGTGCGCGGCCGCGGCCCCGGCGGCCAGCGCATCGGGGAAGTTGGTGCCCGTGGCCACGTAGACGACCGGCACACCGGGCGCGAAGGAGCCGGCCGACACCGCGGCCGCCGTTCCGTAGCGATTGAAGCCGGCGAAGCGGTCGATGGTGGTCGGGGTGGGCGTCACGCGCACGCCGGAGAGGCTGAGGTACGGATCGCCGGAGAACGCGTACCAGTAGTCGGTGCCCAGCCATTGGTTCGCTGTCTTCTGGATCCAGACTTGCCGCCCCGCGAGATCGGGATGGGCGAAGGAGCGAATGACCCCCGGGTCATAGCCCCGCCCGGCGCGGAAGGCATCACCGAAGGCGAGCCCGGGGTTCGCCAGCAGGCGGCTGACGAGGTCGGCCTCGTCCCCGTAGTCGGTGGCGAAATAGGCGCCCGCACCGAGCTTGAGGACGGGGTACGAGAAGTTCGCGACGCGCGCCCGGGCAACGCTCTCGGCGGATGCCGGCCGCGCCTCTCCCGCTCCCGGCGTGTAGCAGGCGTGCGCGTAGATCATCACGAAGCCCGGGGCCGGCGTGATCCCGTCGTTGGCCGTCCCGCCGCAGTAGGTGGTGCGCGTGGCGTCGTCGCTCGCCGTGAGCGTGCCGAGCAGCGCCCGCTCGCCGCAGTACGCCATGTTCGTCTCGTTGTCGCCCGCCGGACCGCCGCCCGCCACCTTGTTCAGGCCCCAGCCGTTCACCCGGTCGGTGTTCTCGGTCGCGCTGTACGGGTTCGGAAAGCCGTTGCCGTGGCCCATCCAGACGATGATGTTCGCCCCAGCCACGGCCGCCTTCACCGCCGCCCAGGTGGCGCCTGGCGAGTAGACCTTCACGACCGTCGCGCCGCGTGCGGCGGCGGCGGCGGCGACCTCGTCGCCATGCGCGCGGTAGCTGTCTGTCTGCGCACCGGTCGGTCCGACGATCACGACGACCTTGTAGCCGGCCGCGCTGGCGGCGGCGGGGACCACCGAGAGCACCGCGCTGGCGGAGACGAGGACGGCGAGGATCGGTGCGCGGAGGCGGTCTCGCAATGGGAGCTCCTGGATCGATCGGCGGACATGGACGACGCGCCCGCGTGCCTGGGCTGCCTCGCGCCGTCACCGTAGGCCCGGCCCACGAGCTCGCGCCATGGCCCAGTGGTCCGCGCCGCCGCGCGACCGATGGGCCTATGTGCGGCGGCGCACCCCCACCCGACAGGCTCAATCCTGGGTGTAGCCCAGGACGACGAGGAGCCGATCGAGGCGGCGGAAGTCGAGCGCAGGCTGCACGAACGCGGTCTGCGTCAGCCCCTCGCCGGGAGCGGTCTGGACCGCCTGCACCCGGCCGATCAGCAGGCCCCCCGGGTAGCGGCTGCGGACCTCGCCCTCTCCGGCCAGGCCGGCGCTGATGATCACGTCGCCGGCGGAGACCTCGTCGGTCACCCGCACATCGACCATCAGCAGATCGCCGCCCAACCGCCCCTGGACGAGGCCGAGGGCGCGCGTCCGCTGGTCGAGGGCAATGACGTGCGAGCGGGTGTCAACGACGTAGCGGACGCGGGCAGTGTCGGGCGTCACGCTCACCACGGTCCCGGCCAGCGCTCCCGTTCCGTCGGCACTGCCGACGACCGCCATCCCCACCTCGAGCCCGTCATCAGAGCCCGCGTCGATGCCGATTTCCCAGGTGAAGTTCGACGGGTCGACGGACAGCACGCGCACCGGGAGGAGCTGCATGTCGAGGCTGGCGCGCAGGCCGAGCAGCTCGCGGAGCTGCGCGTTCTCGCGCGCAGCCTCGGTCAGCTCGGTGAGCCGCTCCTGCATGCCGGCGGCGGTCGCACGCAGCCGATCGTTCTCGGTGCGGAGGCGGTCGATCTCACCGATGGTGCCGAAGATGCCCGCCACCCCATCGCCGATGGCCGTCACAGCGTGCCGCACCGGGTCGAGGGCGCGGGCGCCGACCTCCTGGATGGCGCGCGCCTGCGGCGTCCGCGAGGCGAGCAGGAGGACGAGCGAGACGATCATGAACGACGCGTAGAGACGGCCGACCCGGGAGCCGCGACGTGGGGGTCCGCCGATCATCATCGGCCGGTCTGCGTGTCGCGCCTACCGCGGCGCGCGGGTGAACTGCTCGGTGATGAGAACCCGCTCGAGGGTGTCGAGGTCCTCGAGCACCTTTCCGGTGCCACGCACCACACAGGTGAGCGGATCGTCCGCCACGTGGACTGGCATCTGGGTCGCCTCCGCCACGCGGCGGTCCAGGCCGGCGAGGAGCGCCCCGCCGCCGGCGAGCACGATGCCCTGGTCCATGATGTCGGCGACGAGCTCCGGCGGCGTCTCCTCGATCGTCTCCTTGATCGCCTCGACGATCTGCGCGACCGAGGGCTCGAGCGCCTCGCGGATCTGGTCGCCGCCGACCTCGACGCTGCGCGGCAGCCCGGTGAGGAGGTCGCGGCCGCGGAAGGTCACCGTGCGATCCGAGACCCCCGGATAGGCGGACCCGACCGCGATCTTGATCTCCTCGGCCGTGCGCTCACCCATCAGCAGGTTGTACTCGCGCCGGGCGAAGCCGACGATGTCGACGTCCATCTCGTCGCCGCCGATGCGGATGCTGCGCGCGACGACGATCCCGCCCAGGCTGATGACCGCCACCTCGGTGGTGCCGCCACCGATGTCGACGATGAGGCTGCCGGAGGGCTCGCTCACCGGCAGGCCGGCGCCGATGGCGGCGGCCATCGGCTCCTCGATGAGGCGTGCCCAGCGCGCCCCGGCATTGATCGTCGCGTCGCGCACGGCGCGCTTCTCGACCTCGGTGACGCCCGACGGGATCCCGACCAGCACCCGCGGGCGCGGGATGCGGGCGTATCGGTCGTGCACCTTCTGGATGAAGTAGCGGATCATCTGCTCGGTGACGTCGAAGTCGCTGATCACGCCGTCGCGGAGGGGGCGAATGGCGACGATGTTCGCCGGCGTGCGACCGACCATCCGCTTCGCCTCGGCCCCGATGGCGAGCACGCGTTTCGTGCGCGTGTCCATCGCGACCACCGACGGCTCACTGATGACGATGCCGCGGTGGCGAACGGTGACGAGCGTGTTGGCGGTGCCGAGGTCGATCCCGACGTCGTGACTGAGGAGGCCGAGCAGGCCGTCGAAGAGTCCCAAGGTCCCTCTCGTGTGCGTCGCGGGCGGCTGGCACCTTCCCGGCCCGCGTCAGAAGTCGGCAGAGGCTGCGTCCGAGCACGCGGAGCGCGATGCAACCCTAGCACAGGCCACTTGCCCCACCCTTCGCGACCCTGTGCCCCGTCCGATCTCCGTGACTCGAAGCCCCGGGACCCCCCGAGCACCGAGGTCGAGGGCGCGGTCACGCGGCCCTCAGCTCGCGGTGCGCAGCCCGCTCATCGTCACGGCGACCAGCCTCTCCACCGCGGCTCGGGAGCTCAGTTCACTGGCGGCGGCCAATGCGTGGAGGCAGTAGCTCGCCAGCACGTCCGGCTTCACGTCGCGCCGAACCTGGCCCGATCGCGCTGCCTCGGCAAGGAGCGCGGCGACGATGTCTGCGAGGTGCCGGCGCGTTTCGGCAATGCGCTCCTCCCGGTGCAGGAGGGCGACCAGCTCGGTCCCGTGGGCCGCGCCCAGGTCGTGCTGCATATGGCCATACGTCGCCAGGACCGCCTCAACGCGCTCGATCGGCTCCCCACCGCGATCGCGGATGACGGTCAGCTGCGCCAGGTGACCGGCGATCTGCTCGTCGTGCCAAGCGATCAGGATGGACTCCACATCACCGAAGTACTTGTACAGCGTCGCCCTGCCGATGCCGGTCTCCTCCGCGATCCGCGACATCGTCACCGCCCGCAGCCCGTGCTCGGCGACCAGCGCCACCGCGGTCTGGAGCGTCGCGTCACGAACGGCACGCCGGTGTGCCGCGAGGGTGTCGCGCCAAAGCCTCGGCATGTTCGCAGCATACAGCATGCCGCACGGACGACACTCGTCCTTGACAGATACACAGTGTATCGTTCAGGCTGCTTGGCAGCGTGGCATCGAGTGGAGGCACGGCGATGACAGAAAACCGCCCAACGGAGGAGCGCGGGGAGCTGCGGCAGGATCGGCGGGGCCCGCCGCGGACGCCGCTCTGGGTCAAGATCCTCGGCGTCATCGCCCTCGTGGGCATCATCCTGGCGACGGCGACGCTGGTGCTCGGCATCAAGCATGGACCCGGCCTCCATGGAGCGTCCCTTGGCGTGGGTGTGCGGCGGAGCATCGATGACGGCCGGATGGTGACGGCGGCCGCCCACGTGGTGGCCCAGCGTGCGGATCGGGTTGTCAACGGGGCCGCAGCTCAGGCGTGACCCTCTCGCCACGAACCCGCAAGCTGGTGCTGAGCCTGCACATCGCCTTGTCGGTCGGTTGGATCGGAGCGATTGCCGCATATCTGGCGCTCGACGTCACGGTGTGGAGGAGCCAGGACGCCGGCGTCCTGCGTGCCGCCTATCTCGGGATGGGCATCATCGCCGGGTGGGTGATCGTGCCGCTGGCCCTGGCCGCGCTGATGACCGGGATCCTCGTCTCGGTGGGCACGAAGTGGGGTCTCTTCCGGCACTGGTGGGTCGTGATCTCCATGGTGCTGACGCTGGCCGCCACGCTCGTGCTGTTCGCCGAGGTGCGGACCATCGATGCGTACGCTCGGATTGCCGCGGATCCGAGCGCCTCCGCCGACCACCTGCGGGCGTTGGGAGGCACGCTCCCCCACTCCATCGGCGGGATGGTGGTCCTGCTCGTCGTCCTGGTGCTGAATGTCTTCAAGCCACCGGCCCTGACTCCGTATGGGTGGCGCAAGCTGAACCCGGCGGGCTCGCGAAGCACCGCCGCGCGACCCTAGCACCCGAGCTTGTCGGGCGGGCTCGCACAGATCTTGCTGCCATCTGCGCAGCGTATGGTTAGACCGATGACAGCGCCGACCCGCCCCGACGAGGCGCCGCCCGCCGAAGAAATGGCTCGGCTCGCTCGCGGCGATCACCACGACCCACACGCGGTGCTCGGCCGGCACGGCGAGATCGTGCGCGCCTTCCATCCGGACGCATCGGCGGTCGCGGTGCTGACCGATGCCGGCGCGGCACCCATGAAACCCCTCGGCGACGGTCTATGGGCGGGCGTCGCCGCGGGCGCCCGGCCGTACCGCCTGCGCTTCGCGTTCGCCGACGGTGAGACCTGGGAGCACGACGACCCGTATCGGTTCCTGCCGACCCTCGGCGAGCTCGACCTGCACCTCATCGCCGAGGGGACCCACGAGCGGCTGTACGACGTGCTGGGCGCGCATCCGCGCTCCGTGGACGGCGTGACGGGCGTGGCCTTCGCGGTCTGGGCGCCGGGCGCGCGCAGCGTTCGCGTGGTCGGCGACTTCGACCGCTGGGATGGGCGACTGATGCCGATGCGCTCGCTCGGCGCGTCGGGCGTGTGGGAGCTGTTCGTGCCGGATGTCGGTCCCGGCGAGCTCTACAAGTACGAGGTCCTCGGCGCGGACGGGAGCCTGCGCCTGAAGGCCGACCCGCTCGGGTTCGCGATGCAGTTGCGCCCCGAGTCGGCGTCGCGCGTCTGGGACCTCTCGACGTACGCGTGGGGCGACGAGGCGTGGCTGGGCGAGCGCGTGACCCGCGACCCGACCCGCAGCCCCATGGCGACCTACGAGGTCCATCTCGGGTCCTGGATGCGCCACGAGGATGGCTCGTGGCTCAGCTACGGGGAGCTGGCCCCGCTCCTGGCAGCGCATTGTCGGCGCTTCGGGTTCACGCACGTCGAGCTGCTCCCCGTGGCGGAGCACCCGTTCGACGGCTCGTGGGGCTACCAGGTCACAGGCTACTACGCCCCCACGGCCCGCTTCGGCACCCCGGACGATTTCCGGGCCTTCGTCGACACCCTTCACCAGGCGGGGATCGGCGTGATCGTCGACTGGGTGCCGGCCCACTTCCCGCGCGACGACTTCGGCCTGCGGCGCTTCGACGGCACCGCGCTCTACGAGCACGAGGACCCGCGCCTCGGCGAGCATCCCGACTGGGGGACGCTGATCTTCAACTACGGGCGGCCGGAGGTCCGCAACTTTCTCGTCGCGAATGCGCTCTTCTGGCTGGATGCCTACCACGTCGACGGGCTGCGCGTCGACGCGGTGGCCTCGATGCTCTACCTCGACTATTCGCGCAAGGCCGGCGAGTGGCTCCCCAACCGCTACGGCGGCCGCGAGAACATCGACGCCATCGCCTTCCTGCGGGAGGTGAACGAGCGCTGCTACGGGCGTCACCCGGGCACCTTCACGATCGCCGAGGAGTCGACCGCCTTTGGCGGCATCACGCGCCCCACCTACGCGGGCGGCATCGGCTTCGGCATGAAGTGGGACATGGGCTGGATGCACGACCATCTCGACTACTTCGAGCACGATCCAGTGCATCGCCGCTGGCATCACGACCGGCTGACGTTCCGCGGGCTGTATCAGTATTCAGAACACTTCGTGCTGCCCCTCTCGCACGACGAGGTCGTCCACGGCAAGGGTTCGCTGCTGCGGAGGATGCCGGGCGACGAATGGCAGCGCTTCGCGAACCTGCGCTGCCTGCTCGCCGACCTGTACACCCAGCCGGGCGGCAAGCTGCTCTTCATGGGCACCGAGCTCGCGCCATGGGACGAGTGGTCGCACGAGCGGTCGCTCCCATGGCACCTGGCGGACGAACCGATGCGCGCCGGCCTGGCGCGCTACCTGGTCGACCTCTGCGCCCTCTACCGCTCCGAGCCGGCGCTGTGGGCCGCCGACCCCGACCCTGACGGCTTCGCCTGGATCGACGCCACCGATGCCGACGCATCGGTCTACGCGTACCTGCGCTTCGATCCCGCCTCGGGAAGCCGGGTGGCGGTCGTCATGAACCTCACCCCGCTGCAGCGCCTCGGGTACCGGATCGGGCTCCCCGCCGGCGGGCGCTGGGCGGAGGTGCTCAACTCCGACGCGGACGCCTACGGCGGCTCGAACATGGGGAACCTCGGCGGGGTCGAGGCGGTCGCGATCCCGTGGCACGGGCTGCCGTTCTCCGCCGCGCTGACGCTGCCGCCGCTGAGCGTCGTCGTCCTGCGCCCGTAGCGCGCCTCAGCGGCGGAGCGCTGCGGCGAGGTGCATGACGAAGCGGTCGTCGCGCAGTGACTCGACCGGGCGCGGCAACGCGGTCGACCAGTTGTCGCGCGCCGGCAGCAGCGTGCCGGGGAAGTTCGGCCGCGTCGTGACCCGCATCGCGTCCTCGAGCGTCGCCGCCACGAGCGCGGCCGGGGACGCGGCGAGGGCCCGGTGGACCGCGATCGCGACGGCGGCGGGATCCGCGTCGTCGGGAAGCTCCGCGACGGCGGCCACCCGACCGCGCACCAGTGCGAGGCCGGCTGCGTCGGAAGCGAGCCCGGCCGCCTCCTGGTCGGCGAGGTCGGAGCCGGTCCACGCGCCGACCAGGGTCGGCAGGTCGTGGGTCGTCACCGACGCGAGCGCCTTGCGCGGAAAGGTCGGCGGTGGCCGGCGCTCGAAGTAGACGAGCCGCGTGGACAGGACGTTGGCGGCGGCGAGGCGCGAGCGGACGCCGCGCGGCACGGTCCCGAGGTCCTCGCCCACGATGACCGCGCGGGCACGGACGCTCTCGATGGCGAGGATGGCGAGCAGCTCGTCGACGGGGTAGCGGACGTAGGCGCCATCCCGCGGCGACGCGCCGGCCGGCACCCACCACGTCCGGAAGAGGCCCAGCACGTGGTCGATGCGCAGGCCACCGGCGTGGCGCAGGCCTGCGCGCACCGTCTCGATGAAGGGCCGATAGCTGGCCTGGCGCACCAGATGCGGCACGAACGCCGGCAGCCCCCAGTCCTGGCCGCTCGCGTTGAACCTGTCCGGCGGAACCCCGATGCTGGCGCCGGCGGCGAGCTGCGCCTGCCAGTCCCAGGCGTCGAAGCCCTGCGGGTCGGCGCCGATCGGCAGGTCGTTGATGAGGCTCACGCTGGCGCCGGCACGGCCGCGCTGCACGTCGAGCTGCCACTGGAGCCACTCGTGGAAGGCGACGCGCGGGGCGTGGTCGGCGGCGAAGCGCAGCACCGCGGGCGCGACCGGGTCACGGTACGGTTCCGGCCAGCCGCGCCACCGTGGCCCGAGCTCCTCCGCGAGCATGGCAAAGGTCGCCCAGCGCCGCAGGGAGGGCCCGACGGCGGCACGGAACGCCTCCGGTACGGCCGGCCGCCCAGCCGCCTCCCAGATGGCGCGCAGCGCGCGCAGCTTCAGCTCCTGCACCGCGGCCCGGTCGATGTGCGGCGAGCCATTCAGGGCGCGCCCGGCGGCGGCCAGGCGCACGAGCTCCGTGCCGAGCGCCTCCGCGCCGGCGACCTCCTCAACGCGCAGGTAGAGCGGCGACTGCATCCGGCGACTGGACGGGAAGTAGGGGCTCGGCTCGGGGATGGCAGCGCCCGGGTTCGAGGCCCAGGTCGGCGAGACGGTGAGAAAGCCACCGCCCTGGCCGGCCGTCGTCACCGCCAGCTGGGCCAGGTCGGCAAGGTCGCCGTGGCCCCAGCTGCCCGTGGAGCGCGCGGCGTGGAGCTGCACCGCCCAGCCCCACGCACGGAGGCCGCGGGGCAGGTGGCAGCGCGGCGGCGCGACGAGCAGCAGCGCGCCGTCGAGGTGGTGGTAGCCGGTCGGCAGGTCCGGCGGCAGCGCGGCCACGCGACCGATGGCCGTTCCGTCCTCGAGCACGAGCTCACCGGCGACCGGCAGGCTCTCCCCGGGGTGGGCGACTCCGACCCGTGCCGCCGCGATGGGCTGCTGTCCGGGCTCGACGCCCATCGAATCCAGAACGGCACGCCGGCTGGCGCGCGAGATGTGCACCCGCCGCTGCCAGGCGTCGCGGTAGCTGCCCGCGATGCCCCACGCGGCGGGGTCCATCAGGAGCGGGGCCGTTTCGGGCGCGGCAGGCGGCGCAGGAGGAGCACGGACCGCTCGGCGACGTCGAGCGTCGCACCCCCGTCCCGTTCGCCCTGGGCGGCGCCGAATGACGCGAGCGCGGTGTCGAAGACGAGCTCCCAGCGCCGCGCGCGGCCGTGGTTGGGCAGCACGAACGCCGTCGGCGCGTCGCTGGCGTTGAGGATCACGAGGAATGTGTCGTCGATGATCGGCCGGCCGTGGTCATCGGTCTCGTCGATCGCGTCGCCGGCAAGCTGGAGGCCCAACGTCCGGGCGCCGGCGCCCCGCCACTGATCATCGGTCATCTCGACCCCGTCCGGCCCGAACCAGGTCAGGTCCTTCACCCTCGAGCCGCGGATCGCCCGCCCCTGGAAGAAGTGGCGGCGGCGCAGCACCGGATGCTGACGGAAGAGGCTGATCAGGCTCCGCGTGAACGTGAAGAGCTGCTGCTGCCACCGGTCGAGCTCCCAGTCGAACCAGCTGATCTCGCTGTCCTGGCAATAGGCGTTGTTGTTGCCGCCCTGCGTGCGACCGATCTCGTCGCCGCCGAGCAGCATCGGGACGCCCTGGCTGAGGAACAGGGTCGCGAGCAGGTTGCGCACCTGCCGCTCGCGCATGGCGCGGATCTCCGGGTCATCGGTCTCGCCCTCGACACCGAAGTTCTGGCTGCTGTTGTCGTTGTCGCCGTCGCGGTTGCCCTCGCCGTTCGCCTCGTTGTGCTTGCGCTCGTAGGTGACCAGGTCGCGCATCGTGAAGCCGTCGTGGCTGGTGATGAAGTTGATGCTCGCGTGGGGGCGGCGGCCAGACTGGGCGTACAGGTCGGAGGAGCCGCTGAGGCGATAGGCGAGCTCGGCGGCCTGCTGGCCGTCGCCCTTCCAGAAGCGGCGCACGGTGTCCCGGTAGCGGCCGTTCCACTCGGCCCAGCCGACCGGGAAGTTGCCGACCTGGTAGCCGCCGGGTCCGACGTCCCACGGCTCGGCGATGAGCTTGGCCTGGGAGATGAGCGGGTCCTGGTGGATGATGTCGAAGAAGCTGCCGAGCTTGTCGACATCGTGCAGCTCGCGGGCGAGAGCCGATGCGAGGTCGAAGCGGAACCCGTCGACGTGCATCTCGGTGATCCAGTAGCGCAGCGAGTCCATGATCAGCTGCAGGACCCGCGGATGCGTCCCGTCGAGCGTGTTGCCAGTCCCGGTGTAGTCGACGTAGAGCGCCTGGTTCTCCGCCGACAGCCGGTAGTAGGCCGCGTTGTCGATGCCGCGGAAGCTCAGGGTCGGGCCCCGGTGATTCCCCTCGCCGGTGTGGTTGTAGACGACGTCGAGGATCACCTCGATCCCGGCGTCGTGCAGGCGCTTCACCATCGTCTTGAACTCGCTGACCGGCTCGCCAGTGGCGCTGTGGCGCGCGTCGGGCGCGAAGAAGCTGATCGTGTTGTAGCCCCAGTAGTTGCTGAGGCCGCGCTCGACGAGCGCACGATCGTTGACGTGCTGGTGCACCGGGAGCAGCTCGACGGCGGTGATCCCCAGGCGGGTGAGGTGCTCGAGCATCGGCTCGCTGACGAGCCCGGCGTACGTTCCGCGCAGGCCCTCGGCGACATCGGGGTGGCGCTGGGTGAAGCCCTTGACGTGGACCTCGTAGATGACCGTGTCCTCGAGCGGGGTGCGGAGCTGGGTGTCGCTGCCCCAGACGAAGGCGGGGTCGAGCACGACGCTCTTCGGCATCTGCGGCGCCGAGTCCCGGTCGTCCGGGCCGTCGCCGTCCTCGCCGACCCGGTAGCCGAAGAGGGTGTCGCTCCAGGCGATCGTGCCATCCAGCCGCTTCGCGTAGGGGTCGAGGAGGAGCTTGGCGGGGTTGAAGCGATGCCCGTGCTGGGGGTCGTACCGTCCGGCCACCCGGTAGCCGTAGCGCAGCCCGGGACGTGCCTCCGGCAGGTAGCAGTGCCACACCTGGTCGGTCTGGTCCTGCATCGCGATCCGCTGCTCGTTGGCGCCGTCCTCGTCGAAGAGGCACAGCTCGACGCTGCTGGCGTGCTCGGAGAAGAGGGCGAAGTTCACGCCGCCGCCGTCCCAGGTCGCGCCCAGCGGGTACGGGGCGCCGCGCCACACGCGGTGCGTGGCGGCCGCGCTGTTCGTCATGCGTCGCGAAGGATAGGCGCTGCGAGGCGCGCGACCGCGGCGAGCGGCAGCCATCTCAAGTCGGGCCGATTGTTCGCCTCGTAGCGGACCTCGTAGCACGCCCTCTCGAGCTCGAAGGCCTCCACCAGGGCGGCCTCGGATGGACCAATGGCGCCGTAGGCGCCGAGGAATGCGCTGCGCGCCTGCGCCAGCCACGCGTCGGCATCGAAGGCCGCGGCGTGCGCGCCGCGCTCCGCCGCCCGCGCCGCGTAGTCGAAGCTGCGGAGCATGCCCGCCACGTCACGGAGCGGCGAGGCCGGCGCGCGACGCTCGGCGAGCGGGCGTGCCGGCTCGCCCTCGAAGTCGATCGCGAGGTAGCCGGCGGCGGTGACCAGCAGCTGTCCGAGGTGGTAGTCGCCATGGATGCGGCTGACCCGCGCCGTGGCCGTCGCGCGGCCGAACGCGTCGGCGAAGCGGGCACGCACCGCGGGACCGAGCCCCACCAGGCGGTCGTGGTCGTCACCGCGCAGCGAAGCGACCGCGGCGGCGAGCTGGCCCTCGGCGGCGGCCCGCCAGGCTGCTGTCTCGGCCGCGCTCGCGGCCCGGGACGGGAAGGCCGGGTCGTCCGGCCGGCAAGCGAGCGCGTCGTGCAGTCGGCGCGTCAGCGCCCCGATCGCCCCCGCCGCCTCGATCCCCGCGGACGGCTCATGCGGCAGCAGGTCGAGCATCTCACCCCACCCGTCGCCGCGGGACGGGACGAAGGCCTGGAGGATCGCCACGTCGCACACCTCGCCGCCGTCCGAGACGTGGCTAGCCCAGCCCGCCAGGGCCGGTGTGCCCGTGAAGCCTGCCGCGGCGAGGAACGCCCCGATCTCGACGTCCGGGCTCCGGCCCGGCTCGAGCAGGCGGAAAAGCTTCAGGATGAGCCGCTCCCCGAGGACGAAGCTCGTGTTGCTCTGCTCGACGCCCAGCCGTCGCTCCCCCATCGCGTCCACGGATTCGCGCGGCGAAGGAACGAGCTCGGCGAGCGCCGGCGTCGCCGAGCACGTGAGACGACCGTTGAGGCCGCGGATCTCCGTCCCGGCGGCCATCGCGGCGACGAGCGCACGCCAGGCACCCGCGCCGTCCATCGGCTCGGCACCCCTCACCAGCGGGACCAGGTACCGGTCGTCTGGGCCGCCGTCGGCATAGCTGACCTCGACGATCACGAGCCTCGCCGCATCGGTGAGCGGCAGCTCGTCAACCGTCGAGACGGCGGCGATCGGTCGGGCCTTGGCGCGGAACCAGCGCTGGCGAGCCATCCAGTCAGGGGAGGGGGCGAGGGCGTCAGCCGTCGCCATCGGTCAGCTCGAACCAGTAGAAGTCGTGGGGGCCGAGGGTCAACAGGTACGGCAGCTGGCCGATGCGCGGGAAGTGGACGCGGCCGATGAGCTCGACCGGCACCCGCCCCTCGCAGGCGGAGAGGTCCAGCTCCACGTATTGCGCGAAGCGCGACAGGTTGGCGACGCACAGGATCGTCGTCCCCCCGTGCTCGCGAACGTAGGCGAGGACCTTGCGATTCTCCGGGTGCAGGAAGGCGAGCGTGCCGCGCCCGAATGCCGGGTACTGCTTCCGGACGCGGATGAGGCGCTTCATCCAGTTGAGGAGCGAGCCGGGGATCCGCTCCTGGGCCTCCACGTTCACGCCGGAGTAGCCGTAGACCGGGTCGCTGACGAGCGGCGAGTAGAGGGCATGCGCGTCGGCGCGACTGAAGCCGGCGTTGCGGTCGCCGGTCCACTGCATCGGCGTCCGGACCCCATTGCGGTCGCCGAGGTAGATGTTGTCGCCCATCCCGATCTCGTCGCCGTAATAGATGATCGGCGTGCCGGGCATGCTGAAGAGCAGCGAATTGAGGAGCTCGAGCCGCCGGCGGCTGTTGTCGACGAGCGGGGCCAGGCGCCGGCGGATGCCGAGGTTGATCCGCGCCCGACGGTCGGCGGCGTACTCCGACCACATGTAGTCGCGCTCCTCGTCGGTCACCATCTCGAGCGTCAGCTCGTCGTGGTTGCGCAGGAAGATCGCCCACTGCGTCCCCTCGGGGATCGCCGGCGTCTGCTCCATGATCTCGACGATCGGGTAGCGGTCCTCGCGACGCAGGGCGATCCAGATGCGCGGCATGAGCGGGAAGTGGAACGCCATGTGGCACTCGTCGCCGTCGCCGAAGTACGGGAGGACGTCCGGGGGCCACTGGTTCGCCTCGGCGAGCAGCATCCGCCCCGGATGGCGGCGGTCCATGGCGGCGCGCAGCTGCTTCAGGACCACGTGCGTCTCGGGGAGGTTCTCGCAGCTCGTGCCCTCGCGCTCGACGAGGTACGGCACGGCATCGAGCCGCAGCCCGTCGACGCCGAGGTCGAGCCAGAAGCGCATGACCCGCGTCACCGCCTTCACGACGGCGGGATTGTCGTAGTTCAGGTCCGGCTGATGGCTGAAGAACCGATGCCAGTAGTGCTGCTGCCTCCCGGCGTCCCACGCCCAGTTGCTGACCTCGGTGTCGGTGAAGATGATCCGCACGTCGGCGTAGCGCGAGTCGTCGTCGCTCCACACGTACCAGTCGCGCTTCGGGTTGTCGCGGCTCGCTCGCGACTCGACGAACCACGGATGCTGGTCGCTGGTGTGGTTCACCACCAGCTCGGTGATGACCCGCAGCCCGCGCCGATGCGCCTCGCGGACGAAGATCCGGAAGTCGCGGAGCGACCCGTAGTCGGGGTGCACCGCGTAGTAGTCGGCGATGTCGTAGCCGTCGTCGCGGAGCGGTGACGGGTAGAACGGCAGCAGCCAGATCGCCGTCACCCCGAGATCGGCGATGTAATCGAGCTTCGACGTCAGCCCCGCGAAGTCGCCCATCCCGTCGCCGGTCGAGTCGAAGAAGGCTTTGACGTGGAGCTGGTAGAAGATCGCGTCCTTGTACCAGAGCGGGTCGTCACGCTGGAACGACACCGTGCCATCGGTCATCGGCACGGTCGCCGGGTCGAGGGCCGCGTCGGGCATGCTGTCCATCGGTTCGGTCGTTCGCCTGCTGCTCTAGGGGGCCGAGATGGTGAAGATGCGGAACGGGTCGCCGGCCGGGTTGAGGTCCACGGCGAGGTCGGCGCCACGCTCGATGCGCTCCTCCCCGGACAGGAGATTGGTCACCCGGTACGGATCGTCCCAGCCGATCCCCACCGCCGGCAGGTCCGGATGGAGGATCGCGGTCTGCGCGCTCGTCGGGTCGCAGTTGACGGCCACGAAGACCGCCTCGCGCCAGCGATACGGGTCGCCGGTCAGCGGGTCGGCGCCGCCCGCCAGGTCGGGCAGCCCCTTGCGGTAGAAGAGGGTCCGCTCGCCGGTCACCGCCTCGAAGCGCAGGTTGTCGTAGCGCTGCAGGGCGGCCTGCTCGTGGCGGATGCGGTTCAGCACACCGATGAGGAGCTTGATGTTGCCCGGCGCCTCCCAGTCGCGGGCGCGGATCTCGTACTTCTCGCTGTCGAGGTACTCCTCGCGGTCGCCGAGCCGCGCCGCCTCGCACAGCTCCCAGCCGGAGTAGATCCCGTAGCTGCTGGAGAGGGTGGCCGCCAGCACGCTGCGGATCACGAAGGCGGGGCGGCCGTGATCGGTGTGGTGGGGGTTGATGTCCGGGGTGTTCGTGAACAGGTTGCCCCGGTAGTACTCCCGCATCTCGCTGCGGGTGAGCTCGGTGAGGTAGGCGCGCAGCTCGGCGGCGGTCTCGCGCCAGGTGAAGTACGTGTAGCTCTGCGTGAAGCCGACCTTGGCCAGGACCCGCATCATCTTCGGCCGCGTGAAGGCCTCGGACAGGAAGATCGCATCGGGGTGCTCGCGCTGCACCTCGCCGATGAGCCAGGCCCAGAAGGCGATCGGCTTGGTATGCGGGTTGTCGACGCGGAAGATGCGGACGCCGTGCCCGATCCAGTGGCGGACGACGTCGAGCCACTCCTCCCAGAGCGCGGCACGCGCTGCGTCGTCCTCGTCGTAGAAGTGGATCGGGTAGATGTCCTGGTATTTCTTCGGTGGGTTCTCGGCGTACTTGATCGTCCCGTCGGGCGCATGGCGGAACCACTCGGGGTGGCTCGTGACGAGCGGATGATCGGGGCTGGCCTGGAGCGCGAGGTCGATCGCCAGCTCCATCCCGCGCTCCTCGACCGCGGCGCGAAAGGCGTCGAAGGCCGGCATGCCACCGAGCTCGCGCGCCACCTCGCGGTGGCCGCCCTGTGCGGAGCCGATGGCGTAGGGGCTGCCGGGGTCGGCGGCCTCGGCCAGCAGGGTGTTGTTCCTCCCCTTGCGATGCGCCCTGCCGATGGGATGGATGGGTGGCAGATAGACGACGTCGAACCCCATGGCCGCGATGTCGTCGAGGCGCCAGATGGCGTCGCGCAGCGTCGTCGTGGTGGGCTTGCGCGGGTCGCGGCCCTGCGAGCGCGGGAAGAGCTCGTACCACGCCCCGTGGCGCGCCAGCTCCCGGTCGACCACGAGCTCGAGCGCGAGCGGGTAGCGCGTCGCCTGGCTGCGGTCCGCGTGGCGTCGCACGACGGCGTGCAGATCCTCGGCCTCGAGCTCGGCCGCCGCTCCGACCTCGTCAGCGGCCGCCTCGGCGGCGGCAAGGGCGCGATCGATGCGCGCCGCGTCGGGCGCGGCGCCTGCCGCGCGGGCCCGGTCGCGGGCGGCGTGGAGGATGAGGCGTCCCTCCTCCAGCTCGATGGGCACCGCGACCCCCGCCTCGACCTTCTTGGCGAGGCCTCCGCGCCACGTGCCGAACACGTCACGCCAGGCCTCGACGGTGTACCGATGCCGCGCGTTGCGGGTCAGCGCCAATGACCCCGCCCAGCGATCGTTGTCCACCAGCCGCATCGGGGCCTCGGTCCACGCTGTGCCATCGACCGCTCGCAGGAGGAGGGCCGCGTCGAGGAGGTCGTGGCCATCGGCGAAGATGTCCGCGCTGACGAGGAGCGTGTCGCCGACGACCCGCTTCACGGGGTAGCGTCCGCCGTCGAGCTCGGGCGCCACGCGCTCGATGATGATCGTACGGCGCGTGCCGATGATCTCCCCCGGCGCAGCGCTCGCCTCGTTCCGCGCCTCGGCGGCGATGGCGGCCGCGCGGCGCAGGCTGGATCGGGTCGTCGTCATTTCGGCCTCAACCCTACCCGATGCGCGGGCGGCTGCCGAACCTCGCGGCGCGTGGCGGGGTACTGTCCGGTGACCGATG
The DNA here is from genome assembly GCA_038209995.1 of Candidatus Limnocylindria bacterium. Lineage (GTDB taxonomy): Bacteria > Chloroflexota > Limnocylindria > QHBO01 > QHBO01 > JAICQM01. Next base: position 9,817 of record JBBQXD010000001.1, on the reverse strand, counting down.
TCGACGCATCCTCGCCGAGCCGCTGCCCGCCTCCCCGTCGCCCTGGTGGCGATCGCGATCCTCATGGCCGCCTGCGGCACCTCGTCGACGAGGGGCACCGGCAGCCTGCCGCCGGCGAGCGGGGAGGCGAGCGCGTCCCTTCCTGCACACAGCGGCGGTCCGCATGCCAGCGATCCGGGGTCCACGAGTCCGTCGCTCGACACCGGCCCCGATGCGCTCGCCCTCGAACCGTTCGCCGCGGGGCTCGAGGCGCCGATCGGCCTCGCAGCCGCGGGCGACGGAAGTGGAGCCATCTACGTGAACGAGAAGGCGGGGCGCGTGCGGGTGGTGAGCGCCAGCGGCGCGCTCCGTGACGAGCCGTTCCTCGACATCAGCGACCTTGTCGGCGCGGCGGCCTCGGAGCGCGGCCTGCTCGGCCTCGCCTTCCACCCGGCCTATGCGGCGAACGGGCGCTTCTACGTGGACTACACCGACCGCAACGGCGACACCCAGGTCGTCGAGTACACCGCGCGGAACGGCGTCGCGGACCGCTCCACGGGCCGGGGCCTCCTCAGCGTCCGCCAGCCGGCCGCGAACCACAACGGCGGCCAGCTCGCCTTCGGCCCTGACGGCTACCTCTACATCGGCCTCGGCGACGGTGGCGGTGGCGACCCGGACGGGAACTCGCGGAACCCCGATGCGCTGCTCGCCAAGATCCTGCGCATCGACGTCGATGCTCCCCCCGCGCAGGGGCTGCGCTACGCCATCCCGAGCGCGAACCCCTTCGCGGCCGACGGCGTGCGGCCGGGCGGCGGCGCGCCCGAGGTCTGGGCGCTCGGCCTCCGCAACCCATGGCGCTTCAGCTTTGACGCGCGGCGGGGCGATCTCTACATCGCCGACGTGGGGGCCGGGACGTGGGAGGAGATCGACCGCCAACCGGGCGGCTCGGCGGGTGGAGAGGACTATGGCTGGAACGTGATGGAGGGCAGCGACTGCCTGTCCGACCCCAACTGCGACCAGCGGCCGTACGTGAAGCCGATCGCCCAGTACGGCCACGACGAGGGGTGCGCGGTCGTGGGCGGCTATGTCTACCGCGGCACGGCGCAGCCGGATCTCGACGGCGTCTACGTCTTCGGCGACTACTGCTCGGGGCGCATCTTCACGCTCCAGGTGGACGAAGGAACGACGACGCCGAAAGTGGTCCTCGACAGCGGCCTCGTGATCTCGAGCTTCGGCCAGGCGGAGGACGGGGAGCTCTACGTGGCGGATCTGGCGGGCGGCACCATCCAGCGCGTGGTGGTGCGCGGCTGATCATCCGCACGCCCCGAGCGACCGGAGGCTGACCCAGCGGCCGTGCCCGATCACGATGTGGTCGAGCAGACCGATGTCGAGGAGGGCGCCCGCGGCTCCGATCTCGCCGGTGATGCGCAGGTCCTCGGCCGAGGGCGCGGGATCACCGCTCGGATGGTTGTGGACGACGACGATCCCCGCTGCGCAGCGCCGCACCGCCTCGGTGAAGAGCTCTCCCACCCGGACCGAGGAGCCCGCGAGGTTGCCGACGTAGACCGTCCGCATCGCGGACACCGCGTTCTTCGTCGTCAGCAGCAGGACGCGCAGCTCCTCGCGCTCGAGCAGGGCCATCTCTGACATGAGCCGCTCGGCGACGTCCGATGGGCTGCGAATGGTCCACGCGTGGCGTGGCCATGCGGAGGCTGCATGCCGTCCGAGCGCGAAGGCGGCGGCGAGGACCGTGGCCTGCCGGCGCGTGAGCCCGGCGACGCGCGCCAGCTCGGGTGGATCCATGCGTGCCAGGCCGGCCAGGCCGTCGGCGGCCGCCAGCAGCTCGATGGCCGCGGTCGCCGCCTCGGCGCCGCCGAGCACAGCTGCGATGAGCGACGCATCGTCCGACCCGAGCGGCTCCGGTTGCGTCCGCTTGCTGGCGAGGCCACTGGCCCGGTACGAGCGTGGCATGCGGGTCGCGCGGGCCAGTTGGATTGGGGCCGGCTCCCGAAGCGACATGCCCGCCACTGTGGCTCGCGGCCCCTCATCGGCCCGTTAGTCGCGGCTTATTCCACCCCGGCCCGGGGGATGCACCGACCGTTTGCGAACCGCGGGCAGCCCCTCAGGCGAGCGCGACGAGGATGGTGCTGATGGCGTTGAAGGTGGCGTGGATGCCAATCACCATCGGCAGGCTCCGCGTCCGCTGGTAGGTGATGCCGAGCACCAGCGCGAGGATCAGGATCGGCGGCACGATGAAGGCACCGCCGTCCGGCACGTGGATGGCGGTGAAGAGCGCGGCCGAGCCCCACAGGCCGCGGCGCGGGCCGTACTCACGCTCCCAGGCGATGAGCGTGACGCCGCGGAAGAAGAGCTCCTCGGCGATCGGGGCGACGACCGCCACCCCCAGGATCCCCACCGCGAATGGCACGTTCCCGAGGAGATCGACCGCCATCTGCTGGCCACCGATGTCCTGGCCGAGCTGGCGGAGGATCGACGCCAGCCCGGTCGAGATGACGAAGACGACCACCCAGGCCACGGCACCGATCCCGACCCCTGCCAGAAAGCGTCCGACAGCACGGCGGCCCTCCACCAGCCGCAGGCCCGCGAGAGCGCGCGGCCAGAGGACGAAGAGCACCGTCACCGCCAGGAAGCTGACCGGGGTCAGGAACAGCAGGATGGTGGCGGTGAGCGGCGGAAGCGATGCGATATTGGCGATCGCGTCCGGGTCGAGCAGCCCGATCGTGCCGCTCGCGATGTTCCCGCCGACGAGCACGATGAGCAGCAGCACGAAGACCGAGGGGCCTCGGTAGCGCTCGGGCGGCAGAGAGCGCTTGAGCTGGATGGCGCGCACCGCCATGCCGACCAGGCCGATGAGCAGGAGCACGCCGCCCAGGGCGGCCATCACCGTGTACGTGCCGCTGCTCGAGCGCGGTGCCTGCCCGGCGGTGATGAGGGCGATCCCGACCAGCCCGGCGAGGCTCAGGACCCCGCCGACGACGATCGCGACGATGAAGGGTGACCGCGGCCAGGCGGACGGCGCGCGGGGAGCCGGCGGGATCCCCACCGTCGCTATGGGATCGGGTGCGCTACGAGTTCGAGGCGCCGAGCGCGCCCGGCTCCGCGGTCACGTCGCGTCGGCGCGTGCCGCGCTGCCGCTTGGCGGTCGCCGCGGCGGGTGCCTGCGCGGGTGGCGCGCCACGAGCGAACTCGTGCCCGCAAAATGCGCACAGCGACCACGTCGGATCGGCGAGGCGGTTGCAGCTCGGGCAGACGCGGTGAAGGCGGGTGCGGCAGTTGGGGCAGACGAGCCAATCGGCCTCGACACGGTCACGGCAGACGGGGCAGAGCTCGTTCTTCTCGACCTCGGCCAGCAGCGACTCCTCCGCCAGGCTGCGCTCATAGACCTCGGCCATCGTCTCGCGCGGCCGGACGATGAGGTAGAGGATCACGGCGAACACGAACAGGAGCGGCGTGAAGAAGATGATGAGCGCCGCGGCGAAGTACGGGAGGATCGGGTTCTCGGTCCGGGCCTGCATGTCGCGGAAGGCCCAGTACGCGGTCCCCAGCCACAGCAGCACGACGTAGATGACCACGAGCTGCCCGGCGAGCTGGACGATGGGATTCGAGATGAAGTCATCCCAGATCTTGCCCGGATCCGGAAGGCCCTGCGGCATGAGCGATCAAGCCTCATTGTGGAAGCCGCGAGAGGTCGCGGCGCGACGGTCATCCTAGCACGCAGTGGGCCAGATCACGCCTCGGCCGCGAGGTCGGCGAGCGTGGTGACCAGGAGCCGATGCTCGACCTCCAGCACCCGCGCCGCCAGCTGCTCCGGCGTGTCCCCAAGCTCCACCGGGACCGATGCCTGGGTGACGATCGGACCGCCATCGAGGTCCGGCGTCACCTCGTGGATCGTTACCCCGGTCGTGTCATCGCCGGCCGCCAGCACGGCTGCGTGGACCGCGAGGCCCATCATCCCGGCCCCGCCGTGGCGCGGCAGCAGGCTGGGGTGGATGTTCATCGTGCGCCCGCGGTAGGCGGTGAAGTAGGCCGGACGGAGCCGCTGGTCATAGCCGGCCAGCACGGCGAGGGTGACGCCCGCGTCGGTCAGGGCCTCGCCGATGGCTGCGTCGCGCGCGTCCGCATCACCACCGAAGTCAGAGCGGCGGAGCACCCGCGAGGGCACAGCGTGGCGCTCGGCGATCTCGAGGGCGGGCACGCTCGCGCGGTTGCTGACGACGAGGGCAACGCGGAGATCGGCCGCGAGGATCGCCGCCAGGTTGCTCCCGCGCCCGGAGACGAGGACCCCGAGGCGCGGCGGCGCGTGACCCATCTCAGCCGTCAATCCGGTCAGACGTGCGCGGGACGCACGGTAGGCACCGTTCTTCGTCGTTCCAGGCCCGACCTGACCGATCCGTGAGCGTGGAGCGGTGGCAGGGATGCTCGATTCGGGCCATCTCCACCGCCTAACGGAACTCCCGAGTCAAACCTGGCAGCGCCGCGCACCCGGGGGGCCCCTGGACCCGCGTCATGCGAAGTGGACGCGCGGCTCCCCGTCGGCGACGGCCACGACCCGGCCGACGAGCCGCGCCTCGGGGAGCGCGGCCCGGGCGGCATCGGTCTGCATGGCGGACACGACGCAGGTGAGGCCGATCCCGAGGTTGAAGGTGCGGGCCATCTCCTCGTCGCCGATGTCGCCGGCCGACTGGATGAGGGTGAAGATCGGCGGCACCGGCCACGAGCCGGCGTCGACCTCGACCCCCAACCCCTGGGGCAGGGTGCGCGGGATGTTCTCGGTCCAGCCGCCACCGGTGAGGTGCGCGAAGCTGCGGACCTGCACGGCGCGGCGCAGGATTCGGATCTCGTCGAGGTAGGACCGATGCGGCTCGAGCAGCGCCTCGCCGATCGTCCGCTCGCCATCGGGCATCGCGCGTCGCCACGTGTCCGGCGGCAGGACGCGCCGGGCCAGGCTGTAGCCGTTCGTGTGCAGGCCTGACGACGGCAGGCCGATCACGGCGTCGCCCGCCTCGACCGCGGAGCCGTCGATGAGGTCGCCGCGCGCCACGACGCCGACAACGAAGCCGGCGAGGTCGAAGTCGCCACTCTCGTAGATCCCCGGCAGCTCGGCGGTCTCACCGCCGACGAGCGCCACGCCCGCGGCCGCGCAGGCGTTCGCGATGCCGGTGACGATCTCGGTGACGCGCTCCGCGTTCAGCTTTCCGACGCCGAGGTAGTCGAGGAAGAAGAGCGGATCGGCGCCGCTGACCGCGATGTCGTTGATGCAGTGGTTGACGAGGTCAACGCCGATGGTGTCGTAGCGGCCGAGCCCCTGCGCCACGCGCAGCTTCGTGCCCACCCCATCGGTCGAGGCGACGAGGACCGGGTCGGGATGGGTCGACGCGTCGAAGCGGAACAGGGACCCGAACCCGCCGACGCCGCCGAGCACGCTCGGATTGCCGGTCGCCGCCGCCGCGGCGGCGATGCGCGGCAGGGCGCGGTTCCACTCGTCGATGTCGACCCCGGCCTCGCGGTAGCTGCGGGCCATGTCCCTCCTATCCCCGCTCGAGGATCAGCTTGTCGACGTCGAGCGGGACGTCGAGCGGATAGCGGCCGGTGAAGCAGGCCGTGCAGCGCGCCTCGCGGTTGCCGCCCACCGCATCCAGGAGCCCCGCCTCCGACAGGTAGCCGAGCGAGTCGGCGCCGATGGCGCGGCGGATCTCGTCGAGGTCGTGATTCGCGGCGATCAGCTGATCGCGGTTGCCGGTGTCGACGCCCATGTGGCACGGATGCCGCATCTGGGGGGAATGGATCCGGACGTGGACCTCGGCCGCGCCCGCGCGCCGCAGCATGGCGACGATCGGCCCCGTCGTCGTCCCGCGCACGATCGAGTCGTCCACGACGACGACCCGCTTGCCGCGCAGCACCTCGGGGAGCGGGTTGAACTTCATGCGCACGGCAGCGTCGCGGCTGCGCTGCGCCGGCTGGATGAACGTGCGTCCCACGTAGCGCGACTTGATGAGCCCCTCGCGATAGGGCAGCCCGCTCTCTTCGGCGTAGCCGATCGCGGCGGGGATGGCCGAGTCCGGGATGGGGATCACGAGGTCGGCCTCGGCCGGGTGCTCGCGGGCCAGGCGGCGCCCCATCTGCAGCCGCGCCTCGTAGAGCAGACGACCGTCGATGACGCTGTCCGGGCGCGCGAGATAGACGAACTCGAAGACGCACAGCTTCTCCTCGCGACCGACCACCCGGGACCGATGCGAGTGGACGCCCTCGGCGTCGATGGTCAGGATCTCGCCCGCCTCGACGTCGCGCACGAAGCGCGCGCCGATGGCGTCGAGCGCCGCGGACTCGGATGCGACCGCCCAGCCGATCGGATGCCCGTCGCCGTCCTCCATCCGCCCGAGCGCCAGCGGTCGGAAGCCGATCGGGTCGCGGGCGGCGACGAGCGCGTCGCCGGTGAGCATCGTGAAGGTGTATGCCCCCATGGCCCGATGGAAGGCATGCTCCACGCGCGCGGCCCACGTCCGCCCCGGAGCGTGGGCGATGAGCCGGGCGAGCACCTCGGTGTCCGAGGCGGTCGTGAACTCGATCCCCTGCTCGCCGAGCTCGTCGCGCAGCCAGGTGGCGTTCACGAGGTTGCCGTTGTGCCCGATCATCAGCTCGCCGAGGTCGCTGTCCACGTAGACCGGCTGCACGTTGGGCAGCGAGTTGGACCCGGTCGTCGAGTAGCGCGTGTGGCCGATGGCGATGTCAGCGTCGTCGAGCGGGGCGAGCGTCTCCTCGTCGAACACCTGGCTGACGAGCCCGAGCCGCTTGTGCAGCCGCTGCCGGTGCCCGTCGCTGACTGCGATGCCGGCCGATTCCTGGCCGCGGTGCTGGAGGGCGTGGAGCGCCAGGTAGGTGAGGTGCGCGACCGGCGCGCCGGGGGCGTGGATGCCCACGACGCCGCATTCCTCGTGCGGGCCGTGCGGCTCGTACATCGCCAGCGGCGCTGGGTGCACATCTCCCGCGGCGGCGGGGGCGAAGGACGGCCGCGAGATCACGGAATCAGGCGGGCGGCGGCGCGTGGAGCACGCGGCGATGATACGCGTCTTGCCTTGCGCACGACCCGCACCGGCGTGCACGATGCGCCCATGCCATCCGCGCACCGGCCGCTCCGCACCACCGAGCTCCTCGCCGCCGCCCTGGCCGCGGTCCTCGGCTGGGTGGGCATCCTGCTGGCGCTGCTCGGTCCGAGCCAGGCGGCAGTCTCGGCCACCATCTCGCCGTCGGGCGGCACGGTCGGCGCGGCCAGCGCGAGCCTGCTTGCCGCCGGCCTGGAGCCGGCGACGCTCATCGCGCTCGTGGCAGCGGGGATCGGCGTCACGCTCGTCGCCGTCGGGGCATGGCTGCACGCGTTGCACGGGAGCGCCACCGGACGCTGGCTCACCACCGTCGGCGCCCTGCTCGCCGTGCTCGTCACGATCGCGACCGTCACCGGTCCGATCCTCCTGCCCGCTGCGGCGATGGCGGTCATGGCCGCCGTCGTCGGGTGGTCGGCGCCGCGCTGGCTGCGGCTCGCTCGCTGACGCCCTCCATCGGTACCGGTCGAGTACTGCACCAGACCGCCCTGCGGCCCGTGGCGGGGTGGCGTGCGGTGCCCCATCGCACCCGGGTGACCATCGACCCATAGATGGTTTCCGGCCCGGCGGCGATGCTTCCAGATGGCGCCCTTCCACCCATCCATCACCGCCGCGGAGAACCATGCTTCGTCTCGTTCGAGCGATCGGATTCCTCGCTCCGCTCGCCGTGGCCGGCACCGCGCTGACCGTCTCCGGCCTGTTCGGCATGGCGGAGCCCGGCCAGCGCGACATGTTCCTCACCTTCATGGCCCTCGCTGCCCTGGCCGGGATGACGAGCATGGCGCTGGCCGCCTGGAGCTACATGGGCTGGCGGCTCAACAGCCTCGCCCAGTCGCTCGAGGCGACGCTCGACAGCGATGCCCCGGTCCTCATCCGCGAGAGCGGCGTGCCGGCCGAGCGACGGCTGGCGCGCGCGTTCAACGCAGCGTCCGGTGCGTTCCTGCAGGTCGAGGCGCGAGCCACGCACGATCGGCTGACCGGCGTCGCGAACCGCGAGACGCTGCTCACCACCCTGGTTGCCGAGGTCGAGCGCGCGACCCGTCATCACAAGCCGCTCGCCGTCGCCTTCATCGACATCGACCGCTTCAAGCCGATCAATGACACGTACGGCCACAACTCCGGCGATGCCATCCTGCGGCAGGTGGCGTCGCTCATCACCGACAACGTCCGTGCATCGGACCTCTTCGGTCGCTACGGTGGCGAAGAGTTCATGCTCATCCTGCCCGAGACCTCCGTCGATGACGCCCTCCCGCTGACCGAGAAGCTGCGCTCCCTGGTGATGGCCGCGCCGATGCGGCTCGCGAACGGTCAGTCCGCGGCCGTCACCATCAGCGCCGGGATCGCCGGCGGGATCGGGAGCCAGCTCCAGGTCGATCGGCTGGTCGACCAGGCCGATGCGGCGATGTACGCGGCGAAGTCGCTCGGCCGCAACCGCACCTACATGTTCCGCGACCTCGACGACGAGTCGCGGATCCGGCGCGCCCCGATCTCGGCCGAGCGGCGTTCTGCCGCGGCGGCGATCGGCCAGTGGGCCAGCGACAGCGCGACCCAGGCGCTGGCCTCAGTGCTCGCGCCGCAGCCGCACCATCGTGGGCGACCCTCGGACATGATCGCGTCACTCGCCACCGGGATCGCCCTCGAGATGGGCCTGCCGTCCGAGGAGATCGAGCGCATCCGGATCGCGAGCCTCCTCCACGACCTCGGCAAGCTGGCGGTGCCCTCGGAGATCCTCGACAAGCCGACGAAGCTCACGGACGGGGAGTGGCAGGCGATCGGCGAGCACCCGCGCATCGGCCAGGTGATCCTCGAGGAGGCGTCGAGCCTGCGCGACGCGATCCCGGTCGTGCTCCATCACCACGAGCGCTACAACGGCGGCGGCTATCCACACGGCCTGCGCGGCAGCGAGATCCCGCTCGGAGCGCGAATCGTCGCGGTCGCCGACGCCTATCACGCGATGATCCACCAGCGACCGTACAAGGGCGCCGTCACGCATGAGCAGGCGATCGCCGAGCTGCGCCGCAACGCCGGGACGCAGTTCGACCCGCAGGTCGTCCGACACTTCTGCGCGGTCTACGGCGACGGCGTGCCGCCCGACGGGCTCGAGGAGGTCTACCGCCTCCACGAGCGAGCGCGCGGGGGCCTGCGGCGGATCGATCCCCAGACCGCGGCCGCGGTGCTCGCCGCGCCCCAGTCGCCCGAGGAGGCCGATGTGCCGGCGGCGCCGCCGGTGCCGCGGCGACGGCGAAGCCGGAAGACGGGGGTTCGCGAGGTCGCCGGATGAGACGCAGCGGCCTGGGGGCCATCGTCCTGGCGGTTGGTGCGGCGCTCTGCGGGGCGCCGACCATCGCTCTCGGCAGCGAGCCGAGCGTCGTCGGTGAGGTGCGCCCATCGCCGACGGTCGGCACGATTGCCCCCGGCCAGGCCTCGCCGATCGCCACGCTGGCCCCCGCTCCGCGCTCCAGCGACATGATGGTGGCGGCCGTGGTGTCCACGCCTCCGCCGGCGGCACCCGCATCGACCAGGACCGTCGCCACATCGGCCCCCTCGATGGTCGTCGCTCCGGCGGCGATGGCGGCGGCCCCATCGAGCGCAGGGGCCATGGGCACGACGATGCCTGCCCGAGCCGGCGGCACGGTGTCGGCCGTGCCGGCGCCTGTCGCACCGAGCGGCGCCCCGACCACCGCGACGAACGCCACTTCCGGCCCGAGCGGCTCGCCCAG